>NZ_JAKEDT010000039.1 GCF_021462525.1 Thermus caliditerrae | reverse complement strand
GAGTTTCTGGCTAGGATGCAGGAGGGGTCGGTTCCCCAAGGTGTCTCAAATGTAGTGGCCAATTACAGGGCCTTGGCGGCCCTAGGATGCGCCTGCTATGCTAAAGGAGGTTTAGTGCGTGGGTGATATTTATGGGCTTACGCGTGCTCGGCGTCAACGCATCGGCACGGACGGATGGGTTTACGGCGGAGTTGCTGGACGAGGTTCTGGAAGCGGCCAGGCGCAAGGGGGCTAGCACGGAGCGCCTGGACCTGGTGAAGCATCCCTTTCCCTTTTGCGCCGGGAACTACTCCGTGGACCCCTTGGCTTGCGGCCCCGATACCTGCGTGCAGGGGCCTTGGGACGGCTTCGGCAAGGTGGCGGAGAAGATCCTGAACGCCGATGCCGTGGTCTTCGCCACCCCGGTTTACTGGTTTAGCGCCTCCGCCCGCATGAAGGCCCTCCTGGAGCGCATGACCTCCATGGAGAACCAGGGCCTCCTGAACCTGGGCAAGCCCATGGCCCTTTTGGCGGTGGCGGAGGAGGAGGGGGCCAGCCAAGCCCTTTCCCAGATGCTCCTGCCCCTCAGCTACATGGGGTTTGTCCTGGCTCCGTTGGGCCTGGTCTACGCTCACCGCCGGGGGAACGGGCGCCTGGCGGAGAACGCGGAGCTCCTGGAAGACGCCCGCATCGCTGGGGAAAACCTGGTCCTGATGGCCGAGAGGTTGCAGGGTGCCTCTTTCCGGGAACCCCTTCCCAGCTACCAGTACCGCCTTCCCCACCTCCCTGGGGCGGCTGCCGATTGAAGGGTCAGAGGTAGAGGGGCGCCACCCCCTCGCGGGCGAAGGGGAGGAGGTCGTAAAGGGCCCGGGGGTCCGGAGGGGGGTCCAGGAGGAGGCCCGTGGGGGGAAGCTCCTCCGCCCGAAGCTTGCGGGGAGGGAGAACCTCTATGGGCCTTCCCTCCCGCCTGGCGTAGGTGGCCCCGTAGTAAAGGCGGTTTCTGGCGGTGAAGAGGGGGGTGAGGGGAGGACCACCCTCCTGCAGGAAGGGCCAGCAGGCGGCGAGAAGGGAGCTCACGGCCCATACCTTGGCCCCCTGGGCCAAGGCGATGCCTAAGCCCGCCGCCAGGGCGATGCGGAGGCCGGTGTAGGAGCCCGGGCCTTCCCCCAGGACGAGGGCGCCGATCTCCTCCTTCCGCGCCCCCACCTTGGCAAGGAGTTCGTCCAAAAGGGGGAAAAGGCTTTCCTCGTGCCGCCTTTCCACGCGTACCACCCTTCCCACCCCCTCCTCTCCCTGGAACAGCCCTAGGGCAAGGTAGGGGGTAGCTGTGTCCAGGGTTAGGGTCCACACGGAGGGCATCTTACCGGATGGGGTAGCATGGGGCCATGCCCAAGGGTTACCACGACCGCGTGGCCTTTGTGGACCTCTCCACGGGGCGCATCTGGTACGAGAGCTACGGCGAGGCCTTCTGGCGGAAGTTCCTCGGGGGGCGGGCCCTGGCCGCCTACCTCCTCCTCAAACACATACCTTCGGGGGCTGACCCCCTGGGACCGGAGAACGCCTTAGTCTTCGCCCCCGGGGTCCTCACCGGCACCCCCATCTCCGGCTCGGGGCGGAACACCGTGGCCGCCAAGAGCCCCCTCACCGGAGGGTACGGGGACGCGGAGGGCGGGGGGTTCTTCGGGGCTGAGCTGAAGAACGCCGGCCTGGACGCCTTGGTGGTCCTAGGGCGGGCGGCGGAGCCCGTATACCTGCACGTGGAAGGGGGGAAGGTGTCCCTCCACCCTGCGTTTCACCTTTGGGGCAAGGACCCCCTCGAGGTGGAAGCCCTCCTCAAGGAGGCCCACGGGGGCCAGACCCGCATCGCTCAGAGCGGGATCGCTGGGGAAAACCAGGTCCTCACCGCCAACGTGATCCAGGACCTGGCCCACTTCGCCGGGCGGGGGGGGCTGGGGGCGGTGATGGGGTCCAAGCGCCTCAAGGCGGTTTCCGCCCGGGCCAGGAAGGAAACCTTGCCCGCCTACCACGACCCGGCCCTTCTTAAGGAGCTGGCCCGCCGCATGGCCAAGGAGCGCATGGACCGGGCGGCGGGCCTGGTCACCATGGGCACCGTGGGCACGGTGCGGCCCTTCAACCTGCGGGGGGTGCTTCCCAGCCACAACTTCCTGGACGGCTACCTGGAGGGGGCCGAGGCCCTGGACGGCACCAGCTTGGACGCCTTAGGCATCCGCATCGGCCGGGACACCTGCTACGCCTGCGCCATCCGCTGCAAGCAGGTGGTAAAGATCGAGGGCACGGGCAAGTACGACGTGCGCCCAGAGTACGGGGGGCCGGAGTACGAGGGCCTGGGGGCTTTGGGCTCCACCTGCGGGGTCACCGACCCCTACGTCGTCACCAAGGCCAACACCCTTTGCAACCAGTACGGCCTGGACGTGATCGGGGTGGGGGTGACCGTCGCCTGCGCCATGGAGGCGGTGGAGCGGGGCTACCTGGACGACGAGGGGCTGGGCCTCCGCTTTGGCAACGGGGATGCCCTCATCGCCGCCATCGAGCGGCTGGCCCGAAAGGAGGGGCGGCTGGGGGAGCTTCTGGCCCAGGGGGCCAAGCGCCTGGCGGAGGCCCTAGGCCATCCGGAGCTGGCCATGCAGGTGAAGGGCCAGGAGGTGCCCATGCACGACCCCCGGTTCAAGCGGGCCCTGGGGGTGGGCTACGCGGTGAGCCCCACGGGGGCGGACCACAACCACAACCTGCACGACACCGCCTTCGCCAAGGAGGGGAAGGCCCTAAAGGAGCTTCGTTTCTACGGGGAAGACTTCCAGCCCCTGCCCATAGAGGACCTTTCCGAGGCCAAGGTGCGCATGCTCTGGACCAAGACCCGGGAGCGGGGCTTCGTGAACAGCCTGGTGATGTGCGACTTCGTGCCCTGGACCCCGGAGGAGTGGCAGGAGGCCCTTTACGCCACCATGGGCTGGCGGCTTTCCCCTAAGGAGATGCTGGAGGTGGGAGAGAGGACGCTTCAGCTCACCCGGCTTTTCAACCTGCGGGAGGGGATTGGCCCAGAGGAGGACCGGCTTCCCGAGCGCTTTTTCCAGCCCTTCCGCAAGGGGAACCCCGAGGCCCATCTGGACTCCGGGGCCTTCCAGGAGGGGGTGCGCACTTACTGGCGGCTGGCGGGCTGGGAGGGCGGGGTGGACCCGGCCCGCCTGCAGGCCCTAGGCCTAGGGGAGTTCGCCTGAGCCCCCCAGGGTGGCCCAGGCCACGACGGGGTGCTTATGCCCTTTGCTCCTGAGCCCTTTCCCTGGGAGAGGCCGCGGGTGCCCTTTCATACCCTTTCCCGCTGGACCCTTCGCTCCCTTCCCCTGGCGGAGGCCCTGGGTACCCTTTCACCGGGGCCCCCACGGGGACGAAGTCCCCGTGGGGTGGTATTAGAGGCTGTCGTAAAAGTCTTGTATCCTTGAAGGGTGCAGAGGACACGCCCATCCTACCCCAGCG
>NZ_JAKEDT010000038.1 GCF_021462525.1 Thermus caliditerrae | reverse complement strand
CCTCCGGTCCAAACGGCAAGCTCCTCATACAGCCCCATTTTGTCTGAACTCAAAGGGGGAGCTCAGTCAAAGGGTGTTGACGGGAAAACCCTCTCTCCCTACACTGACCTCTAACCGCGCTGGGGCGCGGCGAAAATCAGCCCGTTCTCTTATCCAGAGCGGTGGAGGGTACGGCCCGATGAAGCCGCGGCAACCTCCCATCCCTTCCGAACCATAGCCGGATGCGGGTGGGGCTGGTGCCAAGGCCGGCCCGGGTGGGGGAAACGCCCGGGGACGATAAGAGAGGGGGGTAAGCGCCACGCCCAACCCCTTCCAGGCGAGAGAACGGTGCCTCTTGCTGGAAGGGGCCTTTTATGGCCCCTTCTCCAAGCGCCCCAGGCCGGGAGAAAGGAGGCCAAAGGATGCGCTTTGAAACCCTGCAGCTCCACGCGGGCTACGAGCCCGAGCCCACCACCCTAAGCCGCCAGGTGCCCATCTACCCCACCACCAGTTACGTCTTCAAAAGCCCGGAGCACGCCGCGAACCTTTTCGCCCTGAAGGAGTTCGGGAACATCTACTCCCGCATCATGAACCCCACGGTAGACGTGCTGGAGAAGCGGCTGGCCGCCCTGGAGGGCGGCAAAGCGGCTCTGGCAACCGCGTCGGGCCACGCGGCCCAGTTTCTGGCCCTCACCACCCTGGCGCAAGCGGGGGACAACATCGTTTCTACCCCCAACCTCTATGGGGGCACCTTCAACCAGTTCAAGGTCACCCTAGCCCGGCTGGGCATAGAGGTGCGCTTCACCTCCCGCGAGGAGCGGCCTGAGGAGTTCCTGAGCCTCACGGACGAGAAGACGCGGGCCTGGTGGGTGGAGTCCATCGGCAACCCCGCCCTGAACATTCCGGACCTCGAGGCCCTGGCCCACGCGGCCCGGGAGGTAGGGGTGGCCCTCATTGTGGACAACACCTTCGGCATGGGGGGCTACCTCCTTCGGCCCCTGGAATGGGGGGCCGCCCTGGTGACCCATTCCCTCACCAAGTGGGTGGGGGGGCACGGGGCGGTGATCGCCGGCGGCATCGTGGACGGGGGGAACTTTCCCTGGGACAACGGCCGCTACCCCCTCCTCACCGAGCCCCAGCCGGGCTACCACGGCCTAAGGCTCGCCGAGGCCTTCGGGGAGCTGGCCTTCATCGTCAAGGCCCGGGTGGATGGCCTGCGCGACCAGGGCCAGGCCCTAGGTCCCTTTGAAGCCTGGGTGGTGCTCCTGGGGATGGAGACCCTTTCCTTGCGGGCTGAGCGCCACGTGGCAAACGCCCTCCACCTGGCCCACTGGCTCCGGGAGCGCCCAGAGGTGGCCTGGGTGAACTACCCGGGGCTTCCCGACCACCCCCACCATGCCCGCGCTCAGAAGTACTTCCGGGGAAAACCCGGGGCCGTCCTCACCTTTGGCCTTAAGGGAGGGTACGAGGCCGCCAAGCGCTTTATCTCCCGCCTTAGGCTCATCTCCCACCTGGCCAACGTGGGGGATACCCGTACCCTGGCCATCCACCCCGCCTCCACCACCCACTCCCAGCTCTCCCCGGAGGAGCAGGCCCTGGCGGGCGTGGCCCCAGAGATGGTGCGCCTCAGCGTGGGCCTGGAGCACGTGGAGGACCTGAAGGCGGAGCTGGAGGAGGCCCTCCGATGAGCGAGATCGCCCTGGAAACCTGGGGGGAGCACGAGGCCCTCCTCCTCAAGCCCCCCCGCTCCCCCCTTTCCATCCCCCCGCCCAAACCCCGGACCGCCGTCCTTTTCCCCAGGCGGGAAGGGTTTTACACCGAGCTTGGAGGCTACCTGCCCGAGGTGCGCCTCCGCTTTGAGACCTACGGGCGGCTCTCCCGCCTCAGGGACAACGCCGTCTTGGTCTTCCACGCCCTCACCGGTAGCGCCCACCTGGCGGGCACCTACGACGAAGCCACCTTCCAAAGCCTTTCGCCCCTGGAACAAGCCTTTGGCCCCCAAGGCTGGTGGGACGCCCTGGTGGGCCCGGGGCGCATCCTGGACCCCGCTCTTTACTACGTGATCTCCGCCAACCACCTGGGAAGCTGCTACGGCTCCACCGGACCCCTTTCCGTAGACCCCCGCACGGGGAGGCCCTACGGCCGGGACTTCCCCCCCCTTACCCTCCGGGACCTGGCCCGGGCCCAGGCCAGGCTTTTGGACCACCTGGGGGTGGAACGGGCGGTGGTGATCGGGGGGAGCCTGGGGGGGATGGTGGCCCTGGAGTTTGCCCTCATGTACCCCGAGAGGGTGAAGAAGCTGGTGGTCCTAGCCGCTCCCGCCCGCCACGGCCCCTGGGCCCGGGCCTTCAACCACCTAAGCCGCCAGGCCATCCTGCAAGACCCGGAGTACCAGAAGGGCCACCCCGCCCCCAAGGGCATGGCCCTGGCCCGGGGCATCGCCATGATGAGCTACCGCGCCCCCGCAGGGTTTGAGGCCCGCTGGGGCGAAGCGCCAGAGCGGGGCGAAACCTACCTGGACTACCAGGGCGAGAAGTTCCTAAAGCGCTTCCACGCGGAGAGCTACCTGGTCCTCTCCCGAGCCATGGACACCCACGATGTGGGCCGGGGCAGAGGGGGCTTGGAGGCGGCTTTGAAGCGGCTTAGGAGCCTTCCCTCCCTCTTCGTGGGCATCGACACCGACCTCCTCTACCCCGCCCGGGAGGTGCGGGAGGCGGCCCGGCTGGCCGGGGGGCGCTACCGGGAGATCAAGAGCCCCCACGGGCACGACGCCTTTCTCATCGAAACTGACCAGGTGGAGGCCATCCTGGATGGCTTCCTGCCCTAAGCATCCGCACGCAAAGGTTGCCCCATCGGCCAAAGCCAAAGCGGCGTGCTCATGGCCTCTTTGGGGCCCCTGTCGTGGCGCAAGCCACGACGGGGTACTTAGCTACTTACCCACGCAGAAGTTTTGGAAGATGCGGGCCACCACCGCCTCCGCCACCTCTCCCCTTCCCCGCAAGGAACCGAGGTGCCGGAGAGCTTCCTCCAAAGCCAAGCCCATGAGGTCCTCGGGGAGGGCAAGGGCCTCTTGGAGGCGCTCCTGGGCCCGGGTAAGGGCCTCCACCTGGCGCTCGGTGAGGAGGTACTCCCCGCCCCCCCCTCCCAAAAGGGCCTCCCGGAGGGCGTCCTTGAGCCGATCCAGCCCCTCCCCGGTGAGGCTGGAAACGGGGAGGAAGCCAGGTTCCTCCCAAGCCGGGGGCAGGTCGGCCTTGCTGGCCACCTTCAGGGTGCGCTCCCAAGGGAGGGGGGGCGGGGGCGGTAGGGGCCTTGAGCGGTCGGCCACGTAGAGGATGAGGTCGGCTTCCTGGGCGATGGCCAAGGCCCTTTCCACCCCGGCCCGCTCCAAGGGGTCCTCCGCCTCCCGCACCCCGGCGGTGTCCACCGCCACAAGGGGAATGCCGAAGAGCTCCAAAGGGGCTTCCAGGTAGTCCCGGGTGGTGCCGGGGATGGGAGAAACGAGGGCCCGCTCGTAGCCCAAAAGGGCGTTTAGGAGGGAGCTTTTCCCGGCATTGGGGGCCCCGATCAGGGCTAGCCGGGCTCCCCGTTGGGCCAGGCGGGAGGACCGCGCCTGGGCCAAAAGGGCCTCCACCTCCTGGAGGACCTCCCCGATCACCCGCTTGGCCTCGAGGGGCTCCACTCCCTCCTCGGGGTAGTCCAGAAGGGCCTGGATGTGGGCGAGGAGGGAAAGGAGCCTGTCCTCCAAGGTCGCAATCTTTCTGGAGAAGCTCCCCTCGAGGCTCCTCAAAGCCTGGCGGCGCGCCAAGTCCCCTTCCGCCTCCACCAGGGCCAAGACCGCTTCTGCTTGAGCTAGATCCAGCTTCCCGTTCATGAAGGCCCGGAAGGTGAACTCCCCCGGGCCGGCCAAGCGGGCCCCCGCCTTCACCAGGGCCTCGAGGACCCTTCGCAACACCGCAGGCGAGCCATGGGTGTGGAACTCGCAGGCATCCTCCCCCGTGTAGGACCTGGGAGCTCGGAAGACCAAAAGCAGGGCTTGGTCCAACACCTCCCCTGTTTCCGGGTCCACCACCTCCCCTAAGGTGAACCGCCCCCCCCTAAGCCCCCTCGGGTCCTTTCCCCGCCAGACCCGGGCGGCCACCTCCAGGGCCCCTTCCCCGGAAAGCCGCACCACCCCTATGGCCCCCTTCCCCGGGGGAGTGGCGATGGCGCAGATGGGGTCCTTGAGGGGGAGGTTCACGCCACTTCCAGTTCCGCCTCCTGGCGCAATACCCGCAAAGGCCGCCCCAGATGCTCCTCCAAAAAGGACAAGGCGTCTTGGACCGCTTCCTCCGGCGTATGCCCGTAACCTTGGAGCTCGGGGTAGTCCAGGAGCCGGGCCACGTAGGGTTCGTGCGCCCCTTCCAGCTCTGGGTAGTATTCCACTAGGACTTTAAGCTTCATCTTCCAGCCTCGCAATGGCCCGTAGAAGGGCCTTGACCGCCTCGGGATGCACGGGCTTTCCCCGGGGATGGGGTTCGTGAACGCTCACCACCAGGCCCCCAGGATGGACCAGCCTCCGGCGGCTACCCTTCCCCGTCTTCAGGATAAACCCGTAAGCCTCCGCTAACCGCAAGAACTCCTCCCAGGAACACCGGTTCGCCCGCGCCCGGACCCGGGCCAGAAGCTCTTCCCTCACAAAGCCTTCTCCAAAGCCTCGAGGGTCATGGCCACCTCTTCTTCCCCGTGGAGGATGGAGAGGAAGGCCGCCTCGAAGTTGGAGGGGGGCCAGTACACCCCCCGGTCCAGAAGGCCGTGGAAGAAGCGCTTAAAGAGCTCCGTGTCCGTGCGCTTGGCCTCGGCGAAGGTGCGCACCGGCCCTTCCGTGAAGAAAACCGTGAGCATGGAGCCCACCCGGTTCACCGCATGGGGGATGCCCTTGCGGGAAAGCACCTCCTCAAGCCCCGCCTCCAGCTTCGCCCCCACCGCCTCTAGGCGGGCGTAGTAGTCGGGGTTCTTCTCCAGGATCTCCAGGGTGGCCAGGCCCGCAGCCATGGCCAGGGGGTTTCCCGAAAGGGTCCCCGCCTGGTACACGGGGCCCAGGGGGGCCACCTGCTCCATGACCTCCCGCCTCCCCCCGTAGGCCGCGGCGGGAAGCCCCCCGCCCAGGACCTTCCCCAGGGTGACCAGGTCGGGCTTGAGACCAAACCGCTCCGTGGCCCCGCCGAAGCTCAGGCGGAAGCCCGTCATCACCTCGTCGGCGATGAGGAGGACGCCGTAGTCCTTGGCCTCGTGCAGGGCCTTGAGGAAGTCTTCGGTGGGAACGAGGACTCCGGCGTTCCCCACCACCGGCTCAAAGATGATGGCGGCGATCTCCTCCCCCCGCTCCTTCAGAAGGGCGCGGAGGGCCTCAGGATCGTTGTACTCCAGGACCAGGGTAAGCCGGGCGTACTCTTGGGGCACCCCGGCGCTGGAAGGGACCCCCAGGGTGAGGGCCCCGCTTCCCGCCTCCACCAGAAGCCCGTCCGCGTGCCCGTGGTAGTTGCCGCGGAACTTGACGATATACTTCCTACCCGTGTACCCCCGGGCCAGGCGCAGGGCGCTCATGGTGGCCTCGGTCCCCGAGTTCACGAAGCGCACCAGCTCCACCTGGGGGAAGGCCCGCTTCACCGCCTGGGCCAGCTCGGCCTCCAAGGGGTGGGGGGCCCCGAAGGTGAGGCCCCTTTCCGCCACCTCCTTCACCCTCGCCACCACCTCGGGGTGGGCATGCCCCAGGATGAGGGGGCCCCAGCTCAGCACGTAGTCCAGGTAGCGGTTTCCGTCGGCATCCCACACGTAAGCCCCTTCCCCCCGCACCAGAAAAGGAGGGGTGCCCCCCACGGCCCGAAAGGCCCGCACCGGGCTGGAAACGCCGCCAGGGATATGCCTTTGCGCCTCTAGAAAGAGCTTCTCGGAGGTCGGCCGCTCCATACCCCCACTTTAACCCCCATCCGGCAGGGGGAAAGCCGGGTTAGGGACGGATGGGTCGGAGGCCCAAGGCTTCCAGGCGGGCCAGGAGGGGCCGGGTGTCCAGAGCCCCCACCTGGAGGAGCACCCGGAAGCCCAGGCCCCCCGCCTCGCGGAAGAGGTGCAGGCCCACCAGGGGGGTCCGGGTTTCCTCCAGGGCCCGCACCACCCCGGCCAGGGCCTCGAGGCTCGGCACCAGGAGCTCTAGGCGGCTCGCCGGGCCCTTGGGCCGGATCCAATCCAGAAGCCCCCGCAGGAGGTCAAAGGCGGTAACCAGGCCCCGGAGAACCCCCTCCTCCACGACGGGCAGGGCCCCTACCCGAGCCGCTTCCATGCGGAAGGCCGCCTCGTCCAAGGGCTCCTCGGGGTGGGCCACGGGAAAGGGCTGGAGAAAGCGAAGCGCCGGAGCCCGAGGGTCTCCCCGGAAGTGACCGGGAGCCCAAGGGGCCAGCGGCAAGCGCAGGTGCCGCTCCGCCAAGAGCCCCAGGTACCGCCTTCCCTCCACCACAGGCAGATAGCGAACCCCCGTGCGGACCAGGAGGCGGTGAGCCTCCTCCAGGGTGGTTTGCGGTTCCGCCACCACCAGGTTGGTGCGCATCAGGTCTTTAAGGGTCGGTCCACCAGGCGGCCCCCAGCTCATACGCTTATGGTGTGTAATAAGAACTCCCCATGACCCCATCCGCTAGGATGGGGTCATGCAACTGGCCAAACACCAACGCCG
>NZ_JAKEDT010000037.1 GCF_021462525.1 Thermus caliditerrae | reverse complement strand
CCACGACGGGGTACTTAGGATGGGGGCTTCGGGAAGAAGCGCGGGCCTTCAGCGCTTGCGCAGGAGGAAAGCAAGCAGCAGGGAAACCCCACCCAGGCCAAAGGCCAAGAGGCTTTCCCGCCGCAGGGTGAGGCCGGGTTTCCTCAGGGGCCGCAAAACCCCTTCCTGGTAGGCCCGAACCTGGTCCAGGGGGTCTGCCGCCAGCAGGTCCACCAAGGGAGGGCTTCCCGGAGGGGCTCCTAGGGTCCAGGGGCCCCCTTCCACGCTTGTAGGCCGCAGGTACCAGGGGGCGAAGGGGTCGAAGAGCCCCACCCCAGCGTAGTAGCCGTAGGGCCCTGGGGGCAGGCCGGTGTCCAGGAGCACCCACTCCCCCTCCCGCCAGGCCCGCACGGGCTCCCGCGCCCCTTCCGGGGTTCTCTTCTCCGCCCCGAAGCCCGTGAGGACGTAGGCCACCTCCCAGCCCTGGCCCTTAGGGGTGTGGAGGCCAGGAAGGAGCTCTTCCTCGCCTTCCTCTTCAGTATCCACCCAGAGGACCACCGTGGCCAGGCTGAAGCCCAGGGGCCCCCCCAGGGGGTTGGGGTAGCGGGCCAGCCGCACCTTCAAGACCAGGCGGCCTTCCCGTTCCTCCCCCGCCAGGGCCAGGAGGTCGGCGTAGCCTTCCCCCGCCTCCCGGTAAAGGGCCGCCTGGGGGTAGAGGTAGGCGAGGCCCTTATCATCGCCCAGGGGGTCTTGGAAGAGGAAGAGCACGCCCACCTTTATACCAGGCTGAGGAGGGCCCGCACCACCTTGGCGGGGTCGTGCTGGGCCAAAGGGCCCTCCTCCCGGAAGTCCCCGGCCATCACCCGCACCCCGTCCACGGCGAAGGGCCTGGGGTCAAAAGGGACGGGGAAACGCCCTTCGGCCGCATACCGCTTTTGGACCTCCTCCGGGATGGGGGCGGTGTGCACCAGGACCACCTCGGGCCTCCTGCCAAGATGGTAGGCGATAGCCTTATAGTGGTCGTAAGCGGTGTAGCCGTCGGTTTCCCCCGGCTCGGTCATGAGGTTGACCACGTAGACCAGGGGTGCCTTGGCCTTGGCCAGGGCCTCCAGGAGGGGCTTGGGGAGGAAGCTGGGGATGACGCTGGTGTAGAGGCTTCCCGGGCCCAAAACCAGGAGGTCCGCCTGACGGATGGCCTTAAGGGCTTCCTCCATGACCCGCTCGGGTTCGGGTTCCAGGAAGACCTCCTGGATCCGCCCCCTTTTTTCCCGGATGGCCACCTCGCCCACCACCTCTGAGCCATCGCGGAAGCGGGCCTTAAGCCGCACGGCCTCGGGGGTGGCGGGAAAGACCTGGCCCCTAAGCTGCAGGATAGCGTTGGCCTCGAGGATGGCCTGGGCGAAGTCCTTGGCCTCCTGGTTCAGGGTCAAGAGGAAGAGGTTGCCGAAGGTGTGGCCCTTAAACTCCCCCTCCTGGAAGCGGTGGTGCAGGAGCTTGGGAAGGGCAGGGTGGTCGGAAAGCGCCGCCAGGCAGTCCACCAGATCCCCCACCGCCGGCAGGCCAAAGGCAGCCCTAAGCCGGCCCGTGGAGCCCCCGTCATCGGTTACGGCCACGATGGCGGTGGAGTTGGCGGTGTGCTCCTTGAGGCCCCGAAGCACCCGGGAAAGCCCGGTCCCGCCGCCAAAGGCCACCACCTTGGGCCCCTGCTCCAGCCGCCTGCGCACGTAGACCCTTTCCGGCACCGCCTCGGGCTCGGTGAAGGCGGAGAGCATGCTCCGGTTCATGCTCCTTATCCCTCCCACCAGGAGGGCGAGGCCCAAGAGGACGAAGCCCAAGGCCCAGGGTTCCGGGGGTGGGGGAGGGAGGAAGCGGGCGAGGCCGTAAGCCATAAGAAGAACCCCAAGGCCCGCCAAGGCGGCGTAGCGCTTGACCCGCATCCCCGGGTAAAGCCAGCGGAGCGGGGGAAAGCGCCGGGCAAGGCCTTTGGCTGCCAGGTAAAACCCCAGGGGCTTACTCCTCCTTGTCCACATCCCGGTGGCTCACCTCCACCCGGAAGCGGCCCGCGAGTTCCTCGGCGAGCCTTTCCGCCACGGCCACGCTCCGGTGTCTTCCCCCGGTGCACCCGATGGCGGCGGTGTAGAAAGCCCTTCCCTCCCTTTGCGCCCCTTCTGCCGCCAGCCCCACCACGCTCAACAGGGCCCGGTAGTAGGGCTCCACCTCCTCCCGGAAGACGTAGGCCTTCACCTCTGGGTCCAGCCCGGTCCTGGGCTTGAGGGCGGGGTCGTAGTGGGGGTTGGGCAGGGGGCGCACGTCCAGGACCAGATCGGCCTCCTGGGGCGGGCCCCACTTGAAGCCGAAGGAGAGGAGGCGCAGGGTGAAGCCCGTATCCTCCCCCAAAAAGCGGGTGAGGGCCTCCTTGAGGGCCCTGGGGGAAAGCTCGGAGGTATCCAGGACCAGGTGGGCCCTGGCCCGCAAGGTGCCCAGGGCCCTTTTTTCCTCCCCGATTTCTCGCAGGAGGTTGCCTGCCCCCAGAGGGTGGAGACGGCGGGTCAGGTTGTAGCGGCGGAGGAGGACCTCGGGGCGGGCCTCGAGGTAGACCACCGTGGGCCTCAGTTCGTCCAGAGCCCTTTCCAAATCCCCGAAGAAGGCCAGGGCCCGGGCGTCCAGCACCACCCCCGCCCGCTTCACGCCCCGGCCTTCCAGCTCCTGCAAGAGGGGCTTCCAGAGGCCTGGGGGAAGGTTGTCCACCATGAAGTAGCCCAGGTCCTCCAGGAAGCCCTTGGCCGTGGTCTTGCCCGCCCCGGAAAGCCCGGAAAGCACCAAAAAGCGCATCCCCTTGACTATACCCGCCTCCGGAGCCAGAGGTTGAAAAGGGCCAGGAGGAAAAGCCCAGGAAGCCCCACCACCCCGATGAGGAGGTCGTGGGTGCGCTCCACCAAAAGGAGGGAGAGGCCCGCCACCGCGTTCAGGGTGCCGTGGAGGAGGGCTGCGGCCAGCAGCGAGCCCCCCTTCTCCCGCACGTAGAGGAGGGCGGGGGTGAGGAGGAGGGCGAAGAGGACCATCATGGGCACCCCCAAGAGGGGCTCATGGGGGTAGTTGTGGCCGGAGAGGACCAAAGGAGCGTGCCAAAGCCCCCAGTAAAAGCCGATCTCCAGGCTGGCGGGCCAGAAGCCCCGGTCCCGAAGCCTTTCCCATAGGTACCCCCGCCACATGAGCTCTTCCCCTAAGGCGGCCACCAGGTTCACCGTGGCCCCCGCCAGGAGGCCCGTGAGGAGGAGGATGAGGGGTATGAGGCGGAAAAAGCCCTGCGGGAGCAGGGCGAGGTCCTCCGGGGGAATCCCTCCGTAAAGGGCGGCGAAGCCCCGCCAGGGGGCGAAGGGCAGGCTCAAGGGGAGGGAGAGCAGGGTGAGGGCCACGGGGAAGAGCCAGGCAAAGAGCCAGAAGCGGTTGGGCCGCAAAGCCAGGGGAAGGCGCACCCCTTCCTTACGGGCGAAGTAGAGGGCCACCAGGCCGGGGATCCACATGTAGAGGAAGCCGAAGGCCGTGAGGAGGAGGGCGGTTTCGGGGTTCGCCTCTTCCGGGGCAGGGTTCCAGCGCCCGCCCAGGAGGTAAAAGAGCAGGTAAACCCCCCACGAAAGGCCGAAGGTCCAGTAAAGGGCTTTCATCGTTCCTCCTTCCAGGAGAGGAGGGGACTGGGGTCCTCCGGGTTTAGGAGGAGGCCCTTTCCCTCCTTCAGCACTAGGAGCACCCCCTCCCCCCGCCTAGCCCCCACGAAGGCCTCCACGGGAAGGCCCTCGAGGCGAAGCCGCCGGTGGTGATAGCCGGGCATGGAGGTCTCCCCCTTGTAGCGAAAGCTCCACCAAGGGAGGGCATAGGCCAGGAGCCGCACCTCCTTCACCTGCGAACGGTGGACCGAGCGGTGGCCGAAGGGCAGGTGGAAGGTGAGCACGGGGCCCCGCAGCTCGTAGAAGAACCTTTGGGGAAGGCCGGCCAGCCAGTAGAGCAGGACGCCCACCACGGGAAGCTCCAGCAGGAGGAAGCCGAGAAGGAGGGGGAGGCTTTCCGGTTTCTCCTGGGCAAGGACTGCGCTGGCCCCAAGGGTGGCCAGGAGGAAGAGGGCGAATAGCCCCAGGAAAAACCGCTTAGGGTTCCCGTCCCTCCTCGGAAGAAGCCGCATCCTTCCACCTCCCCGCCCGCTTGGCCGCCTCCTTCAGGAGGTACTCCATTTGGGCGTTCACGCTCCTCAGCTCGTCCTGGGCCCATTTCTCCAGGACCCGGTAGAGCCTTGGGTCCAGCCGCAAGAGAAAGCGCTTTTTCTCCTCTTTCACCCCATTGCCCCTAGGCGTAGAGCGTGCCCACGTTCACCACCGGCTGGGCCTGGGCCTCGGAGACCAGGGCCACCATGAGGTTGTTCACCATGGCCGCCCGGCGCTCCTCGTCCAGGGCCACCCCGCTGGCCTCGAGGCCCGCCAACGCCTCCTTAACCATCCCCACCGCCGCCTCCACGATCAGCCTCCGGGCCGCCACCACCGCCAGGGCCTGCTGGCGGCGGAGCATGGCCTGGGCCACCTCGGGGGCGTAGGCCAGATGGGTGATCCGGGCCTCCAGCACCTCCACCCCCGCCACCTTGAGCCGCGCCTCCACCTCGGCCTTCAGCTCCTCGGCGATCTCCTCGGGGTTGCCCCTCAAAGACCTGCCCTCGGCGTCGTACGGGTAGCGGCTCGCCAGGGCCCTTATGGCTGCCTCCGACTGGATGGCCACGAAGCTCTGGTAGCTTTCCACCTGGAAGAGGGCCTTGGCGGTGTCCACCACCCGCCAGACCACCACCGCGGCGATCTCGATGGGGTTGCCCTGGGCGTCATTGACCTTGAGCTTCTCCGAGGTGAAGTTGTGGACCCTTAAGGACACCCGCTTCCTCTGGGCCAGAGGGTTGGCGAAGTGGAAGCCCTCCTCCCGAACGCTTCCCACGTACCGCCCCAAGAAGGTAAGGGCCACGGCCTCGTTGGGCTGCACGGTGAAAAGCCCCGCCCCCAGAAGCCATGAGGCCAGGAGGGCAAGGAGGAGGTGCCAGAGGTAGAAAAGCTCCCGCTCCCGCAGGAGGCCGTACCCCGCCCACCCCATCCAGAAAAAGGCCAGCAGTAAGGCCATCAGGGCCAAAAAACCGCTTGTCCGCCACGCCGTAAACTCCTTGATCTCGCGCATCTTTTCCTCCCTAGTTGCGGAAAACCACTTCTTCCCGGGCGAAGACCCGCACGGCATAGAGGAGCGCCAGCCCGGCGTACACCAGGGTGGAGCCCCAGGTGAGGCCTGCCTGCAGGGGGGTGGCGCTCCCCTTTAGAAGGGCGTCCATGAGGAGGGCCACGTTGAAGAGGGGCACCAGGTGGTGCCAGGCCTCCAGCTCAAAGAAGCCCCGGAACTGCAGGAAAAGGAGGGGCAACAGGGCTAGAAGCTGGAGGGGAGTCATGTAGCTCTGGGCTTCCTTGAAGCTTCGGGCGTAAAGCCCCAGGCCCACCATCACCGCTCCCATGAAGAGGGCCAGGAGGAAAGCGCTGAGGAAGAGGGCGAGGAAGCTCCCCCCGTCCAAGGCGATCCGGCCCCCCAGCTCCAGGGTCTGGCCGCTTTCCGTGAGGAGGCCCCCACCGAAGCGGGCGGCCAGGGCCCCGCCCAGGGCGAGCCCCAAAAGCCCCGACACCCCGGAGAGGAGGGCCATGGCCACGGTGGCCAGGGTCTTGCCCAGGGCCAGATGCAGGAGGGGCACCGGGGCCATGAGGAGGGCCTCGAGGGTGCCCTTCTCCTTCTCCCCCGCGGTGGCGTCCACCGCCACCACCTGCCCGCCGGAGAGGACGAATACCACCAGGAAGAAGGGGAGGAGGAAGCCCAAAACCCCTCCCGCTTTTTCCCGCTCGGGGGAGGCGTCCACCACCTCCACCTGGAAGGGGGTGAGGACCTCGTAGGGGATGCCCCTGCTGGCCAAGGCTCCGGCCACCTTGGCCTCCTTGAGGCTTTGCAGGGCGCTCTGCACCTTGTCTACCGCCACCTGCCCCTCCGTGAGTCCTCCCGAGAGGCGTCCGTATACCCGGTAGACCCCGCCCGCAAACCGCACCCCCACCGGGTATTCCCCGGCCCGCACCGCCCTTTCTGGGTCGGGGTGGGGCTTGGGCAGGAGGTTGGCCGCCCGCAGGGCGGCAAGGGCCTCTTCCGGAAGCCCAAAGACCGCCACCTCCTGCCGCTTTTCCTGGGCCCCTTGCAGGAGCCTATCCAGGACCAGGCTCGGCCCAAACATGAAGACGGGCATCAAGAAGACCGGCAGGACCAGGGTGGAGAGGACCAGCTTGCGGTCGCGGAAGACCTGCACCAGCTCCTTCCAGAAAACCCGGTAGATGCCCTTCACGCCGCCTCCTTCACCATCTGCACAAAGGCCCGTTCCAGGCTGCCTCCCCCCAGGGCTAAGGCCTCTTCCTTGCTACCCTCGTAGACCAGCCTGCCCCCGTGCAGGAACCCCACCCGGTCCGCCACCTCCTCGGCCTCGCTCATCACGTGGGTGGAGTAGACGAGGGCGTGGCCCAGATCCCGGTAGGCCTTCACGAAGTCCAAAAGGGCCCGGCGGGCGAAGACGTCCAGCCCCGCGGTGGCCTCGTCCAGAAGGAGGACGGGCGGGCGGTGGAGGATGGCCCGGGCGATGACCACCTTCTGGCGCATGCCCGTGGACATCTCCATGACCTTCCGGTCCAGGGTTTCCTCCATCTGCAGAAGCTCCGTCACCCAGCTCAGGGCCTCCCGGAAGGATTTTCCCTCCAGGCCGTAGAAGCTTGCGAAGAAGGCCAGGACCTCCCGCCCCGTGAGGCGGTCGTAGACCCGCATGCCCCCGTTCACCAGGCCCAGGCGGCGGCGCACCTCGAGGGGCTCCCGCACCACGTCAAACCCCACCACCTTGGCGCTTCCCCCCGTGGGCCGGACCAGGGTGGAGAGGATGCGCAAGGTGGTGGTCTTGCCCGCCCCGTTGGGACCCAAAAGGGCGTACACCTCCCCGGGGGCCACCTGGAAGGAGAGGCCCGCCACCGCCAGGCGCTTGCCGTAGGCCTTGGAAAGCTCGGCGACTTCAATCATATATCTGAATGATATCACAACTTAGGGCTAGGTCAAGGCCCATAATGCTGAGCTCCCCCTTTGAGTTCAGACAAAATGGGGCTGTATGAGGAGCTTGCCGTTTGGACCGGAGG
>NZ_JAKEDT010000036.1 GCF_021462525.1 Thermus caliditerrae | reverse complement strand
GCCTCCGGTCCAAACGGCAAGCTCCTCATACAGCCCCATTTTGTCTGAACTCAAAGGGGGAGCTCAGAGGAACTTGACGAGCTTCTGACCAATGCTCCCATAAACTGAAAGCGTGGCCACGGTGCTCCTGGTGGAGGACGAGCCCGCGGTGCGGCTCGGGGTGCGGCTGGCTCTGGAGCGGGCCGGGCACAAGGTCCTCGAGGCCCCCTCGGCCACAGAGGCTTGGCCCCTCCTGAAAGAGGCGGAAATCGTGCTCCTGGACTGGATGCTCCCCGACGAACCGGGCCTACGCTTTCTGGAGCGCCTGCGCCAAGGAGCCTACCCCGACCTTCCCGTCCTCATGCTCACCGCCCGCGCCGAGGTGCGGGACCGGGTGGAGGGGCTTTCCCGGGGCGCCGACGACTACCTGGCCAAGCCCTTCGCCACCGAGGAGCTTCTGGCCCGCCTCGAGGCCCTCCTGCGACGGGCGGGCAAACGGAAGGTGCTGAAACGGGGCCCCCTCCTCCTGGACCTGGAGCGCATGGAGGCCAACCTGGAGGGGAAGCCCCTCCCCCTCACCCGCAGGGAGTTTGAGCTCCTGGCCTTCCTCGCCCAGCGCCCGGGCCGGGTGTACACCCGGGAGGAGCTTCTGGAGGCCGTATGGGGCCCTGACTACCTGGGCACGCCCAGGACCGTGGACCAGCACGTGCTTCAGCTGAGGGAAAAGCTGGGGGAAGACCCCAAGGCGCCCCGCTTCCTGGAAACGGTGCGGGGCTTGGGCTACCGCTTCCGGCCTGAGGACCGGAGGGAAGGGTGACCGAGGCCCTGGCCCAAGCTTGGGAAGAGGCCCTGGAGGGCCTGGTGCTCCACCGGGAGCGGCGGGTGCTCTACCTGAACCCAAAGGCGGCGGAGCTTCTGGAGGTGCGCCGGGAAATGGTGGTGGGCCGCCCCCTCCTCCTGGCCCTCCGGGACCACCGCCTCGAGGCCTTGGCCCTCCACGGGGGCGAGCGGGCCTTGGAGGTGCGGGGCCGCCTCCTAAAGGCCCGGGCCTTACCCGGAAGGCTCTACCTGTGGGACGAGACCGAAGCCAAGCGACGCCTGGAGGCCCTGGAGGAGGCCTCCCAGGTCCTGGCCCACGAGCTCCGCACTCCCCTGGCGGGCATGGGACCCCTCCTGGAGGCCCTCACCCCCAAGACTCCCCAGGAAAAAGAGGTTCTGGACCTCCTCAAGGGGGAGGTGGCCCGCCTCTCCCGCTTGGTCAAGGACCTCTCCCTCACCCAACCCGGCCCCAAACGCACCTTCGCCCTGGAGGAACTTTGGCCCCGCCTGGAACGCCTTCTGCAGGAAAGGCTCCGAGGGCGCCGGGTGGAAGTCCACCTGGCCCACCCCGTCCGCACCGACCCTGAGGTGGTCTTCCAAATCCTCCTCAACCTCTTGGACAACGCCCTCAAGTACGGCCAAGACCCCATCCGCCTGGTCTCCCTAGCCGAAGGGAACCACTTCCGCCTGGAGGTGCGGGACCGGGGGCCAAAACTTCCGGACTACGAGAACCTCTTCCTCCCCCGCCACCGGGGGTTCCAGGGGGGCACCGGAGAGGGCCTGGGCCTCTACCTGGTGCGCCGTTTAGCCCGGAGCCTGGGGGGAGAGGCCTACGCCTTTAGGCAGGAGCCGGAGAACGTCTTCGGCGTCCACTTTCCCCTAGACTGAACGAGGAGGCATGTTATGCGCGAAGCCCTGGACCGAGCCCTGAACCACCTGGTGGAGGAAAGCCTGCGCATGCTCTCCCTGGTGCGGGAGATGACCCAGGAGGCCACCGAGGCCCTGGTGGGCAGCAACGGGGCCAAGGCCGAGGAAGTCATCGCCAAGGACAAAGAGGTGGATGCTCTCGAGCTCAAGGTGGAAAACGAGGCCATCGCCGTCATCGCCCGCCACCAGCCTGTGGCCTCGGACCTCCGCCTCATCTTCACCATCATCAAGGCCCTCACCGACCTGGAACGTTCGGGGGACTACGCCATGCACGTGGCCGAGGACGCCCTCCTCCTCGCCAAGGAGCCCCCCCTGAAGCGCTACGTAACCTTGCCGGAAATGGGCCGCAGGCTCCTGGAGATGATGGACACCCTGGCCAAAGCGGTGGCGGAGCGGGACGCCGCCTTGGCCCGCAAGGTCCTGGAGATGGACGACCAGGTGGACGGCCTCTATGAGGAGGTTACCCGGGAACTCATCACCTACATGATGGAAGACCCCCGCACCATTACCAAGGCCCTCACCCTGATGCGGGTAGCCCGGAGCTACGAACGCCTGGGAGACCACTTGGAAAACGTGGCCGAGCGGGTCATCTACTGGCTCACCGGCGAGGTGTACAAGGCTCCTGAGGACGCGTACTGAGGCCTGGGCCTCACCAACCAGGCGCACCTGGACGAGGGGCATATCTGGCCTGTGGTCTCAAAGCGCTCGCCCCCGCCCAGGAAGCCCGCATCGGGGAACTCCTGCGCCGCGCCCTGGCCTGACCCCCACGAGGGAGCTGCAGCAGAGCGGAATGCCCGCGCGCGGAGGTTGCCCCATGGGCAAGGGCCGGAAGTGCCTTGCCCATGGCCTTCTCGGGGCCCCTGCCCTGGCGCAAACCCGACGGGGTACTTAGACTTGACCGAGGTTCCTGCCGCAGCTTGCGCCGCACGGAGCCGCATGGCCCCCTTCCCTTGTTCCCCGGAGCCCCAAGCCGTACCCCACCCGTCCGCCGGGGACCCCACGTGGACGAAGTGGCGTTAGTCGGCCTCCACTTCCTCCACCGCCTGGCGGCGGCCCGCCTTCCACTCCAGCCCCGCCCACACGAAGTCCAGAAGATCCCCATCCAAAACGTTCTGCGGGTCAAAGCGCATGAGGCCGGTGCGGTGGTCCTTCACATATTGCTTGTCCAGCACGTAGCTCCGGATCTGGCTCCCCCACTCGATGGGCCGCACCTCTCCCCGTAGCTTCTGAAGCTCTTCCTGCTTTTTCCTCCACTCCAGCTCGAAGAGCCTGGAGCGCAGCACCTTCATGGCCAGCTCCTTGTTCTTGATCTGGCTGCGGGTGGTCTGGCAGGTCACGGTGATGCCGGTGGGCAGGTGGACGATGCGCACCGCCGAGTCGGTGGTGTTCACCCCCTGGCCCCCGTGCCCCTGGGAGCGGAAGACGTCAATCCGCAGGTCCTCGGGGCGGATCACCACCTCCACGGCATCGTCCACCTCGGGCATCACCTCCACCCCGGCGAAGGAGGTGTGGCGGCGCCCGGAAGCGTCAAAGGGAGAAGGGCGCACCAGGCGGTGAACCCCGGCCTCCGGGGAGAGTAGGCCATAGGCGTTTTCCCCCCGGACGAGGATCTGGGCGTAGTCGATCCCCGCCTCGGCGCCAGGGGTGATGTCCACCACCTCCACCTGGAAGCCCTGCCGCTCGGCAAAGCGGGTGTACATCCTGAGGAGCATCTCCGCCCAGTCGCAGGCTTCCGTGCCCCCGGCCCCAGGCTGGATGGTAAGGATGGCGTTCTTCTCCGCGTGAGGGAAGGAGAGGAGGGTCTCGTGGTAGAGCTCCTCCAGCTTGCGCGCCGCCTCCCCCAGCTCGGGGCGAAGGGCCTCGCGCTCCTCGGCGGGGAACTCCTGCCAAAGCTCCAACAGCCCCTGGAGATCGCTTTCCAGGGAGCGGAAGGTGTCCACCGTGCGCCGGAGGCGGCTGGCCTCCTGGCTCACCCTGCGGGCCTCCTCAGGGTTCTGCCAGAGGGCGGGGTCCTCCAGGCGCTGGTCTAGTTCCTTTAAACGGGCTTCCTTACCGGGGATGTCAAAGATACCCCCGGAGGCTATCCAGGCGCTTCACGAGCAGGTCCAGGTCCATACCCTATCCAGTATAGCGGACACCCGGGGTCCCCACAACCCATTTAACAAAGATGCACGCATGTTTTATGCTTATATAGGAGGTGACCCTATGGACCCGAAGCACCTGGCAGCGTGGCTTCGCCTGCGCTACCCCACCGGTCTTCCAGGAGAACAGGAGGAGTTGGCGGCCACCCTGGAGGCAAAGGGTCTTTCCCCAGGGGAAGCCCTCGAGGCCGCCCAGATCCTCGAGGAGCAGGGTTACGCCTACTTCCTCCCCGGCGAGAAAAGCCGTTGGGTCTTCACGGAAAAGCCCCTGAACCTCAAAGCCCTCATGCGGGCCCTGGACCAGGAGTATCGAGAGTTCGTGGGGGAGGGCGACGAGGAAGAAGAAGCCCTGGCTTTTCTCACGGCCCACCTGGAGGGGGACCGGGCGACGGCCCAAGAGGTGCTGGAAGCCCTGCGCTCAGCCGGTTACGTGCGCAAGGTCCACAGCCCCGAGCTCAACCGGGACCGCCTCATCTTCCGTTTCCCCGAAGCCCTCCGGCTCTTTGGCTAAGTACCCCCTCGTGGCTTGCGCCCCAACGGAAGCTCAAGAACCACAGGCAAACCGCCTCCGCTTGTGCCGGAGAGGCAACCTTCGGGCACCTATACCCGTTTCCGCTGACCCCTTCGCCCCTCTCCCAAAACCCGAGGCCATGCCCTTGCCAAGGCCCTCACGTGGACAAAGTCCGCGTGGGGTGGCCTTAGGTACCCCGTCGTGGCTTGCGCCACGAGGGGGGCCCCAAAGAGGCCGTGAGCACGCCGCTTTGGCCTTGGCCAATGAGGCAACCTTTGCGTGCAGATACTTAGTCGGCGGCCTGGGCCAAGGCCACCTCCGTAAGCCCCACCCTGGCCCCGAGGGCCTGAAGGCGCTCCTCTAAGTGCTCGTAACCCCTTTCCAGGAAGTACACCCCCTCGATCTCGGAAACGCCCTCTGCGGCCAGGGCAGCCACCACCAGGCCGCCCCCGGCCCGGATGTCCAAGGCCTTGACCTGGGCCCCGTGCAGGCGCTTGCCGTTGACCACCAAGGTCCGGTCCCTGAGGTAAAGCTCCGCCCCCATGCGCGCCAGCTCCCCCACGTGGGTGAAGCGGTCGGGGTAGACCCGGTCGGTGATGGCGCTCTGCCCCGGCACCGTGGCCAGGTAAGCCCCCACGATGGGCTGGAGGTCCGTGGGGAAGCCGGGGTACTCCCGGGCCTCCACGTGGAAGGGCTCGGGGTGAGGGGTGGCGGTAAAGCGCACCCAGTCCGCTCCCACCTCCACCCGGTGGCCCGCCTGGCGGAGCTTGTCCAAAAGGGCATCCAGGTGGTCCGGGCGCACCTCGGTGAGGGTGAGGGTGCCCCGGGTGGCCGCGGCCGCCAGGAGGTAGGTGCCCGCCTCGATGCGGTCGGGGATGATGCGGTAGGTGCCCCCACCCAGCTGCTTGACCCCCCGCACGTGGAGGATGGCGCTTCCCAGGCCCCGCACCTCCACCCCAAGCATCTGGAGAAAACGGCCCAGATCCTCGATCTCGGGCTCCATGGCCGCCTGGACCAAGGTGGCCTCCCCCCCCAGGGCCACGGCCAGCATGGCCTGCTCCGTCCCGCCCACCGTGGGCAGGTCAAAGACCACCCGGCCCGAAAGGGGGCGGGTCCTCCGGGCGTAGAAGGTGCCCCCTTCCTCCACCACCTCGGCCCCCAGAGCCCTTAACGCCTTCACGTGCTGGTCCACGGGCCTCGCCCCAAAGGCGCACCCCCCAGGCAGGGAGATCTGCCCCTCCCCCACCCGGGCAAGGAGTGCCCCCCAGACGATAAAGCTGGCCCGCATCTGCCCCACCAGCTCGTAGGGAGCATGGGTGCTTTGGATCTCCGGGGTGTGGAGATGCAGCGTCCGGCCCTCCCACTGGTAGCGGGTGCCCAGGTGGGAAAGGAGCTCCAGCATCACCTCCACGTCCCGGAGCCTGGGCACCTCCAAGAGGGTGATGGGCTCAGGGGTGAGGAGGCTCGCGGCCAGTATGGGCAGGGCGGCATTCTTCGCTGGGTAAACCCTGAGCTCCCCGGACAGGGGGAGGCCCCCTTCGATCCGCAGGATCCTGCTACCCTTCCCCGAGTCCGTGAGCGTCATACACACCTTACTCAAGGTGAGGATATAGAGCAGAATGCGCATTGTCAAGGCGATGCGCCCTCTGCTACACTTACCGCCAAGGAGCGGTATGCCCAAGAAGGAGAAAAAGCGGCTGCAGGTGGTCATCTCCGAGGAGCAGGACGCCCTCCTTACCCGGGCGGCCTACGAGCTCTCCAGCCCTGAGCGGCTGGTGTCCAAGTCGGAGGTGGTGCGCCTGGCCATCGCCAAAATCGTGCAGGAGCTGGAGGAAGGTAAGGCGGAGTTGGCTGAACTCCTGAAGCGGCTGGAGCCCGAAGAACAGGCGTAGAATGACCGGCGTGGTCCTAGCCGGGCGGTACCGCCTCGAGGCCCCCTTGGGCTCCGGGGGCATGGCCGAGGTTTGGCGGGCGGTGGACGAGCGCCTGGGGCGCAAGGTGGCGGTGAAGCTCCTCCATCCCCGGGCCCTGCCCCCGGAAAGGGAGCGGTTTTTCCTGGAGGTGCGGGCCCTTTCCCGCCTCTTCCACCCCGGCATCGTCCAGGTGCTGGACCTGGGAGAGGAGGACGGGAGGCCCTACTTCGTCATGGAGTTGGTGGAAGGGGGCACCTTTGACCGACTGGGCCCCTTTGAGGAAGGTCCCGAGGGGGAGCGCCTTCTGGAAGCGGCCATCCAGGTGATGGAGGCCCTGGCCCACCTTCACGCCCAGGGCATCCTCCACCGGGACCTTACCCCCAAGAACATCCTCCTCACCCGGGAGGGCCACCCCAAGGTGATGGACTTCGGCCTGGCCTACCTCCTCCAGGAAAGCCGCCACCTCACCCGCACGGGCTACACCCTGGGCACCCCCACCTACATGGCCCCGGAGCAGGCCAAGGGCCTGCCCCTCACCCCCAAGGCCGACCTCTACAGCCTGGGAGCGGTCCTCTACCGCACCCTCACCGGCAGGCCTCCCTTTGAGGGGGAAAACGACCAGGCCGTCCTCTTCCAGCACGTCTACGAGGCCCCCAAGCCCCTCGAGGCCCTGAACCCCGCCATCCCCAAGGGGGTGAGCGAGGGGGTGCTGGGCCTTTTGGCCAAACACCCGGAGGAACGACCCTCCCATCCGAGCCTCTTCAAGGGGGCCCTACGGGAGTTCCAGGCCCTGCGCCTAGCCACCCCCCGGGCGGGGAACAGCCGCAGCGGCCACTACCCTCTGGCCCCCGACCCCCGGCGGCTCGCCCTGAAGGGCAAGCTGGACCTAGGGGGGGAGGCCGCCTGGCCTGGGGAGATGGTCTACGCCAGGGGGAGGATCTACCTAGGGGTGGGGCGGAGCCTGGCGGAGGTGGACCTCCTCACGGGGGAGGTGCGCCGGGAAAGCCTCCCCGACGAGGTCACCGCGCCCCCGGTGGTGCGGGGCGGGGTGTACGTGGGCGGCTGGGACGGCAAGGTGCGCCGCTTCCGCGGGCGTTTTGTGGAGTGGAGCGCGGAAACGGGGGCCGAGATCACCGCCAGCCCCTTGGTCCTGGGCCCAAGGGTCTACGTGGCCAGCCGGGACGGAGCGCTCTATGCCTTTGAGGGGGACAAACCTCTTTTCCAGTTCCGCGCCGGAGGGCACCTCTCGGCGAGCCCCACCTACTACCGGGGGCTCCTCTTCCTGGCCTCGGAGGACGGCTGGCTGTACGCTCTGGACCCGGAAACGGGAGCCTTGCGCTACAAGGTGAAGACCGGCCCGGTACACGCCCCCGTGGCCGCCCACCGGGGGGTGCTCTTCATCCCCACCTGGGAAGGCGAGGTCTACGCTTTTGATCCCTTGAGCCGGGAAACCCTGTGGAACACCGCCCTGGAAGGGGAGGTATGGGGTGGGCTGGCCCTGGACGAGGACCGGGTGTACGCGGCGGGTTGGGACGGGGTCCTAAGGGCCCTGGACCAGGCCACGGGGGAGGAGGTGTGGAGCCTCGAGGTGGGCAAGGTGACGGCAGGGCTCTCCTACGCGGGCGGGCACGTCTACCTGGCCACGGAGGAGGGCCGCTTTCTGGCCGTGGACCGCCGTGGCCAGGTGGTCTTTGAGGCCACGGGCCTGGGAGCGGTGCAGGTACCCCCCCTGCCCCTCCCCGGGGAAGTGCTGGTGGTGAACCTCTCGGGAAGGCTCTACCGCTTTGGCGTAGGATGAGGCCATGGAAGCGGTGAGCACCGAAAAGGCACCCAAGGCCATCGGCCCCTATTCCCAGGCGGTGCGCGCCGGAGGCTTGGTCTTCGTCTCCGGCCAAATCTCCTTGCGTCCCGACGGCACCCTGGTGGAGGGGGACATCCGGGCCCAGACGGAGCAGGTGATGGAGAACCTCAAGGCGGTCCTCGAGGCCGCGGGCTCCTCCCTCGCCCGGGTGGTGCAAACCGCCTGCTTCCTGGCGGATATGGAAGACTTCCCCGCCTTCAACGAGGTCTACGCCCGCTACTTCCAAGCCCCCTACCCCGCCCGGGCCACGGTGGCGGTAAAGGCCCTGCCCAAAGGGGTTAGGGTGGAGGTGGCCTGCATCGCCCTGACGGAATAAGGCGCACGGGAAACAAAGCGTAGAATGACGGCATGGCAAGGGTAGGGGAAGCGCAGGCGGAGCTGGAGCGCCGTTTCCGCCAGGGGGATGTGCGGGCCCTGGCCCGGGCCCTGACCCTGGTGGAGTCGGGCCACCCCGCAGGGCAGGAGCTTTTGAAGGGCCTCAGAGGCCAGGGGCAGGCCAAGGTGGTGGGCATCACGGGAAGCCCGGGGGCGGGCAAGAGCACCCTCACCGACCGCTTAATCCTGGAAGCCAGGCGGCGGGGGGAGCGGGTAGGGGTGCTGGCTGTGGACCCCAGTAGCCCCTTCACCGGCGGGGCCATCCTGGGGGACCGCATCCGCATGATGCGCCACCACCAGGACCCGGGGGTCTACATCCGCTCCCTGGCTTCCAGAGGCGCCCTGGGGGGCCTGGCCGGGGCCACGGTGGCCGCTTTAGCCCTCCTGGAGGCTTTCGGCTTTGACCGCATCTTCGTGGAAACCGTGGGGGTAGGCCAGAGCGAGGTGGACATCGCCCGGGTGGCGGACACCACCCTTCTCGTCCTCACCCCCGCCGCAGGCGATGCGGTCCAGGCCTTCAAGGCCGGGGTCATGGAGATCGCCGACCTCTTCGCCGTGAACAAGTTTGACCTTCCAGGCGGAGAAAGGATCATCCAGGAGCTGAAAAGCGCCCTGGAACTCTCCCCCCCGCGCCCCGGGGGCTGGCGCCCCCCTATCTTCCCCACGGTGGCGGCCACCGGGGAAGGGGTGGAGGCGCTCTTTGAGGGCCTCGAGGCCCACCACCACCACCTTTTGGAGCACGGGCTCCTGGATGCCCACCGCCTGGAGCGGGCCCGGTTTGAGGTGGAAAGCGTCATCCAGGAATGGGGACGAAGGAAGACCCAGTCCGCCGGGGAGCTGGTGGCCCGGGTGGCCCGGGGAGAGCTCTCTCCCGAAGAAGCGGCCCTAGCCCTCCTGGACCCGGAAAAACCCCGCTAGTCCTCAGGGCCCGCCGGCTGACCCCTGGCTCCCGGGGAACGCCAGCGGGCCAGCGCCTTCAGGAGCATCTCCCGCTCGTTGGGGTAGGAAAGGCGATCCAGAGCTTCCTTAACGGGGAGGAAAAAGGCGGCTTCCACCTCGGAAAGCTGGGGCCTGGGTTCCCCTCCCCGGTAGGCCATGAGGAAGTAGTGGACCTCCTTGCTCACGGTCACCGGTTCCCCGCCATCCCGGACGGTGAAGTAGTAGCGCACCTTGCCTAGAGGCGAAACCACTGCGGCCTCCACCCCCGTTTCCTCCCGCACCTCGCGCACCGCCGTCTCCGGATAGCGCTCGCCAGGCTCCACCTGGCCCTTGGGCAAGGTAACCACCCGCCCCCCCTTCAAAGAAACCACCAGCACCTCAGGAACCTCTCCCCGGAGGACCACGCCCCCCGCGGATACCACCCGCTTCCTCGCCGTTCGGACCTGCCGCTTCCTCCGCACGCTACCCGGCCCACCTCCCAGCAACAAAAAAGGGCGCCCGAAGGCGCCCCCAAAGGACCCGAAAAGGGGAGAGCAGGGCTTAGGTACTCCTTAGAAAGGAGGTGATCCAGCCGCACCTTCCGGTACAGCTACCTTGTTACGA
>NZ_JAKEDT010000035.1 GCF_021462525.1 Thermus caliditerrae | reverse complement strand
GGCGCGTTTGACGGTGACGGTGGACAACACGCCGCCGGAGGTGGTGTGGGAGAGCCCGGTGGAGGGTCAAAAGATTCGCCGGGGTGCTCCCAATCCCTTTACGTTGAAGGTTCGTGTCCTGGATTTGAACCCTGATCCCAGTGGCATTGTGTACGAGGTGAATGGTGTTCCTTTGGCAGGGGACTCTTGGTTGATTTCTGAAGATGGCCGTTACACCCTGACTGCTCGGGTTAGGGATTTGGCCGGCAACGAGGCTTTTGCTTCCATCCGGGTTGATGTGGACACGGAGCCTCCCGTGGTGGAGTGGGTGGCACCGTCGCCGGGGTTGGCGGTGAGCGGTCGGGTGAACCTTCGGATTAAGGCAGAGGATACCCCTGGGGTGCGGCGTGCCTTTGTTCTGGTGGAGGTTAACGGTTCCGCACTTTTTGCGGTGGACGCTACCTCCACAGACGGCATCTACTGGGATGCGACCTTAGATACCTCCAGCTTGCCTAATAGGGAGGTAACGCTCCAGGCCATAGCCGAGAATGAAAACCGTCTGCAGAGCACGGCAGCGCTCGAGGTGAAGGTCAACAACCCTGACCTCGAGAAGCCCATTGTGGAATGGCTGGACCCGGTGGACGGGCAAAACGTTGCCGGAAGGGTTACTCTACGGGTGCGCGCTTTAGACAACCAAAGTGTTGGGGAGGTGCGGATTTACGTGGGAGGGACCCTGTGGCGCACCCTCACCCCGCCCTTTGATCCTCCTGAATGGGACACCCTGGAGGTTGCAGATGGACCCGTGGTCCTGAAAGCGATTGCCATAGATGATGCGGGCAACCGGAGCGACCCCGCGGAAATCCAGGTGAACGTGCGCAATCAGGGCGTACCCCCTGCGCTGAGCATCCTGAACCCCGCGGAAGGGGAGGCGGTAGGGGTCCAGTTCCAGGTGCGGGCAAGTGTGACCAAGCAGGGTACCCCCTTCTCCTGGATACCCCAGAATGGAAACAACCTGTGGGCCCGGGTTTACGACTACCGCGGTAGCCTGGTGCAGGAAGTGCCCCTCTTGGTGAATGGGGCGCAGCCTGCGAATAATGCGGACAGCGTGGTGGAAGCCAGCTTTGACCTGGGGAATGTGCCCGCAGACCTCTACCGCCTGGTGGTGGAGGGGTTCGTAGAGGTCAACGGAACAACCTTCCGCCTCTACCAAGAGCGGCTGGTTTCCGTGGAGGTTTCCTCCAACCTGCCTCCTGCGCTGGTGATCTACGCGCCGCGGCAGGGAACGGTGTTGGCGGCAAATACGTTGCACATTGTTGGGGATGTGACGGACGACTCCGGGCGGGTGCATGCGGTGGAAGTGCGGATGATTGCGGGCACATGCGCCGCTCCTGGGCAGGAAAACTACCTGCTCCGTTACGAGGCGGCACCCTATGGCCTCTTCCACATGGAGGTGCCTTTGGATGGACATCCTGACATTCGGGACGGGTTCTACTGCCTCCGCGTGGTGGCCATCGATGCGGACAACCTGACCCTCAGGAACATTCAGGAGTTTGACGTGGACGTGCGGCGCGGCAAGGCGCCAGTGGCTAACATCTCTGTTTCTACCTCTTCGGTACCGGTCAAGCCAGGAGATAGCGCTACCTGGACGGTCAAGTTCCTCGGCTTCCCTCCTCCTGATCCTGCTCCTGACCCTGCTCCTGAGCCTGCTCCTGAGCCTGCTCCTGCCGATTACGTGCTTCTCTTGCGGAAGGATGGCCAGATCGTGGAGTCCTACCGAGGCCAGGACAGATTGGTGTCGGTGAGCCGGCCCTTCTCGGAAGGCGATGTGGGCGTGTGGGATGTCCTGGTGGTCTTTGAGCAGGATAGGGTGCAAGGAGCGGCGCAGGGGGGCTCCGTAGCGGTGGTTGCCCCCACGGGTCCGTAAGCGCGAAAAAGGCGTGGGGCCCCGGGTACGCCCGGGGCCCTTGGCCTATACTGGGGGGCGTGACGGTCCTTCCCGACCTCGAGGCCCCCCTCCTCCGCTTTGAGGAGGCCCTTTCCGAGCTGGTCCAGTCCGACGTCCTTTTCGTGCGCCTCATCCACCAGGACCTGGTGACCGCAGGGGGGAAGCGCATCCGCCCCCGGCTGGTCTTCCTGGCCTCGAGGGCCCTCGGGGGGGCACCCTTTGAGATGGAGCTGGCCCTGGCGGTGGAGCTTCTCCACTCCGCCACCCTGCTCCACGACGACCTCATCGACGACGCGGAGACCCGCAGGGGCAAAGAGGCGGCCTTCCGCCGCTACGGGAACGCGGTTTCGGTGCTCTCCGGGGACTTCCTTCTCTCCCGCCTCCTCCACGTGATCGCCAAGACCGGGCGCATGGAGCTGGTGGAGCGCTTCGCCCAGGTGGCCAAGACCCTGTCGGAAGGAGAGGTCCTGCAGTTCCAGGTGACGGCTTTGGAGGACTACTCCCTGGAGAACTACGAGCGCATCATCACCGCCAAGACGGCGGTGCTCATGGAACTCTGCACGGAGGGCCCCGCCCTCCTCAAGGGCGTGGATGGGGAGGTGCGCCAGGCCCTGGCCCGCTTTGGCCTCCTCTATGGGCAGGCCTTCCAGATGCGGGACGATTACCTGGACCTTATGGGCACCCCTGAGGCCTTGGGCAAACCGGTGGGGGGGGATGTGCGGGAGGGCAAGGCTACCCTCATCACCCTCCTTCTCATGGAGCGCTTCCCCGAGGTGCGGGAGGTCCTGCGCCGCAAGGGGCGGGAGCCGGGGGACCTAGAGCGCCTTCGCGCCCTGGCCTGGGAAAGCGGGGTGGCCGAGGAGGTGGAAAGGCGCATCCGCGAGCGCGCCCACATGGCGGCGGAGGCCCTAATGCCCCTTCCCGAATCCCCCTACAAGGAGGCCCTTCAGGGCCTGGCCTTGAAGGAGGCCGAGCGGCTTGCTTGAGGGCCGTTCGTCCCCTAGGGAAGGGGTATAATCCCCCTCGGTGATGCTATGGCCCTTCCCGCATACCGCCCCCCGGAGGACGCTGGCCTCTGGGAGCTCTTCCTGGAGCGTTTAGAGCGGACCCTGAAGGTGGCCCATCTCCACCCCATGACGGTGGAATACCTGGCCCACCCCAAGCGGCTGGTGACGGTTTCCTTGCCGGTGGTGATGGATGACGGCAAGGTGCGGGTCTTCCACGGCTACCGGGTGGTGCACGACATCGCCCGGGGGCCCGCCAAGGGAGGGGTGCGGATCCACCCCAAGGTAACCCTGGGGCAGACGGCGGGTTTGGCGGCTTGGATGACACTAAAGGCCGCGGTTTACGACCTCCCCTTTGGCGGAGCGGCGGGGGGCATTGCCGCCGACCCCAGGCTTCTTTCCCCCCGGGAGCTGGAGCGGCTGGTACGGCGCTACACCGCCGAGCTGGTGAACCTCATCGGCCCGGACATCGACGTGCTGGGTCCTGACCTGGGCACGGACCAGCAGGTGATGGCCTGGATCATGGACACCTACTCCATGACCGTGGGCTCCACCGTGCCCGGGGTGGTGACGGGGAAGCCCCACGCCCTAGGGGGAACGGAGGGCCGGGACGACGCCGCTGGGCTCGGGGTGGCCTTGGTCCTGAGGGAGCTGGCCGAGAGGCAGGGCTTGCCGCTGGCGGGGGCCCGGGTGGCGGTGCAGGGGTTCGGCCAGGTGGGGGGAAGCTTCGCCTTGCATGCGGAGGCCATGGGCCTCCGGGTGGTGGCGGTATCCACGAGGCGGGGCGTCATGTACGCAGAGGGAGGGCTGGATGTGGCCGAGGCCCTGCGCCACTACGAGGCCACCGGGGATTTGCCCCGTTACGACCTGGCGCCGGAGGAACTCTTCGGCCTGCCTGTGGACTACCTGGTCCTGGCGGCCATGGAGGGCGCTTTGGATGAGGAAGGGGCCAAAGGGGTGAAAGCCAAGGCGGTGTTGGAGGCCGCCAACTTCGGCTTGACCCGGGAGGGAGAGGCTTACCTCCTAGGCAAAGGGGTCTTGGTGGTACCCGATCTCCTGACGAGTGGAGGCGGTCTACTCGCCAGCTACCTGGAGTGGGTGCAGGACCTCAACATGTTCTTCTGGAGCGAGAGCGAGGTGCGGGAAAGCTTCCGGAGAAGCGTGGCTCGTGCGGTGGCCGAGGTGTGCGAGCGGGCGGAGGGCCTGAGCACGGACCTCCGCACGGGAGCCTTGGCCTTGGCCCTGGAGCGGGTGAATGAGGCCACCCGGCTTCGCGGCGTGTACCCGTAGTGGAAGGAGCCTGTCTATGAAGAGTGAGTCCCTTTCCTACCTAGGCAAGGACGGCGGCCCCTGGGAGATCTTCACCGAGCAGGTGGACCGGGTGGTCCCCTACCTGGGGCGGTACGCTCCCTTGGCGGAAAGCCTGAAAAGGCCCAAACGGGTTCTGATCGTGGACGTGCCCATCCATCTGGATGACGGCACCGTGGCCCACTTTGAGGGCTACCGGGTCCACCACAACACCGCCCGCGGCCCCGCCAAGGGCGGGGTGCGGTACCACCCCGATGTCACCCTTTCCGAGGTCATGGCCCTGGCGGCCTGGATGACCATTAAAAACGCCGCTGTGGGCTTGCCCTATGGAGGGGGTAAGGGCGGGGTACGGGTGGACCCTAAAAAGCTTTCCCCGAGCGAGCTGGAGCGCCTCACCCGCCGGTATACCTCCGAGGTGGGCATCCTCCTGGGGCCGGACCGGGATATTCCCGCCCCTGACGTGAACACCGGCGAGCGGGAGATGGCCTGGATGATGGACACCTTTTCCATGAACGTGGGCCGCACCGTGCCCGGGGTGGTGACGGGCAAGCCCATCGCCTTAGGGGGTTCCCTGGGCCGGCGGGACGCCACCGGGCGGGGCGTCTTCGTCACCGCCGCCGCGGCGGCGGAGAAGATCGGGCTCCCCATCGCTGGGAGCCGGGTAACCCTCCAGGGCTTTGGCAACGTGGGCAACGCCGCCGCCCGCATCTTCCACGACCATGGGGCCCGTGTCATCGCCGTGCAGGACCACACGGGCACCATCTACAACGAAGCGGGCATAGACCCCTACGACCTCCTCAAGCACGTGGCGGAGTACGGGGGGGTGCGGGGCTACCCCAAGGCCGAGCCGCTGCCCAACCCCGAGTTCTGGGCGGTACCCACGGAGTTCCTCATCCCCGCCGCCTTGGAGAAGCAGATCACCGAGCAAAACGCCTGGCGCATCCAGGCCAAGATCATCGCCGAGGGGGCCAACGGCCCCACCACCCCGACCGCTGACGACATCCTTCAGGAAAAGGGCGTGCTGGTGGTGCCCGACGTCATCGCCAACGCGGGCGGGGTGACGGTGAGCTACTTTGAGTGGGTGCAGGACTTCAACTCCTACTTCTGGACTGAGGAGGAGATCAACGCCCGGCTAGAGCGGGTTATGAGGAGCGCCTTTGAAGCGGTGTGGCAGGTGAGCCAGGAGAAGAGGATTNGCGGGGGCTTCCCTTTTCCCGGTAGGCTATCCTTGTGGACTGGCCCCGCTATGGCCGCGTCACCCTAAAGCCCTTTGGCGCGGGGCTTTCTGAGGAGGAGTGGAAGGGCCTATACGAGACCTTCCGCGACCCCGAGGTGGCGGAGTGGAACGGCTCTAGCCCCTTGCGCACCCCCTTCTGGCTTTTCAAGCGCTTCGTCCTGGCGGAGATGCGTCGCAAGGACCGCCTGGCCTTTGTCATCCTGGACGAGAGGGGAGAGTATCTGGGCACCCTGGAGCTTTACGACCTCACCCCGGAGGAGGCCACCTTGGGCATCCTCATCGGGCGGAAGGACCGCTGGGGCCAGGGCTACGGCACGGAGGCGGTGCGGGCGGCCTTGTCCTACGCCTTCGGTCCCTTGGGGCTTACGCGGGTAAAGCTCCGCACCTTTGCCCATAACCTTAGGGCCAGACGGGCCTTTGAGAAGGCGGGTTTCCGCCAGGTGGGCCTGGGCCTGGGGCCTAAGGGAAGGGAGGATGTGTACATGGAGGTGATCCGTGGTCAGCCGGAAGGCTAGCGTGCGCATCTTGAGCCCAAGGCTTAGGGAAGAGGTCTTTGCCCTTTTACCCGAAGAGGTGGAAGTAGATTACCTGGACGAGCCTTGGCCCAAGGCGGTGGACTTCTTCCTGCCTCCTTTCGGCCAGGAGGAGGTGGTGCGGCAGGTTTTGGCCCAAGTGGAGGTCAAGGTGGTTCAGACCCTGTCCGCCGGGGTGGACTGGATCCTGCCCCTGGTGCCGGAGGGGGTGGTGCTCTGCGACGGCTCCGGCATCCACGACGCCCCCGTGGCCGAGTGGGTGGTGATGGGCCTCCTGGCCCTCCTGAAGGACCTGCCGGGCTTCCTCGAGGCCCAGGGGGAAGGGCGCTGGGCCCCCAAACGGCTTTCCGATCTGGAGGGCAAGGCCGTCCTCCTCTTGGGCTACGGGTCCATCGGGAAGGCGGTGGAGGCCAGGCTTAGGCCCTTCGGGGTGGAGGTGCTCCCCGTGGCCCGGCACGCCCGCCCTGGGGTCTACACCCCCCAGGACCTGCCCCACCTCCTGCCCCGGGCGGAGGCGGTGGTGGTCCTCCTCCCCCTCACCCCCGAGACCCGGGGGCTGGTGGACCGGGAGTTCCTGGCCCGGATGAAGCCGGGAGCCCTGCTCCTGAATGCGGGCCGGGGGGCGGTGGTGGACACGGAGGCCCTCCTGGAGGCCCTAAAGGAGGGGAGGGTGCGGGCGGCCTTGGACGTCACCGACCCCGAGCCCCTGCCCCAGGACCACCCCCTCTGGCGGGCTCCTGGCCTCCTCCTTACCCCCCACGTGGCCGGGCTTTCCGAGGGGTTTGCCCGCCGGGCGGCCCGGTTTTTGGCGGAGCAGGTCCTGCGGTACCTGCGGGGGGAGCCCCTTTTAAACGTGGTGCGGGAGGGGTACTAATATCACCCCACGCAGACTTTGTCTGCGTGGGGGCCCCGGTGAAAGGGTACTAGGGCCCCTGCCGGAAGAAGCGGGGAAAGGGTCCAGCGGCAAAGGGTTGAAGGCTCCGTCGCGGCTTGGGCTACGGCGGGAACCCCAAAGGGAGGGGATTATGGAAGTGGTCCTGCACGGCGACCTAAGGCGCTTTGGGGAGCGCCTTTGGGTGGAGGCCAAAACGCCCCGGGAGGCCCTGGAAAAGCTCGGCATTCCCTTGGAGGAGGCCTGGCTTTTGGCGGTGGGGGAGCGGGTGGTGGACCCCGACGAGCCCGTGGAGGGCCCCCTCGAGGTCTACCCCCCCATCGCGGGGGGTGGTATACTGGAAGTCCTGCCCTAAAAGGCAGGGGGCGCCAAAGGGGGGAGCCGCCCGACGCCCACCCCGCGTAGAAAGGAGCAGGATGGAGAAGAAGGAACTCCTCTCTACGCCCGTGGTCCCCATCGACATCAAGGCCTTCGACGCCGGACCCATCCTCGAGGCCATGGGCAAGACCGCCTTCCAGGCGAGGAACCTCCACCGGGCGGCGGAGATCTACCTCCGCATGCTGGAGGACGACGCCACCGTCATCCTCACCCTGGCGGGGAGCCTGGTTTCTGCCGGTCAGGGCCTCATCATCCATGACCTGATCCGCAAAGGCCTGGTGGACGTCATCGTGGCCACCGGCGCCAACATTGTGGACCAGGATTTCTTTGAAGCCTTGGGCCACCGCCACTACCAGGGGGACCCCAAGGCCGATGACGAAACCCTGCGCCGCCTCTGGATCGACCGCATCTACGACACCTACATCGACGAGGAGGAGCTCCGCCACACCGACTACACCATCGCCGAGATCGCCGATGCCCTGGAGCCCCGCCCCTACTCCAGCCGGGAGTTCATCTGGCACATGGGCCGCTACTTGGCGGAAAGGGGCCTAGGGGAGGGGAGCATCGTCCGGGCCGCTTACGAGGAGGGGGTGCCCATCTTCGTGCCCGCCTTCTCCGACTCCTCCGCGGGCTTCGGCCTGGTCTACCACCAGGTGAAAAACCCCAAGGCCCACGTGACCATCGACTCCGTGGCCGACTTCCGCGAGCTCACCGAGATCAAGCTCAAGGCGGGCACCACGGGCCTGGTGATGCTGGGGGGCGGGGTGCCCAAGAACTTCGCCCAGGACATCGTGGTGGCCGCGGAGGTCTTGGGCCACCGGGTGGAGATGCACAAGTACGCCATCCAGATCACCGTGGCCGACGAGCGGGACGGGGGGCTTTCCGGCTCCACCCTCTCCGAGGCCCAAAGCTGGGGTAAGGTGGACGCCGCCCTTTCCCAGATGGTCTTCGCCGAGGCCACCTTGGCCTTCCCCCTCCTCGCCTCCTACGTCTGGCACCGGGCGAAGACCAGGGCTAAGCGGCGCTACGCCGACCTCTTCGCCGCGGAAGTGGCCGCCTAAGTACCCCATCGTGGCTTGCGCCGCGACGGGGGCCCAAAGAGGCCATGCGCATGCCACCTTGGCTTTGGCCGATGGGGTAACCTTTGCGTGGCGGTACTTAGGCCGCTGCTGGCCCCGCCCGGGTGGGCCCTGGGCGGGGTTGGCTTATGGACCCATCCCTCTCCCCTTTGGTAAACTCCCGGCAGATGCCCGATGAGCTGAGGCTTTACCTGAAGGAGCGTTTTAGCGTTCTGGGGCCGGTGTCCCCAGGACGCTTTGAGGCGGAGCTGGCCAAGCGGGTGGGAAGCCCCGCCAAAAGGGAGCCCCTCCTCCGGGCCTGGCGGGCCTACCTTTCGGGGGGCGGCAGGGAGGCGGTGCGAAGTTTCTACCAGGAGATCCTCAAGGTGCCTAAGGGGGAGGCCCTGGTCTACGGCATGCACCTGCCCTTTTTGGAGTTCTACGCCCGGGAGGTGCCTTCCCGCTTAGAGGGACGGGTTTTGGAGGTGGGGGCCTTCACCGGGGCCTTGGTGGGATATTTGCAAAGGAAGCGGCCCGAGCTTTCCTTCCACGCCCTGGACGGGGTGGAGGAGGCCGTGGAGCTTGGGAAAAAGCGGGTGCCCGAGGTGGCCTGGCACCTGGCCTGGGCGGAGGAGGCTGACCTGCCGCCCTTTGACACTTTGCTGCTCCTCTCCGTCTTCCCCGAGGGGTTGGTGGACCAGGAGCTGGAAAGCCGCTTGGAGCCGGAAGCCTTCTGGAAGCGCTTCTCCTTCTTCGAACGCCTTCCCCTTTTCGCCAGGCTCCTCCGGCCCGGAGGGCTCCTCGTCTATGGCCACGGGCCCTTCCTGGGCAAGAGCCCTGAAGGGGTGGAGGAGGGGCTTCGCAGGCTCGGCTTCCAGGAGGTGGAGCGGGTGGGGGAGGGGGAGTACTTTCTGGTCCTGGCCCGCAGGCCCGAGGCCCTGGCCTTGGAGGAGGAATGGCTGGAGGAGGTTTTGCGGGAGGAGGAGGCCTTGGCGCCGGTGCCGGCGTTGGCCCAGAGCCTGGACCTGGCCGAGGCCCGGGAGCTTTTGGCGGCGGGGCGGTACGCAGAGGTGCTGGTCCGCCTGCCCGAGGGGGCGACAGGGGAGGCGGCCTACCTCAGGGGGCGGGCCCTTTTCGCCCTCTCCCGCTTTGCTGAGGCGGAAGAGTGCCTGAAGCGGGCCATGAGTGAGGAGGCGGAGGACCTCAGGGCCTTGGTCCTGGTGGAGCTTGGCCAGTACGAAAGGGCCCGGGGGCGCCTCGAGGCCCTGGCGGGCAGGGGCGGGCGCTACCGGCTCTACCTGGGCCGGGTCTACCTGAGCCTGGGCCGGTACGCCGATGCCCTGCGGCAGTTCGTGGAGTCGGGCCTTCCGGAGGCGGAAGGATACGTGCGCGAGGCCCTGGAGCGCATCACCGAGCGCATGCGCCGCTTCGCCCGGGAGGGGGAGTGGGCGGAGGTGAGCCGCCGGGCGGAGTTCGTGGAGGACCTGGCCCCGGGCCTCCTCACCCGGGAGATGCTCAGGCTCGGCCTGAGGGCGGCCCTGTTGCAGGGCCTCTTTGCCCGGGCGGAGCGCTATGCCCGCCGCCTTGCCGACCTGGACGAGGCCGAGGGCTTCTTGGGCCTGGCCCTTTCCGCTCTCCGGGTGCGCTCCCCCTTGGACCTCCGCTCCTTGGAGGAACTCAAGCCGGTGGAACCCTACCTCACCGAGGCCCTGGCCCGGGCCGAGATCCCCGAAGCCCTCCTCCTCCTGGGCATGCTCCGGGAGCGGGAGGGCCGCTACCGGGAGGCTCTCTACCTTCTGGAGCGGGCGGCCCGGCACGGGGAGGGGGAGGTGGCGGGCCTGGCCTTCCACCACCTGGCCCAGGTGAAGCGGGCCCTCAGGCGGCCCCTAAGGGAGGTTTTGGGGGACCACAAGCGGGCCCACGCCCTTAGGGCCTACCCCGCCCCCTACCTCTTCCGCCTGGCCCAGGAGGCCTTGGCGGGGGACGAGGAGGTTCTGGCGCGGGAGCTTCTTTCCCGGGCCCGGGACGCGGGGCTTTCCGAGGAAGGGGTGGGCGAGGAGGAGCTGGAGGGGCTTCTTTCCCTCCTGGAGCGTCTGGAAGGCCCTTGGGCCGCCTTCAGCGTCCTCTACCAGGCCCTGAGCCGCACCCCTAGGCCGCCTTTGGAGCTTTTGGCCTTGGCCTACCGCCTCTCCCGCACTTTTCGGGAAAGCCCCGAGGCGGAGGCGGTGCGGGGGCAGTACCTGGCGGCCCTTTACGCCGAGGGGCGGGTGGAGGAGGTGGAGGGGCTTTTGTTGCAGGAGCTCCGAGCTCACCCCCAGGCCCTGGAGGTGCTCTTTGACCTGGCGGAGCACCACGAGGCCAAGGGGGACTGGCGGCAGGCGGCGGAGTACTGGCAGAAGGCCTTGGAGGTGGCGCTTTACCGGGAAAAGGACCTGGAGCTGGCCCGGGAGGTGCTCCGCAACCTCCTCTTCCTCCGCCCCCACGACGAAAGCCTCTCCCTCTACCTGGAAGAGCTCAGGGCGGTGGGCCGGGGGCTTGCTGCTTTGGGGGAGGAGCCCCGGGCCCTTCCCGAAAGCCAGGAGGAGCTTCTGGAGGAGGCCTTGCCCCAGTTCCATGGGGAGCACCTCCTGGTGGTGGGGGGGCACACCCAGCTCAGAAGCCGCTTGAAGCCCTTCTTGGAGTCCCGGGGGTTGCAGGTGGACTGGTTTGACGCCGACAGTGCCGGGGTGGGGAAGGAGGCCCTAAGGCGCATCCAAAACCGCTTGGAGAAGGCCCACGGGCTCATGATCGTTTCCAGCTACGTGGGTCACGACCTTTCCGAGCCGGTGCGCCTCGAGGCCGAGCGCCTGGGGGTCCCGGTCCACATCATCCCGGGGCGGGCCCGGGGGGCCACCGGCTTCCTTCGGGCCCTCAAGGCCTTTGCCCCCGAGCTCTTCAAGAAGGCCCTCAAGGGGGTACAGTAGGGGCTGTGGAGACGCTCAAGCTGGGCTACTCCCCTTGCCCCAACGACACCTTCATCTTCTACGCCCTGACCCACCGCCTTGTGGAAAGCCCCCGGCCCGTGGAGGCGGTGCTGGAGGACGTGGAGACCCTGAACCGCTGGGCCTTGGAGGGGAGGCTTCCTTTGACCAAGCTTTCCTACGCCGCTTACGGCCGGGTGCGGGAGCGCTACGTGGCCTTGAGGAGCGGGGGGGCTATGGGCCGGGGCGTGGGGCCCCTTTTGGTGGCGAAAAGGCCCCTGGGGAGCCTCGAGGGGGTGCGGGTGGCCATCCCGGGCCGGAACACCACGGCCTTTTTGCTCCTTTCCCTGTATGCGGAAGGATTTGTGCCGGTGGAAGTGCGCTACGACCGGATCCTGCCCCTGGTGGCCCAGGGGGAGGTGGAGGCGGGCCTCATCATCCACGAAAGCCGCTTCACCTACCCCCAGTACGGCCTGGCGAAGCTCTTGGACCTGGGGGAGTGGTGGGAGGGAGAGACGGGCCTCCCCCTGCCCTTGGGGGCCATCCTGGCCCGGCGGGACCTGGGGGAGGCGCTCATCCGCGGGCTGGACCAGGCGGTGCGGAGGAGCCTGGAGTACGCCTTCGCTCACCCGGAGGAAACCTTCCCCTACCTGAAGGCCCACGCCCAGGAGCTTTCGGAGGAGGTGATCTGGGCCCACGTGAGGACCTACGTGAACGAGTTCAGCCTGGACGTGGGGGAAGAGGGGGAAAAGGCGGTGGCAAAGCTTTTCGCCCTGGCGGAGGCCAAGGGGCTTCTCCCCCCATCGGCAAGCCCGCTCTTCCTGTAGGCGAAAGTTCCCCGGCCCTGGGGAAGGGGCAGGTGATGGGGATCGCGGGCACGGGGCCCTTCTACCTGGTCCTCCTGCCCCAGGCGGTACCCGACTGGTGGCCCAAGGTGGAGCGCTTCCTCCCCGAGTTCCCCCGGCGCTACGAGGTGCGCTTCTACCCCGACGGGAGCCGGGCGGTGGTGTGCGGGGACCTGGAGGCCCTCAAGGTCTGGTACAAGCGGGTCCTCAGGGGGTGAGGCCCCGCAGGAAGGCGTGGACCCTCAGGAGGCCCAAGAAGGCCTCCGCCGCCTCCTCCCAGGGTACCTCCTCTACCCGGAGCCCGTCCCCCAGGGAGAGGACCAGGCCCCCCTCCACCTCCACCCCCTCCGCCCGCAGGGCCAGGGCGTAGGCCCCCACCTGCAGGAGGTGCTCCGGGTAGACCCGGGAGGAGGTCTTCAGGTCCACCACCACCACCCGCCCCCCGAAGCAGGCCACCAGGTCTGCCCGCCCGGCGTAGAGGTGCTGGGGG
>NZ_JAKEDT010000034.1 GCF_021462525.1 Thermus caliditerrae | reverse complement strand
GGGACAAGGCCTCGCGTAGGGTCATGCCCCCTCTTTACCCCAAGGCCGCATATCGGTCAAGTCTGCCCCGAAATCCTACAGGAAGGTGGGAGGGGTGCGGAATGTGGGATAATGGAGCGATGACCGAGCGGGCCCTGCGTCCCCTAACGGAGGAGGAGTACCTGGCCCTGGAGAGGGAAAGCCCCCTGCGCCATGAGCTGGTGGGGGGCATTCCCTACGCCATGGCCGGGGCCAGCCTGGACCACAACCTCCTGGTGACCAACCTGGTGGCCCTCCTCAAGCCCCTGGCCCGGGCCAAGGGGTGCCGGGTCTACAGCGAAACCGTGAGGCTCAGGCTCGCAGAGGACACCTTCTACTACCCGGAGGTCATGGTGGTCTGCGGCCCCAAGGCCCATCCCCTCTACGAGACCGCCCCCTGTCTGGTGGTGGAGGTGCTCTCCCCGAGCACCGAGGCCCAGGACCGGCGGGAGAAGCTGGCCCGCTACCTGAGTCTCCCGAGCCTCGAGGGCTACCTCCTCCTGGAAAGCGAGGGGCGGGGCGGCACCCTGTACCGCAAGACGGCGGAGGGCTTCGTGGAAGAACCCCTGGAGGAAAGCTTCACCCTGCCCTGCCTGGGGGGAAGGCTCAGCCTCGCGGACCTCTACGAGGGCGTGGCATGAGGCCCATCTTGGAACTCCTACCCGAAGAACTCCCCGGCGAGGGCTTTCGCAAGGCCCAGATCGCCCACTGGCTCTATGCCCGGGGAGCCCTGGACTTCGCGGAGATGACCGACCTGCCCAAGGGCCTGAGGGAGGCCCTGAGCAAGGAATGGCGCATCTCCGAGTTCGCCCTGGTGGAGGCCTACCCCAGCCGCGACGGCAGCGTCAAGTACCTCTTCACCCTCCTGGACGGCAAGAAGACCGAGGCGGTCTACATGCCCTACCCTAACCGCAAAACCGTCTGCCTCTCCAGCATGGTGGGCTGCCCCGCAGGGTGCACCTTCTGCGCCACCGGAGCCTTGGGCTTTGGCCGCAACCTCACCGCGGCGGAGATCCTCGCCCAGATCCTGGCCATCGCCCACCACCAGGGCCTCTCCCCCAGGGAGATCCGCAACGTGGTCCTCATGGGCATGGGGGAACCCCTTTTGAACCTCCCGAACGTCCTCAAGGCGGTGCGGGTCATGCTCCACAAGAAGGCCCTCGCCATGAGCCCGAGGCGCATCACCCTCTCCACGGTGGGCATCCCTAAGGGGATCTACCGCCTGGCGGAGGAGGACCTGGGGGTGCGGCTCGCCCTCTCCCTCCACGCCCCCGACGACGAAACCCGCAAAAAGATCATCCCCACCGCCCAGCGCTACCCCGTGGCGGAGATCCTCGAGGCGGTGCGCCACTACTACGCCAAGACCAAGCGGCGGGTCACCTTTGAGTACACCCTCCTCAAGGGCCTGAACGACCACCCCTGGCAGGCCAGGCTTTTGGCCAAGCTCCTCAAGGGCCTAAGCGCCCACGTGAACCTCATCCCCTTCAACCCCTGGGAAGGCGCCCCGGTGGTGGGCACCCCCAAGGCGGGCATCCTGGCCTTTGCCGAGGAGCTGAAGCGCCTGGGGGTGCCCACCTCCATTCGCTGGAGCCGAGGGCGGGACGTGGGGGCGGCCTGCGGCCAGCTGGCCCTCAAGACCCCCACCTCCCTCACCTTCACACCGCTTCTAGAAGACGCCGAGCGATGATGAGCTTCAAAATCTCGCTCGTCCCCTCCCCGATGCGGGTGAGGCGGGCGTCCCGCCAGTAGCGTTCCACCGGGTAGTCCTTGATGTAGCCGTACCCCCCCAGGACCTGGATGGCCTCGTCGCAGGCCCTCACCGCCGCCTCGCTGGCGAAGAGCTTGGCCTGGGCGGCCTCGAGGGTGTGGGGCCTGCCCGCGTCCTTGAGCTCCGCCGCCTTGAGGTAGAGGAGCCTCGCCGCCTCCAACTCCGTGGCCGCCTCCGCCAGCTTGAAGGAAACCCCCTGGTACTCGGCGATGGGCCTGCCAAAGGCCTCCCGCTCCTTGGCGTAGCGCAGGGCGAAGTCCAAGGCCGCCCGTCCCAGGCCCACGGCCATGGCGGCGATGCCGATCCGGCCCCCATCCAGCACCCGCAATACGTCGTAAAAGCCCTTACCCCGCTCCCCCAGAAGGCCCTCCTCGGGCACGAAGAGGTCCTCGAGGACCAGCTGGGCGGTGTCGGAGGCATTTAGGCCCAGCTTCTCCTCCTTGCGGCCCACCCTCAGCCCCCGCTCGGGGCGGAAGAAGGCGAAGGCGGAGAGGCCCAGGTGCTTCCGCTCGGGGCTTGGGGCAGGGTCGGTGCGGGCCACGATCACGTAGACCCCGGCCACGCTCCCCTGGGTGATGAACTGCTTGGTGCCATTGAGCACATATCCCCCGGACACCGGCTCGGCCCGGGTTTTAAGGGCGGCGGCGTCCGAGCCCGACCCCGGCTCCGTGAGCCCCCAGGCCCCCAAAACCTCCCCCGAGGCCAGCTTGGGCAGGAAGGCCTCCTTCTGCCTTTCGTTCCCCGCCAGGAGGATGTGCCCCGTGGCCAAGGAGTTGTGGCTGGCTACGGTGAGGGCCAGAGCGCCGTCATAATAGGCCACCTCCTCCACCATGCGGGCAAAAAGCCGACTGGTTAGCCCCGCCCCCCCGTAGGCCTCGGGCACCGTGGCCCCGAAGACGCCGAACTGGGCCAGCTTCCGCACCAGGTCCCAGGGGAAGGCCCCGGTGCGGTCCCGCTCCGCCGCCCCTGGGGCCACCTCCGCCTTCAGGAACTCCCGGAAAGGCCCCAGCACCGCCCGCTCCTCGCCGCTTTCCTCAAACCAGAGGCTCATGGTGGGGTAAGTATAACACTTTTCTGCTCATAGGAAAAAAGGCGTCAGACTACAGGGCCGTGGTAGAGTCAGGGACGTGCTCCTCCTGGTGGGCCCCACGGACGTGGGCAAGTCCACCCTGGCCCAAAGGCTCCTGGAGAAGGCCGGGAAGGCCTACCTCTTGGACCTGGACCCAGGGCAGGGCTCCCTGCCTGGGGCCTTTACCCTCTTTCGCTACCGGGAAGGAAGCCTCACTCCCCTCCGCCGCTACCTTCTGGGAAGCCTTTCCCCGGCAGGCCTCGAGGCCCGGGCGGTGGTGGGGGCCTTGCGCCTGGCCCGCCTCATCCCCCCGGGAAGCCCCGCGGTGGCCGACACCGACGGCCTCCTCCACCCCGGGTTCCGCCTTCTCCAGGCGGAGGCCCTCATGCCCGCGGAGGTCCTGGTCCTGGGGGCGGAAGGGCTCTACCAGGCCTTGGCCTGGCGCAAGGACCTGAGGGTTCGCCTGGCCCCGCCCCTCCCCGGGGCCCGGAGGAAAACCCCGACGGAAAGAAAGCAAAACCGCCTAAAGCGGCTTCTCGCCCACTTCCAGGAGGCCAGGCCCCGGGCCCTGCCCCTGGAGGGCCAGGGGGAGGCCGGCAGGCTCTACGGCCTTTTGGACGGGGAGGGCTTCCTCCTAGGCTACGGGAGGCTTCTCGCCTGGCAAGCGGGGGAGGGCCTCTTCCTCACCCCCGCCTTGGGGGAGGTGGCCAAGGTGGTGCCCACCCGCCTCCTTTCCCCCTTCGCCCCGGCTGCCCTCCCCGGCGCCGGGGAGGCTCCTTAGCGCACCACCAGGTTCAGGATCCTTCCAGGCACGTAGATCTCCTTCACGATCTCCTTGCCCTCCAGGTGGGTCTGGACGTTCCGCACCTTCCTGGCCTCCGCCAGGGCCACCTCCAGGGGGGCGTCCTTGGGGATCTGGATGGTCCCCCGCACCCGGCCGTTCACCTGCACCGCCACCTCCACCACGTCCCGCTCCAGGGCCTTCTCGTCCAGCTCAGGCCAGCCCGCTTCAAAAAGGCTATCCGGCCAGAACCAGTGCCAAAGCTCCTCGGCCAGATGGGGGGCAAAGGGGAAGAGCATCTGCAGGTAGTAGCGGATGGCGGTGCGGTACACCGGGGTCACCGGGCGCTCCTTGCGGTACTCGTAGAGGGCGTTCAGGAACTCCATGAGGGCGGCGATGGCGGTGTTGAAGCGCAAATGCTCGAGGTCCTCCGTCACCTTCTTCAAGGTGGCGTGGAGCCTCCGGTAAAGCTCCCGGTCCGCCCCCTCCAGGGCCTCCGCCTGGAACTTCCCGCTTGTGGCCAGCAGGGCCTCCTTGTCCTCGGCCGCCCGGCGCCAGATGCGGTTCAGGAAGCGCCAAGCCCCCTGCACCCCCTCCTCCGTCCAGACCATCTCGTTCTCCGGGGGTGCGGCGAAGAGGATGGTGATGCGGGCGATGTCCGCCCCCTCCTCCTTCACGAAGGGGCCCACCATGACCCCGTTGCCCTTGGACTTGCTCATCACCGCGGGCTTCCAGAGGTGCAGGGTACCGTCCTCGTGGGGCCTGAGCTCCGCCCCCATCTTCCGCACCTCCTCCAGGGAAAGCTCCCTCTCGGGGATTTCCAGGCGGATGCGGGTGGGCTCGGGGAGGCGCACCCTCTCCCCTTCCACCTCCACGGGGCCGAAGTCCGTCCAGGCCAGGACCATGCCCTGGGTGAAGAGGCCCGTAAAAGGCTCCTCCACTTTCACCATCCCCAGGTCGTGGAGGAACTTGGTGAAGAAGCGGCTGTAGAGGAGGTGCAGCACCGCGTGCTCCACACCGCCGATGTACTGGTCCACCGGCATCCAGAAGTTGGCTTTCTCAGAGTCAAAGGGGAGCTTCTCGTTTTTGGGGTCGGCGTAGCGCAGGTAGTACCAGCTGGAGTCAAAGAAGGTGTCCATGGTGTCGGTGTCCCGCCGGGCGGGGCCGCCGCACCTGGGGCAGGTGGTCTCGTAGAACTCGGGGTGGGCCTCCAAGGGGCTTTTCCCCTTGGGGCGGATGTCCTCCACGTCCTTGAGGTCAGGGAGGAGGACGGGAAGCTCCTCCTCGGGCACGGGCACCACCCCGCAGGTGGGGCAGTGGACCATGGGGATGGGGGTGCCCCAGTAGCGCTGGCGGCTGATGAGCCAGTCCCGGAGGCGGTAGGTGACCCTGGCCCTCCCCAGGCCCTTCTCCTCCAGCCAGGCGATGACCTTCTTCTTGCCTTCCTCGCTGGGGGTGCCGTCAAAGGGCCCGGAGTTCACCATGACCCCAGGCTCCTCGTAGGCGGCCTCGAGGGGCTCGGGCAGGGGCTTACCCGGGCGCTCGATCACCTTGCGGATGGGCAGGCCGAACTTCTTGGCGAACTCAAAGTCCCTCCCGTCGTGCCCAGGCACGGCCATGATGGCCCCGGTGCCGTAGCCGTAAAGCACGTAATCCGCGGTCCAGATGGGGATCCGCTCCCCGGTGGCGGGGTTTATGGCGTAGGCCCCCAGGAAGACCCCGGTCTTCTCCCGCCCTTCCGCCTGGCGCTCGATCTCCGTTTTGCGCCGGGCGGCCTCCACGTAGGCCTCCACCTCGGCCCGCCTCTCCGGGGAAGCCAGCTTGAGGGTCAAGGGGTGCTCCGGGGCCAGAACCAGGAAGGTGGCCCCGAAAAGGGTGTCGGGCCGGGTGGTGAAAACGGGGATCCTTTCCTCGGAGCCCTCCACGGGGAAGTGGATCTCCGCCCCCTCGGAGCGGCCGATCCAGGCCCTTTGCATGGCCTTCACCTTCTCCGGCCAGTCCAGGCCCTCGAGGTCCTCCAGGAGCCTATCGGCATAAGCGGTGATGCGCAGGTACCATTGCTCCAGCTCCCGCTTCTCCACCGGGGTGTCCTCGTGGCGCCAACAGCGGCCCTCCACCACCTGCTCGTTGGCCAAAACGGTCTGGCACTTGGGGCACCAGTTCACCAGCCCCCCCGCCCGGTAGGCCAGGCCCTTTTCCCACATTTTTATGAAAATCCACTGGTTCCAGCGGTAGTAGTCGGGCTCGCAGGTGGTCACCTCCCGGTCCCAGTCGTAGAGGATGCCCATGAGCTCGAGGCTCTCCTTGGCCTGGCGGATGTTTTGGTAGGTCCAGTCCCGGGGGTGGAGGCCGAACTTAAGGGCGGCGTTCTCCGCGGGCAGGCCGAAGGCGTCCCAGCCCATGGGGTGGAGGACCTCATAGCCCTGTACCCGGCGGAAGCGGGCCAGGACGTCCCCCATGGTGTAGTTCTTCAGGTGGCCCATGTGCAGGTCCCCAGAGGGGTAGGGGAACATGACCAACACGTACTGCTTGCCCCGCTTCCCGGGCGCCTCCTTGGCCTTCATGAAGCCCTTTTCCTTCCAGAAGCGCTGCCACTTGGGCTCTATGGCGTGGGGGTTGTACTTCTCCATCTCCTCCTCCCTCAAAAAAACCCTTCCCCAAGGGGAAGGGAAGGCCAGGCCCCTTCCCGCCCTAGGGGGTTAGCCTGGCCCGGCGCATAGGACCATCATACTCCCCCGCCAAAATCCCTTAGGCCTCTTCCAGCGCCCGGGCGAGGAGGGCCCCCAGGAGGAAGACCCAGAGGACCAGGTAAAGCCCGATGAGGGCCAGGACGAAGCCCGCCAAGGGGCCGTAGAGGAGCTCGTACTGGGAGCGGGGGAGGAGCCGGGGAAGGCCCAGCCGCACCGCCTCGAAGAGGAGGGTGGCGGCCCCTGCCCCCACGCTCAAAGGGAGAAGCTCGCGGAAGCCCCTAAGCCCCCGGAAGAAGGCGTAGGTGAAGAGGAAGAGGGAGAAGGCGGCCACCAGGGGAAAAAGGGCCTGGAAGGGCCCCCAAACCCCCCGCCACTCCGGGGGCAGGAAGCGGAGGAGGAAGCCCACGGCCAGGCCGAAGAGGGCGAGGAGGATGAGGCCCAGGCCCAGCAAGAAGGGCATGACCAGGCCCAAAAGCCGGTGGCGAAGCCCCGGGGGGCTGCCGAAGATAAGCCCCAGGGCGTAGCTCAGGGCGGCAAAGAAGTTGCTCCCCGACCAGAGCAGGAGAAGCCCGCTGGCCAGGGTCAGGGGGAAGGCGCTCCGGGTGAGGAAACCCAGAAGGTCTTGGGCCAGCTCGGGCCTGGCAGGAAAAAGGCTTTGCGCCAAGGTCGCCACCCCCTCCAGGAACTCCGCCCGCAAGGAGGGGCTTCCCGAGAGGAGGAGGCCGAAGACCCCCACCAGGAGGAAGAGGAGGGGCATGAGGGAAAGGAGGGCGTAGTAGGCCAGGGCGGCGGCGAAGAAGGGGACGTGAGCCTCCTGGTAGAGGGCGAGGAGCCTTCGCAGCACCCTACTCCCGCTCCTGCCCCTCCCCCAAGGCCACCCACTTGGTGGTGGTGAGCTCCAGGGGCCCCATGGGGCCGTAGGCGTGGAGCTTGGAGGTGCTGATGCCGATCTCCGCCCCCAAGCCCAGCTGGAAGCCGTCGTTGAAGCGGGTGGAGGCGTTCCAGAGGACGAGGCTCGCGTCCACCTCTTCCAAAAAGCGCCAGGCGGCCCTGGGGTCTTCCGTGCAGATGGCCTCCGTGTGGCGGGAGCCGAAGCGGGCGATGTGGGCCAGGGCCTCCTCCAGCCCCGAGACCACCTTCACCCTGAGGATCAGGTCCAAGTACTCCCGGTCCCACTCCTCCTCGGAGGCGGGGACGGCCTCCTTTAGGAGGGGAAGGGCTCGGGGGCAGGCCCTGAGCTCCACCCCCCGCTCCCGCATGGCCTTCTCCAGCAGGGGAAGGAAGGCTTCGGCCACCCCCTCGTGGACCAGGACGGCCTCGAGGGCGTTGCACACCGCAGGCCGCTGGGTCTTGCCGTTCAGGGCCAGGCGGAGGGCCATGGAAAGATCCGCCCGCTCGTCCACGTAGAGGTGGTTCACCCCCTTGGCGTGGGCCAAAACCGGCACCCGGGCCTCCCGTTGCACCAGGCGGATGAGCTCCTCGCCCCCCCGGGGGATGAGGAGGTCCAGAAGCTCTAAGCGGCACAGGGCCAGGATGGCCTCCCGGTCCGTGGTGGGCACCAGGCTGACCGCCTCCTTGGGCAGGCCCGCCGCCTCCAGGGCCTCGTGCCAGAGGGCCACCAGGGCCCGGTTGGAGCGGAAGGCTTCCTTGCCCCCCCTGAGGAGCATGGCGTTCCCCGCCTTCAGGGCCACGGAGACCGCCTCCACCGTGGCCCCGGGGCGGGCCTCGTAGACGAAGCCGATGAGGCCCAAGGGCACCCGCATCCGGCCCACCCGGAGGCCGTTGGGCCTCTTGCTAAGCCCTTCGATCCGCCCCAAGGGGTCCGGCAAGGCGGCGATCTGGCGGAGGCCCTCGGTGAGGGCCATTAGGTCCTTTTCCCGCAGGGCGAGCCGGTCCAGCTTGGCCCTGGGGAGCCCAGCGGCCTCCGCCTCCTTTAGGTCTTCCCTGTTTGCCTCCAGCACCTCCTGCCAGCGCGCCTGCAAAAGCTGGGCCATGGCCAGGAGGGCCGCATCCCGGTTCCCCTTGGCGAGGGCGGGGAGCCTGGCCCGGGCCGCCTCCGCCATGCCCCTAAGGGTGGCCTCAAGATCCTCAACCCTCATGCTTCCTCCTTCAGGACCAGGTGGTCCCGGTGGACCACCTCCTCGGTGTAGCGGTAGCCCAAAAGGGCCTCGATCTCGGCGCTTTTGTGCCCCCGGATGCGCTCGATCTCCTCGGCGGCGTAGTTGGCGAGGCCCACCCCCACCTCCTCCCCTGCCTCGGTGAGAAGGCGCACCGCCTCTCCCCGGCCGAACCGCCCCCGCACCGCCTTCACCCCCGCAGGCAGGAGGCTTGCCCCCCGCTCCTTCAGGGCCCGCACCGCCCCGGCGTCCAGAACGAGCTCCCCCTTGGGCTTAAGAAGACCATAGAGCCAAGCCCTCTGCCCCCGGTACCGCCTACGGGCATGGAAGTACGTACCCAAGGGAGCTCCCGCCAGCGCCTCGAGGATCACCCCGGGCCTTCTTCCCGGGAGAAGGAGGGTAGGTATCCCCACCCTTCCGGCAATGCGGGCGGCAAGGAGCTTGGAGCGCATACCCCCGCTTCCCAGGGGATTCCCCTCCCCGGCATGGGCCAGCACAGCCTCCACCCGCTCCACCTCCGGGATGGGGCGGGCGCTGGGGTTTTTCTTCGGGTCATCCTCATAGAGGGCGTCCACGTCGGAAAGGAGCACCAAGAGCCCCGCCTCCACCAAGGCCGCCACCCGGGCGGAGAGCTGGTCGTTGTCCCCGAAGCGGATCTCCTGGAAGGCCACGGTGTCGTTCTCGTTGATGATGGGGAGGGCCTCGAGGCGCAAAAGGGCCTGAAGGGTGGCCTTGGCATTCAGGTAGCGCTCCCGGGAGGCCAGGTCCTCGGCGGTGAGGAGGACCTGGGCCACGGGGATGGGGGCAAAGGCCTCCCGCCAGGCGGCCATGAGGAGGGGCTGGCCGATGGCCGCCAGGGCCTGCTTCAGGGGCATGTCCTGGGGCCGGGGAAGGCCGGTGGCCGCCATCCCCGCCGCCACCGCCCCCGAGGACACCAGCACCACCTCCCGCCCCTCTTCCCGCAGGGCCAGCACCTGGCGGGCGATCTCCCGCATGGCGGGAAAGTCCAGGCCGGAAGGCCCCGCCAAGACCGCGCTCCCCACCTTCAGGACCAGCCTCCTCGCCGCAAGCCCAGGCCGCATTAAGGCCCAGGATAGCACCTCTCATCCATACCCCCTGGGGGACCTGCTAGGGTAGCAAGGATGGCCCGGATAGCGAGCCTCCTCGCTTTGGCCCTGGTCTTGCTGGCTTCCTGCGAATGGACCGCCCTCAATCGGCCGCCACGGCTTTTGGCGTTCCAGGCAAACCCCCTCGAGGGGGAGGCCCCCCTCACCGTGCGCTTCACCTGGCAGGCGGAAGACCCCGACGGCGACCCCCTGACCTGCATGCTGGAGTTGGGAGATGGCACCGAGAGGACCTTCGCCCCGTGCGGAAGCGGCACCATCCACACCTACAGCAGCCCGGGGAACTACCCGGCGCGGCTCCAGGTGCAAGACCCCAAAGGGGCCACCACGCAACCCCAAAACCCCGTCGTGGTCCGGGTACGCCCCGGCGGGAGTTTTACGCTCTCCCTCAACCCCACAAGCCTCAGCGTGGAGCAGGGGAGCTTTGGTACCACCACCCTCACCCTCACCCCACAAAACGGCTTTATAGGGACCGTGAGCCTCTCCCTGGTGGGCGCCCCCAGCGGGGTGAACCTCTCCCCAGCAAGCCTTTCGGTAAGCGGTAGCGCCCCCGTGACGCAGGCCCTCAACCTGAGCGTGGGGAGTAGCGTCCCTCCAAGCACCTATCCCCTGAAAGTCCGGGCGACGGGAGGGGGGATAAGCCGGGAGGCAGACCTCACCCTAACGGTCGCCCAGCCCTCTGGTGAGGACTTCAGCCTGACCCTCGAGGGCTCTTCCCTCTCCGTAGCCCAGGGAGGGACCGCCTACGTGCGCCTGGTGGTGAGCGGCACCTACACCGGCCAGGTAACCCTTTCCCTGGTGGACGCCAGCAAAAACCCCTTCAGCGGGGTAAGCCTGAGCCCCACCAGCACCCCGGTCCCCTCGGCCCCCATGCTGGAGCTCACCGCCTCTCCCACCCTCGCTCCCGGCACCTACAGCCTCTTCGTGCGGGGCCAAGGGGGGAGCCTGGTGCGGGAAGCTCCCCTCACCCTCACGGTAACCGCCCCCTCCCTGCCCAACCTGCGCCTCGCCAAGGCCGAGTGGGGCCAGACGGTGCTCAAGGAAAACCTGCGCCTGGTGGCGGGTAAGCCCGCCCTCCTAAGGGTCCACCTCCTGGCGAGCCCCTCTCCCATAACCCTCAGCAACGCCCTTTCCGGAGCGGTGTACCTGAATAGCACCTTCCAGGGCAACCTCTCCTTCACCTGCCCCAATCCCATCCCCACCGCCACCGACCCGGGGAGCCTGGCCAGCACCTGCACCGCCACCCTGCCCGCGGAGTGGGTGGCCCCTGGGCTAAGGGTGGAGCTCCGCGCCGACCCCCAGGACCAGGTGGCGGAAAGCGACGAGGGCGATAACCTCCTCACCCTCACCCCCAGTGTGGGGGCAGGCACCACCCTCCACCTCACCGCGGTACCCGTGGTGCACCAGGGGCAGACCGCCACGGTGCCCAGCTTCAGCCAGACCCTCTGGCGCATCTGGCCCCTTAAGGAGGTGGCCTCCACCACCCGGGCGCCCTACACCTTCTCCGGCGCCCTGAGCGCCAGCGACGGGAACACCTGGGCCCAGCTCCTTCAAGAACTCCGCCTCCTGCGCCAGCAGGATGGGAGCGGGCGCTACTACTACGGCTTCGTGAAGGTGTCCTACACCTCGGGCATTGCGGGGATCGGCTACATCGGCTACCCCGTGGCCGCGGGCTGGGACTACCCCTCCTCCGCCCCGGCGGTGATGGCCCACGAGCTGGGGCACAACTTCGGGCGGGAGCACGCCCCCTGCGGCGTATCGGGCGACCCCAACTATCCCTATGCGGGCGGCAAAATCGGCACCTGGGGCTACGACCTGGCCAACGGTTCCCTCAAGGACCCAAGCCAGCTTTACGACCTCATGAGCTACTGCAGCCCCCAGTGGATTTCCGACTACACCTACGAGGGGGCCCAAGCCTTCTTGGAAACCTATCCCCCCAAGCCCCTGGGCCTTCCCCAAGAAGGGCTTCTCTTCACGGGACGCATCCAGAACGGGGAGGTGGTCCTGAACCCGCCCTTGCGCCTTAAAGCTGCCCCCGAAGGCGAACCCTCCCCCTACCGCCTCCTGGCCGAGGCCCCGGGCCAGCCCACCCCCCTCGAGGTCCCCGTTTACACCCTCCTGGACTCGGAGGGCATCCTGCACTTCCAGGCCCTTCTGCCCGTGGGCACCTACGCCACGGTGGGGCTCTACCTGGGCGCAAACCTCCTGAAGGAGGTGGCTGCCCCCCTCGTCCCCCTGGCCGAGCCCCAGGTGAGCCTTGCCGAGGAAGGGGGGTTCCTGCGCGTGCGCGTCCAGGGCTACCCCTTCTTCTCCCTCTTCCACGTGGCCGAAGACGGCTCCCGCACCACCCTGGGCCTCTGGCACCGGGCGGGGGAGGTGGCCTTTGCCCTCGAGGGCCTTCCTCCTGGCGGCGAGTGGGAAGTCCAGGTCTCCGACGGGCTAGAGGTCCGCATCCTGCGGTTTGCCCGCTAGGAAGCGCCCCTCCAGGAAGGCCACCTTCCCCTCCCGCCTGAGCCGCACCAGAAGGGCGAAGAGGGTGGCCTTTTTGAGGCCCGGGTAAAGGGGTTGCAGGCGGGCGTGGAGCTCCTCCAGGGAAAGCGCCTCCTGAAGCAGGCTAAGGATGTGGCCTTCCAGACGCCGCTCCCGCACCTTGCCCATTATTGACAAGGGGGGCTTTCCCGTGCTACCTTGAGGGTCGGCTTGGGCCCGTAGCTCAGTTGGATAGAGCGGCTGACTACGGATCAGCAGGTCAGGGGTTCGAATCCTCTCGGGCCCGCCAAGTCCAGAAGGCAAAGCTTCCGGGGTTGGTGGCAACCCCGGAAGCGGCTTTTTACTGCCTTTGGGTCCCCAGAGTCTCCTTTCCCCGGCAAACTCCCTACAATGGGGCCATGAAGATCTACACCAAGACGGGGGACGCAGGGGAAACCGGCCTCTACGGGGCTGAGCGGGTGGTGAAGGCCCACCCCCGGGTGGAGGCCTACGGCACCGTGGACGAGGCCAACTCCGCCATCGGCCTGGCCCGAAGCCTCCTGCCCAAGGAGCACCTGGACCTCCATGACCTCTTGGAGCGCATCCAAAACGCCCTCTTTGACCTGGGGGCCGACCTGGCCACCCGTATGGGAAGCCCCTACGAGCGGAACATCGCCCGCATGGACGCCGAGGACGTGGAGGGCTTGGAGCGGGCCATTGACCGCTACATGGAGGAAAGCCCCCCTTTTAGGGGCTTCGTCCTGCCCGGGGGGCACCCGGCGGCGGCGGCCTTGCACCTGGCCCGCACCGTGGTGCGCCGGGCGGAGCGCAAGGTGGTGGCCTTAAGCCGGGAAGAGCCCGTGAACCTCGAGGCCATCCGCTACCTAAACCGCCTTTCCGACCTCCTCTTCGTCCTGGCCCGGGTGGTGAACGCCCGCCAAGGGGTGCGGGAAGAGGAATGGTTGGTGAAGAAACGCCGCTAGGGCCAGGGCTTGCCGTAGACCCGCACCTCGGCCCCAGGGAAGGCGGTTTCCAAGAGGTCCTTTAGAAAGAGCGCCGCCGAGGGCAGAAGCCCGCCACAAGGGCCTTCCATGTAGAGGAAGAGGTAGCGCGGCCTTCTGGGGGACTGGGAGAAGCCCAGGCACCCCTCGTACTCGGGGAAATACTCGTAGAAAAGCTCCAGGAGGTCCTGGACCAGGTCCCTGGCCTCGGGCAGGGCCTCGAGGGAGCTCTGCGGCTTGACCCAGAAGGTCATGGCCTTCATCAGGACCATTATGGCTGAGCTCTCCCTCTAAGTTCGGACATCCCTTGCCTCCTGGGGATGAGGGGGAACAGGAAATAGC
>NZ_JAKEDT010000033.1 GCF_021462525.1 Thermus caliditerrae | reverse complement strand
GCTACAGGGTCGGTTCCCCATCTTTTTATCCCACTCAGTGTCTCACATGTGTCTGTCCGGGTTCAGGCCCGGCCACGAACTCCCCCATGCCCCGGGCCCGCACCGCGTACCCCCTAAAGGTTCCCTCCCCCGCCACAGGACCCTCCCAGTAGGCCACCCGGGTGGTGCGGGAGAGGATCTCCCCTTCAAGGAAGAGGGGACGGAGGGTAAGGTCCAGCTCCGGCCCCAGGAGGCGCCAGGCGAGGGTGTAGGTCCGGCCCGAGGGGCTCGTCCAGACCTCGAGGGGCACGAAGGCCAGCTCCAGGGCCTCCGCCCGCCCTAAGGGGTCCACCCGGCTCCCCAGCACCTGGACCACCCGGCCCTCCCGGTCCTTCACCTGGTAGGCCATGAGCTCGGAGCCGTCGGAAAGGTGCAGGCCGAACCAGTCCCAGGTGGCGGAAACCCCGGAAAACTGCTCCCCCCACTGGTGGTCCAGCCAAGCCTCCCCCTGGGCCTCCTCCCCCTGGATGCGGCCAGCGGCTTCCACCCGGGTATAGGACTGGTAGTAGAGGCGCCCCGTGGCCTCGGTGCCCGAGTAGCCAGGGGGGTGAACCACGGGCGGCTTCAGGGGAAGGAAGGTGAGGTCCACGGGACCGGCCAGGAGGCGGAAGCCCTCGCCTTCCCGCCAGAAGCGCCAGCCGGAAACCTCCAGGTAGGGGCCCGGCGCCGCCCGGCTCCGGGGGGCCAGGAGGTCCTGGTCCGCCACCTCCAGGAAAAGCCTCTCCCCTGTGCGCAGGTCGGTGAGGGCCAGGTGGGCAGCGTGGAAGGCCCCAAAGAGGCTTCCGGGAAGGCCCAGGATGCGGAAGGAAGGGGGCGCGTAGGCTTTGAAGAAGGCGAAGTGGAAGGCGTAAGGGTAAACCCACCCGGAGGCGTACCACCACTCCACGGAAGCGGGCTTGGGGTCCCAGTCCTTGGGGTCGGGAAGCCTTTGGGGGTCCACCCCCAAAAGGGCCGGGGCGCAGGCCCCTAGGAGCAGGGGAAGAAGGAAAAGGCGCCGCATACCCTCACTTTATTCACCTAACCCCCGGGCCCTTGTTGTCTTGGCCATAAACTGGACGGAGGCATGACCGACACCCACGCCCACCTGGACTTCCTGGAAGAAAGCGAGCTGGCCGAGGCCAGGGCCCACCTTCCCGAGCTCAAGGCCGTCCTCACCCTGGGGGTGGACCCCGGCCGTTGGGAAAGGACCCTGAGCCTGGCCCAAGGAAACGTCTACGCCGCCGTGGGCCTCCACCCCACCTCGGCCCACCTCCTCTCCCCCGAGGTGGAGGAGGCCCTCAGGCACCATGCCCGCCACCCCCGGGTCCGGGCCATCGGGGAGACGGGCCTGGACTACTACTGGACCCCGGAAACAAAATCCGCCCAGCTCAAGGCCCTGGACTTCCAGGCGGCCTTGGCGCAAGAGCTAGGGCTACCCCTGGTCCTGCACGTGCGCAGCAAAGACGGCCAGGCGGAGGAGGACCTGGCGGCCTGGCTTCGGGTCCATCGCCCCAGCAAGGTCGTTCTACACGCCTTTTCTGGCCATCCTTCCCTGGAAAGGGCGGGCCTCGAGGTGGAGGCCTACTTCAGCTTCGCTGGCCCCCTTACCTACAAGAAAAACCAGGCCCTGCGGGAAGCGGCCAGGAGGCTCCCCGCAGATCGGCTCCTGGTGGAAACCGACGCCCCCTTCCTGTCCCCGGAGCCCTACCGGGGAAGGCGCAACCTCCCCCACTACGTGCGCCACACTTTGGCCAAACTAGCCGAGGTGCGGGGGCTGGCCTGGGAGGAAGCGGAGGCCCTCACCGACCGGAACGCGGCCACCCTCTTCCGCTGGGCCTAGGGGTGCTGGCCCCAAGCCCGATGGGTCAGAATGGGGGGTGAGATGAAGCGGCTTTTTGTCCTCCTAACCTTCCTCCTCTCCGCCCTGGCCGCCCCCAGGCTGGTGGAGCCGGGCGATGGGGTCAAGTCCCTTTTGGACCTCATCGCCTCGGCCTAGCAGGAAATCCTGGAAATCCTAGTTGAAGATGTACTTCTGGGCCCCAAGCCGCCTGGACCTGGTGGAGGCCCGGGGGAAGGCCGTGGCCCGAGGGGTGCGGGTGCGCCTGGTGGGGAGCCCCGCCGAACCCGGGGACACCTACTTCCTGGCGGGGGCCGAGGAGCTAAAGCAGGCGGGTGCCGAGGTGCGCTTCCTGCCCGACCCCTACGTGCACGCCAAGGTCCTGGTGCAGGACGGGGAGGTGGCCCTCTTGGGCAGCCTTAACCTCAGCGCCAACTCCTTGAACGCCAACCGGGAGCTTTCCGTGCTCCTGCGGAAGAAGGAAGCCCCCGAGGCTTTCGCCCGGCTTCTTTCCGTGATGGAAAAGGATTTCCAGGCGGGCTTCCCTGAAAACCCCTTCGCCCTGCCCCCGGTGGAGGGGGTGGTGCCGTGGCAGGAAGCCCCCCGCTACTTCGGCCGCGTGGCCAAGGTGGAGGGGGTCATCCAGGCGGTGGAGGACCGCGGCACGGTGGCCTTCTTGAAGTTCGGCCCTGGGGAAAGCGACCTCAGGCTGGTGGTCTTCCCGAGAAGCTACGGCCTCTTCCAGCAACCCTTCCCGCAGAGCTACCTGAGCAAGCGGGTGCGGGCCACGGGCCGCATCGTCCTCTACGCCGGGTACTACGAGATCGTGCTGGACGACCCCTCGGCCCTCGAGGTGCTGGATGGAAGCCCTTAAAGCCTTGGGCTACGAGATAAGCCCCATCGAAGGAGGCTTCTACGGGGAAAAACGCCAAGGGGGTGTGGTCTACCAGGTTTTCTACTCAGAAGAGGGGGATGTGCGCCTAAGACGTCTCCGCTTCCTAAGGGAGGAGGCAAAGCCCTTAAACCTGGCCGGGGTGGCAGGGGAGTGGGCGGCCCGGTACCAGGTGGAGGAGAACTTCTTCGCTGTGGCGAACCCTCAGGACCTCCCCAGCCTGGTCCTGGCCTTTGAGCGCCTTGACCTAGGGGGAGAAACCCCCTAAACTCAAGGGCAATATGCGTCTGCCCCAGGGTAATGACGCCTAGACGGGGGGCAAGGCCATCCGGCCCCCCCGGTCCCCCATGGCCGGGGGGGTCAAACCTTAAGAGGAGGGAGCATGCGGGTTCTGGTGCGGGACTTGAAGAAGCATGTGGGCGAAGAGGTGGAGCTTCTGGGCTTTCTCCACTGGCGGCGGGACCTGGGCAAGGTGCAGTTCCTATTGCTCCGGGACCGAAGCGGCATCGTGCAGGTGGTCACGGGGGGGCAGAAGCTCCCCCTCCCCGAGTCCAGCCTCCGGGTGCGGGGGGTGGTGGTGGCCAACGCCAAGGCCCCCGGGGGCCTCGAGGTCCAGGCCAAGGCCATAGAGGTCCTCTCCCCCGCCCTGGAGCCCACCCCGGTGGAAATCCCCAAGGAGGAGTGGCGGGCCAGCCCTGACACCCTCCTGGAGTACCGCTACGTCACCTTAAGGGGGGAGAAGGCCCGCGCCCCCCTTAAGGTGCAGGCCGCCTTGGTGCGGGGCTTTCGCCGGTATTTGGACCGCCAAGACTTCACCGAAATCTTCACCCCCAAGGTGGTGCGGGCAGGAGCCGAGGGGGGTTCGGGGCTTTTCGGGGTGGACTACTTTGAGTACCGGGCCTACCTGGCCCAGTCCCCCCAGCTTTACAAGCAGATCATGGTGGGGGTCTTCGAGCGGGTCTACGAGGTGGCCCCGGTCTGGCGCATGGAGGAGCACAACACCAGCCGCCACCTGAACGAGTACCTCTCCCTGGACGTGGAAATGGGCTTCATCCAGGATGAGGAGGACCTCATGCGGCTGGAGGAAGGCCTTCTCCAAGAGATGCTGGAGGAAGCCCTTTCCAGCGCCGGAAACGAGATCCGGCTTTTGGAAGCCGAGTGGCCCTCCTTCCCCAAGGAGATTCCCCGCCTGACCCACGCCGAGGCTCGGAGGATCCTGAAGGAAGAGCTGGGCTATCCTGTAGGCCAGGACCTCTCCGAGGAAGCGGAGCGCCTCCTGGGCCAGTACGCCCAGGAGCGCTGGGGCTCGGACTGGCTCTTCATCACCCGCTACCCCAAAGCCCTCCGGCCCTTCTACACCTACCCGGAGCCAGACGGCACCACCCGGAGCTTTGACCTCCTCTTCCGCGGCCTGGAGATCACCTCGGGGGGCCAGCGCATCCACCGCTACCCGGACCTGGTGGAAAGCCTAAGGGCCAAGGGCATGGACCTCGAGGGCTTTAAGGGCTACCTGGAGGTCTTCAAGTACGGCATGCCCCCCCACGGGGGCTTCGCCATCGGAGCGGAAAGGCTCACGCAAAAGCTTCTCGGCCTGCCCAACGTGCGCTACGCCCGGGCTTTCCCCCGGGACCGCCACCGCCTCACGCCTTAGGCCCCGCCTCTGGGGTCCCCATCGCGGCACAAGCCGCGATGGGGTGTTCAGAACCGGTCGAAGAGGATGGCCCGCTTGACCTCCTCGATGAGCTGGGTCACGGGGATCTCCCGGGGGCAGGCCTCCGTGCAGTTGTAAGCGGTGCGGCACCGCCAAACCCCGCTCCCCGAACCCAGGGCCTTGAACCGCTCCCTCTTGCCCCGGTCGCGGGAGTCAAAGATGAAGCGGTGGGCCTGGACGATGGCCGCCGGGCCCAGGTACGCGCCGTTTACCCAGAAGACCGGGCAGCTGGTGGTACAGGAAGCGCAGAGGATGCACTTGGTGCCGTGGTCAAACCGCTCCCGTTCCTCAGGGCTTTGCAAACGCTCCCGCGCAGGGGGCGGCTCGTCGTTGATGAGGTAGGGCTTCACCGCCCGGTAGGCGGCGAAGAAGGGCTCCATGTCCACGATGAGATCCTTCTCCACCGGCAGGCCCCGGATGGGTTCCACGGTGATCACGTTCCCCAGGTCCTTCACCAAGGTCTTGCAGGCCAGGCGGTTTCTGCCGTTGATGAGCATGGCATCGGAGCCGCAGATGCCGTGGCCGCAGCTCCGGCGGAAGGCCAGGGTGCCGTCCTGGTCCCACTTCACCTTGTGGAGGAGGTCCAGGACCCGGTCCCAAGGTTCGGCCTCCACCTGGTAGGTGTGCCAGGTGGGCTTTTGGTCCTTGGCGGGGTCAAAGCGGAGGATCTTCAGGGTTACCTGCATGGTGCCTCCTAGTAGGTGCGGGCCTTGGGCTCAAAGCGGCCCAGGACCACGGGCTTGTAGCGGAAGGTCACCTTGCCGTCGGCCACCTTGTAGGCCAGGGTGTGCTTGAGCCAGTTGGCATCGTCCCGCTCGGGGTAATCCTCCCGGGCATGGGCCCCGCGGGACTCGGTGCGGTTCAAAGCGGAGTGCACCAGGGCCTCGGAGACCTCGAGGAGGTACCCAAGCTCCAGGGCCTCCACCAGCTCGGTGTTATAGGCCTCCCCCTTGTCGTCGATGGAGATGTGCCGGTAGCGGTCCATGAGCTCCTTCAGGATATCCACCTGCTTGGTAAGGAGTTCCCCGGTGCGGAAGACGGAGGCGTGGTCCATCATGGACTGCTGGAGCTCGGCCCGCAAGACGGCCACCTTCTCCTTGCCCGTGGAGTTCTTGATGCGCTCAATGCGCTCGCGGCTTTCGCCCAGATGGTCGGCCTTGAGCTCGTGGTAATCGGCGTCCTTGGCGAAGCGGGCCGCATGGATCCCCGCGCGCCGACCAAAGACCACTAGATCCCCCAAGGAGTTGGTCCCCAGGCGGTTGGCCCCGTGCAGGCTGACGCAGGCCGCTTCCCCGGCAGCGTAAAGCCCAGGCACCACGGTGTTGTTCTCGTCCCGGATGACCTGGCCCCAGAGGGTGGTGGGAATCCCTCCCATGGCGTAGTGGGCGGTGGGCATCACCGGCACCGGCTCCTTCAAGGGGTCCACCCCCAGGTAGATGCGGCTGAACTCGGTGATGTCGGGAAGCTTCTTCTCAATGACCTCGGGGGGCAAGTGGGTGAGGTCCAGGAGGACGTGGTCCTTCTTGGGGCCCACCCCCCGGCCCTCCCGCACCTCCAGGTACATGGCCCGGGCCACCATGTCCCGGGGGGCCAGGTCCTTGATGGTGGGGGCGTAGCGCTCCATGAAACGCTCCCCCAGGGCGTTGCGCAGGATGCCCCCCTCGCCCCGGGCTCCCTCGGTAAGGAGGATGCCCAAGGGGTAAAGCCCCGTGGGGTGGAACTGGTAGAACTCCATGTCCTCGAGGGGAAGCCCCTTGCGGTAGAGGATGGCCTGCAGGTCCCCGGTGAGGGTGTAGGCGTTGGAGGTCACCTTGTAGATGCGGCCAAACCCCCCGGAGGCGATGACGATGGCCTTGGCCTGGAAGAGGTGGAGCTCCCCGGTGGCGAGCTCGTAGGCCACCAGGCCCTTAGCCACCCCGTCCTCCAGGATGACGTCGGTCACATGGAACTCGTTGTAAAAGGTGATGTTATGCTTCACGCACTGCTGGTAGAGGGTCTGGAGGATCATGTGCCCGGTGCGGTCGGCGGCGTGGGCCGCCCGGTGCACCGGGGCCTTGCCCCAGTCCTTGGTGTGGCCCCCGAAGCGGCGCTGGGCGATCTTGCCGCTGGGAAGGCGGTCAAAGGGAAGGCCCATGTGCTCCAGCTCCAGGACCGCCTCGATCACCTCCTTGGCGAAGACCTCGGCGGCGTCCTGGTCGGTGAGGTAGTCACCCCCCTTCACCGTGTCGAACATGTGCCATTCCCAGTGGTCCTCCTCCACGTTGCCCAAGGCCGCCCCTATGCCTCCTTGGGCCGCCCCCGTGTGGCTTCGCGTGGGGTAGAGCTTGGTCACCACCGCCACGTCCGCGCCCTCTCTGGCTGCGTAAAGGGCGGTGGCCAGGCCCGCCCCGCCCGCGCCCACCACGATCACCTCGTGTCTGTGCGCCATATCACTTCACCCCAAAATCATGGTTGAAGAGGGAAAGGCTCCCCAGGAAGAAAAGAAAGCCGATCAAGCCGTAGACCACCACCTTGGTCCAGAAACGCCGGGAAGGGTTGCGCACCCAATCGTCCAAGACGTAGCGCAGGCCGTTGGCCCCGTGCAACAAACCGAGGGCCAGGATGAGCCAGTCGTAGACCTTCCAGGTGGTCTGGGAAAGTCTCTTGGCCACGTAATCGTAGTCGATCTTGTTGAGGTCCATGAGAACGGCGTTCATCCACATGTGGCCGATGAGCATGAAGACCAGAACCACCCCGGAGATGCGCATGAAGACCCACCAGTAGAGCTCCAGGTTGGTGCTGGCCTCGAGCCTTGCCTCCTCGTAGCGCTTGGACTTAATCGCCATGGCCGCCTCCCAGGATGTTCCCGCCGATCCGGATCAGGAAGGGCAGGTAGAAGACCACGAAGAGAACCCAAACCCCGTACCAAAGCTGGCGCTGGTAGCGCACCCCCCAGGAGGTGAAGTCCATAAGGATGATCCGGAGGCCGTTGAACCCGTGGTAGAGCACCCCAGCGACGAGGGCGAGAAGCCCCAGCTGAAACACGGGCTGGTGATAGAACTTCATGAGGGCGTTGGACACCTCCGGGCCCCACATGGCGCTGGAAATGTTGGCCACGTGAAGCATGAGGAAGACCACAATGCCCAAGCCCGAGATCCGGTGCAGGTAAAACGCCCACTGCCCTTCTCTTCCCCTGTACATGGCACCTCCTTACCGGGGCTATCATACACCTTTCACCCATGAAGGATGCGTCGGGCAGGCCACTCTCTCCTCGCTATACCCCAGTACGGTATCCGAATGCGCGCCAGCACGCCCCGCACCCTGCCCTCCCTTGGGGGAAGGGGGAAGGCCGCCTTCCCCTTTCGCCTACAGGGGGTTTAGGGCGGGTTTTCCCGCCTCGGAACGAGGTATTGACAGGGGGGGAGGGGGGGGCCATAATGGGGGGCGTGCCGTGGGGGAATACCCCGGGGGGCACGGGAAGGAGGTGGTCATGGTGGAACTCTTTGGATTCGGTCCGCATCTGATGGTGGATGGCTACGACGCCAACCCCGCCAAACTCCGGGACGCCGAGCTGGTACGCCGCGTCCTGGACGAGCTCCCCGAGGAGATGGAGATGACCAAGGTGCTTCCCCCCTTCGTCTACAGCTACGGCCCCGAGGGGGAGGAAGGGGTGACCGGGGTGGTGATCATCGCCGAAAGCCACATCGCCATCCACACCTTCCCCAAGAAGCGCTTCCTCTCCATCGACATCTTCTCCTGTAAGGCCTTCGACATGGCCAAGGTGCTCAAGAAGTTGGCGGAAGTCTTTGAAATCGGCCGCTACGAAACCTACATGATCAACCGGGGCAAGGAGTTCCCCAAAGACCCCGAGCTGGCCCGCCAGATCGTCCTGGGTGAGAGGGAGTACCTCGAGGCCCGGGTGAGCTAAAAGAGCGCCCCCCACCCCCGGGCGTGCCCCGGGGGTTTCATTTTGGACTCATCCTTCCTGCCTAGCCTTAGGAGAGGAGGCTAAGGTATGGTGCGCAAGTTACTGCCCCTGCTTCTTGCGGTGCTCTCTCTGGCCTCGGCTCAAGGTTTCCGCGGCCTCTCCCTGGGCACCCCGTATCCGGAGCTCGGGGTCCAGCCTGGGGAAAGCGTGAACCTGACGCTGAGCGTGAAGAACCACGGCCTGCCCCCCGGGGTGGTGCGCCTCTCCGTGGCCGAGGCCCCTAGCGGGTGGCAAGCGAGCCTCATCGGGAACGGGAGGCTGGTGCGGGCCGTCTACCTAGCCCCCGACGGGGAGGCCAGCCTAACCTTGCGCCTCCAGCCCCCCAAGGAGGTCAAACCCGGCACCTACCGCTTCCTGGTGCGGGCCGAAGGCCTGGGGCAGACCGCTACCCTGCCCATCGCCCTGGTGGTGGGCCAGGGCCTGCCACAAAGGCTAAGCCTCGAGGCCGAGCTCCCCATCCTCAAGGGCCCGCCCACCAGCTCCTTCCGCTACCGGGTGACCCTGAAGAACGAATCCGACCGCGACCTCCTGGTTTCCCTGGAGTACGAGGCCCCCAAGGGCTTCCAGGTCACCTTCACCCCCGCCTTCGCCAGCCAGCAGGTGACCAGCCTCCCCATCAAGGCCGGGGAGAGCAAGGACCTGGACGTGGAGGTCTCCTTGCCCAAGGACACCAAGGCCGACACCTACGGCCTCACCCTGCGGGCGGTGGCTGGGGAGGCCAAGGCGGAGCTCGCCCTCACCCTGGAGGTGACGGGACGGCCTGAAGTGCGCTTTACCACCAAGGAAGGGCGGCTTTCCGGTCAGGTGGTGGCGGGCCGGGAAAACGCGGTGAAGCTCCTCCTCAAAAACGAGGGGAGCGCCCCCGCCAAGAACCTTTCCTTCAGCGCCATGGAGCCCTCCGGCTGGGAGGTGAAGTTTGAACCGGAGAAGCTGGAGGTCCTGGAACCCGGGCAGGAGCGGGAGGTCACCGCCCGCATCAAGCCCTCCCCCAAGGCGGTCACCGGGGACTACATGGTGACCCTTAGCCTCTCCGGAGCCGAGGGCCTCTCCGAGAGCCTGGACTACCGGGCCACCGTGGTGCGCTCCAGCCTCTGGGGCCTGGTGGGGGTGGGCATCATGGCGGTGGCCCTCCTGGTCCTGGGCTTCGCCGTGAACCGCTTCGGCCGGAGGTGACCATGGCGGTCATCGAAACCCGCGGCCTCACCAAGCGCTACGGCCGGGTGGTGGCCGTGGAAGGCCTGAACCTGGAGGTACACGAGGGGGAGGTCTTCGGCCTTCTGGGCCCCAACGGCTCAGGCAAGACCACCACCATCCTCATGCTCCTGGGCCTCACCGAGCCCACCTCGGGCGAGGCCCGGGTCCTGGGCCTGGACCCCATGCGGGAACCCCTGAAGGTCAAGGCCAAGGTGGGCTACCTCCCGGACCAGGTGGGCTTCTACGGGGAACTCACCGCCTGGGAAAACCTGCGCTACACCTCGAGGCTCCTGGGCCTCCCCGAGGCCGAGGCCAAAGCCCGCATCGAGGAGGTCTTGCGGCGCATGGGCCTCTGGGAGGTGCGGGACCGGAAGGTTTCGGCCTTCAGCCGGGGAATGCGCCAGCGACTGGGCCTGGCGGAGGTGCTCCTCAAGCGCCCCAAGGTGGCCATCCTGGACGAGCCCACCCTGGGCTTGGACCCCGAGGCCGCCCGGGAGTTCCTGGAGCTCATCAAGGGCCTGAAAGCCGAGGGCATCACCGTTCTCCTTTCCAGCCACCTCCTGCACCAGGTGCAGGAGGTCTGCGATCGGGTGGGCCTCTTCCACAAGGGGCGTCTTGCCCTTTTGGGCACCGTGGAGGAGTTGGCGCAAAAGGTCTTGGGCGGCGGCTACGAGATCCTGGTGGAGGCGGGGCCAGGTCTGGAGGCAGCCTTCGGGGAGCTGGAGGGGGTGGCGCGGGTGGAAGCGGAGGCAGGACGCTACCGCGTCCTGGCCAGCCGCGACCTGCGCTCCGAGCTGGCCCGGGTGGCCGTGGAACGCGGAGCCCTCTTCGGCCTGGCCCTGCGCCGCCCCAGCCTGGACGAGGTCTACGCCCACTACTTCAAGGAGGTGGCCCATGCGGCGTGAGGGTTCCCCCTGGACTGGGCTATGGGCGGTCTTCTTCAAGGAGATGGCCGACCACCTCACCGGCCTCAGGATGCGCATCCTGGAAGGCCTCATCCTCCTTTCCGCCCTGGCAGCGGTGTACACCGGAACCCAGACTCTGCGCCAGACCGTGGGAGAGGACCCCTACCTCTACCTCAAGCTCCTCACCACCGCCCAGGATCCCCTGCCCTCCTTCGTGGGCTTCCTCTCCTTCTTCGTGCCCCTGGCGGCCATCGCCTTGGCCTTCGATGCGGTGAACGGGGAATACGCTAGGGGAACGCTTTCCCGTATCCTCTCCCAGCCCATCTACCGGGACGCCCTCCTCTTCGGCAAGTTTCTGGCGGGGCTTGGCACCCTGGCGGTGCTCCTCTTGGCCCTCTTCCTCCTGGTGGTGGGCCTGGGCCTCTTCACCCTGGGGGTGCCTCCCGGAGGCGAGGAAATGGCCCGGGCCTTCCTCTTCCTCCTGGCCACCTTGGCCTACGCGGGGGTGTGGTTGGCCCTGGGCCTCCTCTTCTCCGTCCTCTTCCGCCAGCCAGCCACCGCCGCCTTGGCGGCCATTGGGGTTTGGCTCTTCTTCGCCGTCTTCTTCCCCATCCTCACCGACCTGGCGGCAAGCGCCCTTCTTTTGCAGGCGGACCCCTTCGACCCGGAAAGCCAGCTCCGGCAGGCCAACCTGGCCCTTTGGATCTCCCGCCTCTCCCCCAACACCCTGTACGCGGAAACCCTGACCGCCGTCCTCAACCCAGCGGTGCGCTCCTTGGGCCCCATCCTCATCACCCAGCTGGAGGGCGCCGTACTGGGCACACCCCTCCCCTTGGGCCAGAGCCTCCTTCTGGTCTGGCCCCAGCTCACGGGGCTTTTCGCCCTCTTCATCCTCCTCTTCACCCTGGCCTACGTGGCCTTCCAGCGCCAGGAGGTGCGGGCCTGAGCCCCCCAGAAAGCGGCACCCGCCCTGGCCCGGGCCAGGGCGGGCCGTTTAGGGCACGCCCTATTCCTCCAACCACTCTGTGGCGTAGGCGCTGGTCTTGGGGATGATGCAGAGGAACTCCACCGGCTCTTCCCCCTCGTTCACGTAGGCGTGAGGGGTGTCCGGGGGAATGTAAACCGCCTGCCCAGCAGCCACCTCCTTGACCTCGTCGCCCAGGTAAACCTTCATGCGCCCAGAAAGCACGTACTGCTCGTGCTCAATGGTGGGGTGCTTATGCTTGGGGATGCGGCCCCCCGGCAGAATGGTGAACTTGCGGGTGATGAAGTGGGGGGCTCCATCCTCAGGGCCGATGAGCACCTGGATAAAGGCCTTCTCCCCCCGTTCCACGGGACGGGCCTCCACGCTGGCCCCCTGCTTGACCACGGGCTTCATGGCGACCATTGTAGCAAAAGGCCCTCCACTTCCTCATCGGTGACCTCGCCGAAGTCCATGAAGTAGGCCCCCACGGCGGCGAAGTCCGGTGGGGTGGAGAGGGCCACCACCTCGGCTTGATCCTTCAGCCTCTCCACCGCATCCGGGCTGGCTACAGGCACCGCCACCACCACTCGCCGGGGTTTTTCCGAGAGAACCACGGCCAAGGCCGCCTCCATGGTGGAACCGGTGGCGATGCCGTCGTCCACCAACACCACATCCCGGCCCGCAAGGGGCACCTTTGGCCTCACCTTACGGTAACGCTCAGCCCGCCTGCGGATCACGTCCTTCTGCCGGGCTGCCTCGCGCTCCAGGTAGCTGGGGTCGGCGTACTGGTAGGCATAGGGCTTCAACACCAAGCCCCCCTTCTCCCCCACCGCCCCCAGGGCGAACTCCGGATTTCCTGGGGCTCCCACCTTGCGCACCAGGACCACATCCAGTTCTCCTGAAAGGCGCCGGGCCACCTCGTCGGCCACCACTACCCCACCCCGGGGGATGCCCAGGACCACGGGCGCCTCGAGGCCCAGGGGTTTCAAGGCCTCGGCCAGGAGGGCACCGGCGTGTCTGCGGTCGCGGAAGCGCATAGGAAACCTCCTTACCCATGCTACACCGGGCCCGGGTCTTGAACGCGGTATAAAGTGTTTGGTAGCCTGGGGCCCAAGGAGGTCAGCATGGCCCACGTAAGCTCCAAACCTTGGCTCGCCCATTATGACCCAGGCGTATCAGCAGAGGTGGATATCCCTCCCATCCCCCTGTGGCGCTTTCTGGAGGACAGCGCCCAGCGCTACCCCAAGAACGTGGCCCTGGAGTTTTTGGGCAAGACCCTGAGCTACGTCGAGCTTTGGGACCTGGCCCGACGTTTCGCCGGTGGGCTGAAGGAGCTGGGGGTCAAACCCGGGGACCGGGTGGCCATCATGCTCCCCAACTCCCCCCAGTTCGTCATCGCCTTCTACGGCACCCTGCTGGCGGGAGGGGTGGGGGTGAACGTGAATCCCCTCTATACCCCCAGGGAGCTAAGGCACCAGCTGGCAGACGCGGGGGCGGAAACCCTGGTGATCTTGGATCACCTCCTGCCCCGCTTCCTGGAGGTGCAGGGGGAAACCCCGGTGAAGCGCACCGTGGTCACGGGCATTAAGGACTTCCTCCCCTTCCCCAAAAACCTCCTCTACCCCTTGAAGGCCAGGAAGGACAAGCTCCCGCTGGGCTTCCCCAAAAAGGAGGGCTTTTTCGCCTTCACCGAGCTCCTCAAGCACGCCCCAGCCACCCCCCACGCCTCAGACCCCGAGGATCTGGCCCTCCTCCAGTACACCGGCGGCACCACGGGAATCTCCAAGGGCGCCATGCTCACCCATAGGAACCTGGTGGCCAACGTCCTGCAGATCGACACCTGGGACCCCACCTCCAAGGACCTGCTGGGCAAGGGGGTGATGCTGGGTGCTTTGCCCTTCTTCCACGTCTACGGCATGACCGTGGCCATGAACTACGGGCTCTTCTCCGGCTACAAGATCGTCCTCCTGCCCAGGCCCGAGATCCATGCCATCGTGGAGGCCATCGAGAAGCACCAGGTCACCCACTTCCCCGGCGTGCCCACCCTGTACGTGGCCTTCAACAACTTCCCCGGCATCGAACGGCGCAACGTGAAAAGCATCCGCATCTGCCTCTCGGGAGCGGCCCCCCTGCCCGTGGAGGTGGCCAAGCGCTTTGAGGAGATCACCGGGGCCCGGCTGATCGAGGGCTATGGCCTCTCGGAGGCGAGCCCGGTGACCCATTCCAACCCCGTGCTGGGGGAGGTGAAAAAGGGCTCCATCGGCATGCCCTTCCCCAGCGTGGAGGCCAAGGTGGTGGACGAGGAGGGGAACGAGGTGCCCCTGGGCGAGGTGGGCGAGCTCATCGTCCAAGGCCCCAACGTCATGAAAGGCTACTGGAACCGCCCCGAAGAAACCGCAAAAACCCTCAAAAACGGCTGGCTCTTCACCGGCGATATGGCCCGCATGGACCAAGACGGCTACTTCTACATCGTCGACCGCAAAAAAGACATGATCATCGCCGGCGGCTACAACATCTACCCCAGGGAAGTGGAAGAAGTCCTCTACCAGCACCAAGCCGTCCAGGAAGCCGCCGTGGTGGGCGTCCCCGACCCCTACCGCGGGGAAACCGTCGCCGCCTTCCTCGTCCTCAAAGACGAGTTCAAAGGCAAGGTCTCGGAAATGGACATCGAGGCCTTCTGCCGCCAAAACCTCGCCGCCTACAAGGTCCCCCGCATCATCCAGTTCCGCGACACCCTCCCCAAGTCCAGCGTGGGGAAGATCCTCAGGCGGGAGCTCCGTGAGGAGTTCGCCAAGAAAAACCCCTAAAGGGGGCGCGCTTTTAAGGTCCCCGTCGTGGCTTAGGCCACGACGGGGTACCCCACATTCCGCACCCCTCTCACTCCAGGAGGTAATATCGCTCCACCCCCAAGAGGCGCACCACC
>NZ_JAKEDT010000032.1 GCF_021462525.1 Thermus caliditerrae | reverse complement strand
GCGGGGGGCAGGCGGGGCCGGGGCTCCTCTCCACAGCTCAACCCCTCAGGCTTCCCACCCCCTCGGGGAAGGCCTCCCCCATCAGGGCGGCAAGGGCCCGCAGGGCCTCCTTCTCCAGGCTCCAGGCCACCCGGGCCATCTCCAGGTTGGCCTCGGCCACCCGGTACACGGCCCGGGCGCTCCGCACGGCCTCCTCTTCCTCCCGGGTCTTCTCCAGAAGCTCGGCCTGCCGGGCCTGCTCGTTCCTGCCCTCGTTCACGGGCGTAGCCCGTACCTTGCGGCCCTCCCGCACCACGCGGGCCCGGGCGTCCTCCAGGGCGTCCAAGGCCGCTTCGTAGGCCAGGCGCGCCTCTGCGTGGGCGGCGATGGCGGCGATGAGGGTCTGGGCCCTCTGGCGCAGGGCGTCCAGGGTTTCCTTAAGGCTGGCGGCGGTTTCGGTCTTGGGTTCGGGCTTCACGGGGTCCTCCTTCGGGAAGGGAGGGGGCGGAGATCCCCGCCCCCAAGGGACTACTTCCTGCCGGGCCCGAGGCCCTTCACCTCGTCGGAGAGGGGCTGGACCAGGCCGGGGTCTTCAGCGCCTGCGGCCGCAAGGGGGGCGGCCAGGACCAGAAGTGCGAGGAGGAAGGCGAGAAGGGCGCGCATTAGAAGGGCACCTCCTCCCCTTGGGGGGCCTGAGCCTCCCGGCGGGCCAGGATGCGGGCGGCCTCGAGGCGGGCCTCCTCCATGAACGCGCCCACGCTCTGCTCAAAGTTGCCGAAGTCCGCGAAGGCGCGGGCGAAGGCGAGGGCCTCCTGCAGGGCCGCGTGGACCTCCTGGGCGAGGATGAGGGGGGTGAAGGCGCTCCCCGCCCCCCCGGCCACGGCCCACCCGTAAAGCTCCGCCACCTTCTCCCGGGCGCGGGCGAGAACCCAAGCGGCCTGCCAAAGGGCCTGCTCCCGGGAGAGAACCCGAACCTGTGCCTGCGTGCTAAGCTCCTTCATGGTTTCCTCCTTTGGAACCCGGAGGCCTGGCTCTTGGCGGGGCTCCGGCCTCCGTTTCCATCTTCATGATATGACACAAAAGCGCTTTTGTCAAGCTCTTAGGGCTAGAAAAGCGTAGACTGAACCGGGTACAGAACCCACCCCGGCACCCCGGCCAGGGAGAGGGGGGCCCACCCCGGCCCGGAAGGGCGGGGATCCCCGGCCACCCACACCGGGAGGCCCGCCCCCACGGCCAGGCGGAGGGCCAGGGAGGAGCCGGGCCCCAAGGCGGGAGCGCCCCCCGCCGGGGGGAAGACCAGGAGGGCGGAAGCGGGGGGCAGGCCCATGCCGGGGTGGCCCAGGACCACGGCCCGGGTGCGCTGGTGGAGCTGAGCGGCGGGCGGGCCGGGGAACCAGGAGGCCCGCACCACCACCGCCGAGGGGCAGGCCGCACGCACGGCCGCATCCACCCCGCGCTGATCCCCCACCCGCACCGCGCCCCCGGAGGCGAGAACCAGGCGCACCACCGGGGCCACGGGCCAGGGGGAGCCGTGCCGGGAGCCCGCGAAGGCCACCACGCCGGAGAGGGTAAGAGCCTGCTGGGACATGCCGAACACCCGCCTTTCCCGCCCGCGCCATTTTCCCCGCGCCGGGCGCAGGGGCCCCAAAAGAGGGCGCGGAGGGCCGGAGGCAAGGCTGGGGAAGGGGCCCCACCCGAAGGGCTCGGCCTTGCCGAAGGCCTGGAGCGCCCCACAATGGGCCCCAGCCCGGCGCGGAAAAGAAGAAAGCCCTCCACCTCCCCCGCCCCCCTTCGGGGGAGGACGGCGGGAAGGGGGGCGGGGGCAGGGGGTGGGGGGAAGGGGTGGGGGAGGATGCGGCGAGCACAAGCAGGAGCGGCTCCTCGAAGCGGTAGCGCTTCCCGTATCCTGGAGCCTGGAATGGAAGCCCTCTTCTTTCTGCTGCTCCTCCTCGGTCTGGCGGTACTGGCCGCGGCCCTCCGGAAAAAGCCCGGGTCCTCGAGGCCCGAAGACGCGCCCCTCCCCTACCGCCTCAAGACCTCCCTTCTCACCCCGGCGGAGCGGTCCTTCCTTGGGGTGCTGGAAAAGGTCCTGCCCGAGGGGGTCAAGGTCTGGCCCAAGGTGCGCCTTTTGGACCTCCTAACCGTGGAGGCCCGGGGCAGTGAGCGGCAGGCCGCCCTCAACCGGGTGCAGGCCAAGCACCTCGACTTCCTCCTGGTGCGGGCCCGGGACGCCAAGCCCCTGCTGGCCATCGAGCTTGACGACAGAAGCCACGAGCAGGAGGCCCGGCAGGCGCGGGATCGCTTCCTGGAGAGGCTGGTCGGCAAGATAGGCCTGCCCTTGGCCCGGGTGAGGGTCAAGGAGGCCTACACCTTGGAAGAAGTACGGCGGATGGTGGAGGCCCACTTGGGGAATGGGAGCCAGGAAGGGGGAAGGAGGGGATAGCGGGGGTTCGGGGAGGCCTGCGGGGAGTTCCTTCCGGCTACCTTGAGAGCATGAAGCTCCTCTCCGGCCTGGCGTGGGCGGCCCTCCTGAGCCTGGCCCTGGCCCTCACCCCCCAGGGCAGGCTTCAGGGGCCCGTTCAAGTAGTGCGGGTGGTAGACGGGGACACGGTGGAGCTGGCCGGGCTGGGCGCCGTGCGGCTCATCGGGATAGACGCGCCGGAGTCGGGGTACAACCGGAGGACCTCGGGCCCGGAGGAAGTCCGGCTGGGTCTCGAGGCCAAAGCCTTCCTCACCCGCCTGCTCCAGGGGAAGCGGATCTGGGTGGAGCTGGATGTCCAGGAGCGGGACCGCTACCGCCGGGTGCTGGCCTACCTGTACCTGGAGGACCCCAAGGGGGACTGGACCTATGGGGGCAGGCGCTTCCGCCAAGTCAACCTGGAAGTGGTGCGCGCCGGGTGGGCCGAGCCCTACACGGTGCCCCCCAATGTCCGGTACACCGACCTCTACCTCCAGGCGGCGCGGGAGGCCCGGGCCAGGGGGATGGGGATGTGGGGGAAGGGCGCGCAGGGGTCCTCGAGGCCGGGAAGCGGGAAGTGCGACCCCGCCTACCCCACGGTTTGCATCCCTCCTCCACCTCCTGACTTGGACTGTGGGGACATCCCTTTCCGCAACTTCAAAGTTTTACCCCCCGACCCCCACCGCTTTGACGGGGACCGGGATGAGATGGGGTGCGAGAATTAGACAGGATTCAACGCCCCAATTCCTCCTTTAGGCGCTTGACCTCATTCTCTAGCTGTTCAACCCTAGACCCCCAATCTAGGGTAAAGTTAGCAATGCGGTTTTCGATATGTTTGCGAATATCCTGAATCTCAGATGTTATAGCGCCTTGAAGCTTGAGGTTAGCCTCAACTATTTGAGCATTAGCTCTCTCCTGGAAAGACCATATGGAAACGAAGCTGCTCCCAACCAATATCGTTAGGAGAAGCGCGAAAACCCCCAACAACCACCGGGTTTGGGACGCTATTGTTTCGTGAACCTTGACCATAGACTCGTAGCTCCGCACCAACTTGTCTTCAAGTTCACGCATCCTTTTTTCGATTTCTCCAATTCTTGCTAACAAGTTCTCTCGAGAGGAGTCATCCCCGCCAAAAGAACCGTTAGTGGTAGCTTTTTCGCTCATGGAACCCTCTCCACAGGTATGCGGTAAACCCGGAGGCCTTGCTGATTGTCCAGGATAGCTACAAATAGCCTCTTCCCATCTGGTGAAATCGCTAGAGAAACCGAATCGCCTTTGATAGCCCCGTCCATATAAAGAGGCTCTATCTCCAACCGATTTCTGGGAACCATGGAAGCGGGAGAACCAGGTGCGCTCTGGCTGAAAACCCCAGCGGCAACCAAAACGAGCAGGACGCCTAAGAGCCCAACTGGCACTAACTGCTTCAACATACAATCACTCTACCAAAACCACTTCTACTGTCACCCCCTTGGGGGTGAGGTCCCGCACCTTCACCTCCGCCACCCGGCCCGCCACGGGGGCGCGCACGAGCTGGCGCTCCGCCTCCCGGTCCCGCCTCCGCTCGAGCCTCGAGGCCTCCAGCCTGGCCTCCCGCAGGCGCTCCTCCAGCCGGGCCCGCTCCCCGGTGTAGTCCAGGACCAGGCGCTTCCGCCTGGCCAGAAGCTCCTCCACCCGGGCCTCGGCCTCCAGGAGCTTCAGCCGGGGCTCCGCCCCCTGGGCGGCCAGGTAGCGCAGGCGGTCCCTGGCCTCCCGGGCCCGGGCAAGCTCCCCCTCCAGGGCCTCCCTCTCCAGCCGGAAGCGCTCCTCCAGCCGGGCGAGGTCGGCCTCGAGGCGGGAAGCCTCCTCCCGCCTGGCCTCCGCCCGCTCGGCAAGCTCCTCCAGGGGGGCCTCGTCCACATACCGGGCCAGGGGCTCCCCCTCCTCCACCCGGTCCCCGGGGCGCACCAGGAGGCCGGAGAGGCTGGGCAGGTCGGGGATGACCACGGGGTGGACCCGGGGCAGGGCCGGGAGGTCGGGGAGGAGGAGGGAGGCCTCCTCCCCGGGGGCGAAGGCGGCCCGCACCACGGCGCTCCCCGCCTTCAGGTACAGGCCCGCGAGGGGGGCCAGGTCCTCGGGCCGGGCGGCGTGGAGGGCCAGGCGGGGCGGGCTCGCGGAGGCCTCCACCCGGGGGTAGGTGCCCACCGGGGGCACCAGGGGCGGGGGCTCGGTGGCGGGCACCGCCTCGCCGGTGATCCAGACCCGCCGGGCCCCCTTGGGAAGGGCCTGGAGCAGGTCCCCCAAAAGCCTCCCCGCGAGGTCCACCCGCCACTCCCTCAGGACCTGGGGCCGCCCCCGGTGCATGCGCACCCGGTAGGCCACCACCTGCCCGTTCCGGCTCACCGCCAGGGTGCGCCCCAGCTCGTCCTCCACCAGGACCCCCTCCCGCCCCAGGGCCTCCACCACCAGGAAGCGCCCCTCCACGGGCTCCTGGGTTTCCCGGTTGAACCCCCTCACCTCCGCCCACACCTCCCGCCGGTCCCGCCAGTCCAGGTAGTCCAGCACCGCCACCTCGGGGGTGCCCACCAGGTGCCGGAAGGCGGAGGCGAACCCCTGGCCGGAAACGGGCCACAGGGCGAAGGCGGCGAGGGCCAGGGCGAGGGCCAGGGTGGCCTCCTGGGGGGAGGCGTAGCGGATGCGCCACTCCCGGGCGGCGAAGAACCAGAACTGCACCCGCCAGGGCCACAGGAGGGGCACCCCGTTCACATTCAGGGTGTCCAGGAGCAGGTGGGAGAGGTAGCCCGCCAGAAAGGCCCAGTAGGCGGAGGGGCTGGCCCGCCACAGGGGGTAGAGGAGGAGGGCCAGGAGGAGGGTGAAGGGGAGGGAGTGGGTGAGGGTGCGGTGGCCGAAGCGCCGCTCCAGGAAGGAGGAAAGGGGCCTCAGGAACTTGCCGGGCCCGGAGGTGGTGGTGTCCACATCGGGCATCACCGAGCCCCAGGCCAGGGCCAGGCCCTCCAGGAGGCCCACCTCCACCCCGAAGCCCCGGAGGAAGGCGGCGGTGAGGGCGGCCCCGGCCAGGTGGGTCCCGGCGGTCACGGCCCGAGAGCCTCCTCCAAAAGCCTCAGGGCCCGGTCCAGGTCGGGCACCCGGCCCGGGCGCACCTCGTTCAGGTCAAGCCAGACCGCCGAAAGGAGCGCGTGAAGCTCCAGGGCCTTCTCCCGGGAAAGCGCGCCCCCGGAGGGGGTCTGGGCCTCGAGGTAGGCCAGGCGGGCCAGGAGCTTCTGCCTCTCCGCCTCCAGGGAAAGCACCCGCGCCTCCAGCTCCGCCGCCCTCCGCCGCAGCAGGTCCAGCTCCTCCGCCCTCATCTCCCCTCCTCGCACACCCGCCCGTGGGCCTGGTAGAAGCGGGTTTCGGTTTCGTCCTCCCGCCAGGGGTCGGGGGAGAGGCTCACCATCCACCAGGCGCAGGCGGGGCGGTCCGCCCTTCCCCGGACCGCAACCGGCCTCTTCCCGTCCCCGTAGGCCTCCCCCGCCCGCTCCCCTCCCGGCCCCTCCAGCAGGAGGGCCGCATCCCCCTCGGCGGGCAGGCCTCCCCATGTGCGGAGGACGGCCTGGACCAGGGCCCCCTGGCGGTGGAGCAGGACCTCCACCCGCAGGGGCTCCCCCGGCGCGGGCTCGGGGGGGAGGTCCCCCTCCGGGCTCCAGCGGTAAAGCCTCAGGGGCACCTCCTCCCGGTGCTGGGCCACCGGGGGGTCGCACCCCGCCAGGAGGAGGGCCAGGGGCAGGACCCAAAGCGGAACCTTCACAGAAAGGAGCATATTCCCCCCCTAAAACGGCCGCTAAGGCCCCTTGGCCCGAGGGGGGGCTACCGATGTACCCCCTCCCTCCTCCAGGGGCCTCAGAAGGGCTCTCAGAGCGTCCAGGGACAGGCCCGCCGTCCGGGCCAGGTCCTCCAGGGCCAGGGCCAGGTCCAGGTTGGCCCGGTAGAGGGCCAGGCGGGCTTGGGAGAGGCGCTCGGCGGCGGCCAGGACCTCGGCGGGGGTGGCGGCCCCCACCCGGGCCCGGGCCTGGAGGGCCTTCAGCTCGGCCTCCCGGGCCTCCACCCCGTCGGCGGCGGTGCGCGCCGCCTCCCGGGCGGCGAGCCAGCGGAAGAAGGCCCCCGCCACCCGCACCCGCACCTCCCGCCGCTGGGCCTCGGCCTGGGCCTCGAGGGCCCGGAGGGCGGGCCCCCGGTCCCGGAAGAGCTCGGCCAGGTCCAGGGAGAGGGAAAGCCGGTAGCTCAAGCCCACCTGCCCGTACTCCCCCGCCAGGGCCGCCCCCGCCTGGGCGGAAACCGCCCCGAGGATGCCCAGGGCCTGGGGGGCGGCCTCGAGGTCGGCCAGGGCCTTCAGATAGCCGGGGTCCCGGGGCAGGGCCTCCTCCACCAGGCGCTCCAGGAGGCGGGCCTCCGCCTGGGTCAGGCCCGGGGCCTGGGCCAGGGCCAGGGAGAGGAGGGGGAGGAGGACGAAGGCCCTCACTGCGCCACCACCGCCTTTCTGAGCCAGGGGGCCAGGACCACGAAAAGGGCGATCCCCAATCCCCCCGCCACATACAGGTCCATCTCCCCCCGGGCCAGGCCCAGGTAGCGGGCGGCGATGGCCGCGCCCCCCGCCACCAGGAGGATGGGGGCCAGGGCCAGGCCCCGCTCCTCCCGCCGGGCCAGGCCCTCGGCGTAGCCCGTGCCCACATCCCGGTTCCTCACGATGTCCTCCGCGCTCACATACCGCACCAGGCGCTCCACCTCCCCCGGCACCCCGGCGGAGAGGGCCGCCACCCGGGAGAGGTAGGCCTCCTTGTCCTCGGCCACCACCCCGTAGCGCTCCATGAGGGCCTCGGCCAGGGCCCGGGTTTCCTTGGGGGAGAGGGGAGGCAGGTCCACCCGGTCCAGGCGCATCCAGAGGCGCTTGGTGTTGGCCTTCTTCAGGGTGTCGGGGTGGACAGCCAGCACCAGGGTGGCGGCCTCGGCCAGGGCCACCAGCCAGGGCACCATGCTCCCCTGGACCCCCGTGGCGTCGTCCACCACCACCGCGGCCCGGTTCACGCCCCTCTCGGCGTAGGCCCGGAGGGCCCGCACCAGGCTCTTGGCCTTCTCGTCGTTGGACGGGTAGCGCCTGCCCCAGGCCTTCAGGTCCGCCTCCGGATCCTTGGAGAGGCCCACCCCCTCCACGGGGATGCGGGCGTCCCACAGGGACCGGAAGAGGTCCTTGAGGAAGGCCCCGAAGGGGGAAAGCTTGTCCGCCCACAGGACCACGGACCAGGCCTCGAGGGCCGGTCTCAGCTCCTGCAGGAGGGCCGTCTTCCCGTACCCCGGCGGGCCCACCAGGACCACCCCCCTCCCGGCGCGGACGGAGAGCAGGACCGCCCGCCCCTCCTCCTTCCGGCCCACGAACATACTTCCAGACTAACAGACTTCCGAACTCTGTAACTCTGTAACTCTGTAACTCTGTAAGTCTGGAAGTCTGGAAGTCTGGAAGTCTGGAAGTACCGAACTCTGTAAGTCTGTAACTTCCGGAGTCTGTAAGTTTGGGGTTCCGGAAAGCGCAAAGCCAGCGCCCGGAGGGCCCGCTGCCGCCCCTCTTGCATTCTGTGCGTCAAGTGGGTAGCATGCTCCCCGTGGGCAAGCCCCTCTTCCTCACCCCCGAGGAGCTGGCCGAAGCCCTCCGGGTAAGTCCGGAAACGGTGCGCCGCTGGCTCCGCACCGGGGAGGTGAAGGGGCACCGGGCCGGGAGGCTGTGGCGGGTGCCCTGGGAAGAGGGGGTCCGGCTTCTGGGCGGGGAGGATCGCCTGGAGGAGGCCCTGAAGGAGGTACGCGGATGAAGGTGGTGGCCGTGGTCAACGGCAAGGGCGGGGTGGGCAAGACCACCACCGCCGTCAACCTGGCCGCCATCCTGGCGGAGAGGGCCCCCGTCCTCCTGGTGGACGCCGACCCCCAAGGCTCCGCCTCCTGGTGGGCGGGCCGGGGGGAGATGCCCTTCGACCTGGCCCAGGAGAACGACCCCGCCCTGCTCCTGCGCCTGCGGAAGGTGCAGGGCTACGGCCTGGTGGTGGTGGACACGCCCCCCGCCCTGCGCTCGGAAGCCCTCCAGGCCGTCCTCAAGGCCTCGGACTTCGCCCTCCTGCCCACGCCCCCGGCCCCCCTGGACCTCGAGGCCCTGGTGGAAACCGTGCGGGCCGCGGTGCGTCCCCTGGGGGTGGCCCACCGGGTCCTCCTGACCCGGGTGGACCCCCGGAGCCTGGGGGAGGCCCTCGAGGCCCAAACCGCCCTCATGGAAGCCGGGGTGCCCGCCTTCCACGCCTTCGTGCGGGCCTACAAGGCCCACGAGCGGGCCGCCCTGGAGGGGAAGCCCATCACCCGCTGGCGGGGCCCGAACGCCAGGGAAGGGGAGGCGGACTACCGGCGGGTGGCGGAGGAGCTCCTGCGGGAGCTGGGGGAGAAGGCCTTGGCCCTGGAAGAGGTTCGGGAGGGGGCATGAAGAGGAAGCGGCTGGCGGAGCTGGTGCGGGAGGAGGCGGGGGCGCTGGAAGCCCCGCCCCAGGAGGCGTCCCCCAAGGAAGAGCCCCAGGCGCCCGCCCCTGCGGAAGCCCCCAAGGAGCGCCCCACCCCCAAGTACCTGACCTATGTCCGCAAGGAGTGCAGGCTCCGCCCCGACCAGCTGGACGCCCTCACCGCCCTGGCCAGGAAGCTGAACCGGGAGCGAAAGGGTGGGGAGAGAATAACTGAAAACACACTAATCAGAATAGCTATCGACTACCTTCTAAATCATTCCAATCATGTATTAAAAACCTTCTACAAGACTGGGGGTAGCTAAAATGGATTGCACGCAGCTTAATCAGTTATTTGGCTTTACTCCAGATGAAATAAAGGATAGCCTTGGCAAAGCCACAGCTTTAGACCTAAAGGACCTCTTTAATTGCATGAAAAGCGATTTTGAACGGTCAAATCCCGGATCCGAAATTAGACTTCCCGACGCGCAAACTAAGAGTGCTCTTTGCTTGATGGCTCTTTACCTGGCCTATAAAGCAGGTAACCCATGGTTTCCCAAAAATCTTCTGGACCAACTCAACGGTGCCGATTGCCAATTTCCAAGGCACGCCCCTAGGAATTTAGGTATACAGATTGTTTCCAAGAGAAGTGCCCTGAGAAGTCTCCCTACACCTCCATCCGGTGGCCATGCTTACGCATTAGCAAGCCTAGTGCTCACAGCTCCAGCACCAAACAGGCATGTTGGCATAAACAGCGATGACTTTGAACGGCTAAAAGCCCTCTATAACAACCGTTGCGCTACTTGCGGGGCTGAGGAGGGGAAACCCCACTACAACCCTTACTACGCTCGAAGTGAGATCGTGGTACTCCAAAAGGGGCACATGAATCCTCATTTACCCCTAAAGCCCGGAAACACTATTCCTCAATGTCAGTTTTGCAATAGAGCCTATAGAAACTGGCTCGTCTTCGACCGCAACGGTCGCACTATCGGCATTTCTGAGTGGAATTGGGTAATCAGATCTCTGAAAAGGGGGTATCTCAGAGGCGAACCCCCAAAAGAGTTTATCAAATTACTTACCCAAGCGCTTCGCCAAAACCAAGTTCAGCTGCTCCTAGAAGAGGAGGAACAATGAGCTTCAACCTCCCCCAAAAACTACCCATCAACAAACTCTACCTCGGCGATGCCCTCCTGCTTATCCAAGAGGTGGCGGCGGAATCTGTCGATCTTGTCTTAACTGATCCTCCTTATTTTCTGGATAAACTGGATAATGCTTGGGATCCGAAAAAAGTCAAGACCAAAACACAACGCCAAGCGGTCGAAAATTTGCCAGCGGGCATGAAATTCGATCCCGCACAAGGAAGAAGGCTGCAATCTTGGTACGGGGAGGTTAGCAAGAAGGTTTACCGCATACTCAAACCCGGAGGGTACTTCCTATCTTTCTCAAGCCCACGGCTTGTTCACAGAATGGCAGTAGCCATTGAGGATGCCGGATTTCACATCCGCGACATGTTCATCTGGCTATACAAAGAAGGACGGACCAAAGCTTCTTCCCTCGATCGATATGTAGAGGAAGAACAAAGGGACGCTCTCGCAAACTGGAAGACCCCCCAGGTCCGCGGCAACTTTGAGCCGATTATTGTAGCCCAAAAACCCCCAATTGGACCACTTGTTAAGAATTTCCTGAAATATGGTGTGGGACTTTTCAATTTCTCAACGCGTCTAGAGGGTGGTTACACCCCTTCAAATGTGCTTCAGACAGAAGAGATTGAAGGCATTCCCCCTATCTTTCTCGTGCCTAAGCCAAGCAGGAGCGAAAAGGGGGAGAAAAACGACCATCCCACGGTAAAGCCTGTCCAGCTCCTTCAATTTTTGATACGCCTAACAACGAAACAGGGGGCTTTGGTACTTGATCCGTTCGTTGGTTCCGGAAGCACGGCAATTGCTGCCTATCTTGAGGGGCGAAACTTCTTGGGTTTCGAAATCAACCAACACTATTACGACATTGCACAACAAAGGTTGTCTTCAGTCATCTCTCGCGAGGCGGGTAAAGATGCAGATACAACAGTGCCCCCTTTGCTAACTCTCATGCAACCCTGAACGCAACCCTTAGCAAACAACGGTCCAATGGGCATCTCATTGGGGATCCACATAAAAACGAAGCTTTTCGACTAGAGAAGGCGGGAAGCCTTCGGAAAAATTGTAGTACCCCCATCCATATTTCTCTATTTGCTCCGCAGTCACGTACGCGGTCAACTTTCCACCCCACGCGTTGTTCACTCGTACCTTTAATTTGGGTAAATGCTCACTAGGGATAAGGAAAAAAGTCGCCTCCGAAGGCAAAAGGGCAAATAGCAAAACACCCTCCTTTTTTGCCAGGCGGTTCCTTTTAGATTCCTTTATGTCATATAGATCTCTTCTACCTTGGCGCGAAGTTTGAAGTTCCAAGTAGAATTTCCCTTGAGGAAAGGTTATTGTCAAATCCGGGTCTGTGCTGGTCTCGTCACCTCTCTCCTTGACAAATACAAATTGTCTGCCCTTGTCTTTTCCGGAAAACTCTACATTGAACTTAACTTCAGGGAAGTGTCTCCTCAACTGACAATCGATCCACCTAGCTACAATCTCCTCAAGAAACCAACCTTCTACAACATCGTATATGTATATTTCCTCCTTTCGACGATCCTGCTCATGGGGCATTTTCATCCCATGTTTTAAGTATTGCCGGATGTTCTGCGTAAACTTTTCTTTATACTTTTCTATCATATGCCCTAATTCATTTTCCAAAATTTCTTGATCGGCAAAACAAGATTGAAGTAACTCCTTCCATAACGGCTGGGGATTCCAAAAGACAGCACGATTGCTGGACACATGCTCAATTAGTAGTTCGATCTCAGGTTCACTGGGACCATCTAGGTGCTTCATGGAGTTTCACCTCATCAATGGGAAGATAGCACATCCGGCAAGGCTTTGGCCGCTTCCTCTAGGCGCTTGCGGGAGACGTGGACGTAGACCTGGGTGGTGCTGATGGAGGAGTGGCCCAGAAGCTCCTTCACCTCGTCGATGCCCCGGCCCGCCTCCACCAGGGCGGAGGCGTAGGAGTGCCGGAGCTTGTGGGGGGTGATGCGGTGCCAGTCCTTCAGCCCCGCCCTCCGGGCCACCCGCTTCACCATGGCCTCCACCGCCCGCGCGGAGAAGGGCTTCCCCCGGTTGGGCCCCGAGGTGTGGCTCCAGATGTAAGGGCTCGTGGGGTGCCCCTCGAGGTTCCTGTGCTTGAGCCACTGGTGGAGGGCCCTCTGGGCCGTGGGGGAGAGGATCACCACCCGCTCCTTGTCCCCCTTGCCCCGCACCCTCAGGGCGTGGGGGATGCCGTCCTGATAGGCGAGGTCGGAGTAGGTGAGCCCCAGGGCCTCGGAGAGGCGGAGGCCCGTGCCGTAGAGGAAGGCCAGGAGGGCCCAGTCCCGGAGGCCGAGCCGGGGGGAGCGGTGCTTGTAGGCCGCTTCCAGAAGCCTGGCCACCTCGGGCGGGGTGAGGTAGACGGGGAGGCGCCGGGGAACCTTGGGGCGCTTGACCCCCTCGGTGGGGTCCTTGAGGATGGGAAGGCCCTCCACCTCCGAGAGGTAGCGGAAGAGCTTTCTGAGGCTTGCCAGGATGCGCCCGGCCCTCTGGGGGCTCACCTCCCGGGAGGCGAGGAAGGCCCGTATGTGCTGGCTCCCGATCTCCTCCCAGCGGGGGGGCCTGCCGTGGCGCTCCCGGAACCAGGCGGAGAAGAGGGCGGCGTCCATGAGGTACTCCCTGGCGGTGCGGGGGGAGCGGCCTTCCTCCATCTCCAGGTAGCGGCGGAAGCGGGCGAAGAGTTCGGCGTGGGGATCGGGCTTCACGGGGTCCTCCCTCCCTGCCCCGGCGGGCCCGCGGGGGTTAGTGCCCTCGAGGCCCCCCAGGGCGGCTTTCGCCAAGTATAGCATTCGTAAAAGCTTCGTTTGGCGAATTTGCCCGAGGCGGCCCCGACCGAAGGAAAAGCCCGTCCGGAAGGGCGAAAACCCCGCAAAACCGGGCTCGGCGGGGGAGCGGGGAAGCCGCAGAATATGGCGACAAAACTTCTTGGTTGGCGACAAATATACGGACTTACAGACTTCCAGACTTACAGAGTTTGTATGTCTGGAAGTTCCAGAGCATTCCCGGCACAGGCTGTCCCGTCCCGTAACATGGGGGCATGGCGGAGGCTTCCCGCAAGGAAAAGCCCGGCGCTGGCGAGGAAATCCCCAAAGACCCCCTGGCGGGGAAGCTCCTCCTCACCTACGAGGAGGTGCAGAAAGCCCTAGGGGTGTCCCGGTCGACGGTGTGGAGGCTCATCCAAGCCGGACACCTTAGGCTTGTCCACCCCACCCGCCGCACGGCCCGCATCACCCGGGAGAGCCTCGAGGCCTTCCTCCGCTCCCTGGAGGCCCCGGAGAAGGCAGAGAAGGGCGGGAAGGGCGTGGTGGACCGGGCCCGGGAGGTCCTGAAGCGCTTCGGCCTCTAGGATGGAAGGGATGGCGGAGCCCGCGGAGGCCAGGGAAGCCCTCCCCGCAGGGCAGGGGGAGGGGAAGGAGCGGGGGGAGAAGCGCCCCCCGCACCCGCCCCACCAGGCCGTCCTCTTCCTGCCCGGGGTGCTGGAGGGGGGCGCCTTCCGCTCCGAGAGGCTTCCCCAGGGGGTGGAGGCGGTCCTGGGGGGCAAGGCCCTCAAGGACCCGGAGGGGGAGGCCGGGGAGGGCGTCTTCGCCCTCTGGCCCCGCACGGACGAGGGGGGCAGGCTCCTCTCCGTCCAGGCGGCCAGCCGCCTGCGGGAGCCCTACGAGGGGCCCCAGGCCGTGGTCCAGGGGGTTCTCCTCTACGCCGACCGGGAGAGGCTGGTCCTGCTCATCCTCCCCAAGGCCGGGGAGCCCTTCAAGGTGGGCCTCCGGCGGGCCCGGGGCTTCACCGCCCGGCTAGAGACCAAGAAGGCCTACCGGCTGGAGGGCAGGCTGGGCGGGCCCTACCTCCTGGCGGAAAGGGCCTGGCCCCTGGGCAAGTACCTGCAGGCCAAGAAGGAGGGGCGCCCCCTCCCGCCCCCCATCCAGGGCCGGGAGAACCCCTACCTGGAGCCCCGGGAAAGGGGAAGCAGGGGGGAGGGGGAAGGGGTGCCCCCTGCAGGGGACGGGGCCGAGGCCCCCAGGGAGCGGGGAGCGGCAGGCGTGCGGGAGGGAAGGCCTCCCCAGAAGGAGGAGGGCCGGGGGCAGAAGGAGGCCCCAGGGAGAAAGGAACCAGGGGGCAAGCCCCCGCCCCGCCGGGACCCGGTGCGGGTGTGGCGGGCCCCGGAAGCGCCCCCTGACCCCGCCCCCCCGGACCTGGGCCGGCCCCCGGCCCTGGGGAAGGGGCAGGTGATGGGGATCACGGGCACGGGGCCCTTCTACCTGGTCCTCCTGCCCCAGGCGGTGCCCGACTGGTGGCCCAAGGTGGAGCGCTTCCTCCCCGAGTTCCCCCGGCGCTACGAGG
>NZ_JAKEDT010000031.1 GCF_021462525.1 Thermus caliditerrae | reverse complement strand
GGTCCACGTGCCCAATCGTCCCCACGTTCACGTGAGGCTTCGTACGGATAAACTCGCCCTTGGCCATGGTTCCTCCTCTTCCTTCTTTCTTGCACGCAAAGACCGCCCTGGGGGCTTAAGGCCCAGGGCAGACAAAAAGATGGAGCTCGCGGCCGGGCTCGAACCGGCGACCTCACCCTTACCAAGGGTGTGCTCTACCTGCTGAGCTACGCGAGCTCGTGGAGCGGGAGACGGGACTCGAACCCGCGACCCTCGGCTTGGGAAGCCGATGCTCTACCAACTGAGCTACTCCCGCATGGGGTGTGCTGGGCACACCTTTGGTGGGCAGGGCTGGATTCGAACCAGCGTAGGCGTGCGCCAACGGTTTTACAGACCGTCCCCTTTGGCCGCTCGGGCACCTGCCCACGGGCTCACTTTGGAGCCACCCAGGGGAGTTGAACCCCCAACCCCCCGATTACAAGTCGGGTGCTCTGCCAGTTGAGCTAGGGTGGCAGGACGGGGGATAGGACCCTGTCCGAGGGAATAGGCTAGCACACCCACAGGTGAGTGTCAAGATAAAGGCATGCGCATCGTACCTTTTGGCGCTACCCGGGAGGTGACGGGAAGCTGCCACCTCCTCGTGGCCGAAGGCCGCCGGGTGCTCCTGGACTGCGGGATGTTCCAGGGACGAGGGGAGGAGCGAAACCACGACCCCTTCGCCTTTGACCCCCGGCAGCTGGACGCGGTGCTCCTCACCCACGCCCATCTGGACCACGTGGGTCGCCTGCCCAAGCTCTTCCGGGAGGGTTACCGGGGGCCCGTCTACGCCACCCGGGCCACCCTGCTCCTCACACGCATCGTCCTCGAGGACGCCCTCAAGGTCATGGAAACCCCCTTTTTTGGCGAGGAGGATGTGGAGGAAGCCCTCCGCCACGTCCGCCTCCTGGAGTATGGGGAATGGCTCAGGCTGGGGGACCTCACCCTCACCTTCGGCCAGGCGGGGCACCTTCCAGGAAGCGCCTTCGTGGTGGCCCAGGGGGAGGGCAAGACCTTCGTGTACAGCGGGGATTTAGGGAACCGCCAGAAGAGGGTCCTCCCCGACCCCTCCCCTCCGCCCAAGGCCCACCTGGTCCTCTCCGAGGGTACCTACGGGGACCGGCCCCACCGCTCTTTTCCGGAAACCGTGGAGGAGTTCCTGGCCATCCTGGAAACGACCCTGGACCGGGGAGGGAAGGTCTTCATCCCCTCCTTCGCCCTGGAGCGGGCCCAGGAAATCCTCTTCGTGCTTTACGAGAACGGCCACCGGCTACCCAAGGCCCCCATCTACCTGGACTCGCCCATGGCGGAGCGGGTGCTCCTCCTCTACCCCAACCTGGTGCGCTACTTCAGCGAGGAGGTGCAGGCCTACTTCCTCCAGGGCAAGAACCCCTTCCGCCCTCGAGGCCTGGAAGTGGTGGAAAGCGTGGAGGCCTCCAAAGCCCTGCTCAGAGAGCCCGGGCCCATGGTGGTGATCGCGGGGAGCGGGATGCTCACGGGGGGGCGCATCCTCCACCACCTGAAGCACGGCCTTTCCGACCCCAAGAACGCCCTGGTTTTCGTGGGGTACCAGCCTCGAGGGGGCCTGGGAGCCGAGATCATCCAAAGGCCCGAGCGTATCCGCCTCCTGGGGCAGGAGGTGCCCCTAAGGGCCAGCGTCCACACCCTGGGCGGCTTCTCGGGACACGCGGGCCAGGACGAGCTTCTGGACTGGCTTATGGACCAGCCCCAGGTGCTTTTGGCCCACGGGGAGGAGGAGAAGCTGTTGGAGCTGGGCAAGCTCCTCGCCCTGAGGGGCCAGGAGGTGAGCCTGGCCACCCTGGGAGAAGGGGTAGAGGTCTAGGTGCCCGCGTGCAAGGGTGACCCCATCGGCCAAAGCCGAAGCGGCGCGCCCCTGGTCTCTTGGGGGCCTCGGCGTGGCTTGGGCCACGACGGGGTACTTAAGCCTCCTCCGACGTCCGGGCCCAGGGCCGGAAGCCCAGCCGCTCCAGGACCATGCGGGTGGCGGGGCTCTTGTTGAGGGTGTAGAAGTGGACCCCCTCCACCCCGGCCTGCAAGAGTTCCGCCACCTGGCGGGCGGCGTGCTCCACCCCGATCTCCAAGATGGCCTGGGGATCCTCTTGGTGGCGCTCCAGCTGGGAGAGGAGGGGGCCGGGGATGCTGGCCCCGCAGACCTCGGTGAAGCGGCGGAGCTGGGCGTAGCTGGTGACGGGCATGATGCCGGGGAGGATGGGGATTTCTATGCCCACCCTCCTGGCCCTTTCCAGGAAGCCAAAGTAGTGGGCGTTGTTGAAGAAGAGCTGGGTGATGGCGAAGTCCAGCCCCGCCTCCACCTTGGCCTTGAAATGGCGCAGGTCGGCCTCGAGGCTCGTGCTTTCCGGGTGACCCTCGGGGTAGGCAGCCCCGCCCACGGAGAGCCCCTCCCCGTAGCGGGCGCGAATATGGGCCACCAGCTCGGAAGCGTAGCGGAACCCCTCCGGATGCGGTCTAAAGACCCTTTCCCCTTGCGGGGGATCCCCCCGAAGGGCCAGGATATTCTCCACCCCTACCTCCACGAAGCGGCCCAGGACCTCCGCCACCTCCTTCCGGCTCTGCCCGGCCACGGTGAGGTGGGCAAGGGCGTTTAGCTTTAGGCCCAGGATCCGCTTCGCCCAGAGGACGCTCCTTTCCCGGGTGCTCCCCATGGCCCCGTAGGTGATGGAGACGAAGGCGGGCCGAAAGGCCTTGAGCTCCTCCATGGTGCGGAACAGGGCCTCCTCCCCCTCTGGGGTTTTGGGGGGGAAGAACTCAAAGGAAAAGAGGGGCCCCCTGCGCTCCCTTAGGAGGTCCCGTATTTTCATGCGTCCGAGTGTAGCCCCTCCCCACCCCCTGGTCAAGGGTGGCACAATGGGGGTATGGTAGAGGTTCCGGAAATCCCCAAGCTGGAAGGCATCGAGCTTCCCGCCAAGGAAACGGCCTTGATCGTGGTGGACATGCAAAACGATTTCGCCCACCCCCAAGGGGCGCTCTTCGTGCCCGAGGCCCCCCAAAGCGTCCCCGCCATAAGGCTCCTCCTAGAGAGGGCACGGCAGGCGGGGGTAAGGGTGGTCTACACCCAGGACTGGCACCGGGAGGATGACCCCGAGTTCCAGATTTGGCCCAGGCACGCGGTGGCCGGCACCTGGGGGGCGGAGATTTTGGAAGAGCTCCGCCCCGAACCGGGGGACCTGATCATCCAGAAGGTGCGCTACGACGCCTTCTACGGCACGCCCCTGGACCACTACCTGCACCTCTTTGGGGTCAAACACGTGGTGGTGACGGGCACCGTGGCCAACATCTGCGTCCTGCACACCGCGGGCTCCGCGGCTTTGCGCTGGTACCACGTGGTCCTGCCGGAGGACGCCACCAGCGCCCTCACCCCCTTTGACCTCCAGGCCGCCTTGCGCCAGATCACCTTCCTCTACCAAGGGAAGGTGACCCGGGCCGAAGGGGTGCGCTTTGTTTGACCACCCCGTCCTGCGGAGGTATTACCAGCGCTACGGCCCCGCTCCCTTCCTGCCCCATCCGGTCCCCCAGCGGGAGCCTTTCAGGGTGCTGGCGGAGAGCATCGTAGCCCAGCAGCTTTCCAGCCGGGCGGCGGCCACCCTCACCGCCCGGCTCTGGTCCTTGGTGGAGCCAAGGCCAGGGGCGCTTCTTAAGGTTGCCCCAGCCTCCCTGCGCCAGGCGGGGCTTTCCCAGGCCAAGGCCCTGGCCCTTCTGGACCTGGCGGCCAAGGCGGAGGAAGGGCTTCTGGAAGGCTTGGAAGACCTGGAGGACGGGGCGGTGAAGGAACGGCTTCAAAGGGTCCGGGGCGTGGGCCCCTGGACGGCGGAGATGTTTCTCATGTTCGGCCTGGGACGGCCCGACGTNGCCGGGGCACGCTTCGGGGTGGAGGCGGAGGCCCTCCCCGCCTTCGGCGAACCCTTCCGCCCTTACCGAAGCCACCTGGCCTGGTACCTATGGCGGACCCTGGACTGATCCCCCTGGCCCTGGCCCCCGGGAAGGGCGAGGTCGCCCTCCTGCAAAGGGTCCTTTCCCTGGGCCTCCCTGTGGTGGATACCTGGGTGGAGGGGCTCTGGGAGGAGTTCTCCCGGCTCAACAACCTTCCTGAGCGCATCCATCACCTCTTCCAGGGGGTGTTCGGCGTGCGCATCGACGAAGAGCGCCTGCTTCTGGCGGCGGAGGAAGCGGGGAGGCTGGTGCGGGAAAGCTACCTCCTCCCCGAACGGGCCGAGGCCTTCCTCCACACCCTGCGAGGCCAGGGCCCCTTTCGGGTACGGCGGGCTGGGGAAGAAGGCTTTCTTACCGCTACCCCACAGGAGGCCCTCTTCGCCCTGAAGCGGCTCTGGTCGGAGGCCTTTCGGGTGGAGGCCATCCTGGACCGCTACCCGGCTCTCCTGCCGGAGGCCCCCCAGGTCTTGGTGCAGCGGGCGGGGGAGGCCGCGGAAGACCCCTTCCTCTCCCTGGACCTCTCCCGGTCCTTGGGAGAAGATGTGGTCGTTTACACCTGGCAAGAGCAGGTGGTGCGGATAGGATACCGGCATGGTGGATAGCCACGTCCACACCCCCCTGTGCGGCCACGCGGAAGGTGCGCCGGGGGAGTACGTGTTCCATGCCCGAAAAGCGGGGCTACAAGGCCTGGTCTTCACCGACCACAGCCCCATGCCCGCCTGGTACGACCCGCAAAGCCGCATGCGCCTCGAGGCCCTCCCCTTCTACCTCCTGGCCCTGGAAAGGGTGCGGGAGGCGAACCCCGACCTCTACGTGGGCATCGGCCTCGAGGCCGACTTCCACCCGGGCACCGAGGCCTTCGTGCAAAACCTCTTGAAGGGTTATCCCTTTGACTACGTGATCGGCAGCGTCCACTACCTGGGGGCCTGGCCCCTGGACCACCCCGACCACCGGGAGGAGTATGCCTGGCGGGACCTAAAGGAGGTCTTCCAGGCCTACTTCCAGGAGGTGGAAAAAGCGGCCAGGAGTGGCCTCTTCCACGCCATCGGCCACCTGGACCTGCCCAAAAAGTTCGGCCACCGCCTGCCGGAAGAGGCCCTCCTGGAGCTGGCCGAACCCGCCTTGAGGGCCATGGCCGAGGAGGGGCTTTTCCTGGACCTGAACACCGCCGGGCTCAGGAACCCTGCGGGAGAGGTCTACCCCTCCCCCGCCCTCCTCCGCCGAGCGCTAGAGCTCGGCATCGGCGTGGTGCTAGGCTCCGACGCCCACCGCCCCCACCAGGTGGGCCACGCCTTTAGGGAAGCGGTGAACCTCCTGCTGGACCTGGGGTACCGGGAAGCCCATTTCTTCCAAGGGGGGAAGCCCCTGTCCTACCCCCTCCCGAAGCCCGCTAGGAACCCTTAGCTTCGGTTCCGGCGAAACCGCAGGCTGGCCCCGGGCACCGGGCCCTCCTGGAAGCGCTCCTCCCGCCAGGCATCTCCCCGCCAGTGGTAGCCGAGCCTTTCCCAGAAGCCCAGCTCCAGGTGGTCTAAAAGCTCAAGCCCCTTCACCCACTTGGCGCTCTTCCAGGCGTAGAGGTGGGGCACCACAAGGCGCACCGGGCCTCCCCTTTCAGGAGGCAGGGGCTTGCCGAAGAGGGTGTGGGTCAGAAGGACGTCCTCCCACAGGAGGTCTTCCAGGAGGAGGTTGGTGGTGTAACCCCCGTAGCTGTGGACCAGGGCGGCCACCGCCTCCGGCTTGGGTCGGGCCCGCTCCAAGAGGTCCCTCACCCGCACCCCCCGCCAGGCCACATCCAGGCGGCTCCACCGGGTCACGCAGTGGAAGTCCCGGGTGAGCTCCACCTGGGGCAGGGCCAGGAGGTCGGCGTAGGTGAGGGCGAGGGGCGCCTCCACCAGGCCGAAGAGTTCAAAGCGCCACGCCTCTGGGGCTATCCGGGGCTCTTCCCCGTAGGTGAGGATGGGGAAGCGCTCGGTAAGAATCTGCCCTGGGGGCACCCGGTCGTCCATACTCCCAGGTTAGGCCAAGCCCCTACGGGCAAAAGCGGCCCAGCTCACCGGCTTTGGTAGCGGATGACCTCCACCTTCTCCAAGGTGACCAGGCCCTCCTTCACCATCCCGTCCAGCGCGGGCAGGAAGGCCCGGATCTTCTCCTCGGTGTCCACGATCTCCACCATCACCGGCAGGTCCTCGGAGAGCTGGAGCACCTTGGCGCTGTGGATGCGGGAGTGGGCGCCGAAGCCCATGAAGCCCTTGAAGACCGTGGCCCCCGCCAGGCCCCGGCGCTTGGCCTCGAGGACGATGGCTTCATAGAGGGGCCTTCCCCCATGCCGGTCTGACTCTCCCACGAAGATGCGCAGGAGCTTGGCCTCCCCTTCCAGCTTCATACCCCTAGGCTACCAGGGCCCCGCCCAGGCGGTAGCCCAGAAGGACCAGGAGGAGGCCCAGGACAACGCTGGCCAGAACGTACACCAAGGCCCTCCCTACCTCACCGTCCTGGAGCAGGGCCAGGGTCTCGTAGCTAAAGGTGGAGAAGGTGGTAAACCCCCCCAACACCCCCACCGCCAGGAAGAGGCGCCCTTCCCCGGAAAGGGCTCCCTCCAGGGACAGGCGGATCACCACGCCGATGAGGAAACTGCCCAAAGCGTTGATCAAGAGGGTGCTATAGGGGAAGCTGGGGCCGGTAAGGACCTGTACCCAGGCTCCAAGCCCATAGCGCAGGGCGGAGCCCAAAGCCCCGCCCAGGGCCACAAGAAGGTAGCGCTCCACCCCCAAAGTATAGTGAGGCCATGAAGCCCAAGACCCTCTCCCCCATCCTCACCGCCCAGGGGGTGCGGCTGGCCATCGCCGTAGGCCGCTTCAACGAGCGGGTGACCAAGATGCTTCTGGAGGGGGCCCTCGAGGCCTACGCCCGCCTGGGCGGGGACCCCGCCGAGGTCCTGGTGGCCTGGGTACCGGGTTCCTTTGAACTTCCCCTGGTGGCCAAGCGCCTGGCCCAGCGCCCGGACGTAGACGCGGTGGTGGCCCTGGGGGCCGTGGTGCGGGGGGAAACCCCCCACTTCGAGCACGTGGCCGCCCAAGCGGCCAGCGGCCTCATGCAGGCCATGCTGCAGACGGAAAAGCCCATCATCTTCGGCGTCCTCACCACCAACACCCCGGAGGAAGCCCAGGAACGGGCCGGGGGCAAGGCGGGGAACAAGGGAGCCGAGGCAGTCTTCACCGCCATAGAGATGGTGCGGCTCCTGGAGGCTATTTCCCGGTGAAAAGCGCCCGGGCGTAGCGCAGGTGCAGGTAGAGGAAGCACCCCAAGCAGAAGCCGAAGGCCAGGTTGACGAAGGCCAGGAGGGCCACCAGAAGGGCCAGAGCGTAGCCCACCCCCTTGAGGCCAAGGAGGAGGAAGAAGGAGGCTAGCCCTAGGAACAAGGCGCCCAGGGTGCGGGCGAAGCGGTGGGGCCTGGGGTCTTCCTCCACCAGCCTGGCCGGGATGCCCAGGGCTTGCTTCAGAAGCGCCATCAAATCCCAGGGGGTGTGCTGGCTCACCATGAGGGCGAAGAGAACGTAGACCAGAAAGGGCAGGTCCAGAAGGGCCGCGAGGGGCAGGCCAAGGACCAGCAGGGCCTGGTTGAAGCGAAGCTGGTTCCGGTCCGTCTTCATGGGGTCATAGTATACACCTGATCCTGTGAAGAATAGGGGTAATGGCACGCTTTGCGGAACCTCAAGGCACAATGGAAGCATGGTTCCCCTCCTCACCACTCCCCTCCCGGTGCCCCACGGCTTCACCACCCGTTTGGGCGGGGTCTCGGAAGGCCCCTTCGCTAGCCTCAACCTCTCCGCCGCCACCGGGGACGACCCCAAGCGGGTGGAGGAAAACCAACAAAGGGTGCTGGCCACCTTCGGCCATCCCCCCGTGGCGGGGCTCAAGCAGGTCCACGGCACGGAAATCCGCCTGGTGGAAGGCCCTGGGGTTTGGGAAGGAGATGGCCTCCTCACCCGCACGCCGGGCCTCCTCCTGCGGGTGGGGGTGGCGGACTGCTACCCTCTCCTCCTCTACCACCCCCAAGGGGCTGTGGCCGCCCTGCACGCGGGCTGGCGGGGGGTGGTGGGAGGCATCCTGCCCAAAGCCCTGGCCCTTCTGGAGGGCCTGGGCCTAGACCCAAAGGAAGCCCACCTGGCCATCGGTCCCGGCATCGGGGGCGGGTGCTACCAGGTGGGGGAGGAGGTGGCAGGGGTTTTCCAACAGGCCGGCCTGCCCACCTTCACCCCCGATCCCAAGGCCCCTGGCAAATACCTTTTGGACCTGGAGAAGGCCCTTATCCTTCAGGCCAAGCGGGCGGGGCTGAAGGAAGAGCGCATCTACCGGGTGGGCCTATGCACCCACTGCGAACCCACCCTCTTCTCCCACCGCCGGGACCAGGGAAAGACAGGACACATGTGGGGAATGGTGATGCTTCCCCGGTAAGGGGGGCTTATCCCCGCCGTGGCACAATGAGAGCATGCTCTTCCCGCGGGCGGTCCTTCCCTCCCTCCTCCACCTCACCCCGGAGTGGCTCAGGGCTCGAGGCCTGAAGGGCGTCATCCTGGACCTGGACAACACCCTTCTGCCCTACGGGGAGGAGGAGATCCCTTCCGACCACCGCACCTGGCTGGAGGGGTTGAAGGCCGAGATGCCCGTCTACCTCCTCTCCAACGCCCTGCCCGAGCGCTTCGCTAGGGTGCAAAAGGCCCTGGGCCTCCCTGGCCACGCCCCCGCCCTGAAGCCCTGGCTAGGCTTCCGAAAGGCCCTGCGGGCTCTAGAACTACCCCCCTCTCAGGTGGCGGTGGTGGGGGACCAGATCTTTACCGACGTGCTGGGGGGCAACCTGGTGGGGGCATACACCGTTTTGGTGCCCCCCTTGAGAGAAAGGGAGTTCTTTTACACGCGTTTCATACGCATGTTGGAAGCTCCGTTTAGGAAACCCCGGGGAGGAACGGCATGAGCGTGCTGACCATAGGAGACAAGCGGCTTGGCGCCATCCTGCTGGACGCAGGGCTCCTCACCGACGAGGAGCTGCAGCTAGCCCTGGAGAAACATCGCGAGGTGGGGGGCTCTTTGGCGGAGGTCATCGTGGACTCGGGCCTCCTCTCGGAAAGGCGCATCGCTCAGGCCATCGAGGACCACTTCGGCATCCCCCTGGTGGAAGTCCACACCTTGGAGATCCCCCCCAAGGTGAAGGCCCTCCTGCCAGCGGAGAAGGCCAAGGAACTCCAAGCCATCCCCTTCGCCCTGGACGAGGAGGCAGGGGTGGTGCGGGTGGCCTTCGTGAACCCCCTGGACACCCTAAGCCTGGAGGAGGTGGAGGACCTCACGGGGCTGGTGGTGGAGCCCTACCAGGCCACCAAGAGCGCCTTCCTCTACGCCCTGGCCAAAAACTACCCCGAGCTCGGGCTGCCCCTGCCCCCACCCCCCACCGGTCCGGGGCAGGAGGAGCTCAAGTTGGGGGAACTGCTGGTGCAAAAGGGCCTCCTGGACCAGGAAACCCTGGAGGACGCCCTGATAGAGCAGGAAAAAACCGGGGATCTCCTGGGCCAGATCCTGGCCCGCAAAGGGCTTCCCGAGGAGGATCTCTACCGCACCTTGGCAGAGCAAAAGGGGATGGAGTTCCTCCCCTCCACCGAGGGCCTGGAACCTCACCCCGAGGCCACGGCTCACCTCCTCCGCTCCGACGCCCTCCGCTATAGCGCGGTGCCTGTGGCCATGCGTGAGGGCAAGCTAGAAGTGATCCTGGCGGACCCCAGGCACCAGGAGGCGGTGGAGGAGCTTCTGGGACGACCCGCCCGCTTCTTCCTCACCCTGCCTAAAGCCTGGGAGGCTCTCTTCCACCGGGCCTACCCCGAGAAGGGCCGTCTGGGGGAGGTTTTGGTCCAGGAAGGGCGGCTGAGCCGCGAACACCTGCGGGAGGCCTTGGAGGTGCAAAAGCGCCTGCCCAAGGCCAAGCCGTTGGGGGAGATCCTGGTGGAGCTGGGCCTGGCCCGCCCCGAGGACGTGGAGGAGGCCCTGAAGAAACAGCGCCAAGGGGGAGGGCGCCTCGAGGACACCCTGGTAGCCTCCGGGAAGCTGAAACCCGAGGCCCTGGCCCAGGCGGTGGCCGCCCAGCTGGGCTACCCCTACATCAGCCCCGAGGAAAACCCCCCCGACCCGGGGGCCGCCCTCCTCATCCCCGAGGACCTGGCCCGGCGCTACGGGGTCTTCCCCCACCACCTGGAGGGCAAAACCCTGGTCCTCCTCATGAAGGACCCCAGGAACATCCTGGCCCTGGACGACGTGCGCCTGGCCCTCAAGCGGAAGGGTCTGGGGTACGAGGTGGCCCCGGCGGTGGCCACAGAAGCGGCCATCACCAAGCTCATCGAGCGCTTCTACGGCAAGGAAGAGCTGGGGGAGCTGGCCAAGGAGCTCTCCAAAGGGTACCAGGAGGAGGAAGGCCCCTCCCTTTCCGAGCTGGACGAAAGCGCCGCCCAGAAGTTCGTCAAGCAGGTGATCCGGGAGGCCTACCTCCAGGACGCCTCCGACATCCACATCGAACCCCGCCAGTCGGACGTCCTGGTGCGGTTGCGCATCGACGGCGCCCTGCGCCAGTACACCACCCTCTCCAAGGGCGCCTTGAACCCCATCATCAGCGTGATCAAGATCATGGGCGGGCTCAACATCGCCGAAAGGCGCCTGCCCCAGGACGGCCGGGTGCGCTACCGGGAAGGCTCCATCGACGTGGACCTGCGCCTTTCCACCCTGCCCACGGTGTACGGGGAAAAGGCGGTGATGCGCCTCTTGAAAAAGGCCGCCGACATCCCGGAGATCGAGGGGCTGGGCTTCGCCCCCGGGGTCTTCGAGCGCTTCCAGGAAGTCATCCAGAAGCCCTACGGCATCTTCCTCATCACCGGGCCCACCGGTTCAGGCAAGAGCTTCACCACCTTTTCCATCCTCAAGCGCATCGCCACCCCGGACAAGAACACCCAGACCATCGAGGACCCGGTGGAGTACGAGATCCCCGGGATCAACCAGACCCAGGTGAACCCCCAAGCCGGGCTCACCTTCGCCCGGGCCCTTAGGGCCTTCTTGCGGCAGGACCCCGACATCATCATGGTGGGGGAGATCCGCGACGCGGAAACCGCCAAGATCGCCACCGAGGCCGCCCTCACCGGCCACCTGGTCATCGCCACCCTGCACACCAACGACGCCGCCCAGGCCATCACCCGCCTGGACGAGATGGGGGTGGAGCTCTTCAACATCTCCGCCGCCCTCATCGGGGTACTCTCCCAGAGGCTGGTGCGGAAGATCTGCGACCACTGTAAGGTGGAGGTCAAGCCCGACCCCGAGGTCCTCCGGCGCCTAGGCCTTTCCCAAGAGGAGATCCAAGGGGCCAAGCTCTTTAAGGGCACGGGCTGCGAGCGCTGCGGGGGCACCGGCTACAAGGGCCGCTACGCCATCCACGAGCTCTTGGTGGTGGACGACGAGATCCGCCACGCCATCGTGGAGGGCAAGTCGGCCACGGAGATCAAGGAAATCGCCCGTAAGAAGGGCATGAAAACCCTTCGGGAAGACGGCATCTACAAGGCCCTCCAGGGGATCACCACCCTCGAGGAGGTCCTGGCGCGCACCATTGAGTAAAGGAGACCGCTATGGCCAAAACACCGGATATCGTGGATCTTCTGACCCTGGCCGTGGAGCGGGGGGCCAGCGACTTGGTGGTCACCGTGGGCCTCCCCCCCATGATCAAGGTGGACGGGGAGTTCCACCCCACGGAGTACGAGCCCCTCTCCCCCCAGGACACCCGCCGCCTGATGTACGCCCTCATGGACGAGAAGCAACAGCGCATCTTTGAGGAGGAGAAGGAGCTGGACTTCTCCTTCAGCCTCCCGGGGAAGGGGCGCTACCGGGTGAACGTCTTCCTGCAACGGGGAAGCGTGGGCGGGGTCCTTAGGGTGGTGCCCGCCACCATCAAGAGCTTTGAGGAGCTGGGCCTGCCTAAGAACATCGCCGAGATCGCCCTCTCCCCCAGGGGCCTGGTCCTGGTCACGGGGCCCACGGGCAGCGGGAAGAGCACCACCCTGGCCTCCATGATCGACTACATCAACGAACGCAAGCCGGTGCACATCGTGACCATCGAGGACCCCATCGAGTTCTTCCACAAGCACAAAAAGGCCATCATCAACCAGCGGGAGATCGGCTCCGACACCCACGGCTTCCACAAGGCCCTAAGGAGCGTCCTCCGCCAGGCCCCGGATGTGATCCTGGTGGGGGAGATGCGGGACTACGAGACCATCGCCGCCGCCATCACCGCCGCCGAGACCGGGCACCTGGTCATGGGCACCCTGCACACCAACTCCGCTCCGGAAACCATCGACCGCATCATCGACGTCTTCCCGGAAAACCAGCAGGAGCAGGTGCGGGTGCAGCTTTCCAACAACCTGGTGGCCATCCTCACCCAGCAGCTCCTGCCCAAGGCCTTCGGGGGCGGGCGGGTGCTGGCCTACGAGCTCATGATCGCCACCCCGGCGGTGAGGGCCCTGATCCGGGAGGGCAAGAGCCACCAGCTTAGGAGCGTCATCCAGACCGGCGGCCAGTACGGGATGATCACCATGGACGCCTGCCTGGCGGACCTCTACAAGCGCAAGCTCATCACCTACGAGCTGGGCTTAGCCCGGGCGGTGGACCCCAAGGAGTTCATGCGCCTGGCGGGGGTGCAGGAAGGGGCCAAGCGCCCCTAGGAAGGGGGTGGCTGGTAAACTTTAGGCCATGTACGAGGCGGCCATCGGCCTCGAGGTCCACCTGCACCTGAAGACCCGGACCAAGGCCTTCTGCGGCTGCGAGGCGGACTACTTCGGGGCAGCCCCCAACACCCACACCTGCCCCGTCTGCCTGGGGCTTCCTGGGGCCCTTCCCGTGCCCAACCAAAAGGCGGTGGAGTTCGGCCTCCGGCTCGCCTTGGCCCTGGGAAGCCGGGTTCCGGAAAGGCTCCTCTTCCACCGCAAGAACTACTTCTACCCCGACCTGCCCAAGAACTACCAGATCAGCCAGTACGACCTCCCCCTGGGCCAGGGGGGGAGCCTCCCCTTAGGGGAAAAAGCCGTGCGCATTAAGCGCCTCCACCTGGAGGAGGACGCAGGGAAAAGCCTCCACCTGGAGGACCGCACCCTCTTGGACCTGAACCGGGCGGGAAGCCCCCTCATCGAGCTGGTTACCGAGCCCGACCTAAAAACCCCTGAGGAGGCCCGGCTCTTCCTCCAGCGCATCCAGGCCCTAGTCCAGACCCTGGGCATCTCCGAGGCCAGCCCCGAGGAAGGGAAAATGCGGGCCGATGTGAACGTCTCCGTGCGCCGCGCCGGGGAGCCCTTGGGCACCAAGGTGGAAATCAAAAACCTGAACTCCTTTAAGAGCGTGCAGCGGGCCCTGGAGTACGAGATCCGCCGCCAGACGGAGATCCTGAGGCGGGGGGAGAGGGTCAAGCAGGCCACCATGGGCTTTGAGGAGGGAAGCGGCAAGACCTACCCCATGCGCACCAAGGAGGAGGAAGCCGACTACCGCTACTTCCCTGAGCCCGACCTCCCCCCGATGCCCATCTCCCAGGCGTGGCTGGAGGAGATCCGCCAAAGGCTGCCCGAGCTCCCCTGGGAGAAGGAACGGCGCTACCTGGCCCTGGGGATCAAGCCCCAAGACGCCGAGGTCTTGGCCTACACCCCCGCCCTGGCCCGCTTCCTGGACCGGGCGCTGGAATTGGGCCAAGCCTCCCCCCAGGCCCTGGCCAACTGGCTCCTGGCGGACGTGGCTGGGCTTCTCAACGAGCGGGGCCTTGCCCTGGAGGAGACCCGCCTGACCCCGGAAGGTCTTTCCCGGCTGGTGGCCCTCTTCGAGCGGGGGGAGATCACCAGCCGGGTGGCCAAGGGCCTGTTGCCCGAGGTGCTGGAGGGCCTGGACCCCGAGGCCCTGGTGCGGGAGCGGGGGCTAAGGGTGGTGGCGGACGAGGGGGCCTTGAGGGCTGTGGTGGAAGAGGTCATCGCCGCCATGCCCGAGGCTGCGGAAAGCGTGCGCCAGGGGAAGCTCAAGGCCCTGGACGCCCTCTTGGGCCAGGTGATGCGGAGGACCAAGGGCCAGGCCCGCCCCGACCTGGTGCGGAGGCTTCTCCAAGAAGCCCTTGGGGTAGGATAGGGCCGATGCGCTACGAGGAGGCTGGGGTCCACATCGAGGCCAAAGCCGAGGCCCTAAGGCGGGCCAAGGAGGCCATCGCCGCCACCTATACGAAAGAGGTCCTTCGGGGGCTTGGGGCCTTCGGGGGGCTTTTTGACGCCTGGGCCCTCAAAGGGATGCGCCACCCCGTCCTGGTGGCCACCACCGACGGGGTGGGTACCAAGACCCTCTTGGCCCTCGAGGCGGGGGACGTCTCCGGCTTGGGCTTTGACCTGGTCAACCACTCGGTGAACGACCTCCTCTGCCAAGGGGCCACCCCCCTCTTCTTCATGGACTACCTGGCGGCAAGTCGCCTGGAAGAAGGGGTGCTGGCCGCCCTCCTCGCCTCCTTGGCTGGGGCCTGCCAGGCCCTGGGTATCCCCCTCCTGGGCGGGGAAACCGCCGAGATGCCCGGGGTCTACCGGGAGGGGGCCTGGGACGTGGCAGGCACCCTGGTGGGGGTGGTAGAGAAGGAGGAAATCCTCGGCCCCGAGCGGGTCCGGGAAGGGGACATCCTCCTGGCCCTCCCCTCCTCCGGGCCCCACACCAACGGCTACTCCCTGATCCGCAAGGTAGTGGAGGGGATGGACCTCGAGGCGCCCGTGCCGGAGTTGGGAGAAAGCCTCAAAGAAGCCCTCCTCCGCCCCCACCGGGCCTACCTGCGGGAGTTTAGGCGCCTTAAGGAGGCGGGGGTGGAGCTCCACGCCCTGGCCCACATCACCGGGGGGGGCCTTGCAGAAAACCTCCCCCGGGCTTTGCCCGAAGGCCTGGGGGCCGAGATCCAAAAGGGAAGCTGGCCTATCCCTCCCATCTTCCCCTACCTGCAACGCCTGGGAAACATCCCGGAGGAGGAGATGTACCGGGTCTTCAACATGGGCCTGGGGCTCATCCTGGTCCTACCGGAAGGGGAAGCCCAACGGGCCCAGGCCCTGGTGGAAAGCTTCCCCGTGGGGCGGGTGGTGGCAGGCTCCGGGGTTCGGCTGGTATGAAAGAGATCTGGCTCATCCGCCACGGCGAAACCGAGTGGAACGTCAAGAAGCGCTTTCAGGGCCACCTGGACGTACCCCTGTCCCCTGCGGGGATCGGACAGGCTTTCCGCCTGGCCCAGCGGCTCTCGCGAAGCCAGCTCCCTTTTGATGGGCTCTTCTCCTCCGATCTTCGCCGAGCCCGGGAGACCGCCGAACCCCTGGCCGCGGTGCTGGGCCTGCCCCTGAAGACCACGCCCCTTTTGCGGGAAATCGACGTGGGCGTTCTCGCCGGCCTAAGCCGGGAGGAAGCGGAAACGCAGTACCCTGAGTTCATCCGGGCGGCCCGCGAGGACCCTTGGCACACCCCCCGGCCTGGGGGGGAAAGCATGGCCGACCTGGCCCGGCGCCTGGAGGTTTTCCTTGAAAGCCTCCCGGCTGGCCGGCACCTCCTGGTGACCCATGGGGGCGTAATCCGCGCCGCCTTGAAGATGGCCCTGGACCTCGAGGGCGACGCCTGGCGGCGCTTCCACATCCCCAACACCTCCATCACCCGCATCCTGCTCCCCGAGCAGGAAGTCCTGGCCGTGTCCGACGCCGCCCACCTGGAAACCTGGGCCGACTGGCTTTCCGATGAAAGCGTCAAATGAAAAGCCCCCAGGCTAATGCCTGGGGGCTGGAAGTGGAGCGGGAGACGGGACTTGAACCCGCGACCCCGACCTTGGCAAGGTCGTGCTCTACCGACTGAGCTACTCCCGCACGCGCCACACGCGGCGCGTAGAAAAAATCCCCCGCACCGACCTACTCTCCCAGGACCCTGCGGTCCCAGTACCATCGGCGCTGGCGCGTTTCACTTCCGTGTTCGGAATGGGAACGGGTGGTTCCACGCCGCTATGGGCACGGGGGATTCTCGTGTTTTGCATTTTCAAAATCCCACGCCACCTGCATGACGGGGGACCTGAAGGCTGGGGTGGACATCAGTGCAAAAAGGGTCAAGACCTCGGACGATTGGGACCGGTCAGCTCAACGCCTCGCGGCGCTTACACCCCCGGCCCATCCACCGGGTCATCTTCCCGGGTCCTTACCGGCTTCACACCGTGGGAGGCCTCATCTTGGGGCAGGTTTCCCGCTTAGATGCTTTCAGCGGTTATCCCTCCCGCAC
>NZ_JAKEDT010000030.1 GCF_021462525.1 Thermus caliditerrae | reverse complement strand
TACCAGATACGGGCTGCGCCCGCAAGGGGAGATTTACCACGAAACGGAGATGTGGGTAAAGTCCTGGCGGTCATCTTGACGGGAGGCGGACTCCTGGCTAAGCTATTCTTTGCGTGCGGGGGCGATTAGCTCAGCTGGTCAGAGCGCACGCCTGATAAGCGTGAGGTCGGTGGTTCAAGTCCACCATCGCCCACCAAGGTGTCCCGGGGCCTAGGTCCCGGGGCTTTGTTGTTCTTCCTGGCCTACCCGTACCACCAGGGTATCGGCGATGAGATCGCGCCAAGCCTGGCGCGCCTGGGAGAGGAACTCCTCGATGTCCTTATCTGTGGGAATAGTGCCTCTGAGTTCCAGGAGGAGCACCTTTTCCCCGCGGCCGTAAAGGGTGGTTTCCCGCCAGGGACGGGCGGCTTCCTGAGGGTGGGTAAAGCTGCCCACGCCCAACACGAGGAGGCCCACCGCCAAGGCGAAGAGGGCGAGCGCCAACCAGCGCTTTCGGTTCACGGCTTCACGCTATCACGATGTTTGCGGAAGAAGGTAAGCTGGGGCCGTGATACGGGTGGTGGTGCGTGCGGGGAAAGAGAGGAAGCTGAAGAACTTCTACCCGCACCTGTACCGGGATGAGATCCTCGAGGCCCCGGGGGAAGTCGGCGTGGCCGAAGCCGTGGCGGCCAACGGAGGTTTCCTGGCGGTGGGCTACTTTGACCCCCTTTCCCGCGTGCCCTTCCGGGCCTACCGCTTTGACCCAGGGCCTTTGGACCGCCGCTTCTTCAGGGGGCGTTTTGAGCGGGCCCTAGGAAAGCGGGCAGGGCTTGGGCCGAGTTACCGCTTGGTCCACGGGGAGGCGGACGGGCTTCCTGGGCTAGTGGTGGACCGCTTCGGGGAGGTTGTGGTCCTCCAGGTGCGCACCCGGGGGATGGAGGCTTTGAGGGAGGCGTGGTTCCCAGCCCTTCTGGAGGTGGTGGGCCCCAAGGGGGTGTACGAGCGGAGCGACGTGGAGGTCAGGCGGCAGGAGGGGCTTCCCGAGCGGGTGGGGGTGGTGTGGGGGGAGGTGCCCCCCATCTTGGAGGTGGAGGAGGACGGCCTCAGCTTTCCCATTCCCCTGGCCCTGGCCCAGAAGACGGGGTTTTACCTGGACCAGCGGGAAAACCGCCGGCTCTTTGAGTCCATGGTGCGCCCAGGGGAGCGGGTGCTGGACGTGTACAGCTACGTGGGGGCCTTCGCCCTAAGGGCGGCTCGCAAGGGAGCCTACGCCCTGGCGGTGGACAAGGACCTCGAGGCCCTGGTCGTCCTGGACCGCGCTGCTCTGCGGGCGGGACTGCGGGTGGACATCCGCCAGGGAGAAGCGTTGGTCGTGCTCCAGGGGCTTGAGGGTTCTTTCCACCACATCCTCCTGGACCCTCCCACCCTGGTGAAGCGGCCGGAGGAGCTTCCCTCCATGAAGCGCCACCTGGTGGACTTGGTGCGGGAGGCCTTGCGGCTTCTCGCTCCCGAGGGGTACCTGTGGCTTTCCGCCTGCAGCTACTACCTGAAAGCGGAGGACCTCTTGGAAGTGGCCCGCCGGGCGGCGGCAGACCGGGGGGCGCGCCTCCGGGTCCACGCCCTCACCCACCAGCCTAAGGACCACCCCTGGAGCCTGCACGTGCCTGAAAGCCTGTACCTCAAGACCCTCGTCCTCCAGGATGACGCCCTTTGAAGCTTGTATGATGGGGAGGAAGCACCCTTAGGGTGCAGAAAAGGAGGCAAGGTATGGAAGTAGCACGGGGTTTGGAAGGGGTTCTCTTCACGGAGAGCCGGATGTGCTTCATCGATGGCGAGGCAGGTAGGCTATACTACTACGGCATCCCCATCCAGGAGCTGGCGGAGAAAAGCACCTTTGAGGAGACCACCTTCCTCCTACTGCACGGGAGACTGCCCAAGCGAGAGGAGTTGGAAGCTTTCCGGCGGGATCTGGCCGGGCGGCGGAGGTTGCCGGAGCATCTTCTGGAGTCTTTCCGCCGCTACCCCGCTTCTGCCCACCCCATGAGCTTCCTACGCACGGCCGTTTCCGAGCTGGGGATGATGGACCCCACCGAGGGGGACATTTCCCGCGAGTCCCTTTACCAAAAGGGCCTTTCCCTCATCGCCAAGTTCGCCACCATTGTGGCTGCCAACAAACGCCTCAGGGAGGGTAAAGAGCCCATTCCGCCCCGGGAGGACCTCTCCCACGCGGCCAACTTCCTCTACATGGCCAACGGCGTGGAGCCCTCCAAGGAGCAGGAGCGCCTCATGGATGCCGCCCTCATCCTGCACGCGGAGCACGGCTTCAACGCCAGCACCTTCACCGCCATCGCCGCCTTCTCCACGGAAACCGACCTCTACTCGGCCATCACCGCCGCTGTGGCTTCCTTGAAGGGGCCGCGCCACGGGGGGGCCAACGAGGCGGTAATGAAGATGATCCAGGAGATCGGCACCCCCGAGAGGGCCCGGGAGTGGGTGCGGGAGAAGCTGGCCAAGAAGGAGCGCATCATGGGCATGGGCCACCGGGTCTACAAGGCCTTTGACCCCCGGGCCGGGGTACTGGAGCGCCTGGCCCGGATCGTGGCCGAGACCCACGGACACTCCCAGGAGTACCAAATCTTGAAGATCGTGGAGGAGGAGGCGGGGAAGGTGTTGAACCCCCGGGGCATCTACCCCAACGTGGACTTCTACTCTGGGGTGGTTTACTCCGACCTGGGGTTTGGCCTGGAGTTCTTCACCCCCATCTTCGCCGTGGCCCGCATCTCCGGTTGGGTGGGACACATCCTGGAGTACAAGGCTATGGATAACCGCCTTCTCAGGCCGGATGCTAAGTATACCGGGGAGCTGGACGTGCCCTACGTGCCCCTCGAGGCCCGGGCCTAGAAGCGCACCGCAAGCACGCCGGGGGCTTGCCCCCGGTTTTCTTTTTGAGGAGGTGGCATCCCTGGGGCTGTACGCCATCAAAGGCCGCAGAAGGCCTCGTAGTCTATTAGGTCCTGCTGGGTGGGATGGTCCCCGCAGACCGGGCAGGCGGGGTTCCGGCGCAGGGAGAGCTTGCGGAAGCTCGCCTCCAGGGCATCGTAAAGGAGGAGGTGGCCGGCGAGGGGTTTCCCCAGGCCCAGGAGCACCTTGAGGGCCTCCGCCGCCATAAGGCTTCCCACCACCGCCGGCAACACCCCGAAGACCCCAGCCTCGGCGCAGGAAGGGACGCTTCCGGGGGCGGGGGGTTTGGGGAAGAGGCAACGGTAGCAGGGGCCCATCTCCCCCTCGGGGGTAAGGTGGTGGAAGACCGCCACCTGGCCGTCAAACTGGTAGATGGCCCCGTAGACCAGGGGCTTCCTCAGGAGCACGCAGGCGTCGTTCACCAAATAACGGGTGGGGAAGTTGTCAGAGGCGTCCACCACCAGATCGTAAGGCCTCAGGATCTCCAGGGCGTTTTCCGAGGTGAGGCGCACGGGGTAGGTGTCGATCCGCACCAGAGGGTTCAGGGCTAAGAGGCGCTCCTTGGCGGCCAGGGCCTTGGGTTTGCCCACATCCTCCGTGGCGTAAAGCACCTGGCGGTGGAGGTTGGAAACCTCCACCCGGTCCATCTCCACGATGCCCACCCGTCCTACCCCGGCGGCCACCAGGTACTGCAGGACTGGCACCCCTAGGCCCCCGGCCCCCACCACCACCACGGAAGCGCGCTTCAGCCGCTCCTGCCCCTCGGGGCCCACCTGGGGCAGGATCATCTGCCGGTGGTAGCGGTCCAGCTCTTCTTTGGTCCACATGGCCTAGGCCTCCCGCGTGCCGAAGCCCGGAGGGAGGAAGTCGGGGTAGTCGGGGTTGCCCTTGCGGTTGGGAAGCCTGGGGACGAGGTCCGAGGGGTGGGGTTCCCCCTTGCGGCAGTAGGGGCAGTCGTGGCGCACCTTGTAGCGCACGGTCCGGGCAGGGATCCCCAGGGCGATGGCGTGGGGCGGCACGTCCTTGGTGACGATGGCCCCCGTGCCCACCATGGCGTCGTCGCCAATGCGCACCCCGGCCAGGACCGTGGCGTGGTAGGTGATGCGCACCCCGCTGCCGATGATGGTCTCTTTAAGGGTCACGTCGGGGGAGGCCAGGACGTGGTGGGTGTGGCTGTAGACGTTCACGTAGTCGGAAAGGGAGGTGCGGTCCCCGATTTTTATGCCCCCGATGTCATCCAAGAGCACGTAGCGGTGGACCACCACGTCGTCCCCTAGCTCCAGGTTGTACCCCACGGAAAACTCCACGTTCTGGAAGAACTTGGGGTTTTCCCCCACCCGCTTGAAGATGAAGGGGGCTAAGGCCCGGCGGATGGCCACCCCGGAGTGCACGGACTGGCCGATGGGGGTGAGGTCCAAAACCTTCCAGAACCAAAGGAGGGGTTTGACCTTTTGGAACTTTTCCTGGTCGGTGGCGGCGTAGTACTCCGCCTCGAAGGTGATGCCCTCGGGGTCCAGGCCCATGGCGGCCAGGGGGTTTAGCTCCAGGAGTTCCTCGAAGGGCTGTCCGTAAAGTAGCCGGGAAAGCTCCTCCCGCACCAGGGCGTTCCGGTCCACGCTGGGGTCGGAAAGCCTTTCCACCAGGCCCCCGAGGAAGCGGTCCAGGGCCTTTTCGTGGAGGGGGGCGATTCCTCTGGGCAAGAGCCAGGGCATATGGGCTATGGTAACCGGAAAAGGCGGGAAGCGGGGCGCCCGCTCACCCGATGGAGGAGCGGTAGCCTAGCTCCCGCAGGGCTTCGGGGTCCTTGCGCCAGTCGGGGTAGACCTTGACCAAGAGGTCCAGGTAGACCTTGCGGTTCAGGAAGATCTCCAGCTGCTTCCTGGCCGCCTGGCCGATCTCCTTGAGCTTCTTTCCCCCCTCCCCGATGACGATGGCCTTCTGGGAGGGGCGCTCCACGTAGAGGAGGGCCTTGATGTACAGGACGCCGTTTTCCCGTTCTGCCACCTCTTCGGTTTTTACGGCCACCGCGTAGGGCACCTCGTGCCAGAGGCGCTTCATGGCCTCCTCCCGGATGATCTCCGCCACCCACTCCCCAAAGTCCTGGTCGCTTTTGGCGAAGTCCTCGGGGTAGAAGAAGGGGCCTTCGGGGAGAAGGGCCAGGAGTTCCGCTTTGAGCTCGGCCACCTGGCGTTCGTCCAGGGCGGAAAGCATCCTGGCCTCAGCTTCGGGCAGGAGGGCGTGGTAAGCCTTGAGGGCCTCCTCCGGGTACTTGGCGGCGTCCAGCTTGTTGCCCACCAGGAGGATGGGCACCCTGCCCAACAGGGGCTTTAGGGCCTTGGCCACCAACTCGTCCTCTGGGGTGGGGGGGTGGCGCAGGTCCACCACCCAGACCACGGCGTTCACGTCGGCGAGGGCCTCGTAGACCTCTTGGTCCATGAACTCCCCCAGGGCGTCCATGGGCTCGTGGAGGCCCGGAGTGTCCACGAAGACGATCTGGCGGTTGCCCTCGGTGAGGATGCCCCTAAGGCGCTTGCGGGTGGTCTGGGGCCTGGGGCTGATGGGGGCCACCTTCACCCCCAGGAGGTTGTTGAGCAGGGTGGACTTGCCCACGTTGGGCTTGCCCACGATGGTCACAAATCCGGAGTAAGTCGTTTCTTCCATGGCTTAGGTGATCCCGGCTCCCTTTGGATTTGCCCGGGGGCAAAGAGCCGGACCTTCTAGGCCTTCCAGTATACTCCACGCCGTGGACCCTTTGGCCCTAGCCCTTCTGCCGGGCGTCGGTCCCAAGCGGCTTTTGGAGCTTCTGGCGGCGGAGGATCCCCTGGTGGCGCTGAGGGAGCGTTTTCCCCAGGCTGCGGCTGGGCTTTCCCAGGCTGAGGAGCGGGCCCGGGGGGAACGGGAGCGGGCGGAGGCTTTGGGGGTGCGGCTTTTGGGCCTTTGGGAGGAAGGGTTTCCCGAAGGGCTTAGGCGGCTTCCCCAGCCGCCCACCCACCTCTACCTGAAAGGGGAGCTGCCGGAAGAAGGGAAGGCGGTGGCCCTGGTAGGTACCCGGCGGGCCTCCCCTTGGGCGCTGGCCTTCGCCCGGAGGCTGGCCCGGGAGCTGGCCGAGGCCGGGCTTTGCGTGGTTTCGGGGCTGGCCCGGGGGATCGACCGGGAGGCCCACCTGGGGGCCCTCGAGGGGGGCGGGCGCACCCTGGGGGTCTTGGGGAGCGCCCTGGACCGGGTGTACCCCCCGGAGCACCGCCCTTTGGCCGGGCGGATGGACCTCCTTTCCGAGTTCCCCTTCGGTACCGAGCCTAAGCCGGAGTTCTTCCCCCGAAGAAACCGCCTCATCGCCGGCCTGGTGCGGGCGGTGATCGTGGTGGAGGCCCCCCTGGCCTCGGGGGCCCTCATCACCGCCCGCTACGCCCTGGAGCTGGGCAAGGAGGTCTTGGCGGTGCCGGGCCGCCCCACGGACCCGGGCTCCTTGGGGACCAACCGCCTCATCCAGGACGGGGCCTACCCGGTACTTTCCGCGGAGGACGTGCTCTCCTACCTGGGGTTTTCCGGAAAGCCCAAGGAGGCGGTGGCGCTTTCCGGGGAGGAGGAAAGGCTGTACGCCCTCCTCCGCCAAGGGGAGGCCCTCCCTGAGGACCTGGCCCAGGCCCTGGGGCTTCCCCCGGAGCGGGTGCTTTCCCTCCTCACCCTCTTGGAGCTCAAGGGGCTGGCCCAGGCCCTGCCTGGGGGACGCTACGGGGCTTTATGAGGCCCCTAGGGGTATGATGGGGGCGGAGGTTCGCCATGACTAAGCCTGAAGCCAAGGGCGGGGATGTGCACATCAAGGCCGGGCTCATTTGGATGAACGGAAAGCTTCTCCCCCAGGAGGAGGCCAAGACCAGCGTCCTAAGCCATGCCCTTCATTACGGGACCAGCGTCTTTGAGGGGATACGGGCCTACGAGACCCCTAAGGGCCCCGCCATCTTCCGCCTGAAGGAGCACGTTCGGCGCTTCTTCAACTCGGCCAAAGTGCTGCGCATGGAGATCACCTTCACCCCGGAGGAGATCGAGGAGGCCATCAAGGAGGTGGTGCGCCAAAACGGGTACAAAAGCTGCTACATCCGTCCCCTGGCCTGGATGGGGGCCAAGGCCCTGGGGGTGAACCCCCTGCCCAATAACCCCGCCGAGGTGATGGTGGCCGCCTGGGAGTGGGGGGCCTATCTGGGGGAGGAGGCGGTGCGCAAGGGGGCCAGGCTCATCACCAGCTCCTGGGCCCGCTTCCCCGCCAACGTGATGCCGGGGAAGGCCAAGGTGGGGGGGAACTACGTGAATAGCGCCTTGGCCAAAATGGAGGCGGTGGCCGCCGGGGCGGACGAGGCCCTCCTTTTGGACGAGGAAGGCTACGTGGCCGAGGGGAGCGGGGAGAACCTCTTCTTCGTGCGGGATGGGGTCATCTACGCCCTCGAGCACTCGGTGAACCTGGAGGGCATCACCCGGGACTCGGTGATCCGGATCGCCAAGGACCTGGGCTACGAGGTCCAGGTGGTACGGGCCACCCGCGACCAGCTCTATATGGCGGACGAGGTCTTCATGACCGGTACCGCCGCCGAGGTCACCCCGGTTTCCATGATCGACTGGCGGCCCATCGGCCAGGGCACCGCCGGGCCCATCACCCTGAGGCTCCGCGAGGTCTACCTGGAGGCCGCCAAGGGCCTGCGGCCCGAGTACGAGGGCTGGCTCACCTACGTGTAGGCCTCCGTGGGAAACTGTCGCTTGAATCGTCGCTTGCGCCACGACAGGGGCCCCAAAGAGGCCATGAGCAAGCTGTTTTGGCTTTGGCCGATGGAGCAACCTTTGCGTGCGGGCGCTTAGGGCGGGGTGGCCCGGTTGTTGCGTAGGGAAAGGAGTAGCCATGCCCAAGCCGGGATTCCGCAAGGAGGTCCGCAGGGAGCGCTTGCGGGAGGTACGGGAAGTGCTTCTGGAGGAGCTGGACCGGGCAGCGGAGGAGTTTCGCACCCTTTGGAGGAGGGCCAAGGCGAGCCCTGAGGACGAGGAGCTTCTGGGAGAGCTCCAGGTCTTGGTTTCCGTTTTGGCGGTGAAGGCCAAGGCTTTGGAGGAGCTTTTGGAAGAGGAAGCCCTCCTCACTTCCTGAGCCAGTCTTCCAGCACCCTCTGGTAAAGCTCGGGGTCCAGGCGGGGCCCTTCGTAAAGCCCCGCCTTAAGCCTTTGCCGCTGGGCCTCGAAGAGGATCACCGCCGCCGCCACGGAGACGTTCAGGCTCTGGACCATGCCGAACATGGGTACCTGGATGGCGCTATCTGCCAGGGCCAGGGCCTCCTCGGAAACCCCCCATTTCTCCGCCCCCAGGAGGATGGCGGTGGGCTGGGTGTAGTCCACCTCCCGGAAGTCTTGGGCATCCTCCCGCAAGGCGGTGGCGTAGATCCGAAAACCCTTCTCCCTCAGGTGGCCGATGGCCGTCTGGATGTCGGGGTGCACCCGCAGGTAGACCCATTTGTGGCTTCCCCCGCTGGTTTCGTTGAAGGTGGGCACGCCCCCCGTGGGGTTTACCGCATGGGCCTCGAGGACCCCCACGGCGTCGCAGCTACGGAGGATAGCCGAGAGGTTGTGGGGCTTGTGCACGTTCTCCAGGAGGACGGTGAGGTCGGGCTGGCGCCTCCTTAGGACCTCCTCGATGCGGCGTCTACGGGCCTCCGTCACGGTTTCTCAGCTTAGCGATCAGGGGCTTTAAAAGCGAGCGTTTAAGCTTCAGGGCTTGGCGGTTCACGATAAGGCGGGCGGTGGAGTGGGCCAGGACCTCCACCTCCACCAGGCCCGCCGCCCTTAGGGTGGCCCCGGTCTGCACCACGTCCACCACGGCGTCTGCCAGGCCTGTGACCGCGGCCAGCTCGATGTTGCCGGAAAGCTCCACCACGTCCGCCACCCAGCCCCGTTCCTTCAGGAGCCGGGTGGTGAAGAGGGGGTACTTGGTGGCGATGCGGCGGATGGGGGAGGTGTCGCCAGGGCGCCTTATGAGGGAAAGCCGGCAGGCCCCGAAGCCCAGGTCCACGGGCTCAAAGAGGTCGCGGCCCGAGTCCAGGAGGACGTCCTTGCCCACCACCCCCACCTCGGCGATACCCAGGTCCACGTACACGGGCACGTCCTTGTTGCGGAGCTCCAAAAGGGCGATCCCTCCTTCCTTTCCGTGGAGAAGGGCCCGCTCGTTCTCCACCGGGGGAAGTTCCAGCCCCGCCGCCTTCAGGACCGCGTACGCCTCCTGGAACATCCGTCCCTTGGGCAGGGCGATGGTGAGGAGGTAGCGCCTCATTCCACCCTCCAAAGTCTCTCCCCCTGGGCCAGGTAGGGGATGCCCCGCCTCCGGGCGTAGTCCAGGGGGTCTTTTCCGTGGAAAAGCTCCACCCGCCTCTCCCCGGCGAAGCGGCGAAGGGCCTTGAGGTCCAGGGCCAAAACCTCGGGGCTTACGTCCACCCTGGGGGGTTTTAGGGCTTCCAGGGCCCGCTCTACCCCTATAGCGAACCCCGCCGCCCTGGGGAGGAGGGCCCCGTCGTACCGGCCACCTCCCAGAAGGGGCAGGCCGAAGCCTGGGGTGTAGGCGCGGAAGAAGATGCCGGAGTAGTACTCGTAGCGCCGGGCCATGCCCAGGTCCAAGAGGACGGGCTTGTCCAAAAGCTCCAGAGTCTTCTCCAGCTCAGCCAAAATCTTCCTAGCCCTATCGGGAAGGGGAAGCCTCTTAGCCTCCTCCAGCACCTCGCGCTCCCCGTAGAGGTCCGGCAAGGCCAGGAGGGTCTTGCGGGCCTCCTCCGGCACGGGGTGGCGGCCAAGGAGGTCTTCCAGCTCGGGCAAGTTCTTGCGGTGGATCGCCTGCTGGGCCTTCTTCTGCTCCTCTTCCGGCAGACCGGAAGCCTTGAGCACCTCCCCCACCAGGCTGGGCAGGCCCACCTCCACCACCCCTTCCAGGCCCAAGGCCTCCAAGGCGGCAAAGGCCAGGTGCAGGACCTCCGCGTCCGCCAAAGGCCCCGTGGCCCCGATGAGCTCCAGGCCCACCTGGGTGTACTCCCGGAAGCGGCCGAGCTCCGCGTCCGCCTCCCGGAGCCATAGGGCCCCCGCGTACTGGAAGCGGTGGACCCCTTCCCCCAGGTGGGGCCTCAGGAGCTTGGCCAGGAGGGTGGTGAACTCGCTCCTTAGGGCCAGTACCTCCCCCGTCTTGTCCACCAGCTTGAAGGCCCGCTCCGCCAGGGGGTGGAGGGGGTCGTAGCTTTCCAGGGCCGGGAGCTCCACGGGCTCGTAGCCGTGGCGCAGGAAAAGCTCCCGTAGCCTCCCCATGAGCTCGGCCTTGAGCCGGGCCTCGGGGGGAAGCAAAAACCGGGTGCCCTCGGGGATCATTCCTTGACCAGGATCTCCACGCTGAGGATCTTGTCCCGTTCCCCCGTGGCGCCCGGACCCTCCGTGGGGGTGAGGCGCCTGACCACCTCCATGCCCTCCACCACCCGGGCGAAAAGGGTGTACTGCCCGGTGAGGTGGGGGGTGGGGGCCAGGGTAATGAAGAACTGGCTCCCGTTGGAGTTGGGGTCCTGGGTGCGGGCCATGCCCACCATCCCCTCCCGGTCAAAGGCCAGCCCCGGGGCGATCTCCAGGCCGAAGGCGTAGCCTGGGCCCCCGGCGCCGGTGCCGGTGGGGTCCCCGGTCTGGGCCACGAAGCCGGGGATGACCCGGTGCCACTCCACCCCCTCGAAGAAGCGGTGGAGGGCCAGGAAGACAAAGGAGTTCACCGTGTTGGGGGCCTCCTTCTCCAGGAGGTCCAGAAGGATGTCCCCCTTGGTGGTGCGGATGCGGGCGTAGTAGTCCTTGCCGGGCTCCAGAAGGGCTTCCGGGGCCTTGAAGGAACGCACCGGGGTTTCCGAAAGGTAAGGGAGGGGCTTCATGCTCTCACCTCTACAGGCGCCGAGGAGGATCAACAGGCTAAGGAGAAGGACGCGCACCCCCATAGCCTACACCCGGGGAAGGGTGATGCCCTTCTGCCCTTGGTACTTGCCCCGGCGGTCCTTATAGGTGGTTTCGGGCCGCGGGCCCTCGAGGAAGATGATCTGCACGATGCCCTCGTTGGCGTAGACCTTGGCGGGCAGGGGGGTGGTGTTGGAGATCTCCAGGGTGACGTGCCCTTCCCAGCCCGGTTCCAAAGGGGTCACGTTGGCCACGATGCCACACCGGGCGTAGGTGCTCTTGCCTAGGGCGATGGCGATGACGTTTTCCGGCATCCGGATGTACTCGATGCTTCGGGTGAGGGCGAAGGAGTTGGGGGGGATGATGACCTCCTCCCCCTCGTACTCTACAAAGCTTCTCGGGTCAAAGCCCTTGGGGTCCACCACGGTGGAGAAGACGTTGGTGAAGATCTTCCACTCGGGGGCGGCCCGGAGGTCGTAGCCGAAGCTGGAAAGCCCGTAGCTGATGACCCCCTCCCGCACCAGCCTTTCCTCAAAGGGCTCGATCATGCCCTTTTTGGCCATCTCCCGGATCCACCAGTCCGGCTTAATCATGCCTTCAACTATACCCGTTAGACTGGCCTTATGCGGAAGCTTTGGCCCCTCTTCCTCCTCCTCGTCGCCTGCGGCACACAAGACTCCACGGGGGTGGGAATGGAACCCTTGCGCCTCACCAGCACCAGCCTTCCTCCCGCCTACCTGGGGGAGAGCTACAGCGTGGCCTTCAGCGCCGAAGGAGGCGTGCGCCCCTACAGCTTCAGCCTGGACGGCAAGCTCCCCCAGGGCCTCAGCTTCCAGGGGGGGCGCCTGGGCGGCGTCCCCCGGGAGCGGGGCACCTTCCCCCTCACCCTCACCCTGGAGGACGCGGCCAAGAACAGCCGCGCCCAGAGGCTTACCCTCACCGTCAGCGACCCCCCTCCCCCCAGGCTCGCCTTGGTGGCCCCCCCGGCCCAGGTGGAGGGGCCCTTTTTGCTCTTGGGCCGGGTGGAGGTACGGGAGACCTTGGGCTTTCAGCTGGAGCTTCCCCTAAGGGATCTGAACCCGGATCTTGCCAGCTTGAAGGTGGTGAGCCCCGTGTACCTCCTGGATTACGATGCGGAGGCAGGGCTTTTGCGCCTGGATGTGGCCTTCGCCAGACCCCTAAAGGACCAGGAGGCCTTCCGCCTCCTCCTCACCCCGCAGAAGGCCCTTACCCCCAGGTTTTCCCCCCGGGTGGTCTTCTACGACAAGGAAGGGAAGCCCCTGGGGGAGGCCTTGAAGCGGGGCAGGCCCTTTGCCGACCTCCTGCAACTGGCCCAGAACTGGGGTAAGGAGGGGAAGGAGCTTAAGGGAGACCTGAACGGGGACGGCAAGGTGGACGGCGCCGATCTCCAGGCTCTGGGGCAGGGGTACTTTTTTAGGGCTCCCGTTCCTGCCCCTGCCGGTGGGGATGGCCAGCAGGGGCAGGGGGACGAAAAGACTCCGTAATAGAGCTTGTACAAGGTGCGTTGCTTAGGGGTCTGAAAGGGCGGCGAAGACCGCCTTGTGCAAAGAGGCACAAAAGGAGTATCCTGATCTTAGGAGCTCCCGGAACTTTGCGCCCCCTCGAGGGCTCCAGGAAGGAAGCCGTGAAGAGGTCCTCCCCTCTCTGTGCCCGCCCTCACCGGGGGAAGGCTGGAGGGGGGAGTGGGCTTTGGATCGGATGGAGCGGAGGGATCCTGTTTGGGGAAGCGGGTGTACGGGTAAAGAGGGTCCTGAAGGAAGGGTCCCGGCGTTCCGCTAGGCTCAGGCTGAACAAGTTGGGGCGCTGAGGAGGTGAGCCATGACAGGCTCGAGGCGGGCGCTTTCCGGGTCCATAGCGTTGTTGCTGCTTGGGGTTCTGGCCGCTTGCGGAGGACAAGGCGTTAAAGAGGAAATTCTTGTTCCTCCCACCACGGAGGTCCTAGGCGCCGAGGTCCGGGGGGCTTTGGTGGGGGTGGAGGGTGGGACCCTTCGCTTCCAGGACATGCCTGGGCTGGAGAGCCGCTTTCAGGCGGGGGATGTGCTGGTGAGCGAGCCTGTTTCCCCCCTGGCGCCCCAAGGTCTTTTGCGCAAGGTCAAGGCAGTACGGCGGGAGGGGGGCTTTCTGGTGGTGGAAACGGAAGGGGCACGGATCCAGGAGGCCATTCACCAGGGAACTTTGGACGTTTCGGGCTGGGAGCTACGGGCTTCCTCCCTGGTGAGGACCCAGGCCTTGCAGCCTGGGATCAGAGCCCAAGGCTTGAGCTACACCTTGGACACCGATTTGGGAACCGGAGGCAAGGTGCGGGTGGAGGGAACCCTTTCCTTGCGTCCCCTCTTGGACCTGAGCTTAGGGATAAGGTGCGATCGGGTGGTGGCGGGGGCTTGCGCGGAGGTGCCGGACCTGGATTTTCGGGTTCTGACCACCCTGGAGCAGAACGCCACCCTTAAGGTGACGGGCGACACCAACGTGCTGGCGGGCAAGGAGGTGCCCATTGCGGAGGAGATCTTCGCCCCGCAAACCTACATGGTGGGACCGGTGCCGGTGGTCCTCACCCCCAAGCTCACCGTGTACCTGACGGGCACGGTGGAGGCGGATGGCAGCTTCCGGTTTGAGGCTAGGCAGAGCCTAACGCTTGGCGCTGGCTTCCATTACAACAGCGATAGCGGCTTTAGAGACCTCAGCCACTACGCCTACACTCTGAGCACCCCGGTTCACACTTTCTCGGGTAGCCTGGGCGCACAGGCCCTCTTCGGGGTCCGCTTCCAAGTGCTCCTGTACGGGGTCACGGGGCCCTTTGGCACCTTGGAAGGAGGCGCTGGCTTCAAGGCCAACCTCAATGGCTTTGGCAAGGGTGGCGAAACCCTCCTTTGGGAGTTGAACGCGTGCGGGAAGCTGAGCGTGGGCATAACCGCTGTGGAGGTCTTGGACCTCAGGTACAGCAAGGAGTTGCTTGCCCAGTGCGTGGAGGTGGAACGGCAGGTCAACGCTTTGCCTGAGGTTGTGGTGGTTTCCCCAACCGCCGCCACGCAGATTTACCGCGGGGTGGGCACGACTCTCAAGGCTCAGGTGAGCGATCCCGACGGCCAGCCGGTAAGCTGTGCTTGGACTTCCAGCAGGATTGGCGATCCCTCTCCTGTGGGCTGCGAAACGGTGGCCGTGTTCACCAGTACGGGACCCCGGGTTCTAACCGTCACCGCCACCGATAGCGCTGGAGGGAGGAGAAGCCAGAGCGTGAACGTGAACGTCCAGGAGCCCCCAGCGATTTTGGTGGAGATCACGACCCCTTCGGAAGGCAGCGGATTGCGCCCGGAGGTGTATGTCCTCCTATCGGGCAGGGCCTCCGGGGGTACAGGCCCTTACACCTACACGTGGAGGGTGGCCTACCCGACGGATTCCTCGGGGCGGGGGGGCACGCTGTACGCCATTGGGTCTGGAGACGCGCGCCTTTGGAAGCCCCAAGACACGCTGCCCGTACCCCCAGGGACGGTGCGGTGGGCCCGACTCATCTTGGAGGTCCAAGATAGCCTAGGGGCGACAGGGGAGCGGTCCATCCTGGTGCTCATAGGCGTTTTGGAATGAGGTTGGGCGGGAGCCCACCGCGCATGGGACTTCCTCATAGGGCTTTGCGGATGGCCTCGGCGTCCTCCTTGCGGTAGCCGTAAAGGGTGACCTCGAGGGTGTCCGGGGCCTTCTTGATCTCCTCCAGCATCGCCCGGGCCACGGCGTCCACGGGAAGCCCCCCTACCCCGGTGCCCAACAGGGGGAAGGCCACGGTCCTAAGGCCGAGCGCCACCGCCTTTTCCAGGGCGCTTCGGGTGGCCTTCCGCACAGTTTCCAGGCTGGCGGGTTCATCCCCCAGGACGGCGGCGTGGATCACGTAGCGCACCCCCAGGTTCCCCGCCCCCGTGACCGCGGCTTCCCCCACCCGGATCTTCCCGATCCGGTCGCATTCCTCCTGGATGGAGGGGCCTCCTTTCCTGAGGATGGCCCCCGCCACCCCGGCGCCCAGCTTCAGGTGGTTGTTGGCGGCGTTGACGATGGCGTCTCCCTGGAACTCGGTGATGTCCCCTTCTGCCACGCGGATGCGGGCCATGGCCTCATTTTCCCGTACAATGGGCCTGATGTCACGGGATATCTTGGGCCTCGAGGGGCGGATCGTCATGGTGACGGGGGCCGGGAGGGGCTTCGGCCGGGCCATTGCCCATGGCTACGGGCGCAACGGGGCCACGGTCATCGCCGTGGACCCCGATGTGGAGCTGGCCACTGGGGTGGCCTCGGAGGTGGAGGCTCTCGGGGCCACGGCCATCCCCATCCGGGGGGACATGAGCGTGGTGTTGGACGTGACCACCACCTTTGAAAAGGTGGAGGAGCTTTTTGGCTTATTGGACGGCATCGTCCACGTGACCACCGCCGAGAGCAAGACCCCCTTCGTGGAGCTATTGGAAGGGGAGTGGTATGACCTCATGAGCCAGGACGTGAAGTCCAGCCTTTACGTCCTGCAACAGGGCCTGCGCCACCTGGCAGGGGGCGGGTTCGTCACCCTGGTCCTTCCCCCCGCCGTGCGCGTGGAGCCCCACACCCTCTCCGTGCGCCGGGCGGTGGAAGGGCTCATCGAGGGGGCAAGCCGCACCTTCCCCGGGGTGCGGGTGAATGGGGTGGTGCCCTCGAGGGACCCCGCCGGGGAGGCCCACGACCAGGCCCTGGTGCGGGCGGCCTTGGGCCTGGGCTCCATGGTTTCCGAGGGCATCCGCGGGGTGGTGCTGGAGGTGCAGCTCCCCGAACCCCCCCTTTCTCCCGAGGTGTACGAGCTCCTGCGCGAAGTGCCATGAAGTGCCCCTACTGCGGCCACCCCGACACCCGGGTGGTAGACTCCCGCCCTTCCGACGAGGGGGCGGCCATCCGCCGCCGCCGGGAGTGCCCAGCCTGTGGCCGCCGCTTCACCACCTACGAGCGCACCCAGTTGGAGCCCCTCATGGTGGTGAAGCGGGACGGCCGAAAAGAGCCCTTCAACCCGGACAAGCTTCTCAGGGGCCTCCTTCTGGCTTGCGAAAAACGCCCTGTGGACCACGAGGTCTTGAAGCGTTTCGCTTACACCTTCGAGGACCAAGTGCCGGGGCCCGAGATCCCCTCGGAGGAGATCGGCCTCAAGGCCATGGCCTTTTTGCGCGAGCTGGACCATGTGGCCTACATCCGCTTCGCTTCCGTTTACCGGGAGTTTGACTCGGTGGAGCGCTTCATCGAGGAGATCCGCCGCCTTGGGGGTGTTGACAAGCGGGAGGGGGATTGATAGCATAGCTTTTGCTGCGCGGGCGAAGGCCCAAGCAGGGGGATCTTGAAAAGGGGAGAGCAGAGGCAACACACCTAACCACGGACGCCTTTAGGGCGTTTTTTGTTGGAGAGTTTGATCCTGGCTCAGGG
>NZ_JAKEDT010000003.1 GCF_021462525.1 Thermus caliditerrae | reverse complement strand
CCTCCGGTCCAAACGGCAAGCTCCTCATACAGCCCCATTTTGTCTGAACTCAAAGGGGGAGCTCAGTACCACCCCCGCCCTTGACACTCAAGAGGTATGAGTGTCAAAATGCCCTAACAGGAGGGTAGGGTATGCCGGTCTACGTCTACAAGGGCCTGGAAACGGGCAACTACTACGAGTTTGAGCAGGGCTTCCACGACGAACCCCTCAGGGCGCACCCCGAAACGGGAGAGCCCCTGAAGCGGGTGATCACCCCCCCTGCCATCATCTTCAAGGGTTCGGGGTGGCACGTGAAGGACTACGCCAAGAAGGACTCCGGCTCCAAGTCCGAGGGTTCTGAGTCCAAGGAGTAGAGGAGAAACCACTGGGCCCGAAGCCAGGGCTTCGGGCCTTATACTTTTTTCATGCTAGACCTGGTGGCCTTGGTGCTGGTCGTCTTGGGGGTGGGGGTTCTTTTTAGCCCCAAACGGGCGTACGCGTTTCCCCTCCTGGGGGTGGGGCTTTTGCTCCTGGTGCTGAGCTATAGCTTCGTGGTGGTTCCTGCGGGGCACGTGGGGGTGGTCTTTAACATCCTCAAGGGGGTGCAGCCCGCCCCTTTGGGCGAGGGGGTGCACTTCGTGGTTCCGGGCCTGCAGCAGGTGATCCTTTACGACGCCCGGGTCAAAGAGGTGACCCTCTCCGCGCCCCATGAGGGGGAGCGCCGGGCCGACACCTCCATCCGCGCCCGCTCCAAGGAGGGGTTGGAGATCGGGGTGGACGTCACGGTGCAGTACCGCATCCTCAAGGAGCGGGCGGCCAAGTTGCACCAGGAGGTCGGGCCCAACTACCTGGAAACCCTGATCGTGCCCCAGGTGCGCTCCAAGGTGCGGGACGCCGTGGGGCAGTACAACGCCGCCGAGCTTATCAGCACCCAACGCACCGCTTTGGAAACCTCGGTGATCCAGGGCCTCGAGGAAACGCTCCGCCAGTACCACATCGAGCTGGTTTCCGTCCTCCTCAGGGAGATCCGCATCCCGGAGACCGTGGCCAAGGTCATCGAGGAGAAGCAGACCGCCGAGCAGCAGGTGCAGATCGAGATCAACCGCCGCAAGCAGGCGGAGATCGCCGCCCAGCGGCGGGTGATCGAGGCCCAAGGGGAGCGGGACGCGGCCATCCTGCGGGCGGAGGGGGAGGCCAAGGCCATCGAGCTTCGGGGCCGGGCCCTTAAGGCAGCCCCTGAGGTGGTCCAGCTCATCTTCGCCGAGAAGCTGGCCCCCGGGGTGCAGACGGTTTTTGTCCCCAGCACGGGGAACTTCCTTTTGGACCTCCGGGGCCTGCAGGGGGGCGGACAGGGCCGCTGAGCGCCCCGTCGGGCTTGCGCCAGATGGGGGGCCAGAAAGGCCACGGGCAAGGTAGCTTAGCTTTGGCCGAGAGGGCGACCTTGGCGTGCCGACGCTTAGGGCAAGACCCGGTCCCCTGGGGAGAGCTCCAAAAGGCCTTCCCGCACCTCCAGCACCCCCCGGTAAGCCAGGCTCGGGGTGTAGACCTCCCCGGGCGTCAGACGCACCACCTTGAGCACCCGGCCCTGGGCGTCTAGAAAGGCTAGAACCACGGGGAAGCGGTAGCCCGCTGTGCTGAAAGGGGCGTCGGTGGCTTCGGGGAAAAGGTACAGAAGTGCTTCCAGCTCCTCGGTCCGCACCCCCAGGCCCCGGCTCCAAGCCTCGGGGGAGCGGGCCAGCGGGGCCTGGAGGGCGCGGGGGCCCTTTTGGGTTTCCACCACCACCCGTTGCGTGGGGGGTGGGGGCTGGAGCCGCCTTGCCGCCAGGAGGTAGCCCATGAAGGAAAAGACGGAGAGCACCACCAAAAGGGCAAAGGCCGCGAGGGGAAAAAGGGGGTTGCGCTCCACTACTTGGGCCAGAGCTTGAGGGCCTCACCTCCCACCCGGGCCCCGGGGGTGAGGCCGCGCCGGGCGAACCAGCCTTGGCTGACCTCGAGGGCCCCCTGATAGACCGCCAGGGGGTAGTAAACGGGGCAGGGGTCGGCCCGGCAGGGTTCCATGTCCAGGATGCGCAGGATGACCCCTTGCCGGTCAAAGAAGGCGATGGAGAGGGGGATGAGGGTGTTCTTCATCCAGAAGCCGCCGTTGGTGGGGGCGGGGAAGAGGAAGACCATGCCCTCGTCCTCCGCCAGGGCCTTGCGGAACATCAGGCCCTGGGCCTGGCGCTCGGGGGTGTCGGCCACCTCCACCTTGAGGAGGTGGCGCTTGCCCCCCTGTTCCACGTAGAGGGTGCTCTTGGGAAAGGTGAGCCCCTGGGCCAAGGCCCAAAGCCCTAGGAGGAGGACCGCCAGAGGGCGCATAGGGCCATTATGGCAGAAGGGGGAGGAGAGCCGCCCGGATGGCCGCCTGCACCTCGGCCACGGGCTTGCGGGCGTCCAGGACCCGAAACCGCTCGGGCTCGGCCTCGGCCAGCCTCAGGTAGCCCTCCCGCACCCTCTGGAAGAAGGGGAGGCCCAGCCTTTCCAAGCGGTCGGGGTCCTTGACCCGTTTTAGGGCCTCCTCCGGGGGCAGGTCCAGGAGGAAGGTGAGCCTGGGCTTTAGGCCCCCCGTGGCCTCCTGGGCCACCGCCAGGAGCCAGGGAAGGGATAGGCCCCGGCCATACCCCTGGTAGGCCAGACTGGAGTCCAGGTAGCGGTCGGAGACCACCCAAAACCCCGCCTCTAAAGCGGGGAGAACCACCTTGCGCACGTGCTCCGCCCGGTCGGCGCTGAAGAGGAGGTACTCCGCCTCGGGCGAAAGCTCCGTACCCAGCAAGAGGTCCCGCACGCCAGGAAGCCCTCCGCCCGGCTCCCGGGTGAGGCGCACCCTAAGCCCCTGCCCCTCCAGGAAGCCCTGGAGGAGGTGGGCCTGGGTGGACTTGCCCGAGCCGTCTAGGCCCTCGAGGGTCAGGAACACCCCCCTCATAGCCCCGTGGGGTGGTCCAGGAAGACCCAGGGCAGACCGAAGCGGGCCTCTAGATGCCTTGCCAAGGCCTTCACCCCGAAGACCTCGGTGTCGTAGTGCCCGGCGTAGATGACGTTCAAGCCCCGCTCGAAGGTTTCGTGGAAGACGCTGTGCTTGGGCTCCCCGGTGATGAAGAGGTCGGCCTCCACTTTTTCCACGAGCCCCGCCGCCCCACCGGAAACGATGACCGCGGTCTCCACCCGGTCGCTTCCCCCTTGGTGCACCAGGGGGGTCATGCCCGTGAGCTGGCCCAGCCGGTCCGCCACCTGCACCAGGGGGGTGGGGAGGGGAAAGCGCCCCTTCACCCCCACGTCGTAGGGCTCCAGGGCCTCGAGGCCCAGGGCCCGGGCCAGCTCGTGGTTGTTGCCCACCTCAGGGTGCGCGTCCAGGGGCAGGTGGGCGGCGTAGAGGCTGATCCCCCCCTGGAAGAGGAGCTCCAGGCGGCGCTTGTGGTGGCCCACGATGGGGAAAGGTTTGCCCCAGAAGAGGCCGTGGTGGACGAGGAGGAAGTCCACCCCCTCCTCGAGGGCCTTGCGGAAGATGGCCTCGGCGGCGTCCACCGCCGTCCCCACCTTGCGCACCTCCCGTTTGCCCTCCACCTGCAGGCCGTTGAGGGAAGGGTCCTGGGGAAAGTCCTTGATCCGCAGGTAGGCGTCCAGGTAGCGCACCAGCTCGTCCCGGTCCATGGGGCCTAGCTTACCCAGCCGGGGGCGGGGGACGCCAGGCTTGGCGAATGACCGGTCAGTATCATGGGGGCATGGAACCGGAACTCCTCCTTAAGCTCCGCTTCCTCTCCGACCTGACCCCTGGCCCTGAGGGCTTTCCCCTCTTCCTCCTCACCGACATCGTGCCGGGGGAACCGCCCCGGTACCGCTCGAGGCTGGCCCTTTTTGACGGCACCTTGCGCTTTCTCACCCAGGAGGAGGCCAAAAAGCCCCGCTACGCCCACCCCTACGCCTACTTCCTGCGCAAGGTGGGAGAGGCCCAGGAGCTCTTCCGCCTGGACCTCCGGGGGGGCGAGGCGGAGCGGCTCACGGAAACCCCGGGGGTTCTGGACTACGCCCTCTCCCCCGGGGGGGAGGTGGCCTTTTTGGCCCTGAAGGAGGCGCCCAAGCCCGGTAGCCCCCGGGTTTACCAGGGCTGGCCCTTCAAGTTTGACGGGCGCGGCCTCCTGCCCGAGGGCAATGTGGCGCTCTACCTTTGGAAGGAAGGGGAGAAGCGCCTTCTTCTGGACCGCTACCCCGCCCCCAAGGAGATGGTCTTCGCCCCCGAGGGGCTCTACCTGGTGATGGCGGAGGACGTCCTTGCCCAGGCGGAGGGGCGGGACACCCTCTACCTCCTGCGGGATGGGGTTCTGGAAAGGGTTTACGGGGGGGTGGGCCCCATCTTCGCCCTGGAGTGGAGCCCGGAGGGGCTCTTCTTCCTGGGCCACGCCTTCGAGCGGGGCGGGGGCACGGAGGCCCGGCTTTACCACCTGCGGGGCGGGGAGGCCCGGGTGCTCCTGGAGGGAAGCCTCCTGAACTCGGTGAACAGCGACCTGCGCTACGGCGCCCACCCCCAAGGGCCCAGGTGGGGCGGCGACGGGGTCTACGTGGTGCGCACCGAGGCGGGCCTGGCCCGGCTCTACCGGGTGGACCTTTCCGGGAAGGCCGAGGCCCTGCCCGCAGGGGGGAGCGTCCTCGCCTTCGCCCCCACGGAGCGAGGACTTTTCCTCCTCACCGAGGACTTCACCCGCCCGGCCCGCCTCGAGGGGCCCCTGGGCGTCTTCGACCCCAACGAGAAGGTTGCCCTCCCCTTAGCCGAGCCGGTCTACACCAAGTGGGCGAGCCCCGAGGGCCACCGGGTGCCGGGCTGGGTTCTGCTTCCGGAAGGGCTAGGGCCCCACCCGGTCATCCTCTACATCCACGGGGGGCCCCACACCGCCTTCGGCCGGGCGCCCATGCTGGAGCTCCAGGTCTTCCGCCAGGCGGGGTACGCGGTGGCCTTCGCCAACCCCCGGGGCTCCACCGGCTACGGCCAGGACTTCGCCCTCCTGGAAGGGGCGTGGGGGGAAAAGGACGAGCGGGACCTCCTGGGCTTTTTGGACCACGTCCTCGCCCGCTTTCCCCTGGACCCCGCCCGGGTGGGGGTGGCCGGGGGAAGCTACGGAGGGTACATGGTGAACTGGCTCACCGCCCGCCACCCCGGGCGCTTCCGGGCGGCGGTTACCGACCGGAGCATCTGCAACTGGCTGAGCTTCTTCGGGGCCAGCGACATCGGTCCCCGCTTCACCTTCCTGGAGCTTTCCGCCAAGCCTTGGGAGAGGCCGGAGGTGCTTTGGGAGAAGAGCCCTTTGCGCCTGGTTCATCAGGTGCGGACCCCCACCCTGGTGGTCCACTCCGAGCAGGACCACCGCTGCCCCATCGACCAGGGGGAAACCTGGTACACCGCCCTCCTCCACTTGGGGGTGAGGACCCGCTTCTTCCGGGTGCCGGAAGAAGGCCACGAGCTTTCCCGCTCCGGTCGGCCCGACCGCCGCGTGGCTCGGCTTAAGGCTTACCTAGACTGGTGGCGAGAAAACCTTTAGCCCCCTGGCGAGAGCAAAACCCACGCCCCCTTTAGGGGGCGTGGGGCAGCGTGCCGACGGGGTTTCAGGCCTGGTTCTCGGCCACCGGCTCGGGAATGGGGCCGAAGGTTTCCTCGTAGCGGGCTACGTTCTCCGCCAGGCTCCGAAGAAGGGCCTTGGCGTGCTGCGGGCTGGTGATCACCCGGCTCACCACCATGGCTCCTCCCTGGGGCTGCAGGAGGGCGAAGTCCAGGATGAACTCGTTTTTGGTGTGGGCGATCAGGGCCAGGTTGGTGTAGCGCCCCAGGGCCACGTCCTTGTCGATCTGGATGTCCAGCTTCAGTTCGTTCATGCCAGGGCCTCCTCGAGTTTGGGCAGGGTCTTCTTCAGGGCCAGGCGCACCCGCCCCAGGCTCCTCACCCCGTCCAGGAAGACGAGGAGGTGATAGCCAGGCAAGGGCACCAGGAGAAGAGCCCCCTCCGGGTACTCTACCATGACCTCTTCCACCCGCTCCTGGCCCAGGGTCTGGGCCAGGGCCTTGGCGGTGCCCAGCACCGTGGCCGCTCGGGCGGAGAGGGACCCGGTCTCGGGTGCGTTGGCTTCCCGTACCTCTTCCACCACGAACCCGTCCTCGCTGAGGAGGGCGGCCACCTGAACCCCCTTGGTGGCCTTGAGCTCTTGCAGGGCTTCTTCCACCATGCCTCCTTATACCAAGCATCAGAGGCTCTGCACCTGCAGGGCGATGCGGGAGAGTTCCTGGCCGATGGCCTTGCGGTCCATCCCCCGCTCGATCACCGCCCCCAGGATGTACTCCCCCACCCGCAGGGCCAGCACCTCCTGGTTTTCCGTGGCCAGGGTGAAGCGGCGTACCTCCCCGGAGAGGGCTTCGGCCAAGGGGGTCATGTGCCGCACCAAGGAGGCCAGCTCTGCCGCCAAGACCTCCGCCGGGGGGTTCCCGCGGCCCAGGGCTTCGATCACCAGTCCGTCCAGACCCGTGAGTACGGCCCGCCGGACCCCCAGGGGGGCCAGGCTCTCTAGGTAAGCCATCCCACCACCTCCGCTAGCGTTTCCGCGGTCCTGGCCGTCTGCAGGCGCGCCTGGCCCAGGTTGGCTTCCTGCCCCAAAAGCAGAAGGAGGAAGAGGTCTTCCCGGGGTTTGGGGCCTGTGAGGGCGCGCACCATGCGCGCATAGCCTACCACGGGGTGCCCCGCCACCAGGAGCTCCTGCACCCTGGGGGTGCCGAGGCTTCCCGCGTAGGCTGTCCGGGCCTGGCGCAACAGGGCGGCGTGCTCGGCGATGGCGGCCTCGAGATCCACCCGCTTTCGCCGCACCCCCTCCACCAGGAGCCCGTCCAGGGTGCCGATGGCCGCGGCGAAGGACCCCTCCACCCGGTCCAATAGGCCTTGCAGAAGCTCCTCCATGTTCGGCCTTCTAGCCATGCCCTCTCCCAAGCCCCCATGGCGGGCTGGTTCAGACGGGTTTGCGCCCCTCGAGGGCCCGGCCCAGGGTCACCTCGTCCACGTACTCCAGGCTGCCCCCCACGGGCAGGCCGTAGGCCAGCCGGGTAGCCTTCACCCCAAGGCGCTTGAGCTCCTCCGCCAGGTAAAGGGCGGTGGCCTCTCCCTCCACGGTCATGGAGGTGGCCAACACCACCTCCTTCACCCCTGCCAGCCTCGGCCAGAGGGTTTCTAGGTTGAGCTCCTTGGGCCCCACCCCCTCCAGGGGGTTCAAGGCCCCCCCCAGCACGTGGTAAAGCCCGTGGAACTCCCCGCTCCGCTCCAGGGCGAAGAGGTCGGAAACGCTCTCCACCACCGCCAGGACCGAGCGTTCGCGGCTTTCGTCCTGGCAGATGGGGCAAAGCTCTCCCTCCGCCAGGTTGCCGCAGAGGCGGCAGGTGCTCAGCCGTTCCAGACCCTGAAGCGCTTCTTTCAGCTCCAAGGCCTCCTCCCGGTGGAAGGCCAGGTGCAGGGCCAGCTTCTGCGCGGTCTTGGGGCCAACCCCCGGCAGGCGGGAGAGGGCGCGGGCCAGCTTCAGGAGGCTTTCGGGGTACTTCATGCGTTCTTTCCCGGGGCCCCCGCCAGGGCGCTAGCCCTGGCGGGGTTTCAGAAGAGCTTCCCCAACATCTGCCCCACGCCCCCCAGTTCCCGACTCATCTCCTTTTCCGAGAGCTCGTGGGCCTTCTTCTGTGCGTCTTGGATGGCCACCAGGAGAAGGTCTTCCAGGCCCTCCGGGTCGTCGGCGAAGGTCTTCAGGGCTTCGGGCTTGAGCCGCAGGGCCAGGATCTTGCCGTGGCCGTTGGCCTCCACCTCCACCAGGCCCTGGGCCATGCCCACCACGGTCATGGTCTCCAGCCGCTCTTGGATCTCCGCAGCCTTCTTCTGGGCTTTTTGCGCTTCCTTCAAGAGCTTCTGCAGGTTCATGCTCCCTCCCCCATGAGTATAGTGGAAGGCATGGAGCGCCCAAGAAGGCTTCGTTCCCCCCTGTTGCGCCCCTTGGTGGCCGAGGTGGACCTTAATCCCCGCCACCTCATCCTGCCCCTCTTCGTCAAGGAGGCGGGGGAGCCCGAGGAGGTGGCTTCCATGCCCGGGGTCTTCCGCCATCCCCTACAGGACCTCCCCCGCGTGGGGGAGCTGGCCCTGAAGGCGGGCCTGGGCGGGGTCATCCTCTTTGGGGTTCTGCCCGAGGAGGCCAAGGACCCCTTGGGCCACGGGGCCTACGCGGAGGAGGGGATCGTGCAGCGGGCCATCCGCCTCCTCAAGCGGGAGGTGCCGGAGCTTCTGGTCATGGCCGACACCTGCCTCTGCGAGTACACCGACCACGGCCACTGCGGGGTGGTGCGGGAGGGCCCTTTGGGCTTCTACGTGGACAACGACGCCACCTTGGAGCTCCTGGCCAAGACCGCCCTCTCCCAGGCCCAGGCGGGGGCGGACGTGGTGGCCCCCAGCGCCATGATGGACGGGCAGGTTAAGGCCATCCGGCAGGCTTTGGACCGGGGGGGGTTCGCCCATGTGCCCATCCTTTCCTATGCGGTCAAGTACGCCTCCGCCTTCTACGGCCCCTTCCGCGAGGCGGCGGGAAGCGCCCCCCAGTTCGGGGACCGCACCGGCTACCAGATGGACCCCAGGGCGGGGCTCTGGGACGCCCTAAGGGAAGCCCACTTGGACGACCTCGAGGGAGCCGACCTCCTCATGGTCAAACCCGCCCTGCCCTACCTGGACGTGCTCTTCGCCCTCAAGGGGCGCTTCGCCAAGCCCCTCTTCGCCTACCAGGTTTCCGGGGAGTACGCCATGCTCAAGGCGGCCAGCCTCAGGGGCTGGCTGGACGAAAGGCGGGCGGTTTTGGAAAGCCTCTACGCCTTGAGGCGGGCTGGGGCCCAGGGCGTTCTCACCTATTACGCCCTGGAGGCGGCCCGCTGGCTCAAGGAGGCCTAAGCGCCCTGGGTCTGGCGGGCCTCCTTGGGGGCGGGGATGCCTCCCGTAAGGAGGGTGTAGCCCGCCGCCAGGCTCACCATGGCCCCCGCCAGGAGGAAGACCATGGGGGCGCCGATGAGCCCCTCCAAGGCGCCTCCCAGCATGGTGCCGATGAGGACGGCGGCGTTCATCACCGCGCCGAAGGCGGCGAAGATGCGCCCCCGCATCTCCTGCGGGGTGTTGAGCTGGAGGATGGAGCGGGCGGGGACGATGAAGGCCATGTTGAGGAAGCCGCTGATGAAGAAGGCCGGGAGCACCCAGGCGAAGAAGGGGAAGGCCCCGATGGAGGCCTCGAAGATCCCAAAGAGCAAAAGGCCTAAGAGGAAGAGCCTCTCCCTGGGGATGCGCCTCAGGAGGTGGGGGAGGGCGAGGCCCCCCAGGATGGCCCCCAGGGCCATGGCCGCCTCCATGAAGCCGAAGCCCGCCGAGCCCACCTTGAGCCACTTGATGGCCAGCACCACCCCTAAGGCGGTTTCCACCGAGCCGAAGGCGGCGGCGGCGAAGAGAGTGCCCACCGCCCGGCGGATGGTGGGGTGGCGGACGAGGTGCCCTAGGCCCTCCTTTACCCGGGCGAGGAAGCCCGCTTTGGAAAGCTTCTCCGGCCTAAGGGGGGGGAGGCCTGCCAGGATGAGCCCCGAGGCCAGGTAGGTGGCCGCGTCCAGGTAGAAGGCGAAGGCTGGACCCACCGCCGCCACCAAGACCCCCGCCGCACCTACGAAGAGGACTTCGGAAAGGCGGTCGGCCAAGAGGATGAGGCTGTTGGCCTCGTCCACCTCCTCCTTGGGCACCAGGTCGGGGACCACCGCGTTTTGAATGGGGTCGTGCAGGTCCCGCAGAAGCTCAATCAAGAAGACCAGGAAGAGCAGGATGGGGAGGCTTTTGGCCCCCAGCAGGGGGATGAGGGCCACCAGGGGGGCCCGGAGGAGGTCGGACCAGACGAGAAGGCGCTTGCGGTCTTGGGTGTCGGCCCAGGCGGAGAGGAGGGGGGAGAAGAGCACGGTGCCCAGAAGCTGGACCCCCAGGACCAAAGAGACCCAGATGGCCTTCTCCGTGAGCAGGTAGATGAGGACCAGAAGGGCTACCCGGTGGATCTTGCTCCCCGCCTGGGAAACCAGGTAGGAAAAGATGAGGCGAGCGAAGGGCGCATGCCGTAGAGCTTTCATAAACCACCTTTCCCGGGGATTATACCAAGTAGCGGTGGAAGGTCAAGGGGTTCCCATCACCAGGTAGGCCAGCCGCTGGCCGTCCCGGGCTAGGACCACGGCGCCCTCGGGCAGGCGGTAGACCAGGAGGTCTTTGAGGCGCTGGGGCACCTCCCCTGCCTGGCCCACGTAGACCGCGTCTTCCCGCAGGCGCAAGGAGAGGACGATGGGGCCCACCTTCAAGGCCAAGGGTTCGGGCGTCAGGGTCAGGAAGTGCACCTCCCCGCCCAGGGTTTCCCGGGTGGGGGGGCGGCGCCCCAAGTACTCTCTGAGGGCCTCGGCCAGGGTGTGGGCCTGGCCCTCGAGCCCCAGGGCCTGGCCCACCTCCCGTAGGAGGGGTTCGGGGTCGCTGGGCCCCAGGCGCTTCAGGGCCAGCTCCAGGGCCTTGCGGGCGAAGTCTTGCAGGGCCTCGAGGGGGGCCTGGCGGTACTTCTCCGCCAGCTCCCGGCCGAAGGCCTGGGGGCTGAACTCCCCTTTGAGCCGGGCGGAGAGGGCCCGGAGAAGCCGGAGGTAGGCGTAGTCCCCGCTGGGGTTGAGGAGGAGGGCCAGCACCCGCCCCTCGGAGAGGAGCTCGTAAAGGCGGAGACCGCTCCTGGCCTCCAGCCGCAGGTGGAGCAGGTCCCCCTCCCGCACCGCCCAGACCTCGAGGTCTTCCCAGGTCAGGACCAAGGTGTCCTCCCCCGCCTCCAGAGGGTGGTCCTGCCCTGCCAAACCCAGGTGCCAGATCCCCTCCACCTGGCTCAGGGTGAGGGTGAGGGGGCCCAAGGGGATCCGGCCGGGCCTGAGGGTCAGGGTCAGGAGGCCCTCTTCCCCCTTTCCCGGCTCGGGTACCTGCGGCCACGGGGTTTCCCCCTGGGGGACGGGAAGAAGGTTGAGGAGGCCAAGCACCTTTTCCATGGCCACCCGAAAGCGCCGCCTCTCCTCCTCCAGCAGGAGCTCCCGCCGCCTTTCCTCCTGGGCCTCCCGCTTGAGGCGTTCTTCCAGCCTCGCCACCTCCTGGGCGGCCGCCCCCAGGCGCCTGGCTTCCTCCAGGGCCCGCCTCAGGGCCAGCAGGTCCCGCTTGGGGGGCAGGCCGTAGGCTTCCTCCCACTCCAGGATGCGGTTCAGGAAGCGGCGGAGGTAGGTGCGGGTTTCCTCTGGGGGTAGGGGGAGGTCTTGGGGGAGGTGCAGGGCGGTTTCCAGGAACTCCTGGAGCAGGGCCTCGGCCACCTTGGGGTCCTCGAGGTCCATGAGGCTGTCGGAAAGGGAGGGGATGGAATGGGTGGGGACGAAGCGAGAGAGGTTGAAGTCCCGCTTGAACCCCTCCTTCTCCCGGTAGTCCAGGTAGTTCTGCAGGAAGGCGTGGATGAGCCGAAGCTCCTCCCGGCGCCCCAAGAGGAGGTCTTTGGCCCTTGCCTTGAGCTCCCGCCCTGCGTGGAGGCGCCACACCTTAAGGGCGATGGCCCGCAGGGCCGAGGCTCCCTGGGGGGCTTCGGGTTCGGCGGGCTCCGGGGGGATTAGGGTGGGGAGGTCCAGGGGAGGGGGGGGTGTTTCGGAAGCTGGGCGCAGGGCCCGGAAGCGGGCGTCCGCCTGGCGGAAGCGCTTGGCCAGGGGGCCGGGGAGGCGGGACTGGGCCAGGAAGGCTCGTAGCTGCAGGAGGGCCTTTTTCCCTCCCTTGGGTACGCGCCCCGCCACCAGGTCCTCCACCCGGTACTCGTAGAGGTCCACCAGGTCGGCCAGGTGCTCCACGCTTCCATCCTATACAATGAGGCCGATGCGCCTCGCCCCGCGCTTCAGCGTGGCTGCCGTGTCCCACGTGGGCCGCCGCCAGAACAACGAGGATTTCCACCGGGTCCTGCGCCTGGAGGTGCCCCAGGGAAACCTTCTCCTCCTGGCGGTGGCCGACGGCATGGGGGGCATGGAGGCGGGGGAGTGGGCCAGCAAGCTGGCCATCGAGGCCCTTTCCGAGGCGGCAAGGACCTACGCCGAGCACCTGAGAAGCGGGCGTCCGGCGGTGGGCCTTGCCCGGGTGATGGAAAAGGCCTTCCAACTGGCGCAAAGGAGGGTGGAGAAGGAGGCGGAGAAGCCGGGCCGGAAGGGGATGGGCACCACCCTCACCGCCTTGCTCTACGCCGACTGGCTGAAGGAGGGGGTGGTGGGGCACATCGGGGACTCCCGGGCCTACCACTTCGGCCCAAGGGGCCTTAGGCGCCTCACCGAGGACCACTCCTGGGTGGCCGAGCGCGTGCGGGAGGGTGTGCTTACCCCCACCGAAGCCGAGCGCCACCCCTACCGCAACGTCCTCACCCGGGCCTTAGGCCTTCCCGAGGCCCGCTTTGACCTTTTGGAGGTGCGCCTTGCTCCTGGGGAGGGGGTGCTCCTGGTGACCGATGGGCTTTACGGCCTGGTGCCCGAGGAGGAGTGGCTCTTGGGCAAGGACCTGCAGGGGAGCCTCGAGGCCCTTGTCGCTGAGGCCCTGCGCCGGGGCGGGGACGACAACGTCACCGCCGTGGCCCTGAGGGTGGAGTGATGCACCTGCTCTTGGCCTTTCTCTTGGTCCTGCTCACCGCGGCCTTGGCCTCGAGGCTTTCGCCTTGGCCCCTTTTCCTGCTCCTGGCCCTCCTCTCGGGGGCGGCCTGGACCACGGGGGCCCGGAGCGAGGTGGCCCTGCCTTGGTTGCTCCTGGGCCTAGGGGTGTTGGCGGCGCCCAAGGTCTACCTGGGCCCTAGGCGGCGGCCGCGCCGCAGGCACCCCACCCAGGAAAAGCGCTCTGGCCGCCTGAAGACCACCGAGGAGGCCGAGGCCCTTTCCCAGCGGTACGAGATCCTGGAGAAGGTGGGGGTGGGGGGCATGGCCACCGTCTATAAGGCCAAGGACCGGAAGACGGGCCGCCTGGTAGCTCTCAAGGTGCCCCAGGAGCGCTTTGTGGGGGACCCCCGGTTCGTGCGCCGCTTCCACCGGGAGGCGGAGGTGCTGGCCAAGATGGACCACCCCAACATCGTCAAGGTGTACGACCACGGCCAGGTGGACGGGGTGCACTTCATCGCCATGGAGTTTCTGGAAGGGGAAGGGCTGGACAAGCTCATTGAGGAGCGGCGCCTTTCCATCAAGCAGGCGGCGGCCATCCTGGCCCGGGTGGCGGACGCTCTCAAGCACATCCACGCCCAGGGCATCGTCCACCGGGACATCAAGCCGGGCAACATCATGGTCCTCAAAGGAGCCCTGAGGGAGGACGGGGTGGACCCCAGGGGGGTGCGCCTCATGGACTTCGGCATCGCCGCCGGGAAGGTGCTCACCCGCCTAACCATCACCGGGGCCCGCATCGGCACCCCGGTCTACATGAGCCCGGAGCAGGCCAAGGGGCAGAAGCTAGACCACCGCTCGGACATCTACTCCCTGGGCATCGTCCTCTACGAGGCCTTAACCGGCCAGCCTCCCTTCACCGGGGGGTACGAGACCGTCATCCACCAGCAGATCTTCCAGGTGCCCACCCCGCCCAAGCAGCTCAAACCCGAGATTCCCCAGCCCCTTTCCGATCTGGTGCTGAAGATGCTGGAGAAGGACCCTGCCAAGCGCCCCAGCCTGGACGAGGTGATGGAGGGCCTCTCCGGTTCCTGGGAGGAGGAGCGGGGCCTGCCCCACCCCTACTACCTGCTCCTGGGGGTGGAGGCCAAGAAGGGGACGGTCCGCTTGCTGGACCTTACGGGGACCGCTGCCAGGCTCCTTTCCGGCATCGGCTCCGCCCCTGGGCAGTTTCCTGCTCCTCCCCTGGCGGTGGCTGCCGATGGCGAGGGGGGCATCTGGGTCTCGGTGTTTGAGCACGGGGCCAAGCTCCTTCACCGCTTCTCCCCTGAGGGGGAGCTTCTCCTCTCCGCCGGGCCTTACGGCATGAAGCCTGGGGAGTTCCTTTTCCCCCTGGCTTTGGCGGCGGTGGATGGAGCGCTTTTCGTCCTGGACGGGGAAACGGCCACGATAAGCCGCCTGGACCTGAAGGGGCAGTACCAGGGGCGCTTCGGGGGGCAGGGGCCAGGGCGGGGAACCTTCCAAGACCCCAAGGCCCTGGTGGCCGGAGGGGGCTTCCTTTTCGTCCTGGACTACGGCAACCGCCAGGTGCAGCGGCTTTCCTTGGAGGGGCAGTACCTTTCCCGCTACGCCTTCCGCCGCTCCAAAGAAAGCGAGGAACTGAGGCTTCTGGGCGGGGTGGGGGTGGAAGGGGAGAGGCTTTACCTCTACGACGTGGAGGCGGCCAAGGTGCGGGTGGTGGACCTCTCCGGGGCCCTTCTGGCCTCCTTTGCCCTGCCCCTCTTGGAGGGGGAGGACCGCATGAGCCTGGTGGAGCTTTTGCCCTTTAGGGGAGTGCTCTATGCCGCCCGCAGGGGTTCGAGCCGCCTCCACCGCATCGACCTCAAGACAGGGGAGGCCCTGCCGCCCTTGGAGGTCTACGCCCCGGTGCGGGCCCTTGCCCTTTGGAAGAACCCGGCATGAGGGTGCTTGTGGTGGAGGATGACCCTGGGGTGCGGGAGGCCCTGGAGCTGGGCCTTTCCTTGGAGGGGCACAAGGTCAAGGCCACGGAGAGCCCCAAGGAAGCCCTAGCGCTCCTCCCCTGGGCGGAGGTGGTGGTCTTGGATGTCCTGTTGCCGGAGGGGGACGGGTTTGCCCTCCTTAAGGAGATCCGGGCCCGCTCGGAGGTGCCGGTGCTGATGCTCACCGCCCTGGACGCGGTGGAGTGGCGGGTGAAGGGGCTGAAGGAAGGGGCGGACGACTACCTGGTGAAGCCTTACAGCCTCTCCGAGCTCCTGGCCCGCCTCGAGGCCCTGTACCGCCGGGCCCACCGCAAGGAGGAAGTGCTGGCCTACAAGGACCTCCGCCTCTATCCCCGGCGCATGGAGGCTTACCGGGGGGAAAGGCGGCTTGCCCTCTCCCCCAAAACCTTTTTGCTCCTCAAGGCCTTTTTGGAGTCCCCGGAAGAAGTGCTTTCCAAGGAGGCCCTGATGCTCAGGGTCTGGGGAGAGGAGGTGGAGCCCGCCACCTTAGAGGTCCACCTCTCCCTCCTGCGCAAGGCCCTGGGGGAGCCTAACCCTATCCAGACGGTGCGCGGCTATGGTTACCGCCTTTTCCTCCCTTAGGGGGAGACTTTTCCTCCTCCTCTTGCTGGCCCTTTTGGCCCTGACCCTTCCCTTAGCCCTCCTCTCCGCCAAGGAGGCAGAGCGGGCGGCCAGCGAGGACCTGCGCCGGGCCCTCTTCACCCGGCTTTACCTCCTTAGGGAGGAGGGGCCTAGGGAGGAAGAGGCGCTCCTCCTGGAGCTCTTCCGCCTGGCCCAGGTCTTCGGGGGCGGAACGGGGTTCGTGGTGGGGCAGGGGGGCGTGGTCTTCACCGAGGAACCCCCACCCCCCTTGCCCCCAGACCTCCCTGCCCTTTTGGCGGAGGGGCGGGCCTACCAGGGGGTATGGCGGGGGGCCCTTTACGTGGCCTTGCCCCGAGAGGGCGGAGGGTTTGGCCTGGCGGTGCCTTTGGAAGGGGTTTCGGGGCTTGGGCGGCGGCTCCTTGGGCTCTATGCCACCTGGGGCGGGGGGGTGCTCCTTGGGGTCTTTCTCCTCTCCGCCTTGGGCCTCTCCCTGGCCCTTAAGCCCCTGGAGCGCCTGGCCCACCTCCTCGCCCTCCGGCCCCTCGAGGACCTCAGCCCCCTGCCCGACCCCGGGCTCAAGGAGCTTCGGCCCCTGGTGGAGGCCCTGAACCGCCGCCTGGGCCAGGTGGAGGGGCTTTTGCGGGAGCTTTCGGAGAAGGAGGAGGCCGCCCGCCGCTTCGCCCGCCACGCCTCCCACGAGCTCCGCACCCCCCTCACCGCCCTCAAAGGGTACTTGGAGGTGTTGCGGCGGGCTCCCGAGCCCAGGGCCCTGGAAGGGGCCTTGCGGGAGGCGGAGCGCATGGAGGCCCTCCTTTCGGGCCTCCTCCGCCTTTCCCGCCTCGAGGCCACCCCCCTCCACCCCAGGCTCCTGGACCTCAGGGCCTTCCTGGAGGAGCGGGGGGTGGCGGTGGTGGGGGAGGGCACGGCTTGGGCCGACCCGGAGCTCTTGGCCCTGGCGGTGGAGAACGTCCTGGAGAACGCCCGCCGTCACGGGAAACCTCCGGTGCACGCCGAACTCCGCCAGGAGGGGCAAGGCGTCTGGCTTTGGCTGGTGGACGCCGGCCCCGGCTTCCCCGAAGCCCTTCTGCCCCGGGCCCTGGAGCCTTTTGTCCACGGGGGTAAGGGCACAGGCCTGGGCCTGGCCCTGGTGGCGGCGGTGGCCCGGGCCCACGGGGGAAGGGCGGCGGTGGCCAACCGGAACGGGGCGGCGGTGGGGCTTTACCTGCCTTTGGCTTCCCTTAAGGTTTCCCCCGGTGCGCCTTTTGGGAAGGGGGGCTAGCCTGGCCCCTTGGAGGTGAGCGTATGCAGAGAGCGTTGTTGGGCGTGATGCTTCTTCTGGCGGGCCTTTCCCTGGCCCAAGGGGTTGACTACCGGCAGGCGGCGGTGGCCTCGGCGGCCTTGGCCCGGCTCCAAGCGGTGGCGCAAAACGCCACGGGAGAGGAGAAGCTTCTTGCTTGGGCTAAGGAGGTTAAGGCCCGGGCGGAGAAGAGCTACGAGGCCAAAGGCTACTTCAAGGCGGCTCGCGAGGCTCAGGCGGCCCTCCTCCTCTTCCGGGCAGCCCAGGGGACGCCCCAGGTACAGGCCAAGGCACCTGCCGCTCCCCGCATGGGGATGGGCCTGCACCATGGTTGGGGACACAGGCGGTGGGAGAGGGGTCCCGTGGGCCAGCCTCCCCGCGCGGTAGCCCCCCAGGCCCGGCTGGCCCAAGGGGCCCAGACGGCGGTGGACCGCGCCGAGAAGGAGCTCGCCTACTACCGGGCCCAGGACAGCCTGGTGAAGGACCTGGTGGCAGAAGCCAAGAACCGCTTGGCCAAGGAACCCGCCCGGGCCTTCCTCCTGGCGCGGGCGGCTTTGGCCCTGATTTCGGCGGAGCGGGGCTTCTAGCGCCACCCCACCCTGGCCTTGCCAGGGTGGGGGTCCCAGCGGAAGGGTAAATGCGGCTTCCATGCGGGCGGTGAGCTGAGGAACGGGGCGCAAGGGCCATGCGCGAAGGTCGCTCCCCTGGAAAAGGGCCGCTTGGGTTCCTCTTGGGCCTAGGGCTCCTGGCCCTGGCGGGCCTGGTCCGGGCGGAGGGGTCCTGGCCCCAACGCCCGCCTTTGGCCAGCCTCGAGGCGGAAGCCGTGCGCCTGCGTTGCCGTGAGGTGGTGCGGGGCCTGCGCATCCAAGCCCTCTACTGGGAAGAGGGGAGGCTTCTGGTCCTCCTGGGGCGGGAGCGCCCCCTCCTCCTCCTGGCCGTAGAGGAGGGTCGGCCCATGCCCCACGCAGGCCCCCTAAGGGGCCGCCTGGTGGAAAAGCGCTCCCTGCCCTTTTTGGGGGAGCTGGCTCTGGCCCGGCGGGTGGTGGCGGCGGGCGGGGAGTACCGCTGCTTTGTCCTTCACCGGGGAAGGGTGGTGGGGGTTTTGCGCCTGGGGGAGGACCTCGAGCCCTTGCCCTTGCCGGGGGTTCCCCCGCCCCCGTGAGGGGTGAGTGCCTGGAGGGCCAGAACGGCTCTTTTCCGGAGTTCCCGTCGGGGCTTGGGCCCCGACGGGGCACTTAAGTACCCCCACGCAAAGGTTGCCCCATTGGCCAAAACCAAAGCGGCGTGCTCATGGTCTCTTTGGGGCCCCCGTCGTGGCGCAAGCCACGACGGGGTACTTAAGCCATCCCCGCCCCTTGCGGTTTTAGAATGGTCTCCATATGAAGCCCGGCCTCTATCCCGTCCTGGGCCCCCCCGCTTCCGGGAAGACCACCCTGGCCCTGGAGTGGGCCCTGGAGGTTCTCTCCCGGCGGGGGCGGGGCTACTTTGTGGGGCTTCCCCACCAGCGGGCCTACGTGTACCGCCTACTGGGTGGGCGGGGGGCCGCCTTGGGCCTGGAGTTCCTCTCCTTCCAGGCCCTATACTACCGGGTCCTTGCGGAGGCGGGCCGCCTGGGGCCCCCGTTGCCGGGGGCGGGGCGGGTGGCCCTGGTGGGGGAGGCCCTAAGGGAGCTCCAGGGGGGGGTGGCCCCGGGGGAGGCCAGGCTCTTCGCCCGGGCTATCGCCGAGCTGAAGCGCCACGGGCTTTCCCCCTTCGCCTTGCCCAAGGAGGGGGAGGCGGGGCGGCTCAGGCGGGTTTACCTGGCGTATGAGCGCCTAAAGCGGGGCCACCTGGACTACGACGACTTCCGCTTCCAGGCCACCAAAGCGCCCCTCCGCCTCTTCCCCCGGCCTGACCTGGTGGTGGTGGACGGGTACCGGGAGCTTGGGCCTTTAGACCTCCGCTTTCTCCGGCGCCTGGCCCAGCAGGTGCCCGTCCTCCTTACCCTGGAGCTTCTCCCGGAAGGCTTGGAGCCCTGGCGGGAGCTTCCCCCAAGGCCTGTGCGGAAGGAGGTTTGGGCCCTGGCCAACCCCGTGGAGGAGGCCCGCCACCTCCTAAGGGCCCTGAAGCGGGCCCTGGCCCCCAGGGCCTTGGGTGGCGAGGGCCTGGACCCCTTTGCGGTGATGGTGGTGGCCCCGGAGGACCGCATCCCTGGGTTTCTCCTCCTGGGGGACGAGTACGGCCTGCCCCTCTACGACGGCCGGGAAAGGGCCTTGGCCGACACCGAAGAGGGAGAGAGGGTCCTGGCCCTTTTGAACCCCTTCCCCACGGGGCGTGACCTTTTGGCCCTAGGGTTTGCCGCCCTGGGGCGAAAGGCCTTGCGGCTGGGGCTTGCAGGGGAGGAGGCCTTGAGGCTTTTGGCGGAAAGGGAAGGCCTTCTTCAGGAGTGGCAGGAGTTTTTGGCCCTGCGCACCCCGGGGCCCGACCTCCTGGCCTGGGGGGAGGCGGTGCTGGAGCGGCTTGGGGTGGCGGTCAAGGAGCCTTTTCTCTCCCGGCTGCGCCTGGCCCTGCGGGCGGATGCGGGGGATCCCCTAGCCTGGTGGCGGAGCCTCCTGCTGGACGAAACCCTGCCCCCGGAGCCCCCTCGAGGGGTGGCCCTCCTTCCCCCTTTGCGGGCCACGGGGGTGCGGGCGGAGCGGGCCTATGTGCTGGACTGGGTGGCGGGGCGCTACACCCTGGGGGAGGGGGAGGATTACTTCCTCCTGGAGGAGCTCAGGGAGAGGGGGCTTCTCCAAGGGCTCCCCCGGCGCCTGCGGGGCCTGGACCCCCTTTTCCTGGAGGAGCTCGCCACGCGGGGGGAAGAGGTGTATTTGCTTTACCCGGAGGCCGGGCCCTCGGGGGCCTACGAGCCCCTGGAGCGGGGGGCGAGGCCCGCACCCCTGCCCCCCGCAAGCCGCCTCGAGGCCCTGCCGGAGGAGCCCTTCGCCCCGCCCCTGCCTGCCTCGCAGGCCCCCCCGGCCCACCTGGAGGTCCTCCGCCGCCACGGGGAGTGCCCCTTCCGTACCTATCTGGAGCGCTTCCCCCTCCGTGCGGAGGACGGCGCCTTGGGCTGGCACCTCCTGCCCGAAGGGTGGGACAGGCTCCTGGCCGACCCCCAGGTGGGCCCCTGGCTCAAGGCCCACGAGGACCTCCTGCAGGCCATGAGCTTTTGGGTGCGCTGGCCGGGGAAGAGGTTTGTGCTGCGCCTGGACGGGCTGCGGCGGGAGGAGGAGGGGAAGGTGGTCCACATCTACCGCTTGTTGCCTGCGGGCCAAGACCCCGACCTTTCCCCGGGCAAGCGCTGGAGCGAGTGGTATGCGGTGGGGGCTTTCCTGCAGCGCCCCGAGGTGGAGGGGGTTTACCTGTGGACCTGGAACTGGCTGGATGAACCCCGTCCTTACCGGGACCGCCCCTTCCGCAAAGGGGAGAGGCTAAGGCCCCTGGAGGCCATCCGGCCTCGGGTGGAGGTGGCCCTTTCCGAGTGGCAAGGGGGCGCCTTCCACCCCAAGCCCGGCTCCCACTGCTGGGCCTGCGGCCTGGAGGACATCTGCCGCAAGGAGGAAGCATGAGGCTCTACGTGGCTTCCGCAGGCACGGGGAAGACCCACGCCCTGGTGCAGGAGCTTTTGGCCCTCCTGCGCAGGGGGGTGCCCCTCAGGCGCATGGCCGCGGTCACCTTCACCCGTAAGGCGGCGGAGGAGCTTAGGCGGCGTATCCAGGAGGAGGTGGCCAACCTCCCCCCAAACCCCTGGGCGGAGGAGGCCAGGCGGGAGGCGTACGGGGCGGTCTTCACCACCATCCACGGCTTCATGGCGGAAGCACTCCGCCACGCCGCCCCCCTTCTCTCCTTGGACCCGGACTTCGCCCTTTTGGACGAGTTTTTGGCCGAGGCCCTCTTCTTGGAGGAGGCGCGAAGCCTCCTTTACCTCAAGGACTTGGACCCGGCGCTGGAGAAGCTTCTCCTTACCCTTTACAAAAAGCGCTCCCTGGCCGAGGCGTACCGGCCCCTGCCTGGGGCGGAAGAGCTCCTTGCCCTCTACCAGGAGGCCCTTCAGGGCTACCGCCGCCGCACCCGGGAGGCCCTGGGGCCTTCCGACCTCGAGGCCCTGGCCCTGCGCCTGCTGGAAGCCCCCAAGGCGCTGGAGCGGGTGGTGGAGCGCTTTCCCCACCTCCTGGTGGACGAGTTCCAGGACGTGAACCCCCTGCAGGGCCGCTTCTTCCAGGCCCTGGAGGCCGCAGGTGCCCAGGTGGTGGCGGTGGGGGACCCCAAGCAGTCCATCTACCTCTTCCGCAACGCCCGGGTGGAGGTGTTCCGCCAGGCCCTGGGGGAGGCGGAAGAGGTCCTACGCCTGGGGGAAACTAGGCGCCACGCCCGGGCGGTGGCCCACTTCCTGAACCGCTTTGTGGGGCATTTCTTTCCCGAGTCCGAGCGGGTGCCGGTGGAGCCCCTGAGGGCGGAGGAGGGCCGGGTGGAGGTCCACTGGGTGGTGGGGGAGGGGCCCTTGGACCGGAAGCGGGAAGGGGAGGCGGCCCTCCTGGCGGAGCGCCTGCGGGCGCTTTCCGGCCAGGGCTACGCCTTCTCCGACATGGCGGTCCTGGTGCGGAGCCGCAGGAGCCTGCCCTTCCTGGAGAGGGCCTTCCGGGCCCTGGGGGTGCCCTACGTCCTAAGGCGGGGGCAAAGCTTTTTCCGCCGCCCCGAGGTGCGGGACGTCTACCACGCCCTCCGCCTGGCCCTCCTGGAAGGCCCCCCGAGCCCCGAGGAGCGCCTCTCCCTCCTGGCCTTCTTGCGGGGGCCTTTCCTGGGCCTGGACCTGGGGCAGGTGGAGGAGGCCCTGCAGGCGGAAGACCCTGTGCCCCTCCTTCCCTTAGAGGTGCAGACGCGGCTGGATGGGCTCAAGGCGCTTGCGGGCCTGCGTCCTTTGGAGGCCTTGAAGGCCCTGGCCCGGGACGAGGCCTTCCTCAGGCGGCTTTCCCAGAGGGCCCGAGCCAATCTGGACACCCTCCTCCTCCTGGCCGCCTCCCAGCGCTTCCCCGACCTCGAGGCCCTCCTGGAGTGGTTGAAGGTGCGGGCCGAGGACCCGGAAACCTCCGAGCTCCCCGAGGGGGGAGAAGGGGTAGCCCTCCTCACCGTCCACGCGGCCAAGGGCCTGGAGTGGCCGGTGGTGGCGGTCTTTGACCTGGCCCGGGGGGAGGGGGGGAGGCCGGAGCCTGTCCTGGTGGGCTTGGACGGGGAGGTGGCCTTGGAGGGTACGGACGCCTACCGACACCTGAAGCGGGCCTTGGACCGGGCCCAGGAGGAGGAGTCCCTGCGCCTCCTCTACGTGGCCCTCTCCCGGGCCCGGGACGTCCTGATCCTGACGGGCAGCGCCTCGGAGCGCCCGGGGCCCTGGGCTGAGGCCCTTAGGGCCTTGGGCCTGGGGCCGCAGGATCGGGACCCCCTGGTGCACCGCTACCCCCTGGAAGGCCTTCCCCCTTCGCCCCCACCCCCGTCCCCCCCCGCCCCCCCACGCCCTGCCCCTTACGCGGAGCACCCCATCCTTCCCGGGCCCTTCCCCCCGGTCTACTCCCCCAGCGCCTACCGCAAGGGGGAGGGGGAGGCCCTGGCCCTCTCCGAGGCCCTCGAGGCCGAGGCCCTCCCGGAGTTTGCCCGGGCCCTGGGCACCCTGGTGCACTACGCCCTGGCTCGGAACCTGGACCCCGAGGACGAGGCGTCCATGGGGGCCCTCCTCCTGCAGGAGGTGGCCTTCCCCTTTGCCGGGGAGGACCGGTCGCGCCTTTTGCGGGAGGTGCGCCTTCTCCTCCGGAACCACCGGGCCATGCTGGGGGAGGCCCTGCCCCCCCTCGAGGCCCGGGAGGAGGACCACGCCGAGCTTCCCCTGGTCCTGCCCCTTGCCGGCACCGTCTGGTACGGGGTGCTGGACCGCCTCTACCGGGTGGGGGAGCGCTGGTACCTGGAGGACTACAAGACCGACCGCGAGGTCCACCCCGAGCGCTACCGCCTCCAGCTGGCCCTCTACTGGGAGGCGGTGCGGCGGGCCTGGGGGGTGGAGGCCGAGGCCCGGCTCGTGTACCTGCGCCACCAAAAGGTGCACCCCTTCGCCCCCCAGGAGCTCCGGGAGGCCCTCACCGAACTGGCATAGCAAAACCCCCCGAGGGCACGCCCTCGGGGGTACAGAGGGGGTCTTAGCGCTTGGAGTACTGGGGCGCGCGGCGGGCCTTGTGCTTGCCGTACTTCTTGCGCTCCACCACGCGGGCGTCCCGGGTGAGGAAGCCCAGGGGCTTCAGCTTGGCCCGGTAGTCGGGGTTGTAGCGGAGGAGGGCCCGGGCTACTCCCAGCCGGATGGCGTCCACCTGGCCGCTCTTGCCGCCCCCCCGCACGGTGATGTAGGCGTCAAAGCGCCCCAGGGCATCCACCGCCCTAAGGGGCTCCAGGGCCGCCACCGCCCGCACGATGCCTTGGAAGTAATCCTGGAAGTCCTCGCCGTTCACGGTGACCTTGCCGCTTCCGGGCCGGAGGAAGACCCGGGCCACCGCCTCCTTACGCCTTCCGGTGCCGTAGTACTGCTCCATCACTTGACCTCCAGCTTCACCGGCTTCTGGGCCTGGTGGGGGTGGGTGGGACCCGCGTAGACCTTGAGGCGCTTGAAGAGCCTCCGGCCCAAGGGCCCCTTGGGGAGCATGCCCTTCACCGCGTGCTCCAGCACCCTCTCGGGGTGGGTGGCCAGCATCTTCTCCGCAGGGATCTCCTTGAGGCCCCCCTGGTAGCCGCTGTAGCGGGTGTAGATCTTCTGCTGGAGCTTCTTGCCCGTGAGGCGGATCTTGTCGGCGTTCACCACCACCACGAAGTCCCCCATGGCCACGTTGGGCGTCCAGTCGGGGCGGTGCTTGCCCCGGAGGAGGGTGGCGATCTGGGTGGCGAGCCGCCCCAGGGTCTTGCCCTCGGCGTCAATGAGAACCCAGCGGGGTTCGATCTCCTTGGGTACGTACGTCTTGGGAAGCATGACTAGGGCCCTCCTTGGAGGCGCGCTTGCACGCGCCCTGTTCTTGCCGGGGGATCGGGGGACCCCGCAAGAACGCCAAAGGAAAGCTTACCATAGACCTGGCCCCTTGCGCCAGATGTGGTAGGCTGAAGACCCGTGAACGGGGCTTCCGAGAGCGCGCAACGGCCGAGAAAGTACGTGTTTGTGACCGGGGGCGTGGTTTCCAGCCTGGGGAAGGGCATCCTCACCTCCTCCCTGGGGGCCCTCCTCCGGGCCCGGGGCTACCGGGTCACGGCCATCAAGATCGACCCCTATGTGAACGTGGACGCGGGCACCATGCGCCCCTACGAGCACGGGGAGGTCTTCGTCACCGGGGATGGGGCGGAAACCGACCTGGATATCGGCCACTACGAGCGCTTTTTGGACCTGGACCTCTCCCGGGGCAACAACCTCACCACCGGCCAGGTCTACCTCTCGGTCATCCAGAAGGAGCGCCGGGGGGAGTACCTCTCCCAGACGGTGCAGGTGATCCCCCACATCACCGACGAGATCAAAGAGCGCATCCGCAAGGTGGCCGAGGAGCAGAGGGCGGAGGTGGTGGTGGTGGAGGTGGGGGGCACGGTGGGGGACATCGAGAGCCTGCCCTTTTTGGAGGCCATCCGCCAGTTCCGCTTTGACGAGGGGGAGGGGAACACCTTCTACATCCACCTCACCCTGGTCCCCTACCTGGAGACCAGCGAGGAGTTCAAGACCAAGCCCACCCAGCACTCCGTGGCCACGCTTAGGGGCGTGGGCATCCAGCCCGACGCCGTGGTCCTGCGCTCGGTGAAGCCGGTGCCGGAGGAAGTGCGGAAGAAGGTGGCCCTCTTCACCAACGTGCGCCCCGGGCATGTGTTCAGCAGCCCCAATGTGGAGCACATCTACGAGATACCCCTCCTCCTCGAGGAGCAGGGCCTTGGCCGGGTGGTGGAAAGGGCCTTGGGCCTCGAGGCCGTCTTCCCTAACCTCTCCTTCTGGCAGGAGGCGGTGCGGGTGCTGAAGCACCCCGAGCGCACGGTGAAAATCGCCATCGCCGGGAAGTACGTGAAGATGCCGGACGCCTATCTCTCCCTTCTGGAGGCCTTGAAGCATGCGGGTATCCGGCACGGGGCCCGGGTGGAGGTGAAGTGGGTGGACGCCGAGGGCCTGGAGGCGGGGGACCTGGACGAGGCCTTCCGCGACGTCGCGGGCATCCTGGTGCCCGGGGGCTTCGGGGTGCGGGGCATTGAGGGCAAGGTGCGGGCGGCCCAGTACGCCCGGGAGCGGAAGATCCCCTACCTCGGCATCTGCCTGGGCCTGCAGATCGCGGTGATCGAGTTCGCCCGGAACGTGGCCGGGCTCAAGGGGGCCAACTCCACCGAGTTTGACCCCTACACCCCCCACCCGGTCATCGACCTCATGCCCGAGCAGCTGGAGGTGGAGGGCCTGGGGGGCACCATGCGCCTGGGGGACTGGCCCATGCGCATCCGCCCCGGCACCCTCCTCCACCGCCTCTACGGCAAGGAGGAGGCCCTGGAGCGCCACCGCCACCGCTACGAGGTGAACCCCCTCTACGTAGACCAGCTGGAGCGAGCCGGGCTGGTGATCTCCGCCACCACCCCGGGCATGCGGGGCCGGGGGGCGGGGTTGGTGGAGGCCATCGAGCTTCCAGACCACCCCTTCTTCCTGGGCCTCCAGAGCCACCCCGAGTTCAAGAGCCGCCCCATGCGCCCCTCGCCCCCCTTCGCGGGCTTCGTGGAGGCGGCCCTTCGGTACATGGGCGAGTGCTGAGCTAAAGCTCAGGGTTATTCCCCGGTTTCGCCGATAGTCTCGGCGAACCGGTTTCCAGTGATTTCCCGTATCTTCTGAAGTATCATCTTGCCGCGTTCTTGGACAAAAGTGTTGTATTGGTCATCCGATAGAATATTTGGCTCCACAATGCCTTCTGCATTGATTTGTATTGGTAGAAGTGCACCGGCTAAACGCTTATTTAGCACATGGAAATTGCCCTTTCCTATTAGGTCCCTCATATAATCTGAGGGATTGCGATTGGACAGAAAGCGGTTGGTGTCTTTCGTAACAGGTATTAGGTTGGCAATACTATCGACGTACTTTTTGGCCCCAAACGAACGAGGGAAGAAATGATGTATTTCGAAATTGTCGGAAGATATCGTTGCGCCAGAGTAAAAGTCCTCTTTAACATAGCGACGTAACAAGGCCAAAGCGGCTTTATACCTGTTGTCGCTTTTTGCCAAGCGAATTAGAGTGTCTACATCGAGCTTTACGGTTGGGATGTCCTCTTCTGGGATGTACCCGTGCTCTCGAAGGATTTGCAAGCTCTGGTAATGCACGAAAATCCTGTAATTCGTGGCGCGGAATCCACTCTGCATTATATTTGAGAAAAACCATTCAACAAGTTGATCGTGTTTTTGAGTTAAAAAATGCTCTTGCTGTTTCTCGGATAACCCGGCGAGTACGGAGGCTAGAGCAACAAGTTGACTTTCCCCAACGTAAAATTGGGGTTCAAGTCCACATTCTCGACGTGCCCAATTGATAGCCCTTACCAGGGCGTTAACGGCGGCTCCCCAATGCTTGATGATGTCGTCTTTGGTAAGATTAAGTTGCTCGCTACGAGAAGGTTCCCTTCCTTTTTCTAGCAGCACAATTACTTGCAACAACCGTTCGCCATCAACATCGAATTCTGATAAAACGGGATGCTGATGGCGGGCCTTTTCATACAAATCACGGAGATCCGGATGGGGAAAATAACGGGCGACGGCTAAGTCAAAAGTTGTCAAGCGTGTACCGGTGGAGTTGATGGTTTCAAAAATCCGACAGATGGCTTCGACACCTTCTTGACCCTCCAGAAGGATGTAAGGCACTTGATAATTTCGTATGGTTTCAAATACACGATGTACTTTTTGGATGGCATGCATTGCCTTGTCTTCTTCTTGGCTAAGTGCCTTGTCTTCTTCTTGGCTAAGGAAGTATCTTATAACGTACTGCTGCTCCTCACCCTCTAGTATTAAATCGGCTCTAACCCAGCGACCATCATTGCGGGTGGCATCAGTAGTTTTCCCCTTTGTTTGCTTGATCCAGTCAGCCCTTTCCTCATGGAATGATTCGTAGATTTCTCTCAGGTCAAACCAATAAGTTTTCGTTGGATTGGCATTCAAAAGGACTCGGACGATAGAGGTCAACCGCTGCTGTCCGTCGAGTATCAGAAGTTCCTGTGCTTCAGGAACATCGCTATTCTCCGGGGCAACCCCTGCATCATTGATTGGAATGCTTTGGTCCATCTCGGTAATAGCAGCTTGGAGTGAGCGCGTGCTTAGCTGAATGTCAGGGCTGGGCTCCAGAAGCAGGAGAGAACCTATTGGATAATTCCGCGCAATGGAGTCGATCAAGAGGGCAACCTGGGCTTCATTCCACACAAAGTCTCGCTGAAACTGAGGTAACTTGAATTGCTTTGCCTTGGCCTTTCGCAAGAGCTGCCGAATAGATAAGGAACCTGTTTGCATACCTGGATTTTAGCGGAAATAAGCTGACCGTATCAAGAGCCGAAATCCAGCTTAGAAAGTGCGAACTGCCGGGCTACCCGCCCGGAGAAGCCCTTCTGCAGGGCGAAGCGCAGGGCCTCCCTTTCCTCTTCCGGGGTCAGGGAGCGGCCCAGGTGGTGGGCCACCACCTTAAGGTAAAGGGCCTTGTCAAAGGGGGGGAAGGTGAGGACCAGGCCGAAGCGCTCGGAAAGGGCCAGGGTGTCCTGAAGCTCGTCCCAGGCGCTGGGGTCGGCCCCGGGTAGGGGGTTTTCCCCAGTCTGACGCACCAGGTGGCGGCGGTTGGAGGTGGCCAGGAGGAGGACGTTCTCCGGGGGGCCTTCCAGGCTTCCCTCTAGGAGGGCCTTCAGGTGATGGAAGGAATCCTCTTTAGGATCCAGGGAGAGGTCGTCCAGGAAGAGGAAGAAACGATGGGGAAGGAGAGCCAGCTTTTCCAACAGGTTTTCCAGGTGGGCTAGGGCATTGGGCTCCACCTCTACCATGCGGGCTTCTCTAAGGTGCAAAAGACTCTTGGCGGCAGTGCTTTTGCCCGTGCCCCGGGCCCCGTAGAGGAGGGTGTGGAGGGCGGGTTTTCCCGAGAGGAAACGGAGGGCATTGGCCCTAAGGGCCTTAAGCTGCTCCTCGTAGCCCAGAAGTTCGTCCTCCTGGGGCAGGCGGTAGCGTTCCAGGGGGCGCACCTCGCCAACGAAGCGGAAGGCCCGGTAGAGGGCAAAGGGATAGGGTCCGTGGGCTTGGAGTACCCGGGCCAGGGCCTCGGGGTCGCGGGTGAGGAGGGCGGCCAGGGCCCCTTCCTCAGCAGGGTGGGGGGGGCGCTCTCCCAGGTCGGCTAAAGGGTACTCCTTCCGCCTTTCTTCCAGTTCCAGGAAGAGGACCTCGAGGTCCTGCCGCATCAACTGGAGAAGCCCTGGGGTGGGCCTTAAAGCCCGCCAGGCCCAGGGGGCTTTGAGGAGGCTTTGGGCGAAGCCATAGCCCCAAGGTTCACCCCGGGGTAGGTCCAGGTCCAGGAGGTCCAAAGGGGTCTTAGGAATCTTCATGGGCCCCATGGTAAAGGAAGACCCCCGGGGAAGGCCCCGGGGTTCCGTGGTGGGCCGCACAGGACTCGAACCTGTAACCCACCGATTAAGAGCCAGGCTCTCCCTTGCATGGCCGTTTTCCCGCGTCCAGGAGCCCAAAGCCTGTCCGCTTTCCTAAGTGTACAACCACCAGATTGGGGTTTCAAGCTCTGTCGGTTGCTCATATCCGGGGTTACAGCCTTCCAAGCTACACTATGCTACCTCACTTCCAAATTTCATCGTGGGCGTGTTCCCCTTTTGACTAACGCCACCAAGTCCACAGTTTGCAGGCGTTCCCTAAGGTCTTCGGTTAGGAGGTGGAGGTAGCGGCTGGTCATAGCCGGTGTCTTGTGGCGCAATATACGTTGCAATGTAAAGGGGTCGCCCCCGCTTTTGAGGAAGTGCGTGGCGAAAGTGTGGCGTAAGAGATGCATGCCTACAGGACGGTCAATTCCAGCGGTCTTAGCCAGGCGATGAATCCAGCGAGACAAAGCATTGGCGTTCAAGGGCCGGTTCCTGTGAACAAACAAGTAGGGTATGGTGGCCCGGCGTTCCCGGTCCACGTACAGCCGTAGATACCGCAAAGTGTCTTTTGTGAGGGGAACGACACTGAAGCCCGTTTTCCCCTCTACCCGCAGGACAGCTTCTTCCCATTGAATATCTTGGAGGGTTAGGCGGCAAATCTCCGAGGCCCGTAGTCCGGCACCCAAGGCGAGCGCTAAGATGGCTTGGTTACGGAAGCGGAAACGAGGGTCTTTACGGGCTGCGGCAAAAAGAGCGGCTATCTCATCTAGGCTTAGAACCTGCCTGGGCCGGAAGTCTTGCCTAGGGCGCTTGCGCCCTTGGAAAGGATTTTTGTCTAGATAGCCAACGGCGACAAGCCAATTGCAGAAGCCCCTTAGCGCCCGGTCATAGTTGCCCAGTGTAGCTTGAGATACATTTTTGAGCAGGGCTTGAGTTACCAGGCTGCGGTTGAGGGCTACCAAAGGCTGGTCCAAATGCTCCCGTAGTAGATAGCTCACGGTCTGCTGATACCAGCGGATGGTTGCTGGCCGTTTCCCCTCCACCCTTTTCTCCTGCAGAAACTCTTCTAGCGCTTCAAGAATTGTCATGCCCGGCACCTCCTTCGACCAAGAGAGATGCCGGGCTCGACAACTCGCTTCCAAGAGTGGAAGCTTTGCCTTTAAAAGGCGATGGTGGGCCGCACAGGACTCGAACCTGTAACCCACCGATTAAGAGTCGGTTGCTCTACCGGTTGAGCTAGCGGCCCAAACGCCAAAGGCTAGTGTAGCCTTCCCCCCTTTTCCTGTCAAGGAGAGGCGGCGGGCCCTTCTTTGCCCCTGGCGGCCCCGCCCTCAGAAGAGGTAGAGCACCGCCCGCCCCGCCTCCACCCGTATCCGGATGGGCCCTAGGGCCCGGTTTTCCAGGGTCAGGGTGGTGGCCTTGAGGGGGGCAGGGGGAAGGTTCCAGCGGGCCCCTTCCACCCCCAAGGTGGCCTCGGGGAAGGGGAGGAGGCTGAAGGGGGCTCCGGCTTCCAAGGGAAAGGTGTGGCTTCCGGGGAGGAGGGGGAAGGCTCGGGTGAGGCCGTCGGAAAGCTCCACCTGCACCCCCAGTGCCGCCAAGGAAAAGGCCAGCTCCAGGTGGGCCAGGGTGTGGTCCAGCCGCCCGCCCAGGGCCCCCAGGAGGAGCATCGCCTCCGCTCCCAGGTCCAGGGCTTTCCGCACCAGGGCTTCGCCGTCCGTAAGGTCCTTATCCCGGGGAAGCACCTCCTTGGGAGCGGGAAGGATTTGCTGGAGCCAAGGAGGGCTTGAGTCGAAGTCCCCAAGCCATAGCTCCAGGGGAAGCCCCAGGGCCAGGGCATGCCGTCCACCGGAGTCCGCCGCCAGGAGGCGGTAGCCCTGAAGGCGCGCCCTCAGGGCCTCCGTTGCCAAGAGGGGGCCGCCCAGGAGGAGGGCAAAGCGCTTCACCCTTCCAAGGGTAACGCCTGGTTGAGGTCCAGGTGGAGGCGGATAGGGGTTCCCTCCTCCGGGCCCTCCTGGGCCTCGAGGTAAAGCCGCACCCCCTTAACCCGCACCCAAAGCCCCACCCTGGGCCCGTAGTAGAGCCGTTCCTCCACCACACCCTCCGCCCCCTCCCCCAGGCGCAGGGCCCCCGGGGGTAGGAGATGCGGCTTAGGCGGCAGGCCTATCCTTTGGCTTTCCTCCGGGGAGAGGAGGTTTTTGTGGCCCATAAAGCGGGCGGTCCAGGCATCTTTAGGTTTGGTGTAGACCTCTTCTGGCCGCCCCACCTGGACCAGACGCCCCTGGCGGATCACCGCCACCCGGTGGGCCAGGAGAAAGGCTTCCCCCTGGTCGTGGGTGACCAGCAGGGCGGTGACCCCTGCTTCCCGCAGGGTCCTGCGCAGGAAGAAGAGCAACTCTTCCCGCAGGCGCAGGTCCAGGGCCCCCAGGGGTTCGTCCAGAAGCAGGAGGCGGGGCTTGGGGGCCAGGGCCCGGGCCAGGGCCACCCGCTGTTGCTCCCCTCCCGAAAGCTCTTGGGGCCTTTTGCCGGCGTGGGACAGGAGTTCCATCCGCTCCAGGAGCTCCCGCACCCGCGCTTCCCTCTCGGCCCTGGGCCAGCGGGCTTCCACCAGGCCGAAGGCCACGTTCTCCGCCACCGTGAGGTGGGGGAAGAGGGCGTAGTCCTGAAAGAGAAAGCCCACCCCCCGCCTTTCCGGGGGCAAGGGGGTGAGGTCCATGCCCCCAAAGCGCACGAAGCCCCGGTCCGGGGCTAGGAGCCCGGCGATGAGCCGCAAGAGGGTGCTCTTGCCGCTTCCCGAAGGTCCCAGGAGGGCCAGAACCTCTCCTTCTTGGGCCGTGAGGTTCAGGGCCAGCTGGAAGCCAGGGAAGGACTTCTCCAGGGAGAGCTCCAGCACCCCTTCATTAAACTAGGGAACCCGGGGCCTTGGGCCCCGGGACCAGAGGAAAGGTAACCTTTACTTCAGGCCCAGCTTCTTCCGCTCGTCCAGCACCTGCTGGGGAGTGAGCTTCTTGTCCCGCAGGGCCTTGACCTCGGCGGCGGTGAAGGGCTTCCAGTCCTTCACCTTCTTGTCGTCGCCCCAGGCGGTAGCGATGTAGTTGAGGACGGCGGCGATATCGTCGTCCTTGAGGCCGTTGAATGCGGGCATGGCCCCGTTGTACTTCATGCCCTTTACCTCAATCTGCCCCTGCAGGCCCCAGAGCAAGACCTTGATCAGGAACTCCCGGCCGCCTTGCTTGCTCAGGATATCCGCCACGTGGCCCGTCAGGGGAGGGAAGGCCCCGGGAAGCCCCTGGCCGTTGGCCTGGTGGCAGCCCGCGCACTGGGCGTATACTTTAGCGCCGTCCGCCTGGGCCAGAGCCAGGCCGCCGAGAAGGAGGAGAGCCATAAGGGTCCGCTTCATCTTTACCCTCCGGGGTATCAGGGTAATTTGTCCCGAGCCGCCCGTCAAGGGGCGAAAGTTTAGCCAACCTTTAGTGACCAAGCAAATGGGAGGGGCTTTGACGAGAACAGAAAGAAGGCAAGCCAAGTGGTATTTGGTGAAAAAAGGAACAAAAGAAGTGTAGTGGAGGGCTTGATTTTGCTCTGATAGGTTGGTAAGGTACAAATGTCCTTGGGTGTACCCAGGCGGTGTAGGATGATGTACGGATACCGGGTACTTTGGATGCTCCTCTTCCTGGGCCTGGCCCTGGCGGCTCCCGACTTCGGGCGTTGGTACCCGTTTGTTCAGGCGCAGGGGCTGGCCCAAGAGCACGGCCGGGTGCTCATGGTTTACTTCCACAGCCCCCACTGCCCCTACTGCGACCAGATGAACACCTTCGTGCTCTCCGACCCCGACGTTAGCCGCCTCTTGGAAGGGCGGTTTGTGGTGGCCTCCGTGGGTACGGAAACCCCCGAGGGGCAGGAGCTCTCCCGGCGCTTCCGGGTGCCGGGCACTCCAACCTTTGTCTTCCTCGTCCACCGCAAGGGGACGTGGGAAGAGGTGGGCCGGTTTTTTGGCAGCCGGCCTCGGGCGCAGTTCCTTGCGGAGCTACGCCAGATGTGTGCCAAGGGAGGTGCGTGTGAATAGGCGAGCGTTTTTGAAGACCACCGGCGCGGCCCTTTCGGCCATGGCCCTGGCCGGCTTTCCGGTGAGGGCGCAGGGCCTCGAGGGCGAGGACTTGGCCAACCTGGAGAAGGCTCTTCAGGAGGCTTTGGGCAAGGGGTTCAAGGACCTGACCCCTTCCAACCTGGTGAAGCTCACCATGCCCGCCATTGCGGAGAGCGGGGCCAATGTGCCCGCGGAGGTGGAGGTGAACCTTCCTGGCGGCCAGGTGAAGGCCATCCATCTCTTCGCTGACAAGAACCCCACGCCGCGGCTGGTTACCTTCATGCCCATGAAGGCCATGCCCTACTACGCCACCCGGGTGCGCTTGGCGGAAACCAGCGCCATCCGGGCCGTGGTGGAAACGGCAGACGGCAAGCTGCTTCTGGCTTCGGCCAGCACCCGCGTGACCGTGGGCGGCTGCGGTTAAGGAAAGGAGGGAGAGCACATGGCCATTCGCACCATCGTTCGCCTCACGCCCGCCAAGCCTAAGGCCGGCGAGGAGTTCAAGCTGCAAGCGGTTGCTCAACACCCCAACGAGCCTGGCACCCGGAGGGACGCCCAGGGCAACCTGATCCCCGCCAACTACATCAGCCTGGTGGAGGTCTACTTTGAGGGGGAAAAGGTAGCGGAGGCCCGCCCCGGTCCCTCCACCAGCGCCAACCCCCTTTACGGCTTCAAGTTCAAGGCGGAGAAGCCGGGGACCTTCGTGGTGAAACTCAAGGACACGAGCGGGGACACCGGCGAGGGTTCGGTGAAGCTGGAGCTGGCGTAAGGCTGGGCGCCCGGGTTCCCGGGCGCCCTTATGGAGGAGGGTATATGCCTCTCAAGGCGTTGCTGATGGCCGGTGCCCTGGCCCTGATGGGCCTCGCCTTGGCCCAGGAGGGGGTGGACCCCCGGGAGGAGGCCAAGCGGCAAAAGCAGCTCCTCTTGGAAACCGCAGGCATCCTGCCCACGGAGCTCATCGTGGAGCAGGGGAAGGACCTCTTTAACCGCAAGGGGCCCTCGGGCAAGACCATGGCCGAGTGCGACTTCGGCTTGGGCAAGGGGGTGCTGGAGGGGGCCGCTGCCCGGCTTCCCCGCTACTTCCTGGACACAGGGAAGGTGGAGGACCTGGACAGCCGCATCATCACCTGCATGACCCGGGTTCAGGGCTTTAAGCCGGCACAGGTGAAGCGGTCCGAGGTGGTGGCCGTGGCCTTCTACATCGCCAGCCATTCCACGGGCAAGCCCATCCAAGTCCGCCTCCTCTTCCCGGAGGAGCGGGCCCTTTACGCCCTGGGAGAAAAGCTCTTTTACGCCCGCTCCGGGGCCCGGGACGTGGGGTGCGCCACCTGCCACGTGACCTACGTGGGCAAGCGGGCCGGGGTGCTTCCCTATGCGGATGTCCTGGGTAAGGACAAGTCCTGGACCCACTGGCCCGCTTACCGCTACTCTAACGACCAGATCTGGACCATGCAGGACCGCATCCGCGCCTGCTACGGCAACATCGCCCACCCCCAGCCGGACCTGTACTCCCTGCCCATCCTGGCCCTGGAGCTTTTCCTGGCCTACAGCAACAACGGGGCGGTGGTGGAGGAGTGGCCCGCTTTTGTGCGCTGAGGAGGGAGCATGAAAAAGGCACTCCTTACCCTGTTGGCCCTCTCCCTTCTGGCTTGGGGCCTGGCCCAGCGCTACCTTCAGGACCCGGAGCTGGAGCGGGTCAAGTCGGGGGGCAAGGCCTACGCTGAGGTCTTCGTAAGCCAACGCCCAGACCAGGCCCTCTGCTCCATCCACCGGAACCGCCTGCCTGCTGATCTTCTGCCTAAGTTCCTCGAGGAGCAGCGTTCCCTCATCAAGTATCCGCAAAATGGCAAGCTCATGGGGGACTGGAAGAAGGGCGGGGCCATCTTCAACAACCTGCAGAAGGCCAACTGCTTCTCCTGCCACTTCGGCTCCCCGGTGCACCTGGGCGGGGACGTGGGGCCCAGCCTGGAGAAGTACGGCCTGAAGCGGGGGCAGTCGGAAGCCGTTCAGCGCTACACCTACGAGGTCATCTACAACGCCTGGGCCTACTTCCCCTGCACGGTGATGTACCGCTTCGGGGCCCAGGGGCTGCTCACCCCCGAGGAGATTGCCGACATCGTGGCCTACCTTCTGGACCCGGAGTCGGACTTCAACACCAAGCCCGCGGTGGGGTCTAAATGAACCGTAGAGAGCTCCTCTACCTCCTTTCCGCTTTGGCGGGCCTGGGCCCTAAGGCCCTGGCCCAGGTCCTGGAAAACCCAGCCCGGCTCTATGAGCTCACCCCATATGGGGATGCCACTTTGCTCTACTTCTCGGACCTCCACGGCCAGGCCTTCCCTCACTACTTCATGGAGCCCCCCAACCTCATCGCCCCCAAGCCCCTCATGGGCCGCCCAGGGTACCTCACCGGGGAGGCCATCCTGCGCTACTACGGGGTGGAGCGGGGCACGCCCTTGGCCTATCTGCTCTCGTACCTGGACTTCGCGGAGCTGGCCCGGGCCTTCGGTCCCATCGGGGGGCTTTCTGCCCTCACCGCCCTCATCCGCCAGCAGAAGGCCCAGGTGGAGGCCGAGGGGGGCCAGGCCTTGGTCCTGGATGGCGGGGACACCTGGACCAACTCCGGGCTCTCCCTGCTCACCCAAGGGGAGGCCATCGTGGAGTGGCAGAACCTCACGGGTGTGGACCATATGGTCTCCCACTGGGAGTGGACCCTAGGGCGGGAGCGGGTGGAGGAGCTCTTGAAGAGGTTCCGGGGCGAACACCTTGCCTACAACGTGGTGGATGAGCTTTTCGGGGATCCCCTCTTCCCCGCCTACCGCATCCACCAGCTGGGGGGGCACGCCGTGGCCGTGGTGGGGGCTTCCTACCCCTACGTGCGGGTTTCCCACCCGGAGTCCTTCACCGAAGGGTTGTCCTTTGCGCTGGACGAGAAGAGGTTGCAGGAAGCGGTGGACCAGGCCCGGGCGGAAGGGGCCGAGGCCGTGGTGCTCCTTTCCCACAACGGGCTACAGCTGGACGCCGCTTTGGCGGAGCGGGTTCGGGGCCTTGACCTCATCCTGTCGGGGCACACCCACGACCTGACCCCCAGGCCCTGGCGGGTGGGGAAGACCTGGATCGTGGCGGGCAGCGCCGCGGGCAAGGCTCTGATGCGGGTGGATTTGAAGCTCTGGAAGGGGGGCATCGCCAACCTCCGGGTACGGGTTCTTCCCGTCCTCTCCCAGCACCTGCCCAAGGCGGAGGACGTGGAAAAGTGGCTTCAGGAGCGGGTAGCTCCCCACCGCCCACACCTCTTTGAGCCCTTGGCGGTTTCCGAAACCCTCCTCTACAAGCGGGACACCCTTTACTCCACCTTTGACCAGATGGTGGGGGAGGCGGTGCGGGCCCTTTACCCGGAGGTGGAGGTGGTCTTCAGTCCAGCGGTGCGCTGGGGGACCACCATCCTTCCCGGCCAGGCCATCACCCGGGATCACCTCTATGCCTACACTGGCTTCACCTATCCGGAGCTCTACCTCTTCTGGCTCCGGGGGGCGCAGATCCGGGGCGTTCTGGAGGATATTGCCAGCAACGTGTTCAGCCCCGACCCCTTCTACCAGCAGGGCGGGGACGTGAGCCGTACCTACGGCCTTCGCTACGCCCTGGACCCCGATGCCCCCACGGGTCGGCGGGTGCGGGAGGTGGAGGTGGGCGGCAAGTCCTTGGACCCGAACCGCCGCTACCTGGTGGCCGCCTACGGGGGAAGGCTCCAGCGGGTGGGGGAGGCCAAGGCGGGCTATGAGCCTAGGCCCATCTACGCGGTGCTGGAGGAGTACCTGAGAGGGGTGGGAAGGGTCAAGGTACTCCCCAACCCCAACGTGCACGTGCTGGGCAGAACCTACCGAGTTCCGGAGGTGAAAGGATGAAGAGATTAGCGGTTATGGTCGCTGGCCTTGTGCTTTTGGGGCTGGGCCTCTCCCAGGTGAGCCCCTTCCGGGCCCGCCTCGAGGCGGTCCTGCACCAGGGAGGGCACGAGTTCGCCCAGGTGATGCTGTCCCAGGACAAGGGGCAAGCGCTTTGCTCCCAGTACCGGGACAAACTCCCCGCGGACCTCATCCCCGGCTTCTTGGCGGAGCAGAAGGCCCTCATCAAGTACCCGCAAAGCGGCAAGCTCCTTGGGGACTGGAAAAACGGGGAGAAGGTCTTCACCGACCCTAAACGGGGCAACTGCTACGCCTGCCACGCGGGGGTGGCCAGCGAGGTGGCCCACGGCACCATGGGGCCTCCCCTCACGGACTACGGCCAGCGGGGGACTTTGGAGGCGGTGGTCCGCTACACCTACGAGAAGATCTACAACGCCTGGGCCTATGTGCCCTGCTCCTTGATGTACCGGGGTGGGGTGCACGGCCTCTTCACCCCCGAGGAAACCGCCGACCTGGTGGCCTTCCTCCTGGATCCCAACTCCCCCATCAACCGGAGGTGAGCCGTGAGAACGCACAAGAACCGCTTCACCGTGCTGGGCTTGCTCGCGCTCGGTGCCCTGGTGGGCCTAATGGCCTACACCCAGCAGGCCAAGCCTCTGGACCCCTTTGAGGAGGCCATGCGCCAGCGGCAGATGTACCTGGAAACCTTCGGCATCCTCCCAGGGGAGCTCTTCGCTGAGGAGGGGAAGGAGCTCTTCTTCCGCAAGGGGCCGAGCGGAAAGACCCTCGAGGAGTGCGACTTCGGTAAGGGGAAGGGGGTCTTGGAGGGGGTCTACGCCATTCTGCCCAAGTACTTCCTCGACAGCCGCCGGGTGGAGGACCTGGAGAGCCGGGTCTACACCTGCATGCAGACGGTTCAGGGCTTTAAGCCCGCCGAGATTGAGCGGGATGAGGTCAAGGCCATCACCACCTACATCGCCTCCTTCTCCTCCAAGGCCAAGATCCAGGTGGCGCCCAAGCATCCCGCTGAGCTTGCCATGTACAACCTGGGGCGGGAGCTTTGGTACACCCGGGCGGGGGCAAGGGACATGAGCTGCGCCGTCTGCCACGACCAGTATGCGGGCCAGAGGGTGCGGCTTTCCCCGGTGCGGAGTCCCAAGCAGGGCTTGGGCAACGAGTGGCCTGCCTACCGCTTTGAGGAGGACAAGCTCTACACCATGGAGGACCGCATCAATTTCTGCTACGAGTCCATCGCCATTCCCAAGCCCGAGTTCTACTCCGACGTGCACATCGCCCTTACCCTGTACATGCTGGCCGAGGCTGCTAAGGCCGGGCACTCCTTTGAGGAGCTGCCCTTCTTCACCCGCTAGCCATGCGCCGCCGGGACCTCCTTGCCCTCCTGCCCCTCCTGCCCCTGGCCCGCGCCCAGGGGGAGGGGGACTGGGTCAAGGCCTTCGGGGAGTTCCTCAAGCGCGTGCCCCCTGCCAGCTACCTGGTCTACCCCACGGAGGCCAAGGACCTGCTCCTCTTTGACCCCTTCATCCTGGATGTGCGCACGGAGGAGGAGCGAAAAAAGGGGTACATCCCCGGTTCGGTGCACATTTACGCGGGGCAGGTGCCGGACCGCTTGGCGGAGCTCCCCAAGGACAAGGAGGCCCTGATCCTCGTGTACTGCAACTCGGGGAGCGTTTCGGCGGTGGTGGCGGCCTACCTGCAGGCGCTGGGCTACAAGAACGCCAAGAACATCACGCACGGCTTCAAGGGCTGGCTGGACGCCGGCCTGGAAGTGGAGGGAGGATCATGAGAAAACTGTTCGCGCTGGTGGCCCTGTTGGGGCTGGCCCTGGGCCAGGCCTTGGTGGTGGAGGTTCAGGGTTCCTTGGAAGAGGTGGAGGCCAAGACCCTGCAGGCCCTGAAGGCTGTGGGCCTCGAGGCCGACCGGGTGCTGAACCTGGGCGAGCAGGTGCGCCAGGTCACGGGCCCCGGCTTCCCCGACTACCGCCTGGTGGTGCTGAAGCCCGAGAAGGGAAGCGTGGAGGCGGCTTCCAAGAACCCCATGGCGGCCATCGTCCTGCCCCCCACGGTCTTCATCACCGGGGAGGGCCAGAAGTACCTGGTGGGCACCTTTGACGGGCGGCTTCTCTTCGGCATGCTCCAGGTGTACGGAGGTGAGGTGGAGCGGCTCACCTGGCGCCTCGAGGGGGCTTTGGGAAGGCTTGGCATCGTGAAGCGCCTGCCTCCTGCCATGATGCCCGATCCCGCTAGCGGCATGATGCCTGCCCTCATGTACCGGGTGCCCAGCGCCAAGGTGGAGGACGTGGTCCTCGTGGTGGAAACCGAGCTCACCTCCAACGGCCTCAACCTCCTGCCCAACGTGAAGGTGGGGCCGGTGACGGTGATCATGCCCTGCAAGAGCGAATGGGCCCGGGTCATGTTCCTCACCCAGCCCGCGGGCGGCTTCGCCGCTCCTTGCCGCTTCTTCGCCATGCAGATGGGGCCTGACGTCCTGGTGGGGGCCATTGAACCCATGCTCATGACCATCATGCCCGGCGTCATGAACTCCCCGGCAGTGCCCATGCTCCAAGAGGCCCGCAGGGTGATGACGGAGATTTTAGAAGCCACGGGCGGGGTGCCTTACCGCCCTGGCCAATGAAGCTCAAAAGGAGAGGGTATGAGCAAGGTAAGTCGGCGTCAGGTGCTCAAGTCGGGAGCGGCTTTGGCCGCGGCGGGGGCCCTTTCCGGCTCGGCCTTCGCCCAGGAGTTCTATAGCCGTCCAGCCACCCTGCTTCCCCGCACCCGGAAGCCCCGGGTGGTGGTGATCGGGGGCGGCTGGGGTGGCACCACGGTGGCCCGGAAGCTGGTCCAGTCCGGGGTGGATGTGGAGGTGGTGCTCATCGAGCAGAAGCCCATCTTCATGTCCTGCCCCATGTCCAACCTCTTCCTGGCCGGGGTCAAGCCCCTGGAGTGGCTGGTCTTTGACTACACCAACGTGGTCAAGGACGGGGTGATCTTCGTTCAGGAAAAGGTCTTGGACATCAACCGGGACCGCCGCCTGGTGCGCACCACCGGGGGCTACATCGGCTACGACTACCTGGTTCTGGCCCCGGGCATCGACTACATGTACGAGGCCATCGCTGGCTACGCCGAGGTGAAGCACCTCATGCCCGTGGGCTTCAAGCCCTTTGAGCACATCGCCCTCAGGAGGCTTCTGGACCAGTTTGACGAAACCGGTGGGGAACTGGTCATGTACATCCCCAACCCTCCCTACCGCTGCCCCCCGGGCCCCTACGAGCGGGCGGCCATGCTGGCCTGGCGGCTCAAGAGCAAGGGGGTAAAGGGCAAGCTCATCGTCCTGGACGCCAACCCTCAGCCCATCTCCAAGGCCCCAGGGTTCCTCTCCGCCTACAACGACCTCTACAAGGACTACCTGGAGTACGTGCCCAACACCCGCATCACGGGCATCGATTACGCAAAGAAGCATATCCTCACCGAACTGGGTGAGGTGCCCTACACCGTGGCCAACGTCATTCCCCCCATGAAGGCCGGGGAGCTGGTGCGGGTGGCTGGCCTTGGGGAGCGCTGGGCCAACATCCGTCTGCCCTACTTCCTCTCGGAGAAGGACGACCGGGTCTACCTTGTGGGGGACATCATCGGCAACACCCCTTACCCCAAGAGTGGGATGGTGGCCTACGTGTCGGGCACCATCGTGGCCCGGCACCTGACGCAGCGCCTCCAGGGCAAGCCCTTGGCGGAAATCCCCTACGAGCTCCCCACCAACATCTGCTACTCCTTTGTGGACTCCGAGGAGGCCATCTGGGTGGCCCACCAGCACTCCTGGGACGAGGCGCAGAAGAGGATTGTTCAGCAAAGCAACGTGGACAACCAGCGCTCCGCGGGCAACGGCACCGCCGCCATTGGCTGGGCCACCGGGATTTGGAACGACATGTTCGGCCCCGCCTGAGGGGAAGGCCCCGCCCCCAAGGGGGCGGGGCTTTTCTTCCCTTCGCCAGATACGATGGGAGGGTATATGGACCGAAGGAAGTTCTTCCGGCTCTTAGGCGCGGGGAGCGTGCTGGGCTTGTTTAAGGCCAGGGCCCAGACTCCCCCTTGGGACGAGNCCCCCCCCCGGCGCCCCCGCCACTCCGGGGCCGACTTCGCCCCCCTGGAGAAGCTGGAGGGGGTTATCACCCCCAACGGCCTGCACTTCGAGCGGCATCACGGCGGCGTGCCCCAGGTAGACCCGGCTAAGTACCGGCTGGTGATCCACGGCATGGTGGAGCGTCCCCTGGTCTTCACCCTCGAGGACCTCAAGCGCTTCCCCTCCGTGACCCGCACCTACTTCATTGAGTGCGCGGGCAACGGGCAAAACGGCTACCGCAACCCCCCGGACCCCAACCTCACCGCCACCCGAAGCCGTGGCCTGGCCTCCAACGCCAGCTGGACGGGGGTGCCCCTGGCCCTCCTCCTCAAGGAGGCCGGGGTGAAGCCGGAGGCCAAGTGGCTCATCCCCGAGGGCATGGACGCCGCCGCCTACACCCGCTCCCTGCCCCTGGAGAAGGCCATGGAAGATGTCCTGGTGGCCTACGCTCAGAACGGGGAGGCCCTGCGCCCGGAGCAGGGCTACCCGGTGCGGCTGGTGGTTCCGGGCTGGGAGGGCTCTATCCAGGTGAAGTGGCTACGGCGCATCCTGGTCACGGACCTCCCCACCATGGCCAAGGATGAGACCAGCGAGTACACCGACGTCATGGCCGATGGCCGGGTGTTGGCCTTCACCTGGGTCATGGATCCGGAGTCCATCATCACCTACCCTTCCGGCCTCCAGCAGATCAAGCCCGGTTTCCACGAGATCCGCGGCCTGGCCTGGAGCGGCTACGGGCGCATCACCAAGGTGGAGATCTCCTTTGACGAGGGCAAGACCTGGCGGCAGGCCACTTTGGAACCTCCGGTGGAGCGCTACGCCTTTGTGCGCTTCAAGATGCCTTGGCACTGGGACGGCAAGGAGGTGGTCCTCTGGAGCCGGGCTTGGGACGAGAAGGGCAACACCCAGCCCACCCGGGAGGAGTTCTTCAAGAAGTGGGGTAGGAACAACCGCTACCACTACAACGCCATCCAAGCCTGGCGCATCCTGCCCGACGGCCGGGTGGTGAACGGCGACCGGCCCTTGGGCCAGCAGGCTTTCGGCCCCGTGGGGGGATGCGGCGGGGAGGTGTTTGATGGTTAAGCGCATCTTGATCCTTCTGGCCCTCTTGGGCCTGGCGATGGGGGCCCGGTACAACCTGGGTACCCCCATCTCCGAGGAGCTAGCAGCCCAGTACGACATTCGGCCTGCGGTCCTTCCGGACGGCCGGGGGCTTCCCCCAGGGGAGGGGAAGGTGGAGGAGGGAGAGCGGATCTACGCGGAGAAGTGTGCTTCCTGCCACGGGGCCCGGGGTGAGGGCTACCCCTTCAACCGCTTGGTGGCCGAGCCCTTCCCCATCACCCCGGACACCGAGCCCGTGGAGTTCGCCATCGGCAACTACTGGCAGTACCCCACCACCCTCTACGACTACATCCGCCGGGCCATGCCCTTCGGCCAGGAAGGAAGCCTCAGCAACGAGGAGGTCTACCACCTGGTGGCCTTCCTCCTCTACATGAACGGCATCATCGACGCCGACGAGCCCATCAACCAGAATACCTTGCCCCAGGTCAAGATGCCTGCCCGGGAGCTTCTGGACCTGGACCCCGAAACCAAGCGCCGTTTCCCCTGGCTCACCCTGCCCTAGGATGGAGGCATGAACGTTTCCTTGACGGCGGCTTTTCTAGCGGGGGTGCTTTCCTTCCTCTCCCCTTGCGTTCTTCCCTTGGTGCCCACCTACCTCTTCTACCTGGGGGGGGAGCGGGGGCGCCCCCTCTTCAACGCCCTCTTCTTCGTGCTGGGCTTCGGGGCGGTCTTCTTCCTCCTGGGCCTGCCCTTCACCCTCCTTGGGGGGCTTCTCTTTGAACACCGGCAGACCTTGGCCCGGGTGGGAGGGGTGGTCCTGATCCTCTTCGGCCTGTACATGCTGGGCCTAAGGCCCCGTTGGGGGGTGAACCTTCGTTACGAGGGGGAGACGGGCCGCCCCTTGGGGGCTTTTCTCCTGGGGGCCACCCTGGCCCTGGGCTGGACCCCTTGCATTGGCCCCATCCTGGGGGCCATCCTCACCCTGACGGCGGTGGGAGGCGGGGTGGGCCTGCTTCTGGCGTACATCCTGGGGTTGGCGGTGCCCTTTTTGCTGGTGGCCCTCTTCGCCGAGCGGCTCAAGGGGTGGCTACGGCGGGCTGGACGGCTTTCCCACTACGTGGAGCTTCTGGCGGGAGTGGTGCTTCTGGTGGTGGGCGTTTTGCTTTTCACGGGGACGTATACCGCCTTGAACTCCTTTTTCCTCCGCATCACCCCAGAGTGGTTGCAGAAGTACCTGTAGCGCTGAGGAGATCTGGGAGTCTCCTTCCGATGAGGGACAATTACCCCCAAGGGATACCCCTAAACTGATAGAGGCATGCTTCTTCGCTTGCAGGGCATCTCCAAACGTTTCGGCAGGGAATGGGTTATCCGGAACCTGTCCTTCGCCCTGGAGCGGGGGGAGACGGTGGCCCTGGTGGGTCCCAACGGTTCGGGCAAGACCACCCTGCTGCGCCTCATGGCGGGTCTTTTGAAGCCCACCCGGGGCCGGGTGGAGCGCGAGGGCCGGGCGCTCTTCCTGCCCAACCCCCCCGCCTTCCACCGCCACCTCACCGCTCGGGAGCACCTCCTTTACGACCTGGCCTTCCACGGCCGCGAAGGGGACTGGCAGGGAGCTCTGCGCCGCTTTGGGCTACCCGAGGAGGTGCCTTTAGCCGCCTTTTCCAGCGGCATGAAAAAACGCTTGGCCTTGGTCCGCCTGACCCTCCTGGCCCCGGATGTTTGGCTTTTGGACGAGCCGGAAACGGCCTTGGACGGCGAGGGAAGGGCACTCCTTATCGGAATCTTGCGGGAAGCCCGCCGAAGCGCAGGAGTGGTGCTGGCAACGCACGACCGGGCCTTGGCCAGCGAGGTGGCTGACCGCACCCTGGTCCTGGGGGGGGTATGAGGGCGCCCAGGGTGGGGAAGGCCGTCCAGGCTCCTGGGAGGGATGGGGAGGGGATGGGGGCGGTGCGCCGGATCTGGCTTTTGGCCTGGAGGGATCTGCGCCTCGAGGTCCGTGACCGGGCAGGGCTCCTTTCTGTTCTGGCCTTCTTCTCCGTGATGCTCTTCATCATGGCCTTGGCCCTGGGGCCCGAGGAGGAGCCCTTGCGCCGAGCGGCCCCAGGGGTCTTATGGGTGGCCCTGGCTTTCGGCAGCACCCTCCTCTCCACCCGGGCCTTTGCCCTGGAGGTGGAGGACGGCACCCTGGACGACCTCCTCCTCACCCCGGGAGGAAAGGAGTGGATTTACTTCGGCAAGCTCCTGTTCCAGATGTTCCTCCTCCTGCCCTTGAGCCTGCTGGCCCTGCTCATGGCCGCAGGGCTCTTCTATCTGCCGTTGGACCGCCTCCTGCCCCTCTTTTTGACCCTGCTCCTAGGGGTTTTGGGCTACACCAGCGTGGCCACCTTCTACGCCGGGCTCCTGGCCCGCCTTAGGGGGCGGGAGGTGCTCCTGCCCCTCCTCCTCTTCTCCCTGGTGGTGCCCGTGGTCCTGGCGGCGGTTCGGGCCACCTTGGGTCTGGTGGAGGGACTTCCTTTGGAAGAGGTGCAGAATTGGTGGCAGCTCCTCTTGGTGTTTGACGTGGTCTACCTCACCGCCAGCGCCCTCCTCTTCCCGGTGGTCTTGGAAGGGTAGGGGGGGTAGGGGACCACAAACTTTTCACCCGGGCTGTGGCTATGCTTAGATGCGTGGAGGCAAGAACATGCTAAAGACCGCCCAACCTGAACGGCCCGATACTCTTACCTGGGTGTTTTTGGGGCTGGGTTTGCTCCTTCTCCCGGTAGGCCTTTACCTGGCCTTGGCCGCCCCCCCGGACGTGAACCAGGGTTACCTGGCCCGCATCATGTACCTGCACGTGCCTGGGGCGTGGCTGGGCTACCTGGCCTTTTTCGTCACCTTCCTTTACTCCCTCCTCTACCTTTTCCGGCAGAACCCCAGGTACGACCGGGTGGCCTTGGCGAGCGCAGAGATCGGCCTGGTCTTCATGGGCCTGGCCCTGGTCACGGGGATGCTTTGGGCTAGGCCCACCTGGGGGGTTTACTGGACGTGGGAGCCCAGGCTGACCACCACCGCCATCCTTTTTGCCGTATACGTGGGCTACTTTCTTCTCAGGGGGGCCATCGAGGACCCGGAGCTTAGGGCCAAGGCGGCGGCGGCGGTGGGCATCCTGGGTTTCATCAACGTGCCCATCAGCTACATGTCGGTGAAGTGGTGGCGCAGCTTGCACCAGACCCAGTCCATTGACCTGACCACGGGCAAGATCCACATGGACCCGGCCATGCTCCAAGCCTTGCTCTTCAACCTCCTGGTCTTCACCCTGCTCTACCTGGGATTTGTGCGCTTCCGCGCCTTGCTGGCCGTTCTGGAGGCAAGAAGGGAGGAGGCGTGAGCGAGGTCTTCGTCACCTGGGTCTACGCCCTCACCTACCTCACGGTCTTCGGCTATCTGGCCTACCTCTTCTGGCGCTACCGGAGGGCCAAATGAGGGGCAAGTACCTCCTGGGTCTGGTGGTCATCCTGGCGGCCTTGGCTTACCTCATCTTCGGGGGCTTGGGGCAGAACTTGGTCTACTTCCTGACCCCTTCCGAGTACCTGCAAGACCAGGCCCGGTACCAGAACCGCCCGGTGCGCTTGGGTGGGTTGGTGAAGGAGGGCACGGTGCGCTACGACAAGGACCGCCTCGAGCTCCGCTTCACCCTCACCGACGGGGTAGCCGAGGTGCCCGTGGTGCACAAGGGCACGCCCCCGGGGATGTTCAAGGAGGGGCAGGGGGTGGTGGTGGAGGGACGGTTCCAGGGCGACCACTTCCAGGGCACCAACCTCCTGGTGAAACACTCCGAAACCTACCAGGCTCCCAAGGAGGGTTGGACTCCGGAGGAAGTGCGCAAGCTCATTGAGGAGGCCAAGTGACCCCGGCGCTTCTCGGCAACCTGGGTGTGAGCCTGGCCCTGGCCTTCAGCCTCCTGGGCTTGGCCATGGCCCTTCTGGCCTACTTTCAAGGGGATGGGCGCTTCCTCAAGGGGGCAAAGGCCTTGGTCCTCCCCGCCCTTTTTGCGGCTCTGGCTGCCTTTTTGGCCCTGGAGTGGGCTCTGCTCACCCACGACTTCAGCGTGGCCTACGTGGCTCGGAACCACACCCTCAAGGATCCCTTGTGGGTCACCTTGGTCACGCCTTGGGCGGCCCTCGAGGGCAGCATCCTCCTCTGGGGCCTCCTGCAGACCCTTTACACCCTCCTGGCCAGCCGCCGGGCCCTGGACCCCTGGCGGGCCTCCTTGGTCCTGGCGGTGCTTTTTGGCATCCAGGTCTTCTTCTTTGGGGTCATGGCCACCATCGCCAGCCCCTTCCAGACCCTGCCCAACCCCCCGGCGGACGGGATGGGGCCCAACCCCCTCCTGCAGAACCACTGGATGATGGCCGTCCACCCGGTGCTCATGTACCTGGGCTTCGTGGGCTTGAGCGTGCCCTTTGCCTACGCGGTGGCGGCCATGGGGGTGCGCCGCTACCAGACCTGGGTGGAGGAGACCCGGTGGTGGACCCTCATCGCCTGGGGCTTTCTGACTGCGGGCAAGGTGGCGGGGATGTGGTGGAGCTACGAGGTTCTGGGCTGGGGCGGCTACTGGGCCTGGGACCCGGTGGAAAACGCCAGCTTCATCCCCTGGCTCCTCGCCACCGCCTTCCTGCACACCGCCATCGTGCAGCAGACCCGGGGGGCCTTTAAGGCCTGGAACTTCGCCTTTGTCACCTTGGCCTTCGCCGCTACGGTGTTGGGCACCTTCCTCACCCGCAGCGGGGTGATCCAGTCGGTGCACGCCTTTGCCGAGGGGCCGGTAGGGCCTGCTTTCTTGGGCTTCTTCCTGCTGGCCACCGCTTTGGGCCTCGGCCTCCTCTCCCGGGTGAACCGGGAGGTGCGGGACACCGCGGTTTTCCGGCCCCTCTCCCGGGAGGGGGCCCTCCTCCTCGGGGCTTTTTTCTTCGCAGGCTGGGCCTTGGTGGTGGTGTTGGGCACCTTCTATCCTTTGCTAGCCGAGGCCTTGGCCGGGGCCAAGGTGAGCGTGGGGGCGCCCTTCTTCAACCAGCTTTCTGCGCCCATTGGGGCAGGCATCCTCCTCCTCATGGGGGTGGGGCCCATCCTCCCTTGGCGCAGGCCCAGGCCTGAGGTCTTCCGCAACCTGTACTTCCTCCTGGCGGTGCTGGCCTTAGGTACCCTGTTGGGCCTCCTCCGGGGCTACACCTTGGGGGCCTCCTTGGCGGTGGGGCTTTTCCTGTACAACCTTCTGGCTATCTTCCTCCTCGTGCGGGAGGGGGTGGTGGCTCGCGTGAGGGCGGGGCTTTCTCCTTGGAGCTTCTTGGAGAACCACAGGCGGGTGGGGAGCCTGGTGGTCCACTTCGCCGTGGCCCTGATGGGGCTGGGCATCGCCTTCAGCCAGACCTACCGCCTCGAGGCGGAGAAGACCCTCTACCGGGGTCAGGCCTGGGAGGCGGGCGGGGTGCGGATGGAGCTCATGGGGGTGCGGGCCCTGGACGAGGGGCGGCGGTTTGCCGTGGAAGCCCTTTTGCGCACCGACCGCTTCGGGGAGGTGCGCCCCCGGCTTCACTTCTACCCCCAGATGAACTCCCCCCTGCCCGCCCCTAAGGTGGTCTACACCCCGGGCAACGACTACTACTTCCTCCTCATGGACTTTGATCGGGAGAAGGGGGAGTGGGCCTCGCTGCGCCTTATCGTGACCCCCCTGGTCTTCTGGATGTGGGTGGCAGGGGTTCTCATGGCCCTAGGTACCCTTTACATCCTCTGGCCTGTGGGGAGGGCTGAGGAGGCGAGGGGGGTGAGCCCGGCGTGAGGGGCTGGCTTTGGATCTTGGTGGTGCTGGCCCTGGGGGGGCTTTTCTACTGGGGGATGCAGCGCAACCCTAAGGAGCTTCCCTCGGTCCTGGCCAAGGAGCGCCGGCCCGCTCCTGAATTCACCCTTCCGGTCCTTCCGCCCTATCGGGGGGAGTGGGGGGAAACCTTTAGGCTTTCCGACCATTTGGGCCAAAAGCCTGTGGTGCTCAACTTCTGGGCCAGCTGGTGCTACCCCGCTTGCTACGAGGAGGCTCCGGTGCTGGAGGAGGCCTGGCGCCGCTACCGGGACCGGGCGCTCTTCCTGGGGGTGAACACCCAGGACAAGGAGGCCGAGGCCCTGCGCTTTGGGGAGCAGTTTGGCCTAACCTTCCCCCAGGTCTTTGACCCCAGGGGCCGGGTGGGGGTGGATTACGGCATGTACGGCGTTCCGGAGACGTTCTTCATCGACCGGGAGGGCCGGGTGGTGGCCCGCCACGCGGGGGCCATCGATGCGGCTACCCTGGAGAAGTACCTGAAGGAGGTGCTTCCGTGAGGTTCCTCTTGCTGTTAGCCCTCCTGGCCCTTTCCGCCTGGGCGCAGGAGCCCGCGGCCCCGCCTCCCGACCTCTCCCCCGAGGTCTTCGCCATCGCCAGGGAGCTGCGCTGCCCGGTGTGCCAAGGGGAGTCGGCGGCGGAGTCCAACTCCGGGGTGGCGGTGGAGATGCGCCGCATCATCGCCGAGATGCTTGAGGAGGGGAAAAGCAAAGAGGAGATCAAGGCCTTCTTTGTGGAGCGCTACGGGGAGTGGATCCTCTACGCGCCCCCCAGGCGGGGGGTGACCCTCTGGGTCTGGGTGCTTCCGGTTTTGGGTCTTGCCCTTTTGGGCCTGGGGCTTTTCGCCTACTTCCGGCCCAAGAAACCCTTGCCTCCTGAGCTTCTGGAGGAGGCGGAGCGCCGCCTAAAGGAGCCTCCCACATGATGGCCACCCTGATCTTCCTGGCCCTTTTCCTACTGGGGCTCTTCCTCGCTTTAAGGCCCCTCTGGGGACTCAAGGAGCCCTTTCCCGAACCCCCTAGACGGGAGGAGCTCCTCAAGGAGCTCGAGGTCCTGAGGGAGGAGGTAAAGAACCTCGAGGGGGAGGAGAAGAAGCTGGCCCTAGCCCGGGTGGTGGAGCTGGAAAGGGCCCTGGAGGGCTGGCGCCCCCCCGAGCCCCGCCCCTTCAACCCCCTGCCCGTGGCCCTGGCCCTAGGGGTGGTGGTCCTCCTGGGGGTGGGGCTTTGGCGCTACACCCTGCCCAGGCTTCCTGGGGAAACCACGGTGACGCAAAGGGCGGAGGCCCGGGAGCTCAAGGCCCTTCAGCACAAGGCCAAACGGACGGGGGCGGTGGAGGACCTTCTGGCCTGGGGAAGGCGGGCCTACGAGCTTCAGGCCTTTGACCAGGCGGCGGAGGCCTACCTGGAGGTGTTGAAAAAGGACCCCAGGAACGTGGAGGCGGTGCGCCGGGTGGGGATTCTCCTCTTCATGGGCGGGAGGCTGGAGGAGGCGGAGATGTTCCTGCAGATCGCCCAGCACGCCGACCCCAAGGCCGCCGAGGGGTGGCTCTTCCTGGGGAACATCTACTTCCAGAAGGGCCAGGCGCAGGAGGCCATCGCCGCCTGGGAGCGGTACCTGGAGGCGGGCGGGGAGGCCAGGGAAAGGGTGGAGGGCCTCATCGCCATGGCCCGCGCCCAGGCCCAGGGCGGCGGGGATGGGCAAACGGTCTACCAAGCCCGTTGTGCCGTCTGCCACGGCGCGGAGGCCCAGGGGGGGATTGGGCCCAAGCTCAAAGGCAACCCCATCCTGAAGACCCCGGAAGCGGTGAAGGAGATCGTGCTCAAGGGCCGGGGGCAGATGCCCGCGGTGTCCTTGGGGGAGGAGGAGCTGAGGGCTCTTCTGGACTACCTTTCCGGGCTATGAGGCGGCGTGACCTCTTCTTCTACGTGCCCGTGGCCGTGGCCGGGGGCTTCTTCGCCTGGTTTGGGGTGCGCACCTACAACCTCCGCTTCCGCCCGAGGCCCGGGGTGGGAGAGCCCATTTGGAAGGAGGGGCCAAGGGTGGCCGTGGCCCGGCGGGGGGAGCTTGGGGTCTGGCAGGCCAAGCCCTTTCAGTATCCCTTGGCCTTAGGGCCCTTGAAGGCTTTTCTCCTCCGCCTGCCCGAGCCGGTTTTGGGAGGGCTTTCCCTGGGGGAGGAGCACTACCTGGCCCTAAGCCGCATCTGCACCCACCAGGGGTGTACCGTGAACTACGTGCCGGACCCTGAGGCGGCTTCCATCCTCTACAACTTCCGCTACGAGCGGCCCTTCCTGGGCTGTCCCTGCCACTTCGGGGCCTTTGACCCCCTGGAGGCCGGGAAGGCCATTTACGGCCCTCCCCGCTACCCCCTGCCCCGCCTGCGGCTGGCCCTGGAGGGGGATACCCTTTACGCCACCGGGCACGAGGTGCCCCTCAGGCCCATGGAGGGTGCCTAAGTACCCCGTCGTGGCTTGCGGCACGACGGGGGCCCCAAAGAGGCCATAAGCAAGCCGCTTTGGCTTCTGCCGATGGGGCGACCTTTGCGTGCGGGTGCTTAGTCTTCCAGGCGGACCCGCACGAAGCGGTCCTTGCCCCGCTGCAAGACCAGGGGGCGGGAGAGCTCCACCTCCAGACCGGGGTCTTCCACCAGCTCCCCGTCGATGCGCAGGCCCCGGTTTCCGATGAGCCTTCGGGCCTCGGCGTTGGAGGGGGTGAGGCCCGCCAGGGTGAAGAGCCTCGCCACCCAGATGCGCCCCTCCTTCAGCTCGGAAGGGGGGATGACCACCTCGGGGAGGTCCTCGGGGATTCCCCCCTTGGCCACCTGGTCGTAGCGGGCCTCCGCCTGGCGCACGGCTTCCGGCCCCGCCTCCTTGTCCTTGCCCAAGGCCTCCCAGGCGTAGCCCAGGCTTTCATAAAAGACCCGGTCGATGCGGGCGGGGATGGTGGGCAGGGCGTAGGCGGCGGTGAGAAGACGGGCCAGGACCCGGTGGGCGGGGACGGGGCCTGCTTTGAGGAGGGTCTGGATCTCGCCCTCCTCCAGATCGGTGAGGAGGCGGAAGTAGCCCTCCAAAAGGGCATCGGGCACCCGCATGAGCTTCTTGAACATCACCTCGGGGGGCTCGGCCACCCCGATGTAGTTGTCCAGGCTCTTGCTCATCTTCTCCCGCCCGTCCAGGCCCACCAAGAGGGGCATGAGGAAGGCCACCTGGGGGGTCTGCCCGTAGGCCCGTTGCACCTCCCGGCCCACCAGGAGGTTGAACCTTTGGTCCGTGCCCCCCATCTCCACGTCGGCCCGGATGGCCACGGAGTCGTAGGCCTGGGCGAAAGGGTAGAGGAACTCGTGCAGGGAGATGGGCACGCCCTCCTCGTAGCGCCGCTTGAAGTCCTCCCGTTCCAGCATCTGGGCCACGGTCATGAGGGAGGTGAGGCGCACCACCTCTTTGAAGGTGAGCTTTTCCAGCCACTCGGAATTGTAGCGGAGCTCAAAGAGGTAGGGCTCCTGCCTGAGGATTTTGCCCGCCTGCTCCACGTAGGTCTTGGCGTTTTCCCGGGTTTCCTCGAGGGTCAGGGGCGGGCGGGTTTTGCTCCGCCCCGAAGGGTCGCCGATCATCCCGGTGAAGTCCCCGATGATGAGGATCACCTTGTGCCCCAGCTCCTGGAACTGGCGCATCTTGCGCAGGACCACCGCGTGGCCCAGGTGCAGGTCGGGCCGCGTGGGGTCAGCCCCCAGCTTGACCACGAGGGGCCTACCTTCCCGAAGCTTTTCCAGCAATTCCTCCTCGGGGATGATCTCCTCGGCCCCCCGTTTGAGGAGGGCCAGGGACTCTTCCGGGGAAAGCCCTTTGGGGTCCGCCATGAGCCCAAGTATACTTAAGGCAATGCGGAGCCTGCTCCTCCTTGTCCTCGTGGCCTTAGGCGTGTACTGGTACGCGGAGCGCTACGGGCTGGCGGTGGGCTACCCGCCCTTCCTCCCGGTGTTGTACTGGAACTACAGCGGCCAGGCCGAGTACCCTTTGCGGGTCAGTGGGCTTTACGATGTGGTGAAGGTGAAGGTGGCGGGAAGCTTGCAGGAGGGAAGGCTTTCCGTGGCCCTTTTCAAAGACGGCCGCCCCGTAGGGGAGCGGGCTTTTTCCGGGCGTTTCCAGGAGGAAGTGCGCTTTCCCGTGAGTGCAGGGGAGTACCTTCTCCGCTTCCAGCTGGTGGAGGCCAAGGGCCAGGTGCGCTACGACTGGGTGGCCACCAAGTTTGCCCCTTAGGGCGGGGTGTGCTACACTTAGGCCTGGTCTGCCCCTAAGGGGCACGAAGGGGAGAACGATGGCGCAGAAGAAGCCCAAGAGGAACCTTTCCGCTTTGAAGCGGCACCGGCAGTCTTTGAAGCGTCGGCTCCGCAACAAGGCCAAGAAGTCGGCGATCAAGACCCTCAGCAAGAAGGCGGTGCTTCTGGCCCAGGAGGGTAAGGCCGAGGAGGCTTTGAAGATCATGCGCAAGGCCGAGAGCCTGATCGACAAGGCGGCCAAGGGCTCCACCCTGCACAAGAACGCCGCCGCCCGCAGGAAGTCCCGGCTGATGCGCAAGGTGCAGAAGCTCCTGTCCGCGGTGAGCGCCTAAAGGAGGCCAGGATGGGCAAGGGCGACCGTCGTACCCGTAGGGGCAAAATCTGGCGGGGAAGCTTCGGCAAGTACCGTCCCCGCAAGAAGAAGTAAAACAAGGGCCATTGCCGCAAGGGGGCGCCGGTTCAGGCGCCCTCCGCCTTTTCCAGCTCCCAGGTGAGGTCCCGAAGGAGCCAGCCCCGGCCTGGGGGGGCGAGCTCTCCGGAGGAAAGGGCCTGGACCAGGTAGCGGCGCACCAGGTCCAGGGGAACCCCTGCGGCGATCACCTCCCCCAGGTTGCGGGTTCCGTCCAGTAGGGCCTGCAATTGGCCGAACTCCTCGAGGGTCTTGCCCCTTCGGCCCTGGTACTTGATGCGCAGGGCGTACCAGGCATAGCGGCGCAAGGGGTAGAGGTCCCCCTCCCTGACCCCCATGTAGGCCCTTTCCATAGCGATGAGGAGGGGCACCCCCCAGGCTTTAGCCGCGGCCCGCACGCTCTTGCCACCCTGAAAAACTTCTAGGGGCGGTTTGGGGCGGATGGCCTCGAGGACCCGGCTGGGGGAGTCCACCAGGGTGCGGAAGCGGTCCCACTCGTCGTTGACCCGGGCCCACTCCCCCAGGAGGGCGGAAAAGGGCATGAGGGGCTTTTCCTGGGGAGCAGGGCCGGGCTGGAAGCGGAAGGGACCCTCCTGGGGATGAAGGGGAAAGGTGAAGAGGGCTTCCAGCCCCTCCCAGTCCAGGATGGCTGCCCCCACCACCTCCCCGGCGGCGAAGCGCAGGGCGAGGGGCAGGTAGTCCACCTTCACTTCCAAGACGCCCGAGCGGCGGCTGGTGTGGATGAGCTCCAGGAGCTCTGCAAGGGGGATGGTGTTCAGGTTTCCTTCCAGAAGTATCCCTCCCCGATGTTCAACACTAGCGTACGCCCTTGTCCCCGGTAGTCCTCGAGGGCCTGGGCCACCTCCCTCTCCGCCCCCTCCCGCACCAAAGCCGCCAGGGTGGGCCCGGCCCCGCCCACGAAGGCTGCCGCGGCCCCGGCCTCCAGGGCCCGCTCCAGGGCCTCCAGCACCCCTGGCATCAGGTGGGCCCGATGGGGCTGGTGCAGGCGGTCGCGACAGGCTTCCCTGAGGGCCTCTAACCTTCCCGAACAAAGGGCCGCGGGCCAGAGGGCGCTCCGGGCCAGGTTGAAGACCGCGTCCTGCAGGGGAACGCTCTCCGGCAGGGCCGCCCGGGCTAGGGGGGTGGGCACCTCGTAGGGCGGCACCCCCAGGACGAACCGCAGCCCCTGGGGCTTAGGCAGGGGGATGGCCAGAGGTGGGTTGGCCAGGGCGGCCACGAAGCCGCCGTAAACCGCGGGGGCCGCGTTGTCGGGGTGGCCTTCCAGGCTGGCGGCTACCCGAAAAACCCCATCCCGTCCAAGTCTGCCGCCAGCGAACCAGTCCGCCAAGGCCACCCCCGCCACCAGGGCTGCCGAGGAGCTTCCCATCCCTCGGGCCAGGGGGATGGGGTTGAAGGCCCGGATGCGCAAGGGTTCAGGCGGGAGGCCCAAGGCCCGCATCCCCGCCCGGTAACCCTGGTGGATGAGGTTGTCCGTCCCCTCCACGAAGCCTTCGCCCTCGTAGAAAAAAGCGTCCCCCCTTGCGGGTTCGGCTTCCACCTCCAGGTAGAGGTCCAAGGCTACCCCTAGGGCGTCAAACCCCGAGCCCAGGTTGGCCAGGGTGGCGGGGACATAGAGGCGGGCTTTGCGTTCCATACGGCCTATACCGCCCCCAGCATACCAGGGGCTTTCCTGGGGTGTTGACAAGAAGAAGTCCCTTTGCTTGCCCTCGCCGTCCTCTACTTTGGCCTTGGCCTCGTGTTCCCTGAGGAGCTGGCTCGTCGGGTAGAGGGGGCGGTGGCCGATCCCTTCGTCGCGGGCGTCCTTTTGGCCCTCTTCCTGTTTCGCCCCGGGTACCCGCCGACGGGTCGCTCTCAGCAGGTGCCCGACCTCTGAAGTGGCCTTTGCCCTTGGGCTGGGCCCTCTGCTCCGGGGTTACACCCAGGCGAAGGGCAGGGGGCTTTGCCCTCGCACCAGGGCTTCCCTGGCCCGGGGGAGGGCCTCCGCCACCTCGTGGGCTAAAAGCCCAACCCCCTTTTCCGCCGCCAGCAAGTCCCCGGCGAGGCCGTGGAGGTAGACCCCAAGCCTTGCGGCGTCAAAGGGGGCAAGGCCAGCTGCCAAAAGGGCGGCGATGGCCCCTGCGAGCACGTCCCCCGTGCCTCCGGTGGCCAGGGCGGGGTTGCCCGTGGGGTTCACGGAGAGGCGGCTGCCTTCCGCCACCACCGTGGGGTTGCCCTTCAGCACCACCACCTGCCCCGTGGCCCCCGCCAGGGCCTGGGCCGAGGCCAGGGGGTCTTGGGCCACCTCCTCGGGGGCCTTCCCGAGGAGCCTGCCCGCTTCCCCTGCGTGGGGGGTTAGGACGGCTTTGACTCCGGCCTTGCGGTAGGCCTCCACCACCTCGGGCTGGAGGGCGTCGGCGTCCAGCACCGTGGGTAGCTGGGCCTGAAGGGCTGCCAACGCCCACTCCCGCCCCCAAGGCCCCCCGCCCATCCCCACCGCCAGGGCCTCCACCCGCATGGACGGGAGGGCGGGGGCTTCCACGGGGTGGAAGACGGCCTCGAGGGGCTCCAGGGGGGTGCCTTCCGGGGCCACCAGGTGCACCAGCCCCGCCCCCATGCGGTAGGCGCCCAAGGCGGCCAGGACCGGGGCCCCGGCGTAGCGGAGCCCCTCCCCCCGAAACCCCCCCAAGACCCCCACCCGGCCCACGCTCCCCTTGTGGGCGGTGAGGGGGCGCTGGGGCAGGAGGGGCAGGAGGGCCTCCGGGGTGGCCACCTCGGGCAGGTCCTCCCGCTCCAGGAGGTGCCGGGGGAGGCCGATCTCCGCCAGGAAGAGCCGGCCGCAAGCCTCCCGCAGGAGGAGGTGGGGGGTTTTGAGGGCGGCGAAGGCCACGGTGGCCGTGGCCCGCACGTGGGGGGCGTAGGGAAGCCCCGAGGGCAGGTCCAGGGCCAGGACGGGGAGGCCGGAGGCGTTCACCCGGTCCACCAGCCCGGCGTAAAGGCCCCCCAGGGGCCCCTTCAGCCCGGTGCCGAAAAGGGCGTCCACCAGCACCTCGCCCGGCCCCCAGGCGGCTTCCTCCAGGGGGCGCAGGTCCAGCCCGTGGGCCTCGAGGGCCTGCCGGGCCAAGAGGGCGTCCCCCTCCTGCCCCTCCGCGGCGTAGACCCGCACGGCTACACCTTCCAAGAGGAGGTGCCGGGCCAGGACCAGGCCGTCGCCGCCGTTATTTCCCTTGCCCGCCAGGACCACGGCGGGGCGTTGGCCAAAAAGCTCCCGGTAGACCCTCGCCGCCTTCCACCCCGCCCACTCCATGAGGAGGAGGCTGGGGTAGCCCATCTCGGCTGCCTTGCGGTCCGCTTCCCGCATGGCCTCGGGGGTGAAGAGCCTCATGGCTTCCAGGATACCTTCTGCGTTACCATGGCCTTATGGAGCGGCTGGAGGAAGCCCGCGCCCGCCTGCAGGCGGCGCAACGGGTGGCGGTCCTCACCGGAGCGGGCATCTCCAAGCCCTCGGGGATTCCCACCTTCCGGGATGCGGAGGGGCTTTGGAAGGAGTTTAACCCCCTGGATTACGCCACCCCGGAGGCCTACGCCCGGAACCCGGAGAAGGTTTGGGCCTGGTACGCCTGGCGCATCGCCAAGGTGCGGGAGGCCCTTCCCAACCCGGCCCACCTGGCCCTGGTGCGCTTGGAGGAGGAGGTTTTGGCGCGAGGGGGGGAGTTCCTCCTGGTTACCCAGAACGTGGACGGCCTCCACGCCCTGGCGGGGAGCCGGAACCTAGTGGAGCTTCACGGCAACCTCCTCCGGGCCCGCTGTGAGGCGTGCGGGCATCGGTTCTTGCTCCCCGACCCTTTCACCCCTCCACCCTTCTGTCCCCTTTGTGGGCATAGGGCCCGGCCCGACGTGGTCTGGTTTGGGGAGTTCTTACCTGAGGGGGCTTGGGAGAAGGCGGAAAAGGCCTTTGCCCAGGCGGATGTGGCCTTGGTGGTGGGCACCAGCGCCGAGGTGGAGCCCGCTGCCTCCCTGGGGCGCATCGCTTACGCTTCAGGGGCCTACCTGATTGAGGTGAACCCCGAACCCACACCCCTCACCCCCTTGGCCCACCTCTCCTTAAGAATGGGGGCGATAGAGGGATTGCAGGCGCTTGTGCATGGGAACGACGCGAATACTCCGGCTTCTCGCTGATCTCGCCACCTTGGCCAGGGGTGGGGTGGTGGCCCTGGTTCTCCTCCGGGTGGGGGATGGACCCGAGGCCCTGGCCGGGGTGGTGCGCCTTTTGCTCCTGGGTTGGACCCTGGATGTATTGGACGGGGTACTGGCCCGGGCCTCGAGGCGGCCTTCGCCCCTGGCGGCCTGGGATTATCCCGTGGATGCCGGGCTTGCCTGGGCAGGCCTGGCCTATCTGGTCGGGGCGGGGCTGGTGCCGGAAGGTTTCGCCTGGAGTTGGGCGGTGGGGAGTCTGGTCCTCCTCCTTCGCTATCCCAAGAAAAGCCTTGCCATGCTCCTGCAAGTACCGGCTACCTTCGCCCCTTTCTACTACGCCCATAAACTGGCCCCGGAGGCCTTTTGGGAAGCAGTCATCTGGGCCTTTCTTATGCTTCTTCTAGATGGAAGGCGCTTTTTAGGGGTGGTGGTGGAGTTTATGGTGGACGCAGGCCTCTTGGCTTCCGCGCGCCGGGAAAGCCGCCCCTAGCCTTCTTCCCGACGTCCGCGGAAGATCAGGCGGAAGGGCACCTCCTTTAGGCCCAGGTCCTCACCGATGCGGTTTTTCAGGTAGTTCTCAAAGGCCCGGGTGACGAACTCCGGGCGGTTCACGAAGAACACGAAGGTGGGCGGGGCCACCTCGGCTTGGGTGGCGTAGAGGATCTTGAGGGGCTTGCCCTTGAAGTTGGGGAGCTGGACCTTGGCCGTCCAGACGGAAAGCCAGCGGTTGAGCTCGGCGGTGGGGATGCGGGTGTGGTTGAGCTCGTAAAGGCGCACCGCTTCGGCGAAGATCTTGTCCAGGTTTTGCCGGGTGAAGGCGGAGGTGTACACCCGGGGCAGGTGCTCGAAGTGGGCGAGCTTGTCCTTGAGTTCACGCCGCACCTTGGGGGCCTCTTCCTTGCGCACCAGGTCCCACTTGGTGATCACCAGGAGCACGGGCTTGCCGGCTTCCTGGGCGTGGTTGGCCAGCTTCAGTTCCCGGTCCCCCACCTGGAAGGGATCCACCACCAGGAGGACCACATCCGCCTCCTCGATGGCGCGGAGGCTCCGCTTTATGGCCAGCTCTTCCACCAGGGTCTCGGGGCGCTTGCGGATGCCGGCGGTGTCCACCAGGACGAAGTTTTGCCCCCGGAAGGAAAAAGCCACGTCGATGGCGTCCCGAGTGGTGCCGGGCTCTTCGGAAACGATGACCCGCTCCTCCCCCAGGATGGCGTTGAGGAGGCTGCTCTTCCCGGCGTTGGGCCGCCCCACGAGGGCCAGCTTGATGGCCACCACCTCGGGCTCGGACTCAATGTGGCGCACGGGGAGCTTCTTCCAGATGGCCTCCAGGAGGTCCTCGAGGCCCCGGGCGTGCTCGCTGGAGGTGGGGATGGGGTCGCCGAACCCCAGGGCATAGAGGGGGCCCAGGTAGTGTTCGTGCTTAGGGTCGTCCACCTTGGTGGCCACCAGGATCACGGGCTTGCCCTTGCGGCGTAGGTACTCCGCCACCTCGTAATCCGCCTGGGTGAGCTCGGAGCGGCCGTCCACAGCGAAGAGAACCACCTCGGCGTCCTCCAGGGCCCGGTCCACCTTTTCCTGGATCTTCCGCTCCCACTTGTCTCCGGACCAGAGCCCCCCGGTGTCCACCAGGAGGAAGCGGCCCTGGTCCGTTTCCACCACGCCCTCCTTGAGGTCGCGGGTGACCCCGGGCACATCGGCCACCACCGCGCTCCTTTTCCCCAGGAGGCGGTTGAACAGGCTGGACTTGCCCACGTTGGGCCTTCCCACGATCACGACCTTGTGCATCTTCACCCCAGAAAAGAGGGGTGGGATGACCCCACCCCACCTTCCTTCTAGTGTACCACAGGGGGTATACTGGCGAGGTTATGCGCATCCTCGCAGGCTTGGTTCTTCGCGGGCTGGGCTGGCGCTACCACATGCCCGAGCCTCCCAGCAAGAAGTACGTGCTCATCGGGGCGCCCCACACTTCCAACTGGGACTTCTTCGTGGGCCTTCTGGCCCTTTGGGCCTTAGGCATCCGGGCCAGGTGGCTGGGCAAGAAGGAGCTTTTCCGTCCGCCCTTGGGCTGGCTTCTCCGCCTCCTCGGGGGCATTCCCGTGGACCGCTCCCGCAAGAATAACCTGGTGGACCAGGTGGCGGCCATCTTCCAGCGGGAGGAGGAGATCGCCATCCTCATCACCCCGGAGGGCACCCGGAGCCAGGCCCCCTACTGGCGCACGGGGTTTTACTACATGGCCCTGAAAGCGGGGGTACCCATCGCCCTGGGCTACGCCGACTTCCGGCGCAAGGAGGTGGGCATCGGGGGCTACCTCTGGCCCACGGGGGACATAAGGCGGGACTTCGCCGAGATCCGGGCCTTCTACCAGGACAAGGTGGGCCTTAGGCCGGAAAAACAAGGACCCATCCGCATCCGGGACGAGGTGGAGGGGGTGGCCTAGGCAAGCGGGAGCCTCAGGTTTTCCTTCTTTGGTAAACTGGTTTTATGGAGCAACCCACCCCCTTGACGGATGCAGAGCGCACCTGGGCGGCGGTGGCCCACCTGGCTCCCTTGGTGGGGTACTTCATCCTCATAGGCCAGATCCTCCTACCCCTGGCTATCTTGGTTTGGGGTCCTAAAAGCTCCTTTGTGCAGGCTCACGCCAAGGAGTCCTTAAACGGGCAGATCAGCTACACCCTTTACGGCCTCGGTCTTTTCCTTTTGGCCATCACCGTGGTGGGGCTCGTGGTGGCGGTGCCCTTGGCCGTGGCTCTCCTGGTCCTGGTCCTTTGGAACATGGTCCAGGGAGCTTTGGCGGCGGGCAGGGGAGGGACTTACAGCTACGCCCTCATCCTCCGGCTGGTCCCCTAGCCTCCAGCACTACCACCGCCAGGGCGTGGCTTTTCTCGTGGCTTAGGGAGAGGTGGGCGAAAAGGTTTTCCGCCTCGAGGCGGGCCTTTACCCGGGGAGCAAAGCGCAAAACCGGCCTTTTCCCCTCCATCCCCACCCAGACCTCCTTCCAGGAGAGGCTTTCCGGCCAGCACTTTTGGAAGGCCTCCTTGGCGGCCAGGCGGGCGGCCAGGCTGGGGACGGGGTCCTGGTGGCGGAGGGCGTAGGCCACTTCCTCCTCCGCGAAAAGCCGCCTCAAAGCGCGCTCCCCATGGCGGGCGAGGAGCCTCCGCACCCGGGCGATCTCCACCAGGTCGGCGCCCAGGGCCCGGATCATTGGGGGTCAGGGCGGACGCACGCCCCCCGCCCCCGGGGGCTTTCCGGCCAGCTTCCTGCCGCGGCATCCTGAGGGGGAAATCCCGGTTTCTGCCCTCCTCGGTTCATGGCCCCATTCTAGGGGGCCTTCGGCTTGTGCCCGGGGGGTTGGTTGTGCTAGGGTACTCCGGTGTTGCCCAAGGCCTTCCTCTCCCGCATGGCGGAGCTTTTGGGGGATGAGTTTCCCCTTTTCCTCAGGTCCCTTACGGAAGGGGAAAGGAGCTATGGCCTTAGGGTGAACACCCTTAAGATAACGCCGGAAGACTTTACAAGGATCGCTCCCTGGCCCTTGAGGCCCATCCCGTGGTGCCCAGAGGGGTTCTACTACCCAAAGGAGGCCCGTCCCGGTCCTCACCCTTTCTTCTACGCCGGGCTTTACTACATCCAGGAGCCAAGCGCCCAGGCCGTGGGGGTGCTTGTGGACCCTCAACCTGGAGAGCGGGTTTTGGACCTGGCGGCTGCCCCTGGGGGGAAGACCACCCATCTCCTGGCCCGCATGGGGGGGCGGGGCCTTTTGCTGGCCAACGAGGTGGACAGCAGGAGGGTGCGGGGCCTTATGGAGAACGTGGAGCGCTGGGGGGCCTGCCTAGGGGTGCTTCAGGCCCCACCCAGGGCCTTGGCCGAGGCCTTCGGCCCCTACTTCCACCGGGTGCTCCTGGATGCCCCCTGCTCTGGGGAGGGGATGTTCCGCAAGGACCCGGAGGCCATCCGGCACTGGGGGCCTGGAGCGCCCAAAAGGGCCAGCGAGGTGCAGAAGGCCCTCCTGGCCCAGGCCGCCCGCCTGGTGGGTCCGGGGGGGGTCTTGGTCTACTCCACCTGCACCTTTGCCCCCGAGGAGAACGAGGGGGTGGTGGCCCAGTTCCTGAGGGAGCACCCCGAGTTTCACCTGGAGGACGCCCGCTTCCACCCCCTCTTCGCCCCCGGGGTGCCGGAGTGGGGGGATGGAAACCCCGAGCTAAGGAAGACCGCCCGCCTCTGGCCTCATCGCCTCGAGGGGGAGGGCCATTTCCTGGCCCGCTTCCGCAAGGAGGGGGGTAGCTGGGGCACGCCCCCTAAAGAGCGCCTTCCCTCCTTGAGCCAGGAGGCCCGCAAGGCCCTTGCGGGTTTCCTGGAAGAGGCGGGTCTAGACCTGGAAGGGCCCATCTGGGAGCGCGCGGGCCACCTGTACCTGGTGCCGGAGGAGCTTCCTTCCCTTTCCGGCCTCAGGGCCCCCGCTCCCGGGCTCTACCTGGGCCGGGTGCAAAAGGGCCGTTTCCGCCCGGCCAAGGCCCTGGCCCTGGCCTTCGGGGCGACCCTTCCCTGGCCCAAGCTCCCCCAGGTTTTCCTGCTTCCGGAAGACCCCCGGGCCCTGGCCTTCGCCACCGGGGAGGGGGTGGGGTGGGAGGGGGAGGACCTGTCCCTGGCCCTGGTGGCCTTGCAAACGCCCCTGGGGGCCTTTCCCCTGGACTTCGGCAAGGCCAAGGCTGGGGTGTTGCGGCCCGTGGGTTTGGGGCTTTAGGGGCGGACGAGTCCTGCCGCCTCCAGTTCGGCCTGCCACGCCCCGTAGGCTTCCCGCAGCAGGGCTTCCGGCAGGGGGCGGACCTCGAGGCGCCCCGGGGCCAGGGGCACCACCCAGTGCAGGCTTTCCGAGACCTTTTTCTTGTCCCGGGCCAGGTAGGGAAGAAGGTCCTCCCAGACCAGCCGGGGCAAGGGAGGCGGGGCGAGCCAGCGGAGGAGGCGCTGGATGAGGGGGACCAGGTCCTCCCCCCCCAAGGCCCTGCCCAAAAGGGCGGCGTAGAGGAGGCCGTAGGCCACCGCCGCCCCGTGGGGGAGGGCGTGGTGGGTGGCGGCTTCCAGGGCGTGGCCCAGGGTATGGCCCAGGTTCAAAAGCCTACGCTCCCCCCTTTCCAGGGGGTCCCGCTCGGTGATGGCCACCTTCACCGCCACCGCCTGGGCCAGGTAGGCCTCCAGCCTGGGGCTTTCCGGGGTGAGGCCCTCCACCTCTAAAAGCCCCTCGTCCCCGGAGATGAGGCCGTGCTTGAAGGCTTCCACCAGGCCCTCCTTGAAGGTGAAAGGGGGAAGGGTCTTGAGGGCCCTGAGCTCCGCGTAGACCCCTTGGGGGAAGTGGAAGGCCCCCACCAGGTTCTTCCCCTCGGGGAGGTTGAGGCCGGTCTTGCCCCCCACGCTGGCGTCCACCACGCTCAGCGTGGTGGTGGGGAAGGAGAGGTAGGGGATGCCCCTCAGGTAGGTGGCGGCCACAAAGCCTCCCAGGTCGGTGAGGGTGCCCCCGCCCACCACCAGCAGGGTGGTGTTCCGGGGCAAGCCCCTTTGGGCCAGGAAGGAGAGGATCCGGCCGTAGACCTCCAGGGTCTTGGCCCCCTCCCCCCCTTCCAGCCCCAGGCGGTGGGGCACCTTTAGGGCCTCGGCCACCTCCAGGGCGAAGCCCTCCACCTTGCGGTCGTAAAGGAGGGCCTTGGGGCCCTGGGGCACCTCCACTTGGGCCAGCACCCCCTCGCCGATGGCGATGGGGTAAGGAGAGGGCTTACGGACGCTTAGCCTCTGCATAGCGCCAGAGCTTCTCCACCACTTCCTCCACCACTTCCTCCACCTTCCTGCCGTCCGTGGATACGTGCACGTGGGCCTCCTGGTAGATGGGTCTGCGGGCCTCGAGGAGGGTCCTTATGCGCTCCAAGGGGTTTTCCACCTGTAAAAGGGGCCTTTCCCCCGGCTTGCGGGTGGCCCGCTCCAGGATGGTTTCCGGGCTGGCCCAGAGGGCCACCACGGGGCCCCGTTGCAGGAGCAGGGCCCGGTTTTCCGGGTCCACGAAGGTGCCCCCGCCCAGGGAGAGGACCAGAAAGTCCTTGGCGACCAGTTCCCGCACCGCCTCCTTCTCCATGCGCCGGAAAGCCTCCTCCCCCAGGTGGCGGAAGATGTCGGGGATGGAGAGGCCGGTGCGCCGTTCGATGTAGCGGTCCAGGTCGATGAAGTGGAGCATGAGGGCGCGGGCCAGCTCCCGGCCAATGCGGCTTTTCCCCACCCCCATGAAGCCGGTGAGGCTCACGAAGGTGGCGGGGCGGGGCACCTCGAGGCGGGCCATTGGCCTATCCTAACCCGGCAAGGCTTCAGTAGGCGAGGACGCGGGCTTTGTACCGCTCCACCCGCTCCTGGATTTCTTCCATGGTGTCCCCGCCGAACTTCTCCAGGTAGGCCTGGGCCAGGACGATGGCGGAAAGGGCGCAGAGGATCACGCTGGCCGCCGGAACAGCGGTGACGTCGGAGCGCTCCCGGGCGGCATCGGCGGGCTCGTGGCTCACCACGTCCACGGTAGGAAGGGGTTTCATTAAGGTAGCGATGGGCTTGAGGGCGGCGCGCACCACCAGCTCCTCCCCCGTGGTCATGCCCCCCTCGAGGCCCCCCGCCCGGTTGGTCTTGCGGTAAAACCCCCGTTCCGGGCTCCAGTAGATGGCGTCGTGCACCTCCGAGCCCCGGCGCATGGCGTTTTCAAAGGCGGGGCCGATCTCCACCCCCTTGACCGCGGGGATGGAGAGGGCCATCTGGGCCAGACGGCCATCCAGCTTCCGGTCCCAGTGCACGTGGCTCCCCAGGCCCGGCACCAGGCCCCGGAAGCGGGCCTCGATCACCCCGCCCAGGGTGTCCCCTTCCGCCTTGGCCTGGTCGATGCGGTTGATGGCCTCGGCTTCGGCCTCGGGGTCGGTCATGCGCAAAGGGCTCGCCTCGATGCGGGGCACGAGGTCCCAGGCGAAGGGCACCTGGGCCCAGACCCCCGCCATCCCCGGCACGTACCCCACCCCTTCCACCCCCAGGAGGGAAAGGAACTTCAGGGCCACCGCTCCCACCGCCACCCGCATGGCGGTTTCCCGGGCGCTGGCCCGCTCCAGCACGTCCCTTAGGTCCTTGTGGCCGTACTTGATGCCCCCCGAAAGGTCGGCGTGGCCGGGGCGGGCGGCGGTGAGGGCTTTTTTGCGGGGTTCGTTCCCCGGGGCGGGGTCCATGATCTCCACCCAGTTGCGGTGGTCGGCGTTCCGGATGGCCAGGGCCACCGGTGCCCCCGTGGTGCGCCCGGCCCTGACCCCGGCGCGGAACTCCACCCGGTCGGTTTCTATCACCATGCGCCGCCCCCGCCCGTACCCCTTTTGGCGCCGTTCCAGCCAGGGGTTGATGTCCTCCTCGGTGAGGGGGATGCCGGCGGGTAGGCCCTCGATGATCGCCAGAAGCTCGGGGCCATGAGACTCGCCTGCAGTCAGGAACCTCATGGGGACATTGTNGGCCCCCCCCCTCGCCGGGGGCTTTCTCTAGCGGCTTGCGGCTTCCTTCAGGATGTCGGCGGTGATGACCACCAGAAGCTCCCGGTCGGTGCTTTCGCTGGTGCGCTGCTTGAAGAGCTCCCCGATGAGGGGGATGTCCATAAGGAGGGGCACCCCCTGCTGGGTTTGGTTGTTCTCCTGGGAGGTGAGGCCCCCCAGGACCACTGTCTGCCCGTCCCGCACCCTTAGGGTGGTGGTCACCACCTGCTTGGTAAAGCGATCCACGTCCCCGTCCACAGGGTTGCGCTGCACGTTGCCGGAAACCTCGGCCTTGATGTTGAGGAGGATCTGGCCGTCGGCGGTGATCTGGGGGGTAACCTCCACGATGATGCCGATGTCGAAGGGCACCCGCTCCACCCGGTCCCCCACTACCCGGCGGATGAGGAAGGTCTCGCCGGACTGGAGGCGGGCGGTCTGGTTGTTGAGGACGGTCTGGTTCACGTCCCTTAGCGCCCGGGAGAGGCCCTGGCGCTGGAGGGCCTCGAGGGTGGCCAGGATGTTCAAGGCGGCCAGGCTACGGGTGCTGTCGAAGATGAGGGAAAGCCCCGAGTCCAGGACGCTGGCCACCACGTTGCCTCCGGCCACGGTGTTCCACTTGATGCCCAGGTTGCGGCTCAGGTTGGACTGCACCTCCTGGATGCGCACCCTGAGGTTCACCTGGGGCACCGCCTGGTCCAGCCTAGGGATGAGGCCCTCCACCAGGGCCAGGTCCTCCTGCGTGCCGGTGACGATCAGGGTGTTGGTGCGCTCGTCCGCCACCACCGTGGCCTGGCGGGTGGGGGCTTGGGGTTGGGCCTGGCCCTGGGCCTGCCGGGCCTGCAAGGCCTCCTGGAGGACTTTGGCCAAGTCGGCGGCCTTGGCGTTGGAGAGCTGGTAGGAGCGCTGGAACACCGGGGGGCCTTGCTCAGGGGCCTGGTCGATTTGGGCCAAGAGGCTTTCCACCTCGGCAAGCTGTTTCTCCGTGCCCCGCACGGAGAGGACGGGTTGCCCCGGCACGGTCTGCACCACGATTCCCGGCACCTCCTTGGCCAGGAAGGGGGCTACCTTCTCGGCGTCGGCGAAGCGCAAGGGGTAGAGCCTGCGGAGGGTGGTTTCCTGAGCGGGTGGGGCTATCTGGGGCACCACGTCGGCGGCCTTCAGGATCTCGGCGAAGAGGGCGTGGTCGGCCTCTGGGGCTTCCAGGAGAAGGGCCTTGGGATTGCCGGGCACAGTCTCCAGGCGGGCTTGGGAAAGCTCACGCTCCAGGAGGAGCTTAAGCCTTTCCTGGACCTCAGGGAAGGTGAGGTTTTGCAGGGCGTAGACCCGTCGCAGGGTGGGAGTAGGCTTGGGCACGTCCGCAGTCTTGAGGAGTTCGGCGATGCGGGCGTGGTCCTCCTCGGTGGCCCGCACCAGGGCCCGCTTGGGGTCGGTGGGGACCACGGCGATCTGGGCTCCTGGTACTTGGGCTTGGAGGAAAGCCAGGAGTTCGGGGAAGGTGGCGTGGGCGAGGGTATAGGTTCGCTCCACCTGGGGCTTGGGCAAAGCTAAGGCGGGCAACGGGCGGAAATCAATCCCTGCCCGCTGGAGGATGTCCGAGAAGCGAATGTGCTGTTCTGGGGTGGCCAGGACAGAGAGTAGGGCCCTGAGTTTGCCCCCTTCCTCCACCACGATCCAGTTCACGCTAAGCCCGCTGGCTTCCCGGGAAAGGAAGGGCAGGAGATCGTTTTGCACCCAGGCCTTGGCCCCATCTATATTCACCACGGTGCGGGCCTGGCCCTGGGCATCGGTTTCCGTGCGTCGGTAGGCGATCTCGGGGATGGCCACCAGGTAGGGCCTGCGCTCCGCTGCCCCGGTGCGGCTTGGGGCGTCCACCAAGGCGGTGATCACCTGGGTGGGGGCCACCACCACCACGTCCGGAGGCAGGAAGAGGTAGTCCAGGTTGAACTGGGTGCCGTACGTGGCGAAAAGGAGATCCCAGACCTCCCGGAAGGGCTTGCCCTGGAAGTCCAGCTTCACATTGGGCAAGGGGGGCTGGGCCTTGGCGGGGTCGCCGGAGGCGTCGTAGGCCCGGTAGACGAGGGGCTGGAGGCCCACGCTCCTCGCCAGGGCCTCCAGGACCACATCCAAAGGCAGGGTCAGCCCCGCCCGCACCTGGCTTTCGGAGACCTTGAGGTCCACTTTGGCGTCGAAGCGGGGCTCCTGGGGGAGGCTTCCCGCCAACACGGGAAGGCTCAGGGCCACGGCGGCCCCAATCAGCGGCTTGATCAGGGATTTCCAGGTATGCGTCCAGGTCATTGCCCACCTCCAGCCTGCGAGTTCGCCAGAGCGATCTCTAGGGTTTCGTCCTTTAGCGCCAGCACCACGCGGTCGCCCTCTATCCTGCGCACCACGGCTTCGCTTCCCGGGATGGGGCTACCCGCGGGAAGCACCAGGTAACCCTCCTTGCTCTCCAGGATGGCCACGCTTACCGGGCCTAAGAGGGTGCCGGAGAGCTTAAGCCCGCGTTCCTCCACCAGGGCCTCGAGGGGGGTTTTGGGGCTGGGGGGAGGCGGTGGGGTTTGCGGTGGGGTCACTGAGGTCTGATTCTCTTGGGGCAGGGGGGACTCCACCAAGCCCACCGGGGGCGTGAGGGCTACCTGCGGTTCCGTCTGGGTTTGAGGCACCTCGGCCTTGGGTGCAGGAGTCAGCACTTTGGGTGCGGGCAGGGCCCCCGAGGTTCCAGGAAGGGGCCGGGTCGTGGGCGGTGTACTGGGCGTGGGCAGGGGGGTACCGGAGGTAACCCGCACAGGAGCCCCGGTGGGCACCGGCTGGGGCGTGGGTGCGGGGGAAGGGGTAGGCATGGCCACAGGAGCCGGAGTTTCCACCACCAGGGGGACGAAGGGGTTAGGCGGAGGGGTTTCCCGGGAGGCCTGAGGTACGGGCAGAGGCGTGGACTTCCTGGTTTCCTCCTTGGGGACGGGCGGGGTGGCTGTGGGTTGTGAGGCTGGGGGTTGGGCCGGGACCTCGGGGGCGGGTTCCGCCAGGGGGGGAATGGGGGGTGCCTCGATGGCCTGCGGGCTTTCTGGTGCCATGGTGGGGGTGGGCGGGGTCTGAACGACGGCCGCGGTTTGGCTGGGTAGGTAGAAGCCCACGTACCACAAGGTCACCGCGCTCACCAGGAGGAGGCCCGCTAGGAGGAGCTTGGTGGACTGGGGCAGGCTACGCCACCAGGAGGCGAGGCGTTCCCAAGTTGCCTTCACTGCCCACCTCCTTGTTCTTGAGGGCTAGGGGTGGCGGGGGAAGCCGGATTGGTCTCCAGGTCCTTGGCCAGCATGTACAGGGTCAGGGTGAGGCTGGTGGAGAGGAGGGGGTTAAGGTCCTGGCCCTGGACGCTCAGGTTGATGCCCGACAGGGAGCTGAAGCGGGAAAGGCCCTCTAGCCGCCTTAGGTAGGCGTAGGTTTCCGGGAAGGGGGCCTCGAGGGAAAGGGCCAGGTTCACCGCCCGCACCTCCGGCACCGGGGCTGAGGCGGGGGAACGGGTGAAGGAGCGCACCGTCACGCCGCTCCGCACTGCCTCGCCCAGGATCTCGTTCAGCACCTGGGCGAGCCTTTCTTCCTTGGGCAAGGCCCTAAGGAACGCCTGGCGCTCGGCTTGTAGCTCGGCGATGGTGGCCCTTAGCTCCGGCAGGGCCCGCTGGGCCTGGCGGCCCCTATCCCGTTGGGGGACCAGCTGGGCTATTTCCTGGCGCACCTGCTCCGTTTCCTGCCGCAAGGGAACGATGAGGAGGAAGTACCAGAGGAGGGCCACCGCCAGGGTGAGGGCGATGGCGATCAGGGCCCACTCCCGCTGTCCAAGCCTAGCGAACATCGGCCTCACCTCCCACCACGCCTATCCGAGCGCTGAAGGTGTAAAGCCCGCGGTTCTGGTCCAAAGAGGCGCCCTGGAACTCGATGCCGAAGCGGGGAGAGGCCTCGAAGGCCTGGATGAAGCGCACCAGGGCCCCTTGGTTCAGGGCCTCCCCTTGCAGGGTGAACTCCACCCGCACCTTCTTCCCGTCAAAGACGCCCGTTTGCGCCTGCTGGCTGGCCTCCTCCTCCGAGAGGGCGCGGGCGCCCACCGAGCGCAGGGCCACGGGGAAGCGCCCCCCTTCCTGGGGGATCTGGCGGATGAAGGCGGCCAGGTACTCCGACCAGGGCACAAAGTTTTTACGCAACCCCTCCCGGATAGCCAGGAGGGCCTCGAGGGTCTTCCGCTCTTGCTGGAGCCGATTTTGCTCCTGGATAAAAGGCCTCAGGGCTTCCACCTCTGCCTTTAAGGCGTCCCGCTCTTGCTTGGCTAGGGCAAGCTCGGTGGAAGCGGTGTAGTGGAGGAAACCCAAGGCCAGGAAGACCACCAGGGCCAAGGCCGCGGCGGCCAGCCGCCACCAGCCGGGCTCCACGCGGCGGCGCAGGTTCTTGGGCAGGAGGTTAAGCCTAATCAAGCGGGTTCACCCCCCTCAGCGCCAGGCCCAGGGGCACCATCAGCTCGGGGCCCTGTTCCCCAAGCTTCTCCAGGTCAAACCGCTTGGGGTCCACCTGGATCCCCTGCCAGGGATCGGGGGCGACAAAGTTGACCCCCAGGGTGTCGGTGAGCAGGGTGGCTAGGCCCCGCAGGCGGCTCCCCCCGCCATAAAGGTAGCCCGTTTCCGGCTGCACGTCTCCCAGCTGCACCCGGAAGAACTCCAGGCTGCGCCGGATTTCCTGGGTGAGCTCCACCAGGACCGGGCGGATGGCGTCGTAAATCTTGGCGGGGCTGTACCGCTCCCTCTCGGCGTCGAAGTCCAGAAGAAGCTCCTCGTCCTCAGTGGGGATGGTGGCGAGGCCATAAGTGCGCTTTACCTCCTCGGCGGTGAGGAAGTCCAGGCCAAAGCTCTTGCCGATGGCCTCGGTGAAGTCTTTGCCCGAAAGGGTAAGCACCCGCACCGCCAAAGGCCGATCGCCCCGCGTGAGGACCAGGCTGGTGCTTTCCGCACCGATCTCAATGGCCACCGCCACGTGATCCGGATCCTTGGTTAAGGTTTCCTCCAAGGGGTAGAGGCCGGCGAAGGGCTTGACGTCCAGGACCACGGGGGTGAGGCCCGCACCCTTTAGGGCCTCGATTATGGAGGCCACCGCTTCCTGCCGGGCGGCCCCCACCATCACCTCCACCTGCTCCCCCTCGGCCACCTCGGCCAAGGGGTCCAGGGGGGCGAAGTCCAGCACCACCTCGTCTATGGGGAAAGGGATGTACCGCTCGGCTTCCCAGCGCACGGCCTCCTCCATCTCCTTGAGGGGCATCTTGGGCACCTGGATGGTGCGCAGGATAACGCTGGGGTTGGGTACAGCGGTCACCACATAGCGCTTTCGGGTGCGGGCTTCGGCGAGAAGCTCCCTTAACTCCTGGGCCAAGGCGGCGGGTTCAGTAACTACCCCTTCCGCCAGCATCCCCGGCGGCGTGGGCCGGACGGCCATGGCGCGCAGGGCCGGGGGGTGGCCGGAAAGCTCCACCAGCTTCAAGCTGGAGGCACCGATCTCCAGCCCGAGGGCTTCCACGCGCGGTTGGAATAGTCTGCTGAAACCAGAGAACACTGAACCTCCTCGCTAACCTGAAGGGGGAAACGCGCCCTGAGCCATAACGAACCTGTCCGTAGTGTATACCATTCGGGCCTTGGAAAGGGAAGGGCCCTGAAGTGCTCTAGCCTCACCTTACCCCAGATGGCTTGCGTCAAAACCCAAAGCCCTCCCTTACAAGCCAGGGAGGGCGGGCCAGAAGCTTGAGCTAAAGGGCGCGCAGGGCCTGCACCACCGCTTCGGTGAAGGCCTGGGTGCTGGCATTGCCCTCGAGGTCCGGGGTGCGGGGCCCGTTGGCCAAAACGGTGTCCACCGCTTGCTCCACCTTCCTCGCGGCCTCCTTTTCCCCCAGGTAGTCCAGCATCATGGCGGCGGAGAGGATGGTGGCTGTGGGGTTGGCGATGCCCTTGCCGGCGATGTCGGGGGCGGAGCCATGCACCGGCTCAAACACAGCGGTGGTGTCCCCGATGTTGGCCGAAGGGGCCAGGCCAAGCCCGCCCACGAGCCCGGCCGTGAGGTCCGAGAGGATGTCCCCGAGGAGGTTGGTGGTGACGATCACGTCGAACCGCTCAGGGCGCATCACCAGCTGCATGGCACAGTTGTCCACGATGATGTCCTGGACGTTCACCAGGGGATAGTCTTTGGCCGCCTCTCGCACCGTGTCCAAGAAGAGCCCCTGGGTCACGGGAAGAACGTTGGCCTTGTGGGCGATGTGCAGGGTCTTGCGGGGGCGGCTTTCCGCGATCTTCAAGGCCACGCGGCCGATGCGCTCGCTGGCCTTCTTGGAGATCACCGCGTCGGCGATGGCCACGTCCAGGTAGCGCCGCTCCTGCTCCACGTAAAGGCCTTCCGTGTTCTCCCGCACGATGACGAGGTCCACCCCAGGACGGCTTCCTGGGACGGGGCGGCTCTTGGCAGGGCGGACGTTGGCGTAAAGGTCCAGCCTCCGGCGCAGGTAGCGGATGGCCCCAAAGAATCCTGGCACCTTTCTCGTGGGGCTGGTGGCGGCGCCGAAAAGGGTGGCGTGGCAGGAAAGGATTTTCTCTACGGTTTCCTCGGGGACGGAGGTGCCTCGTCGCTCAAAGGTTTCCCAGCCCGCTTCGGCCTCCACAAACTCCAAAGGCAGCCCTGTGGCTTCCAGCACCTTCCGGGCCGCGGGGACCACCTCGTGGCCGATGCCGTCTCCTTCTATCAAGCAGATGCGATACGCCATGTTGCCTCCGGACTTAGGGGTAAGTTCCCCTCTTGGGAATATACACTACACCAGGCCACGGGGGTGTTGGGCTCAAGGGCGAAGGGCAAGTAAGAGGAAGACCAACAAGAGGAAGGCCAGCACCCTCAGGGCTGCTTGGCGCAGGGGAAGCCGCCTTCCCCCTACCCTGAGGGCTCCTTCCACCACCACCCCGGCTATGCCCGCCAGGATGAAGAGGTCCCCAAGGCTGACCGCCTTGCCCAGAGGAGGCAGGGGGATGACATCTCCCAGGAAGGGCAGGCGGGTGTACTCGTCCAGGAGGCTGTGGACGGCATCGCTCCGGGTCTTGAGGATGTCCTCCCAGCCTTCCACCCCCGCCCGCTTCAGGGCGGAGAGGCTGACGGGCATGTGGCCGCTGTTGGCCACGATGACCATGGTGTTCAGGCCGAGGCCGAGCACCACCAGGTAGAGGCTCTTTAGGTGGCGGTTCTGGTAGAGGCCGTAGCCCACCAGGACCAGCACCAGCAACTTGGCCAGGGGACCCGCCCACTCGGGTTGAAAGAGGCCCCGGTAGGTGCCGTACGCCAGGCCACCCTCTGCCAGCGCCGCCAGGAGGAAGGCCCAGGGGGCCTTGAGCTCTATGCTTCCGAGGTCTCTTGGCCTGGCTCCGAGGGCGAGGGCGAGGCCGAGGCCGAATAGGGCTGCGACAAGGTAGAGCGTGATACCGATCCCTCCTTCGCTTCCAGGTAGGCTTGGCGGTCGCGCCACAGGGGGTTCTGGTGCCAAAGCTGGGTGAAAAGCTCCACCAGCCTGGGGTCAAACTGGATACCGGAGAGGTCCTGAACCTCCTGCAAGGCTTCCTCCGAGGACTTGGCCTTGCGGTAAGGGCGGCCTGCGGTCATGGCCTCATAGGCGTCGGCCAGGCCCACGATGCGGGCCTCCTCCGGGATTTCGTGTCCGGCGAGGCGCTTGGGGTAGCCCCGCCCGTCCCAGCGCTCGTGGTGGTGGAGGATCACGTTGTAAACCACGGGGCCGAAGGCCACCTTCTCCGCGGGCTTCAGGAGCTGGGCGCCCAAGGTGGTGTGGCTTTGCACCACCTCGTACTCCTTGGGCGTGAGCTTGTCGGGCTTGAGGAGAAGGGCCTCGGGGATGCCGATTTTGCCGATGTCGTGCAGGCGGGCCGCCCGGTAGATCTCCATGGCCTTGGCCTCGTCCCCGTAGCGGGCCCGGGCCAGGTCTTTGGCGATGTCCGCCACGCGCTCGGAGTGCATGCGGGTTTCCGGCTCCTTGGCTTCCAGGGCGTGCATCAGCACTTCCAAGGTGGCGTCAAAGGCCTGCTCCAGGCGCACTTTCTCGTCCCAGTAGAAGCGGCTGTAGTAGAGGGGAACCAGGAAAAGGAGGACCGTCCAGCCCCCCCAGCCGCCGAGGAGGGGGATCTCGTAGGCTCGGGCCAGGAGGAGGGCCACGGGGGAGAGGAGGAAGTAGCTAGCGGCGAGCCAACCAAAGTTCTTTTTCCAGACTTCCCGTAAGGGGGTGCCATTGGCTAGGTGGATGATAAGGGTGACCAGACCCATGTTCACGATGAAGAACATCACCGCTCCCAGCCCCACGCCTACCCCAGCGCTTAAGTTGAGCGTCCCCAGGTAGAGAGGGTTGCTCTGGAAAAACTGCCAGACCAGGGCGGCGGCTAGGGTGGCCAAGGCGTCTTGGGAGCGGTTGAAGAGCTGTTTGTACCAGGTGTTGCCGCTGTATTGGAAGAGAAAAACCCAAAGGGGGGCAAACCAGAGGGGTGTGAGGGCCACTAGCGCCAAGGCGAAGAGGAAGAGGTGGCTCATGCTGGCGCTTAGGGGCAGGCGGATCTCCACCCGCACGCTCCAGAAGACCAGGGCCGCCCAGAAGAGGAGGTCAAACCAGCCCAGCCCGGGTGGGGGGAGGCGGAACCCGTGGCGGGCGATGAGGTAGCCTTCCAGCACTAAAAAGCTGGCAAAAACCCCAAGGATAAAGGCCAGCACCCGGGGCGGGGGGAGTTCCAGGCGGCGGAGCTTTTGGAGCATACCGGCCTAAGCATAGCACAAGGTCCCCTGGAAAAGGGGATCCAAAAGAAAAAACGGCCAACTTGTGGCCGTTTTTACTGCCAGTGCGCGCTGGCCCCAGCCGCCAACCCCAGAGCCACCAGAGAGCCGAGAAGCGCCAGAACCTTAGCGATCAGCTTCTTCATCTTCATCCCTCCTTTTCTTCCGCTTCCGGGGGTTCGGCCCCGTTTGCTTGTCTTTCACTTTAGGGGGGTGGGTTAATACTGTCAAGAGGAGAAGAATAGGTATCACCACGATAAAAAGTGCCAACTGGCTCACAAATATATGGAATAGGTCAGATTATTACTACCCAGCTTAGCACACCACCGGCCAGCTGGGTAGGGCTTCTGGCAAGGGGGGAACCTACCGGGTTGGGGAATCTTCTCTAGTAGAAGCAAACGCGAAAAGCCGCAGGGCAAAGACGCCCAACGCGGCTTTCCAAATGGATCCGCTGAAACTCAACCCCAAAATTCACGGGCAAATCCTGGCAAATGTTTCCTGCAAACACCCTTCGCCCCAAATACGCACCCGGAATGTGGCGGTTTGCGTCAGGTTCCCACCCCCTTCAGGGGCAGTCTAGCAAAGATGCGGGTTTGACAAAAGGGTCAAGAAAAAAAACCGCTCCTAGAGGGAGCGGCTAGCTTGTGCTGTGGTGCCGAGGGGCGGAATCGAACCGCCGACACTGCGATTTTCAGTCGCATGCTCTACCAACTGAGCTACCTCGGCGTGGCGGCCCCGACGGGACTCGAACCCGCGATCTCCCACGTGACAGGCGGGTGTGTTAACCAACTACACCACGGGGCCTTGGGTTGTTGCCGGGTCGGGGGCGTCCGACCGGGCACTTAGGATAATAGCCGGGGGAAGGGGAAGTGTCAAGCTTGAGCTGGAGCGAGGTCTTCGCCGTTCACCGCACCCGAAGGGGGATCGGGGAACGGAGCCTTCTGGTGGACCGGGGGGAGTCGGGCTATAAAAACCGCTTGCTTCCCGATGGGCGCATCGTCTACATGGGGGAGGGGAAGCGGGGCCACCAGGAGCCCCTAGGGGGCAACCTGCGCCTTCTTCGGGCTTACGCCGAAGGAAAGGCCCTCCGCGTTTTCTTGCGGGAGAAGCCGGGGCTTTGGCAGGACCTGGGCCTTTACCGGGTGGTAGGCGTCTCCTACAGGCTTTTGCCCGAGGAGGGGCGGTACGTGTACTGGTTCACCCTCGAGCCCGGTGGATGCGAAGAAGCCCCTTCAGGGTCAGGTCCTCGTCCACCACGTCAAAGGAAGGGCAGAGATCTTTGAGGGTGGCCGCAAAGCCGCCGGTGGCGATGACCAGGGCTTCTCCCGCCTCTTCCTTAAAGCGGCGCACCATGCCTTCTACCAAGGCGGCGTAGCCCAAGACCAGACCGGAGCGGAGGGCGTCCAGGGTGTTCTTGCCCACCACGCCTTTGGGCGGGACCAGGTCGATGCGGGGGAGCTTGGCGGTGCGGGCGGCGAGGGCGTCGGCGGCGGTCTGGGGGCCGATGGTGATGGCCCCGCCCAGATAGCGGCCTGGGGCCTCCACCAGGTCAAAGGTGGTGGCGGTGCCGAAGTCCACCACGATGTAGCGGCCCGTGGGGCTTTCGTAGGCCAGGGCGCCCACGGCGTTCACCAGGCGGTCGGCCCCGGCCTCCTTGGGGTTGTCGATGAGGACCTCCAGCCCCGTGGCTTCCGCGTCCACCACCTGGGCCCTTACGCCGAAGAGCTTCTCTATGGCCTCCTTCATCTCCCGCTCCACCGGAGGCACCACGCTGGAAAGCAACGCGGCCTTGGGGGCGGGCAGGCCGTCTAGGGAGAAGAGGTTTTTCAGGAGGACCCGGTACTCGCTTTCCATACGCATCCGGTCAGTGTGGATGCGGAAGTGGGCCACCAGGTCCTCACCGGCGAAGACGCCCAAGGCGGTGGAGGTGTTGCCGATGTCAACCGCTAGCAGCATGGTCTAAGCCCCTTCGGGCGTATCCCCTTCCCAGGGCTCCAGCACCACCTTGGTGGTGATCTCGGCGTTCAGGTTGGCGGAAACGGAGCAGTACTTGGTGTGGGAGAGGTGAACGGCCCGCTCCAGGGCTTCCAGCGTAACCCCAGGACCGGAGGCGATGTGGGTGATGGTGATGTGGGTGTAGCGCTTGGGGTGGGTTTCCGCCCGCACCCCCTCCACCTCCACCCGGTAGCGGGCCAGGGGCTGCTTCTTCTTGCGCATGATGTCCACCACGTCGTAGGCGGTGCAGGCCCCTAGGGCCATGAGGAGGAGCTCCATGGGGCGGGGCCCGGTGGCGGGCTGGTCCCCGTCGATCATGACCTTGTCCCCCTGCTCGTTCATCCCCAGGAAGCGGTGCCCCACCAGGTTGTAGACCACGACCTTCTTCGTCATGAGCTGGATTTTACCAAGCCCTCACGGGTACCGCTAGAATGGCCTTAGATGCGAGGGTTGGCCCTCTTATTCGGGTTGGTATGGAGCCTGGCTTACGCCTTTCCCCGGGTGGGCGTTCATGAGGGCTTCACCCGCTTGGTCTTTGACCTGCCCAGCAAGGAGGTGCCCTACACCCTTACCCAGGAGAACGGGCTTTTGACCCTGGTGTTCCGTGGGGTCAGCGCCTCTTCCCTGGATCAGGTGGTGGGTTCCCCCGAGGTGGCCTCGGTGCAAACGGTTCCTGAGGGGGGACAGGTCCGGGTGCTGGTGCGCCTCAAGGGGTCGGTGGAGGTTTCCACACACCGCTACTCGGACCCTGAGCGCTTGGTGGTGGACCTGGCTTTGCGTAAGGCCCCCCAGACCCCCAGCAAGCCGGCCTCTCCGTCCCCTCCCGACCCGCCCCGCAACCGCACCCCCAAGCCCCCCAAACCCGTGGTCCTCCTGGACCCTGGGCACGGTGGGGTGGACCCGGGCATGGTGGGGTACGTGGTGGAGAAGGAGGTGGTGCTGGACGTAGCCCTGCGCCTCAAGCGCCTCCTGGAGAAGGAGGGGATTGAGGTGCGCCTCACGCGGGACCGGGATGTGCACCTATCCCCGGACAAGCGAGAGGACCTTTCCCGTCGGGCTTCGTTGGCCGACAGTTCCCAAGTGAACCTCTTTGTTTCCATACATGTGAACGCCTCTTCCACCCGCACCGCCCGCGGGGTGGAGGTTTTTTACTTCGGTCGGGCTCAGGACCCTCGAGTCCTGGCCCAGGTGATCCGGGAGAACGGGGGAGGAGAGCTGGGCAAGCGCCTCACCCAGGAGGCCCAGAGTGTGGCGGAACGCATCCTTTCGGACATCGTAGCCCAGGCCAACCAGCGCTACGGCCAGCGTCTAGCGGAAACCCTGGGCCGCCACCTCTCCCAGACCACCGGCAGCCCTTACCGGGGGGCTTTTCCGGGGGATTTCTTTGTTCTGCGCTACGCCAAGGTGCCCGCGGTGCTGGTGGAGATCGGGTTTGGGGACCACCCGGTGGAGGGGCGGAACCTGGCCGACCCCGCCTACCGGGAAAAGGTGGCCCAAGGGCTTTTGGCGGGGGTGCTCACCTTTTTGGCCAACGGGGCCTACGCCCGCTAGGGGTCTAAAAGGGAAGGGCCTCGAGGGCGGCCTCTGCGCTGGGGAAGCGCTCCTCGGGGCGCTTGGCCAAAAGCCGCCTGAGGAAGGCTTCCACTGGGGCCTCGAGGCCCGGGATGGGGGGTACCTCCCCCCGCAGATGCCCCAGGAGGACCTCTTCCGGCTCTCCCACAAAGGGATGCTCCCCGGCCAGGATCCAGTAGAGGATGACCCCCGCGGCGTACACGTCCGCTTCGGGGCCGGGGCTTTGCCCCAGGACCTGCTCCGGGGCCAGGTAGGGGAGGGTGCCCACCCGCAGGGGCTTCTTGAAGGCTTCCAGGGCGGGCCCCGACAGGTCAAAGTCCACCAGCCGGGCCTCGTCTGTGCCTGCCACGATGATGTTTTCCGGCTTCACGTCCCGGTGCACGAGGCCCTTGCCGTGCATGTGGGCGAGGGCCTGGAGGAGCTGGCGGAAGACGAAGAGGGCTCGCTCCCGTCCGGGACGGCGGAGCATCCAGCGGCCCATCTCCTCTCCCGGGGCGTAGGCCAGGAGGAGGGCTGGGCCTTCGTCCAGGTCCAGGCTTTCCAGCACCGGGTTCAGGTTGGGGTGGGCGAGGCGCTGGCCCACCCAGAACTCCCGGTTGCGCCTGGCCTCGGCCCCCTTGGGGAAGAGCTTGAGGGCGTAGGGGGTGCCGAAGCGGTCAAAGGCCAGGTAGACGGTGGCCAGGGCTCCCTGCCCCAAGGGGCGCACCACCCGGTACCTTTGGCGGAGGGTTTTCCCGGCCAGGCTCACCGCCTTCACTATACCCGTCCCTCACCTCTTTCACCCGGAAGCCGTTAGGATTTTCCCGTGCGCGGCTTGGCGCTTTCCGGCGGTGGGGCCAGGGGGCTTGCCCATATTGGGGCCCTCGAGGTCTTCCTGGAGGCGGGGTTGGACTTCCAGGTGGTGGCGGGTAGCAGCATGGGCGCCATCGTGGGGGCCCTCTTCGCCGCGGGGAAGACCCCGGAGGAGATGCTGGCCATCGCCCGCAAAACCCCCTGGCTTGGCCTCTTGGGACTTTCTCCCCGGGAAGGCATTTTTTCCCGCAGGAAGCTAAAGGACTTTTTGGCGGAGCACCTGCCCCCAAGCTTTGCCGACCTCGAACGTCCCCTGGCGGTCACTGCGGTGGACGTGGTTTCGGGGAGGCTCCTTTTCCTCACGCAGGGGGACCTCCCCAGCGCCGTTTTGGCCTCTGCGGCCTACCCCGGCCTCCTGGCCCCCGTGGAGCGGGAGGGGCGGCTCCTCTTTGACGGCGGGGTGTTGGACAACCTGCCCGTGGACGCAGCCAGGCTCCTCGGGGCCACAGAGGTCTACGCGGTGGACGTGACCCCCGAGCGCACGGCGGACGGAACCCCAAAGGGGCTCTTAGCCCTGGCCCGCCGGGCTGTGGACCTCATGCAGCTTCACCTCACGTCGGTGCGCCTCACCCTGTACGCCCCCGAGGTGTACGTGCGGCCCAGCCTTCCCGGGGTGGGCCTCGAGGACTTTCGCCGCCTGGAGGAAATCGTGGAGGCGGGTCGCCAGGCGGCCAAGCAGGTGTTAGCGGGTAGAGTAGGAGGGGTATGAAGGCTTTTTGGGAGTATCTTTTCAAGGAGTGGTTCCGGCAGGTGGGGGAGGCTCTTCTGGTGGCCTTTCTGGTCACCACCTTCGTCTTCACCACCGTGGGGGTGGTGGGGCAGAGCATGTTCCCCACCCTGAAGAACGGGGAGCGGGTCCTGGTGCCCAAGTGGGAGACCTGGCTGGTGCGCTTTGGCCTTTCGGAGTGGCGGCGGGGGGAGATCGCCATCCTGAAGCCCCCAGAGGGCACCCCCTACGCCACGGCCCGCTTCCCCGTCTTGGGCTTCAGCTTCCGCGCCTTCTTCATCAAGCGCATCGTGGCGGTTCCTGGGGATGAGGTCTATGTGGAGCGGGGGGTGGTGCACGTGAACGGTGTGCCCCTTTCCGAAACCCACATCACCGACCACATCTCCCCCTGGCCCGACTCCTTTCCCGGGGTCTGCTACAAGGACGGGCGCATGACCCGCATCATCACCCAGCAGGGGGATTTCCCCGTGGAGCTTCTCCCCGCCTACCTCAAGCCCCTCAAGGAGATGCTCCTTCCCCCTTCGCCCGACGTTCTGGGGAGAAGCCGCCTCACGGAGGCCTGCGAGGTGGGGCGCATCCGCCTGAAGAAGGGCTACTACTTCGTCATGGGGGACAACCGCACCTTAGGCGGCTCGGAGGACTCCCGCACCTTCGGTCCCGTGCCCCAGGAAGCCATCGCCGGGCGGGCCAACTTCGTGTGGTGGCCTCCCCTGGTGCGGGAGGAAGGGGGGTGGCGCCTCAACCTGCGCCGCCTCGCCCCGCCTTCGGCCTACGACCTCAGGTGAGGACGGCCACCACCAGCCTTCCGGGCCCATGGACCCCCTTCACCATCACCTGGCCGATGTCCGCGCTCTTGGAGGGACCGGAGTGGAGGCCCAAAGCGCTGGGAAGGGCCTTCTGTTCGGAGAAAGCCTCCAAAAGGGTGGAGTAGACCCGCTCCCGCTCCACCAGGACCAGGTGGGTGGGGGGAAGGAGCTGGGCCTTTCGCCCGTCCTCGGAGGAGAGGGCTAGGGTGCAGGTCTCCGCCACGGCGAAAAGCGCCCAGGAAACCCCGAGGGGTGCCGCCTCCGGGGGAAGCTCGGGGAAAAGGCGGAAGGAGGTGGGTACCCCCTTACCGTAGGCCACCCCGGGGAGGCCGTGGGCCAGCTCCTTCAGGAGCCCCACCGCTCCTTCCTGGTTCAGGAGGTGGCCCTCGGCCCCGTTCTCGGCCAGGCGCCTCAGGAAGAGGTCCAGGGGTTCTTCCCCAAGGCGCAGGTGGGGGTGTTCGGGAAGAAGGGCCTTGGGGCGCTCCTTCAGGGCCTTGCGGATGCGGGCGAGGATTCGGGCTCTAACCTCCATGGGTTTCCTCCTTGATCTCCCGCCACAGCTCGTGGAAGGGCCTGGGGCTGGGCTTGAGGGGCCCCCGCCCTTCCGTCCAAGCCCGGAGCAGGGGGAGGTGATCCTGGAGGGCCTGGGGTAGGGGAAGGCCCCTTAGGGCCTTGGAGAAGAGGCGGTAGAGGGCGGGGCTGCCCATCACCTGGGCGAAGGCCCGCATGGCCCCCTTCTCCCAGGTGGGGGCCAGGCCCTGCTCCACCGCCCGGTGCCGCCAGGCGAGGAGGAGCTTGGGAATGGGGATCTTCACCGGACAAGCCTCCTGGCAGGCCCCGCAGAGGGTGGAGGCATGGGGAAGGGGGTGGGCCTCCTCCAGGCCCAAAAGCCCGGGGTCCAGCACCGCCCCGATGGGGCCCGAGTAGACGTAGCCGTAGGGGTGGCCCCCCGTCTGGCGGTAGACGGGGCAGGCGTTGAGGCAGGCCCCGCAGCGCACGCACCTTAGCACCTCCCAGGCCTCAGGGTCCGCCAGAAGGGCGGTGCGCCCGTGGTCCACCAGGACCACGTGCACCTCCTCAGGGCCTTCCTCCCCCGGCTGGGCGGAGCCTTGGATGAGGGAAACAAAGGTGGCCAGGCGTTGCCCCGTGGCCGCCCGTGCGGTGAGGGGAAGGAAGAGGGCCAGGTCCTGGAAGCGGGGAAGGAGCTTCTCAATCCCCACGAAGGCCACGTGGACCCGGGGGAGGCTGGTGGAAAGCCTGATGTTCCCCTCGTTCTCCATGACGGCCAAGGTGCCCGTCTCCGCCACCAGAAAGTTGGCCCCGCTGATGCCCAGTTCCGCGGTGAGGAAGGCCTCCCTCAAGACCCCTCTCGCCACCTGGGCCAGGGCCTCGGGAGCGGCGTCCAGGGGGGTGCCGAAGCGGTCGTGGAAGAGCCTTTGGATCTCCGGTAGGGAGAGGTGGATGGCCGGGCCCACGATGTGGCTTGGGGGTTCCCCCAGGAGCTGGATGAGGTACTCCCCCAGGTCGGTCTCGTATACCTCTACCCCCAGGGACTCCAGGAGGGGGTTCACCCCAAGCTCTTCGGTGAGCATGCTCTTAGCCTTCACCGCCCGCTTCACCCCGTGCCGGGCCACCACTTCCCGCAGGAGCCGGTGGGCCTCCTCCGGCCCCTCGGCCCAGTGGACCTGCACCCCATTTTCCCGAAGCCGCTTTTCCGCCAGCTCCAGGTAGTGGTCCAGGTGGGTGAGCACGTGGTCCTTGATGCGCCTGGCCCGCTCGCGCCAGGCCTCGGCGTCGATCTCGCCGTAGGCCCGGAGGCGGTTCCGTTCAAAGTGGAGGGTGGCCCCAGTGACGGAGGCCCGCACTGAGGGCTTCTCCTGGAGGAGCCTTGCCGCTTCCTTGGGGTAGAGCTTAGCTTTGACCCGCATACGCCTCCCAGAGCAGGGTGGCTAGGGGGGCCACCCGTAAGGGCCTTCCCAGCCGGCCCAACCTGCCTGCCAGGTGCAAGAGGCAGCCTGCGTCCGTGGAGGTGAGGACCTCCGCCTGGGGCAAGGTGGCCACCTTGCGGCTGGCCATGGCTAGGGAGACCTCGGGGAGCTTCACGGAGAAGAGCCCTCCAAAGCCGCAGCACTCCTCCGCCGCCTCCCAGGGGAGGAGCTCGGCCCCGGCGTTTTGCAGCAGGAGGAGGGGCTCCTCCTTCACCCCAAGCTCCCTCAGGGCGTGGCAGCCGTGGTGGTAGGCCACCCGCCTGCCCTTAAGCCCTTCCCCCAGCTTTTCCACCCCCAGGACCTGCACCAAGAATTGCGAGAGTTCATAGGTCTTTCCTGAGAGGGCTAGGGCTTCCCTGTTCCCGGGAAGGAGCTCGGGGTAGTGGTTTTTTACCATGCTGGTGCAGCTCCCCGAGGGCAAGACCACGTACTCTGCGTCTTGGAAAATATCTATAGTGCGCCGGGCCAGGGCCCTGGCCTCGCCCCAGTGGCCGGCGTTGAAGGCGGGCTGGCCGCAGCAGGTCTGGCCTTCGGGGAAATCCACCTCCACCCCCAGGGCCCGGAGGAGCCTGACCGCCGCCACCCCGGCCTCCGCGTAGAACTGGTCCGCCAGGCAGGTGATGAAGAGGGCCACGCGCATTTGCGCCTTAGCATACCCCGAGGTTCTGCCTGGAAGGGGGTCTAGGCCTCCTCTTCCTCCCACGCAAGGAGGGGCAGGCGCACCCGGAAGACCGTGCGGCCGGGGCGGCTTTCCACGAGGATCTCCCCCCCGTGGGCCCGGGCGATGGCCTGGGCGATGGCCAATCCGAGCCCTGTGCCCCCTCCCGGTCCGCGGGCGAAGCGCTGGAAGAGGTGGGGGAGGAGGTCTTGGGGGATGCCGGGGCCGCGGTCTTCCACCGCCAAAAGGGCATAGGGGCCTTCCCGCAGGAGGCGCACCTCCACCCCCTCCTTCCCTGCGGCCCGCACCCCGTTGGCAATGAGGTTACGGAGCATCTGCAGGAGGCGGTCGGGATCCCCCAAGACCTCGAGGGCCTCCCCCTGGAAGGCCACCCCGTACTCCTTGGCGGCCTCTTCCGCCAGAGCCTTCAGGTCCACGATGTGGGGGTTCAGGGTGCGCTCCGCCTCCCCCCGGGCCAAGGCCAGGAGGTCCTCCACTAGGCGGCGCATCCTCTCGGCAGTGGTGCGGGCGGTGGCCAGGGCTTCCCGGTCCAAAGGGTTCCGCCCTAGGCGGTCCAGGTGGCCCAGGAGGACGGTGAGGGGGGTTCTGAGCTCGTGGCTGGCCTCGGCCAAGAAAGCCTGCTCCTTCTCCTTGGCCTCCTTGAGGGCCATGAGGAGGCCATTCACCGCCTCCACCATGCGACCGAACTCGTCCTTGGGGAGGCGGAGGGGCACGGGGTCCAGGCGCTCGGGGCTTCGCCCCGCGATCTCCCGGGCCGCCCGTTCCAGGGGCGAGGCCGCCAGGCGGGCGGTGAGGTAGACCAGGAGGACCCCTAGGGGGAAGAGGAGGAAGAAGGCCTCCAGGAGGGCTTGGCGCAGGGCGGAAAGGGCCAGCTCAATGGAAGCGGTGTCCTGGGTGAGGGCGAGGAGGCCCAAAGGGGTGCGCGCCAAGGCGGCGGCGAAGCCCTTCTGCCACGAGGCCTTGGGGGTTTCCCCTACTCCGCGGAGGGCTTCCTGGGGCAGGCGGTGGTCCTCCCGGGTGAGGAGCAAAGGCACCCCGTCTTCCGCGTAGAGGTGCAGGTAGACCCCGCCGGTGGTGAGGAGGGTGCCCGTCTGGCCCTTGCGGTAAGCCTCCGCCGCCCGCTTTGCGTCCTCCAAGAGGGTGGCCTCGAGGTGGCCCCTCAAGGCCTTTTCCACCCCCCTACCCGCCAGGTACAAGGCCCCCACCAGGAAAAGGAGCCAGAGCAGGCTGAAGGAGAGGAAGAGTCTAAACCGGAAGGACATGGGCTAGGCTAGGTGTCTTCCTCACCCCTTCCGGGGCGCACCGCGTAGCCCAGGCCCCGCACCGTGCGCAGGTAGCCGTAGGCCCCCGCCTCCCGCAGCTTGGCCCGGAGGTTGGCCACGTGCACATCCAGGACGTTGGAGTCCCGGCCCAGGGGCTTGCCCCACACCTTTTCCTCTATTTCCTGGCGGGGGAAAACCCTTCCTGGACGGCTCATGAGGAGGTGGAGGAGCTCAAACTCCTTGGGGGAGAGCCGCACCTCCTCTTCCCCAAAGAAGACCTGCCGCCGCTTGGGGTAAAGCTCCAGCCTGCCCACGCTTAGGACCTCGCTCCCCTCCCGGTGGCGGAGCTGGACCTGAATGCGGGCCAGAAGCTCCGCGGGGTGGAAGGGCTTCACCAGGTAGTCGTCGGCCCCGTCGGAAAGCAGGCCGACCTTGCGCTCCACCGCGTCCTGAGCGGTGAGGACCAGGATGGGGGTGTCGTCGGTGGCGCGGATGCGCCGGGCCACCTCGGCCCCGTCCAGGTCGGGGAGGCCGAGGTCCAGGACTACCAGATCAGGCTTCCGTTCGCGGTGCTTGACCAGGCCTTCCATGCCGCTTTTGGCCCAGTCCACCTGGAAGCCCGCCTCCTTGAGCTCCAGCTCCACCAGGCGGGCGACCTCGGGGTCGTCCTCAATCAGCAGAATGCGCTTCATGGCCAGAGCCTTTCCGGAGGGGTGAGGCCGTAGACCTCCTTGAGGAGCTTGAGGAGGCTCACCCGCTCCCGGTCTTGCACCAAGAGCACGTCCCCCCGGTCGGCCACCCCGGGGAAGGGGCGGGGCCTTTCCCCGGGAAGGACCAGGAGGAGCTGCACCTCCTGGCCCACCTTGGGGGGCACGGGGGGAGAAAGGGGGAGTAGCCTTTTCCCCTCCACCCGCCAGGCCCCGTGGAGGGTGCGCAGGTCCTGGGAGAGGAGCCTGAGCTCCGTGCCCGGGGGCAGGCTGGGTCCGAGCAGGGGGGGCAGGGCCGCCAGGGCCAGGCCCAGGAGGACAAGGAGGGCAAGGGGGCGCATCATCTTCCCATTCTAGAGGGGGCTCTAGGCCCTTTGTGGGAGGGAGGTTAAGGGCTCTGAAGGTTTCTCTGGCAGGAGGAAGCCCGCGGAGACCACGTACTTCAGGGCTTCTTCCACGCTGATCTCCAAGGGGATGACCTCCTCGCTGGGCACCAGGATCACCATGCCGCTGGCGGGCACCGGGCTGGTGGGGACCAAGACGGCGGTATACCCCTCGGGCAGGGGAGGCAGGCGATGCCCCACAGGCTGGACCACGAAGCAAAGGGTGTAAAGCCCCTTCCTAGGGTACTCGATGACCGCTGCCCGGCTGAACTTCACCTCCTTCTGCCCGAAGAGGGTGTGGGCGATCTGCTGCACCGCCTTGTAGATGTCGCGGACAATGGGCAGGAGCAAGAGGGAGCGCTCCAGGGAGTGGATGAGCCTCCGGCCCAGGTAGTTCTCCGCCAGAACGCCGACCAAGTAGACGAGGGTGAGGGCCAGAAGGAGGCCTACGAAGGGAAGCGCCACCTGGTAGGTCCGGGGCACCTCGAGGCCCAGGAGGCGGAGGAAGCCCTGGATGTATCCCCCGGAATAGGTATAGACCCACCCCAGAAAGTAGAGGGTAACCAAAAGGGGTAGGAGGGTGATGAGGCCGCTGAACAGCCGTTGGCGCAGCCGCATGGGTACCAGTTTAGGGGATAGAGCCGCCGTCTTTCGTCCGTCCTAAGCACCCCGTCGTGGCGCAAGCCACGACGGGGGCCCAAAGAGGCGATAAGTAAGCCGCTTTGGTCTTGGCCGATGGGGCACCTTTGCGTGCGGGTGCTTAGCGTCCGTCGCCCCGGCTTTGGGCCAGCCCCATAAGGCCCTTGATGTCCTTGAGGACAATCTTGCCGTAGCCCGAGCGGATGTACCCCTCCCGGGCCAGTTCCCCGATGACCTTGGTGACGGTTTCCCGCACGCTGCCCACCGCCGCCGCCAGCTCGTCGTGGGTGGCCCGGAGGACCAGCTGCCCCTCCTCTTCCTTGGCCAAGGGGGTTTCCGCCAGCTCCAGAAGGGCGGCGGCCATGCGGTTCTTGAGCCTTTGCGTGGCCAGGCGCTCGATGCGGCGGTAGGCCTCGGCCAGGGCTTGGGAGAGGCTGGCCAAGACCTCCCGTGCGTCCTCCGGGTGGGGGTCTTTGGGCAAGACCTCGGCCACCACCTCGGTGACCGCCTCGGCGAAGTAGCGCCGTTCCTGGCCGGAGAGGGCCTCCTCGCCAAAGTACCCGCCGGGGCGCACCAGGCGCAGGGTGAGGGCGTTGCCTTCCTCGTCCACCGCCTCGAGGCGCACCAAGCCCTGGAGGACGCGAAAGACCCGGTCCCTGGGTCCGGGGACACCTGGGTAAAGGATCACCTCACCGGGCTTGAAGCTCACGGTTTCGCGGGCCTGGGTCATGGCATGCCTCCTTGCCCCCAGGCTAGCACGGCCCCGGGCATTTTGTAAACCTTAGGGTTGCAAAAATGCTGTCGGGGCTACCCTTTCCCCAGGGGGCGCCTCCGGGCCACGGGGAGGAGGCGCTCGGTGGCCACCTCCGGCTCTTCGCCCCGCGCCTTGGCCGCCTCCCGTTCCAGCTCCGCCCAGAAGAGGGCCATCTCCCAGACCGCGCGCAGGCGTTCTTCCAGCGGCACCTTCGCCCACTCCCGGCGGTCGTCGGGGGGGAGGTCCAAGGGAAAGCGCCGGGCCACGGGCCGGATGGTCCTCATAGCTCCTCCAGGTCGCGGAGGTCCACAGGCCGACCGAAAGCCCGTTTCAGGGCCTTCAGGTCCTCGGGGTGGACCACGTAAACCTTCACGCCGCCCACCTCCCGCTCCAGGGCCCGGGCGAAGGCCTCCCCGAAGGGTGGGGTTTCCAGGATGACCAAGTCGATGCGGTTGGGGGCGTAGCCCAGCTGGACCACCCCTGGGGTGGCCAGATCCTCTTCCTTTAGCCCCAGATCATCCCCGCCGAAGAAATCCCGGATGGCGGCGAGAACCTTGTCCGCCTCCTGGGCGTCCACCCAGAGGTCCAGGTCCTTGGTGAACCGGGGACGGCCCAGGAAGGCCAGGGCATAGCCCCCGATGACCAGGAAGCGGGCCCCCGCCCGGTGCAGGGACCGGAGGAAGTCCAGCATGTCCTCCGTCATCCCACGTTCTCCCGGAGCCAGTCCAGGTAGGGGCCGTGCCCCTCGGCGATGGGGAGGGCGAGGATCTCGGGCACCGAGTAGGGGTGGAGAGCGAGCACCCGCTCCTTCAGCCTCGGGAAGGCGAAGGTGGTGGTCTTGACGATGAGGAGCACCTCCCTGTCCTCCACCACCTCCCCCTGCCAGCGGTAGACGGAGGTGAGGCCCGGCACCAGGTTCACGCAGGCGGCCAGGCGCTCCTCCACCAGGGCCTTGGCCAGGGTACGGCCCACCTCCTCGCTGGGTGCGGTGATGAGGACCACCTCCTCCATCTACTTTTCCTCCTCCACGGCGAAGGCGCTGGCCACCTCGTCGTCTTCAGGGAGGTTCATCACCTTGACCCCGGCGGTGGCCCGGGAGTACTGGCGGATCTCCGCCACGGGGGTGCGGATGGCGAGCCCCTTCTTGGAGAGCACCAACAGGTCTTCCGTCCCCCGGACCTTGAGGAGGGCGGCCAGCCGGCCCACCTTCATGGAAACGGCGTAGGTGATCACCCCCATGCCCCCTCGGCCCTGCAGGGGGTACTCGGCGAGGGGGGTGCGCTTGCCGTAGCCCCGGGTGCTCACGGAGAGAAGGTCCACCATTTCCCCTGGCTTCACTGTCACCAGGGAGACCACCCGGTCCCCTGGCCGCTTGAAGCGGATGCCCACCACCCCCTGGCTGTCCCGACCGGTGGCCCGCACCTCCTCCAGGGGGAAGCGGATGGCTTGGCCTTCCTGGGTGGCCAGGAGGGCCTCGTCCTCGGGGTCGGAGAGGGCCACCCCGATGAGGCGGTCTCCCTCCTGGAGCCTTATGGCGATGAGGCCGGCGGCGCCCAGGTTCTGGTACTCCCTTAGGGCGGTGCGCTTCACCAGGCCCCGCTCGGTGACGAAGACCAGGTAGCCCTCCCCGTCCAAGCCCCGCACGGAGAGGAGGGCGGCCACCTCTTCCTCCTCCGTGAGGGGCAGGAGGGTCTTCACGTGCACCCCCCGGGCCTGGCGGCCCATCTCCGGGAGGTCGTAGACCTTGAGGCGGTACACCCGGCCCCGGTTGGTGAAGAGGAGGAGATCGTCGTGGGCGTCGGCCACGAAGACCTCGGTGGCCTGGTCCTCCTCCTTCGTCTTCCCCGCCACCAGGCCTTTACCCCCCCTCCCCTGGGCCCGGTAGCTTTCCAGGGGGAGGCGCTTCAGGAAGCCCTGGGCGGTGAGGGTGATGACCATGGGCTCGTCCTCGATGAGGTCTTCGGGGTTGAAGCTCTCCTCAAACTCGGTGATGAGGGTGCGCCGCTCGTCCCCGTACTTCTCCTTCACCCGCAGGAGGTCCCTTTTCACCTCGCCCCAGAGGCGGGTCTCGTCCTCGAGGATGGCCTTGAGCCGGGCGATCTCCTCCATGAGCCCCCGGTACTCCTCCAAGAGCTTCTCCCGCTCCAGGGCTACCAGGCGCTGCAGGCGCATGTCCAGGATGGCCTGGGCCTGGACCTCGGAGAGGCCGAAGCGCTCCATGAGCCCTTGGCGCGCCTGGGTTGCGTCCTCGGAGGCGCGGATGAGGGCGATGACCTCGTCGATGTGGTCCAGGGCGATGAGGAGGCCTTCCAGCACGTGGGCCCGCTCCTGGGCCTTCTTGAGTTCAAAGAGGCTCCGGCGCCGCACCACCTCCTTGCGGTGGTCCAGGTAGTGGCGCATGAGCTCCAGGAGGGGGAGAACCTTGGGCTCCCCGTGGGCGATGGCCAGGAGGTTCACCGTGAAGGAGGTCTGCAGGGCGGTGTGCTTGTAGAGCTGGTTCAGGACCACCTGGGGGTTGGCCCCCCGCTTGAGCTCGATGGCGATCCTTAGGCCCTGGCGGTCGGACTCGTCCCGTAGGGCCACGATGTCCTCGATCTTCTTGGCCTTGACCAGGGCGGCGATCTGGGCAATGAGGCTCGCCTTGTTGACCTGGTAGGGGATCTCCGTGACCACCAGCATGGGGCGCTGGCCCTTTTCCTCTATGCGCACCTTGGCCCGGACCTTGAGGCTTCCCCGGCCCGTGGCGTAGGCCTCCCGGATCCCCCTCTTGGAGAGCCTTCCCCCGGTGGGGAAGTCGGGGCCCGGGAGGTGGCGCATGACCTCTTCCAGGGTGATCCCCGGGTTGTCGATCATGGCCACCAGGGCGTCCACCACCTCCTTGAGGTTGTGGGGCGGGAGGCTGGTGGCCATGCCCACGGCGATGCCGCTGGCGCCGTTCACCAGGAGGTTGGGGATGGCGGCGGGGAGCACCTCGGGCTCCTTGAGGGAGCCGTCGTAGTTGGGGCGGAAGTCTACGGTTTCCTTGTCGATGTCCAGGAGCATCTCCGCCCCTAGGGGGGAGAGGCGGGCCTCGGTGTAGCGCTGGGCGGCGGGAGGGTCGCCATCGATGGAGCCGAAGTTCCCCTGGCCGTCCATGAGGGGGTAGCGCAGGTTCCAGGGCTGGGCCAGACGGGCGAGGGCGTCGTAGATGGCCGCATCCCCGTGGGGGTGGTACTTGCCCATGACCTCGCCTACGATCTTGGCGCTCTTCACGTGCTTGCGGCTCGGGAGCACCCCCTCCTGGTGGGCACCATAGAGGATGCGCCGCTGGACCGGCTTCAGCCCATCCCGCACGTCTGGGAGGGCCCGGTCCACGATGACGGACATGGCGTAGTTGATGAAACTCTGTTTTAGCTCCTCGGTGATCTCTACGGGCAGAACCTGGGACATAGCGCTCCTCGGGGCGTTGAGACGCCTCTTATCAGTATAGCAAACCCCTCGCTATCCTTTCGGATAGCCACTATAGCGCTGCGGCAGTTAGGGTGGCCCCACCTCCAAGACCTCCGCCAGGTAGGTGAGGGCCAGCTTGTAGGAGAGGGGGCCGAAGCCGGAGATGAGCCCTCGGCAGGCTCCCGCCGTCACCGAGTGCTGGCGGAAGGGCTCCCGGGCGTGGAGGTTGGTGAGGTGCACCTCCACCACGGGGAGGGGCTGGGCCCTGATGGCGTCCAGGAGGGCGTAGGAGTAGTGGGTGAGGGCCCCGGGGTTGAGCACGATGGCCAAAAACCCCTCCCGGTGGGCCTGCTGCACCCACTCGATGAGCTGGCCCTCGTAGTTGGTCTGGCGGAAGGCCATCCCCAGGCCCAGTTCCGCTCCCCAGGCCTCGCAGAGGGCCTCGAGCTCCTCTAGGGTTGTCCGGCCGTACACCTCCGGCTCCCGCTGGCCCAGGAGGTTCAGGTTGGGACCGTTCAGGATCAGCACCATAGGGGCTCCTTTCCCCCTAGGATAAGCCCATGCGCTGGCTGCTGGCCCTTTGGCTTTTGGCCCTTTCCGCCCTGGCCCAGACCCACACCGTAGCCCCCGGGGAGACGCTTTTTTCCATCGCCCGCCGCTACGGCACCACGGTGGAGGCCCTGGCCCGCCTCAACGGGCTTTCCGACCCCAACCGCATCCGGGCGGGGCAGGTCTTGCGGGTGCGCCCGGGGGAGGAGGTACCCCTGCCCAGGGGGAGGCTCTGGTATGCGCCCCCGGTCCAGGGACGGGCCTTCGGCCTGCGGGTGGCTGGCTACCGGGAGGGGTGGGCGGAGTTCTTGGGGGTGCGCTACCCCCTTTGGCCCGGGGAGGAGGGGCTTTGGGCCCTCCTGGCGGTGGGGGCCTTGCAGGGGCCAGGGGAGTACCCCTTGCGCCTGCACCTGGAGGGGGAGGAGGTGGTTCTTCCCCTGCGGGTGGTCCCCGGGGGGTACGGCCAGGAAACCCTCGCCCTTTCCCCTACCTTGGAGGGCCTCCTCCAGGACCCCGGCCTGAAGGCGGAGCGGGAGCGGGTGGTGGCCGCCTGCTCCCAGGAAGGGCCCCTCCGCTTCTGGGGGGCTTTCGTCCGCCCCCTCGAGGGGGGGCGCACCACCAGCGCCTTCGGCACCCGCCGCCGGTACGGCACCCTCTTCACCTCCTACCACGAGGGCCTGGACTTCGCCGCTCCCCTGGGCACCCCGGTGCGGGCGGTGGCCGCGGGGGTAGTGGTCCTCTCGGAAAGGCTCAAGGTGCGGGGGGAGGCGGTGGTGGTAGCCCACGGGATGGGGCTTTGCACCGGGTACTGGCACCTTGCTTCACGGCAGGTGCGGGTGGGGGAGGAGGTGCGGCCTGGGCAGGTGCTGGGGCGTTTGGGGAGCACGGGGCTTTCCACGGGCCCCCACCTGCACCTGGAGGTGCGCCTTAGGGGGGTGCCCGTGGACCCTGCGCCCTTCTTCTCCGGCCTTCCCCTACCCTAGGCGCAGAAGGGAGAGCACCTCCACGTGGTGGGTGAAGGGGAAGAAGTCGTAGGGGCGGGCGAAGGCCAGCTCATAGCCTCCCCGGGAGAGCTCCCCCACGTCCCGGGCCCAGGTGGCGGGGTCGCAGGCGATGTAGAGGACCTCCCGGGGGCGCGATTCCAGGAGGTAGCGGCGCACCTCCGGGGAGAGGCCGGACCGGGGCGGGTCCAGGACCACCAGGTCAAAGGCCCCGAGCTGGGCCGCTTCCTTGGCGTCCCCGCGGTGGAAGCGCACGTTTTCCACGCCCAGCCGCTTCCGGTCCGCCTCGCCCCGGCGCACCGCCTCCTTGCTGATCTCCACCGCCACCACCTCCCCGTAGCGGGGGGCGAGGAGGAGGGAGAGGAGACCGCTGCCCGCATAGAGCTCTAAGGCCCGCCCGCCTCCTTGCACCAGCCCTTGGGCCTCTTCCAGAAGCTCCCCCGCCGCCAAGGGGTTCACCTGGCTGAAGCTCTCCACGCTCACGCTGGCGGTGAGGGGGCCAAAGCGCTCCAGGAGGGTTCTTTCGCCATAAAGGGGCCTCACCCTTCCCCGGAAGCGGCCCTTCTCCGAGGGCTCGGCCCAGACCACCCCGGCGAAGCCCTCCCGCACCAGGGCCTTGGCGGGGCGCTTCAGGGCCTCGGGGCTTCCCCCGATGAGCCCGAGGAGAACCCTCCCTTCCAGGAGGCTTCCCCTTAAGGCCACCTCCTCCACGGGCAGGGGCCAGGTGGAAAGGACCCTCAGGGCCCAGGCCAAGGGCTCGGCCACCAGGGGATCCTCCTCCACCCGCACCAGGGCGTGGCTTTCCGGGAGGCGGTAGGCCAGGCCTCCCAGGGGGTGGCGGGCGTACTGGGCGGCGGTGCGGTAGCCCAGGGGCCTGGGGGAGGGGTGGATGGGGGCCAAGGGGAAGGGAAGCCTAGCGATGCGCATGAGGGCGTCTTGCACCAGGCCCTCCTTCAGGGGAAGCTGGCTTTCGTAGGCCAGGGGCAGGTCGGCGGGANTTGGGGGGGGGGGGGGGGGGGGGGGGGGGGGGGGGGGGGGGGGGGGGGGGGGGGGGGGGGGGGGGGGTGAGCACCTCCACCTCCTCCAGGAAAAGGGTTCCCTTGCGGCGCACAGGTTTTCCCCGCACCACCTCCCCCGGCAGGGCCCCCTTGATGAGGACGGTTCCTTCCTCGGTGCGGGCGAGGCCATAGCCCCCCGGCACCAGCTTCTCCACGGTGAGAACCTTCACCCTTTCACCCTACACCAAGCCCACCAGCGCTAAGATGGAGGGGTGATTCGGGTACTGTTAGCGGACGACCATGCCCTCTTCCGCCAGGGGCTCAAAAGCCTTTTGGAGGCGGAAGGGGATTTTCGGGTGGTGGGGGAGGCCAAGGACGGTTGGGAGGCATTAAGGCATGCCCTCGAGGCCAAGCCGGACGTGATCCTCATGGACATCCAGATGCCGAACCTGGACGGGGTGCAGGCCACCCAGGCCATCCTCAAGGAGTGGCCGGAGGCCAAGGTGATCATCCTCACCATGTACCGCCAGGACGCCTACGTGTTTGAGGCGGTGAAGGCGGGGGCCAGGGGCTACCTTCTCAAGGACACGGACGCCAGCGAGCTCATCGGGGCCATCCGCCGGGTGCACGCGGGGGAGGTGCTTTTGGACGCGGAGCTGGCCGGGCGCATCATCCAGGATTTCCGGGCCAAAAAGGAGTCCAGCGCCCCCCTCCATGCGGAGCTTTCCGAGAGGGAGATCCAGATCCTCAAGCTGGTGGCCCAAGGCTACACCAACCTGGAGATCGCCGCCGAGCTCCAGCTTTCTGAAAAGACCGTGCGCAACCGCCTTTCCGAGATTTTCCAGAAGCTTCACCTGAACAACCGCACCCAGGCGGCCCTCTACGCCATTCGCGAGGGGCTGGCCCAGCCTGAGCCGGAAGAGTAGTGGACCCGGTGCGGTTGCTCCTGGAGCTGGCTCCCCTGGCCGGGGAGGAGGCCCGGGGGGCTTACGTGGCCTCCCGCCTGCCCAAAGCGCAGCGGGATGGCCTGGGCAACGTTTGGGCCGGGGAGGGGCGGGTGCTCCTCCTGGCCCATCTGGACACCGTGCTTCCCCCGGCCCCCCTTCGGCGGGCGGGAGGGCGGCTCTACGGGCCGGGGGTAGGGGACAACTCGGGCGGGGTGGCGGTCCTCCTCTCCTTACCGGAGATGCCCGGGGTGGTGCGGGGCTTCACCGTGGGGGAGGAGGGTCTGGGGAACCTCAAGGGGGCCCGGGCCCTGGTGGAAACCCTGGCTCCTGAGGTGGTGGTGGCGGTGGATGGGTACCTGCCGGGGGTGGTGGACCGGGCTTTAGGCTCGGTCCGTTTCCGAATCACCTTTCTGGGTCGGGGGGGCCACGCCTGGGGGGACAGGGGGACCCCCAATCCCGTGTTTGCCCTAGCGGAGGGGCTTTCCCGGTTGCACACCCTTTTCAAGGAGGTGGGGGGTGAGGCTAGCCTGAACGCCAGCGGTCTCCGGGGGGGCGAGGCGGTAAACGCCATACCCAAGGAGGCCTCGGCCCTGCTGGAGATCCGCGCTTTGGAGGAGGGGGCCCTTCGCACCCTCTACCACAAGGCCCAGGAGGTTCTGGAGGAGGCGGCCCGGTTCCACGGGGTGGGGGTTTCCCTGGAGGTCCTGGGAAGGAGGCCTGCGGGGAGCACCGCCACGCCCAGGCTTCTGCAAGCGGCGGAGGTGGCGCTGGCCAAGATCGGAGAAAGGCCCCAGTTCCAGCCGGGTTCCACCGATGCCAGCGCCGCCATCGAACGGGGCATCCCCGCCTTGGCCCTGGGGGTGTACCGGGGGGGTGGGGCCCACACCCCGGAGGAATGGGTGCTTCCCCAAAGCCTTTGGGAGGGGCGGGAGGTGCTTCTGGCCTTTTTAAAGGCCCTTGGCGTAGGATAGGGCGTATGCGCGTGGGCGTCCTCGAAGGCTTCCTTTCCCGCCGGTATCTGGGGTTCTGGGAGGCCTACCTGAAGGCCCTCGAGGTGGAGGTGGTGCGGGCGCAGGTGGTGCCCGACCTGCGCCCGCCCTACTGCCTGCCCGTCCAGGGCCTTTTGGCCCAGGTGGAGGCCCTGAAGGCCCAAGGGGTGGACTACCTGCTCCTTCCCGACCTCCAAGGGGGGGTGGAGTCGGAGCGGGGCGGGGGGGCTTGCCCTTGGCTTTTGGACCTCGAGGCCACCCTCCACCGCTACTTCCCAGGCCTTCCCCCGGTGCTGAAGGTGCCCGCCGAACTCTCCGACAAAACCCTGGGCCGGGCGGCGGAGGTGGGGCACCTCCTCACGCAAAACCCCATGGTGGTGGGGCGGGCCCTGGACCGGGTGCGGGGGCTTTTGAAGCCCCTTCCACCCCTCAAGACCCCCCAGGGAAGCGTGGGGGTGGTGGCCCAGCCCTACCTCCTCGAGGACGAATCCTTCCGCAAGGCGGTGGAGGAGGCCTTGGCTCAGGAGGGGCTCATCCCCTACTTCCCCGACCTGCCCCCGGAGAAGCTCAGGGAGGAAGGGGATAGGCTCCTTCCCATGGACCTTCCCACCGACCGGGAACTGGTGGGCATGCTCCACTACCTCCACCGCCTGGGCCGGGTGAGGGGGCTTCTCTTGGTGGTTTCCTACGCTTGCCCGCCCATCCCCGGCCTGCTGCGCAAGGCCGCCAGGAAGCTCAGCAAGCCCCACCGCCTGGTGGTCCTGGGGGAGGATTGGAGCGGGGCGGTGAAGGAGCTTAAGCGGGAGCTCCAGGGGGCCTAAGCACCCCGTCGTGGCTTGCGCCACCACGGGGGCCCCAAAGAGGCCATGAGCACGCCGCTTCGGCTATGGCCGATGGGGCAACCTTTGCGTGCGAATCCTTAGGAGATGTGCTCCAGCCCCCCTTCAGCGGTCGGGGTTGGGGTAGACTTTAGGGCATGACCGGTCGGTCAGTTCTTCTCCGTCGCCTCCTGCCCTACCTGGCCCCGTACTGGGTCCGGTACACCTTAGGCGTTTTGGTGGGTCTCCTGTCCATCTTCTTTTTTGTGCTGACCCCCTACTTCCTGCGCCTGGGGGTGGACGCGGTGGGGCACGGGGGGCCCTATGGGCGCTACGCCCTTTTTTTGGTGCTCTCCGCCGGGGTGAGCGCCCTCCTCTCCTTCTTCATGCGCCGCCTGGCGGTGGTGGCCAGCCGCCAGGTGGAGTACGACCTCAGGAAGGCCCTCTTCCACCATCTGCTCCGTCTGGACCGGAGCTTTTACCAAAAGACCCGGGTGGGCGACCTCATGAACCGCCTGAACACCGACCTCTCCGCGGTGCGGGAGATGGTGGGTCCGGGGATCATGATGGGGAGCCGCCTCTCCTTCCTGGTGCTTTTGGCGTTTCTCTCCATGTATATGGTAAACGCCCGCCTGGCCTTCTACCTGACCCTGGTCCTTCCCCTGATCGGCGGGGTGATGTTCTACCTCCTCCGGCTCATCGACCGCCGCTACCGCGAGGCCCAGGAGGCCTTTGACCAGATCAGCACCCTGGCCCAGGAGGCCTTCAGCGGCATCCGGGTGGTGAAGGGGTACGCCCTGGAGGGCCGCATGCTCACCCGCTTCCAGAGCCTGAACCGGGCCTACATGGGCAAGAGCCTGGCCCTGGCCAAGGTGGAGGGGCCCATGCACGCCCTATTGGGCTTACTCATGGGCTTCGCCTTCCTCCTCGTCCTTTGGGTGGGGGGCAGGATGGTGGTGGAGGGGCAGCTTTCCGTGGGCCAGCTGGTGCAGTTCAACGCCTACCTGGCCCAGCTCACCTGGCCCATCCTGGGCCTGGGCTGGGTGATGGCCATGTACCAGCGGGGCTTTACCAGCCTGAAGCGCCTCTTGGAGCTTTTGGACCAAGAGCCCGCCCTTCGCGACGAAGACCCCCTGCCCCTGAAGGCGGAGGACCTCTCCGGGGAGGTGCGCTTCGTGGGGGTGGGGCTTTGGCAGGAGGGGCGCTGGCTCCTTAAGGACATCACCCTCACCGTGCCCGAGGGCATGACCCTGGGGATCACCGGGCGCACGGGGGCGGGCAAGAGCCTCCTCACCGCCCTTATCCCCCGCCTTTTGGACCCCACGGAGGGGGAGGTTTTTGTGGGGGGGTATTCCGTCCGGCGCATCCCCCTCTCGGCTCTACGGCAGGCGGTGGGGGTGGCCCCGCAGGAGCCCTTCCTCTTCAGCGAGACCCTTTTCGAGAACATCGCCTTCGGCTTGGAAGCGCCGGACCGGGAGCGGGTGGAGTGGGCGGCCAGGCTCGCCGGCATCCACGAGGAGATCCTCGCCTTTCCCAAGGGCTACGAAACCCTCTTGGGGGAGCGTGGGGTTACCCTCTCCGGGGGGCAGCGCCAGCGGGTGGCCCTGGCCCGCGCCCTGGCCAAACGCCCCAAGATCCTCATCCTGGACGATGCCTTGAGCGCCGTGGACACCGAAACCGAGGCCCGCATCCTCCAGGGCCTGAAGGGCGTCCTCGGCCGCCAGACCACGTTCCTCATCTCCCACCGCACCGCCACCCTGCGCCACGCCGACTGGATCATCGTCCTGGACGGGGGGAGGATCGTGGAGGAGGGCACCCATGAGAGCCTTTTGGAAGCCGGGGGCCTCTACGCGGAGCTGGACCGCATCCAGCGCATGGAGCGGGAGGTGGAGGGGTGATGCACGAGGACGCCTACAGCAAGGCCTTCGACCGGGTGCTCTTCGCCCGCATCCTGCAGTACGTGAGGCCCTACCGCCTCCAGGTGGGGCTCGCCCTTCTCTTCCTCCTCCTCACCACCCTCACCGCCGCCGCCACCCCGCTCTTCTTCAAGTGGGCCATCGACGGGGCCCTGGTGCCCAAGGAGGCCAAGCCCCTTGCCGAGCGCTTCGCCCTCCTCCTTTGGGTGAGCCTGGGCTTCCTCTTGGTGCGCTTCGTGAACTTCGCCGCCACCTACGGCCAGACCTACCTCATCCAGTGGGTGGGGCAAAGGGTGCTCTTTGACCTTAGGAGCGCCCTGTTCGCCAAGCTCATGCGCCTGCACCCGGGGTACTACGACCGGAACCCCGTGGGCCGCCTCATGACCCGGGTTACCTCCGACGTGGACGCCATCAACCAGTTCATCACCGGGGGGCTGGTGGGGGTCATCGCCGACTTCTTCACCATCTTCGGCCTCCTGGCCTTCATGCTGGCCTTGAGCCCCAAGCTCACCCTGGTGGTACTCCTGGTGGTGCCTGTGCTCCTCTGGGTTACGGCCTGGGTGCGGAACGGCATGCGCACCGCCTACCGGGAGATGCGCCTAAGGCTGGCCCGCCTCAATGCCGCCCTCCAGGAGAACCTTTCCGGGGTGGAAACCATCCAGCTTTTTGTGAAGGAGAAGGAGCGGGAGGCCCGGTTTGACCGCATGAGCCAGGACCTCCTCAAGGCCTGGGTGGAGATCGTGCGCTGGTTCGCCCTCTTCTTCCCGGTGGTGGGCTTTTTGGGGGACTTCGCGGTGGCCAGCCTTCTCTTCTACGGCGGGGGCGAGGTGGTGCGGGGGGCGGCCTCCTTGGGGCTTCTGGTGGCCTTCGTGGACTACACCCGCCAGCTTTTCCAGCCCCTGCAGGACCTCTCCGACAAGTTCAACCTCTTCCAGGGGGCCATGGCCAGCGCCGAGCGCATCTTCGGCGTCTTAGACGCAGAAGAAGAGCTGAAAGACCCCGAGGACCCCAAGCCCATCCTTCGCTTCCGGGGAGAGGTGGAGTTTAGGGACGTGTGGCTGGCCTACACCCCCAAGGGGGTGGAGCCCTCGGAGAAGGACTGGGTGCTCAAGGGCGTTTCCTTCCGCATCGCCCCGGGGGAGAAGGTGGCCCTGGTGGGGGCCACGGGGGCGGGCAAGACCAGCGTGGTGAGCCTCATCGCCCGCTTCTACGACCCGCAAAGGGGCCAGGTGCTCCTGGACGGGGAGGACGTGCGCCGCTACCGCCAGGAGGACTTGAGGCGGCACGTGGGCATCGTCCTCCAGGACCCCTTCCTCTTCTCCGGGACCATCCTGGACAACCTGCGCCTTTTTGACGAGACCATCCCCCAGGAAAAGGTGGAGGAGGTAGCCCGTTTCCTGGGGGTGCACGAGGCCATTTTGCGCCTTCCCCAGGGCTACCACACCCGGGTGGGGGAAAGGGGGGCGGGGCTTTCCACGGGGGAGAAGCAGCTTCTGGCCCTGGTGCGGGCCCTCCTGGCCAGCCCCGACATCCTCCTCATCCTGGACGAGGCCACGGCCAACGTGGACTCGGAAACGGAAAGGAGGCTTCAGGAAGCCCTCTATAAGGCCATGGAGGGGAGGACCTCGGTGATCATCGCCCACCGCCTCTCCACCATCCGCCGGGTGGACCGCATCCTGGTCTTCCGCAAGGGGCGTTTGGTGGAGGAGGGCACCCACGAGGACCTCCTGCGGAAGGGGGGCTACTACGCCACCCTCTACCGCCTGCAGTACGCGGAAAGCTGATGGGCTACCGGGAGGCTTTGGACTGGCTTTTCGCCCAGCGCCGCCAAGGGGCGCGGGGCCTGGGGCGGGTGCGGGCCCTTCTGGAGCGCCTGGGGCATCCGGAGGAGAGCTTTCAAGCGGTGCACGTCCTGGGCACCAACGGCAAGGGGAGCGTGGTGGCCTACCTCGAGGCCGCCTTCCGCGCCCAGGGCCTCCCCTTCGGGGCCTACACCAGCCCCCACCTCCTGGACTTCCGGGAGAGGATCCGCACCCACCGAGGCCTCATCCCCGAGGCGGCGGTGGCGCGCTTCGTGGCCTGGGCCCAGGGGCAAAGCTGGCCCGAGCCCCCGGGGTTTTTTGACCTGGCCACCGCCTTGGCCTTCCGGCACTTCCGGGAGGAGGGGGTGGCCCTGGCGGCGGTGGAGGCGGGGGTGGGGGGGGAGAAGGACGCCACCAACGCCCTTTCCCACGTGGTCCTCACCGTGCTGACCCACGTGGGGGAGGACCACCTGGAGGCCTTAGGGGGGAGCCTCGAGGCCGTGGCCTGGGAGAAGGCGGGGGCCTTCCGCCCCGGGGTCCCCGTGGTCACCGGGGCGGAAGGGGTGGGCCTGGAGGTGGCCCGGCGGGTGGCGGCGGCGCGGGGGTGCCCCCTCCACCTCCTGGACCCGGAAGACCCCCTCTTCGCCCTCCCCGCGCCCCCCGCCCTGAAGGGGGCCTTCCAGGAAGCAAACGCCCGGCTGGCGGCGGCGGCCCTGAGGCTCCTGGGCTTTCCCGAGGAGGCCATTGCCCGAGGGCTTCGGGAAGCAAGGCATCCGGGCCGGCTGGAGCGCTTCCTGGTAGAGGGAGTGGAGGTCTACCTGGACGGGGCCCACAACCCCCCGGCGGCCCAGGCCCTGGCCCGGGAGTTTGCCGCCTACCACCTGGTCTTTGGCGCCTTCCCCCGAAAGGACGTGCGGGGGGTGCTGGCCCACCTCCTCCCCAAGGCCAGGAGCGTCCGCTACACCCGGGCCGGGGAGGGGGCCTTGGGTCCGGAGCTGGGCGGGCCCTTCTTTGAGGAGCCCTGGGAGGCCCTTCATCACGCGGTGGAGGCCGCGCGGGCGGACGGCCTCCCCGTCCTGGCCACGGGCTCCTTGTACCTGGTGGGGGTCCTAAGGGGAAGGCTCCTTAGGAACCTCCCGGCCGAAGAGCCTTAGGAAGACGCTCTCCAGGCTGGGCTCCCCCCGGGAGATCTCCAAAACCTCCACGGGCACCCGGGGCAGGGCCTCCTTGAGGGCCGCCCACTCCCCCAGGAAGACCAGGCGGTCCTTCCCCTCCGCCAGCCACCCCGGGCCCAGGGCCTCCGCCAGGGCCTCGGCCACGGGCTCGGCCAGGCGGAGGAGGTACCCCTCTCCCGCCCACTCCCGCAGGAGGGCCCGGGTGGGCCCTTCCCGAAGGAGCCTTCCCCCCTGGAGGAAGGCCACCCGGTCGCTCACCCGCTCCACCGTGGCCAGGTCGTGGGAGGTGAGGAGGATGCCGATCCCCTCCCCCTTGAGGCTCAGGAGGATGGCCTCCAGCTCCCCCCGGCTCACCGGGTCCAGGCCCAGGGTGGGCTCGTCCAGGAGGAGGAAGCGGGGCCTTAGGGCGAGGGCCAGGGCCAAGGCGGCCTTCTGTTGCATGCCCCGGGAGAGGGAGGCCAAAGGGGCGTGGAGGCGCTCCTTCAGGCCAAAGCGCTCCAGCCAGTGGAGGAAGCGGGGGCGCACCTCCTTAGGGCTAAGCCCCCGGATCCCCCCGAAGTAGAGGGCGTTGGCCAGGAGGGGGAGGTTGAGGTAGAGGTTGCGGCTCCCCTCCAGGAGGACCCCGAACTCGTGCCCCTGGGGCCTGCGCCGCCTGCCCTCCTCCTCCAGGTAGACCTCCCCCTCCTCCGGCAGGAGGAGGCCCAGGATCACCTTCACCAGGGTGGTCTTGCCCGCCCCGTTGGGGCCCAAGAGGCCCAGGACCTCCCCCGCCCTTAGCTCCAGGCTCACCCCGGCGAGGGCCTGCACCGGGCCGAAGCGCTTGTGGACTCCTTGCACCAGAAGGCGCATCAGTACCTCCCCAGAAGGCCCTTGTGGCGCACCAGGGCGTACATCCGCCCCATGGCCAAAAGCCCCAGGGAGAGGAGGAGAACCCCCTGCAGAAGGGCCAAGAGGAAGACCCCGGGGTCAAAGGCCCCCCCCGTGAGCCCCAGCTTCAGGAGGTGGGCCCCCGGGGCGAAAGGGAGGTAGGCCATGAAGGGCTGCCAGGCGGCGAGGGTGAAGAAGTAGGGGAGGAGAAGGAACTGCAGGATGGTGAAAAGGCCCATCACCTGCTTGAAGTAAAGGGCCAGGGTACCCATGAGGAAGCCGAAGCCCATGGCGGAGAGGGCCACGGGGAGGAGGGCCAAAGGGAACCAAGGGGTGGGCTCGAGGCGCACCCCCAGAAGGAGGACCAGCAGGAGGAACACCACCCCGTTGTAGAGCACGTTGAAGAAGGTGTCCGCCAGGGCCCGCAGGAAAAGCTGCCGCAAAAGCCCTCCCCGGGCCAAGGCCAGGTGTTCCAGGGTGCCCCGGGTGGCCTCGTTGTGCAGGGTGAAGGCGATGCTCTGGAACATCCCCACGGTGATTCCAAAGGCAGCGTAGAGGAGGAGGAGGTTGCCCAAGCTTAACGGTACCTCTGTCCCGGCGGCCAGGGCCCGGATGCCCATGGCGATGGCGAAGAAGAAGACGGTATCCGCCACCAGGCTGGCCAGCTGGTTGAACCAGTAGACGCGCAACTGCTGCACGGAAAGCAGGAGCTCTGCTCTAAGTTGGTGAAGGAAGATAAGGTGCATGGCTTACCCCCCCTCTAGGTCGCGGGCTGGCAAGGCCTTTCTCTATAGGCTTCCCCCAACCATTTGGGATCAAGATACAGAGGGGAAGGTAACCTCTGCGTAACTCATTGGGTTCTCATAAAACTCTTTGGGCGTTATGCGGGGGCCATGTTTCCTAGGGGGCTTTGAGGGCATGTGGCTTCTCCTGGACTTCGTTTGGGGGGAATGGGGGGCTTCCCACGGCCAAGGTCCCCACTGTTTGGTCCGGGTCTTTAGCCCCTAAAGCCCCCACTCCCGCCTGAGCCGCTCCACCCGGGCCAGGACCGCGGGGTGCCGGGGGTCCAGGGGGGAAAGGCGCTCCAGGAGAGCCTCCCAGAGCTCCAGGTCATCCCTAAGCCGCTCCGCCAAAGCGTAGAGGGCCTCGAGGCTTCCCTGGCTGAGGGCCGCCTTCCGCAGGCTTGCCTCCAGCTCCCACCGCAACTCCTCCACCCCCGGGGCCTGGCTGTTGGGCAGGAGGGGGCCCCGGTAGAGGCGGAGGGCGCGGGAAAGGTTCCCCTGGTGCAGGGCTTCCTCCACCTCCAGGAAGTCCGCCTTTAGGGGGGAAAGCAGGCGGTAGGGGCGGCTTCCCACCACCAGGCCCCGCTCCCGTAGGCGGTGGAGCTCCATGCGCAGGGCGGGGGTGTTCCCGTCCCCGTAGAGGGCTTGGGCCAGGGCCTCCCCCCTCCACCCCTCGGGCCGGGCCAGGAGGAGGACCAGAAGCTCTGCCTGCCGCAGGGGAAGGGGCCTCCCGAAGAGCCTGGCCTCTCCCAGGGTCTGGAGGTGGGGGTCGGGGCTCGCCCTGGAGGTGGGCCAGAGGAGCCACCCTCCCCTCCCGGAAACCTCCCCCAGGGAAGAGGGCTCCTCCCCCAGGAAGAGGCGGGCCCGGAAGACCTCCTCTCCGGTGCCTTCCCTTTCCAGCAAAGGGAGGAGCTCCCTCACCCCCTGGCTATCCTCCCGCACCAGGGCCTCCCCGAGGAGGAGCAGGGCCCTGGGATAGGGGTCTTGGGCCCAGGGCCGGGCGGCTTGCAGGAGGGGAAGGGCTCCTTGGCCCAAGAGGCGCACCCCTGCGGGGGCCAGGTAGGGGAGGGCTGCGGGGGGCGCTTCCTCCAGGGCTTTCTGCCAGTAGGCCCGGGCGGCCCTTTCCTCCCCCTGGAGGAGGTGAAGGTGGGCCACGAGGAAGCGGGCGTAGAGGCCAGGCCCCGGCTCCAGGGCCAGGGGCTCCACCTCCCGGAGGAGGTCGGGGAGGGGCGGTTCCTCTTCGGCCAGGAGGGTGAGCCAGGCCCACTCCAGGGTGGTAAAAGCCCCCGGGGCCTTGAGGCGGGCAAGGGCGGCGTGGGCCAAGGCCTCCCGCAGGCGGCCAAGGCGCCGTTTCGTGCGGGCCAGGGCTAGGGTGAGCAGGCCTTGGTCCTTAGGGCTTTGGGTGCGGTGGAGGGCCTCCTCCAGGGCCACCACCCCTTCCCGCGGGGGTAAGGCGAGGCCCAGATGGTAGAGGGTAAAGGAGGTCTGGGCCCTCCTGGCGGCCTCCAGGGCGAGCCTCCGGTACCCCTGGAGGTCCCCCCGGCGGGCCTTGGCGAAGCCCAGGAGGGCCAGGCGCTCGGCCTCCTCAGGGCCCTTTCCCTTCCAGGCCTTTAGGAGGGCCTCCGCCTCCCCCTCCCGCCCCGCCTCCAGGAGGGCCCGGGCCTGGGCCAGGGGAGCTTCCTTCCCCCACGGGGCCAGGGTGCCCAGGCTTTCCTCTTCCATGGAAGCAGTATAGAAGCATTATAAAGGAAAAGCCAAGTACCCGCANGTCGTGGCGCAAGCCACGACGGGGTACTTAGCCTCACTCCCTGGCCTCCGCCAGAACCCGCCCCGAGGGGTCGGCGAAGACCACCCGGCTCACCCGCTCCAGCTCCAGGAGGACGTAGGGGCTGGTGAGGGCCTGGGTGACGATGGCCCCGGGCCTGGGGCTTTGCAGGTTCAGGACCACCCGGGCGGTTCCGGCGGCATAGGTAACCCCCACCACGCTTAGGCTGTACCCTCCGGTGGGCTTCAGCCCCCAGAAGAAGGCGGCCACGCTCTTGTTGCGGAAGTCCACGCTGGGGGCGGGGGGGCGGGGGATGCGGTTGGCCACCACCAGGTTCCACACCTCGGCGAAGCGGGTGGGGTTGTTGGCCAAATAGGCCTTGGCCTCCGTTTCCTGATAGGCGGCGTTGGCGCCTTGGTCCAGGATGCGGTAGGGGGGAGGAGGCGGGGTCACCACCTCCACTCTAAGCCCGTACTGGACCAGAAGGGCTCCCACCCGGTAGCCGTCGGGGATAGGGTCCAAGGCCAGGGGCTTCAGGACGGGCTCGGAAAGCTCAAAGAGCGCCACCTGCTTCCCCCCCCGCCGGGCCAGGATTTCCCGCAAGAGGACCTGGGTTTCCGGCCCGGTGAAGGCGTAGAGGTCGGGGGTCTGGTAGCCCGTGGGCTGGACCAAGGCGCGGCGTTCCCCTTCCTTCAGGCTTCCCGTGAGCTTCACCCAACCCACGCCGTCGTAGAGCCAGGTGGCCCGGAGGTTGGCCTGGGTGCGCACCTCCACCAGGCTCCCCTGGACCCCGCGCACCGCCTCGGCCAGGGGCCTTAGGGCCGGCCCCACCTCGCGCAGCACCGGGTTCCCGTCCACCCAAAGCGCTCCGGGGACCGCCCAGAGGCTCTCGCCAGCGGCCTTTTCCAGGCGCAGGGTCGTTTTCCCCAGCTGCACCTCCCGGGGTTCCCCGTAGAAGTAGGTCCAGCGCTCCGTGGCCTCGGGGAAGAGGAGCTGGGCCTCGGCCACGCGGTAGCCGGAGCCTTCCAGCACCTCGCAGGCGGCAAGAAGGGGCAGGAGGAGTAAGGGGAACAGCCAACCTTTGCTCATGGTTCCATGATACCCCCTGGCCGGAGCCGGGGCCTTAAGGCTCCTTTGAGCTTGCTAGCGGCTTCTGGGGTCCAGGGCGTCCCGCAGGCCATCCCCCAGGAGGTTGAAGGCCAGCACCGTGAGCATGATGAAAAGCCCGGGAAAGATCATGGTCCAAGGGGCGTTCATGGCGTAGCCGCCCTTGAAGCTGTCGGCGATCATGGCCCCCCACTCCGGGGCGGGGGGCTGGGCGCCAAGGCCCAGGAAGCCCAAGGCGGCGGCCTCGAGGGTCGCCGTGCCGATGGAGAGGGTGGCCTGGACCACCAGGGGGGCCAGGGTGCCGGGGAGGATGTGGCGGAAGAGGATGCGCCCGTTGCTGGCCCCCAGGGCGAAGGCCGCCTGCACGAAGTCCTGTTCCCTTAGGGAGAGGACCATAGAGCGGGCCAGGCGGATGTAGACCGGCACCTGCACGATGCCGATGGCCAGCATGGCGTTTTGCAAGCTCGGTCCCGACACCGCCACGATGGCAATGGCCAGAAGCGTTCCCGGAAAGGCCAAGAGCAGATCGGCCAGCCAGCCGATGAAGAGCTCCGTCTTTCCCCGGTAAAACCCGGCGAGGAGGCCCAGAAGGGTGCCCAGGAAGAGGCCGACGCTCACTGAGATCACGCCCACCTGCAAGGAGATGCGGCTTCCATGGAGCACCCGGGTGAAGATGTCCCGCCCCAGATGGTCGGTGCCGAAGGGGTGTTCCAGGGTGGGGGGCTTGAGCCGGTTCAGGTAGTCCCGGTCCGTGGCGGGGTCGTAGGGCTTCAGGATAGGGATAAAGAGCGCCAGGAGTACCAGGAAAAGGGCGAAGAGAAGCCCCACCTTGCCGGAAGGGGACTTCCAAAAGCGCTTTAAGGCTTGACGGGTAGGGGTTTCCATGGGTTCACCGGTACTGGATGCGGGGGTCCAAAAGGGCGTAAGAGAGGTCCACTAGGAGGTTGACCAGGACGAAAGCCGTAGCCACCACCAGCACCCCGGCCTGTACCACGGGGTAATCGCGGTTCAGGATGCCCTCGTAGATGTAGGAGCCGATGCCGGGCCAGGAAAAAATGGTTTCGGTGAGGATGGCCCCGCCCAGGAGGGTACCAAACTGGAGCCCCACGATGGTCACCACGGGGAGGAGGGCGTTTTTGAGGGCGTGCTTCAGGATGACCTGCCTCTCACCCAGGCCCTTGGCCCGGGCGGTGCGCACGTAGTCCTGGGAGAGCACCTCCAACATGGCGCTCCGGGTGATGCGGGTGAGGATGGCCAGGGGGATGGTGCCCAGGGTAAGGGCGGGGAGGAGGAGGTGCCGGAGGGCGTCCCCGAGCACCTGGGGTTTTAGGGAGAGGAGCCCATCCAGGACCAAGAAGCCGGTGATGGGGCGGAAGTCGATGGCCAGGTCCGTGGAGAGCCGTCCTCCCGTGGGGAGCCAGTGGAGGTTCACCGCGAAGAGGTAAACGAAGAGTAGGCCCAGCCAGAAGACGGGCATGGAAACGCCCACCAGGGAGAGGCTCATGGAGAGGGTGTCCAGGAGGCTGTTTTTGCGCACCGCCGCCAGGATGCCTATGGGGATGCCCAGGACCACGGCCACCAAGATGGCGGCCAGGGCCAGCTCAAAGGTGGCGGGCCAGCGCCTTTTTAACTCCTCGGCCACGGGAATGGTGGACACGGCGCTGGTGCCCAGGTCCCCGGTGAGGATGTTCTTGACAAAGGTGAGGTACTGAACGTATAAGGGCTTGTTGAGCCCGAGCTTTTCCCGGAGGGCGGCGAGCTGCTCCGGGGTGCCCCGCTCCCCCAGAATGGCCTGGGCGGGGTCGCCGGGGATGAGCTTCAGGAACAGAAAGACCAAAAGGGTGATCCCGAAGAGGACGGGGACCAGGCCCAGCAGGCGTCGAAGAACATAGCTCCACATTTGTCCGCCTCAAAAAGCCCGGACCCCCCGAAGGGGGCCCGGGGCGGAAAGGGTTAGCGCTTCTCTACGGCCTCAAAGGACTCGGAGCCCAAGGGGCTCGGTACCCAGCCGTAGACGTTTTGCCGCTTGGCCAAAAGGGGCTGGGAGTGTACGATGGGCACCCGCAGGGCCAGGCTGAAGGTGAGCTCGTCCGCCTGCTGGTAGAGGCGCTTGCGCTCCTCCAGGTTGGGGGTGGTGGCGGCCTTGGTGAGGATATCCCCCAGCTCCTTTACGCAGAGGGGTTTCCCCGTGCCGTCAAACAGGTCGGCGATGGGGCAGGCGAAGTGGGGGTCGAAGAAGTTCTGGGGATCGCCGTAGTCCCCGGTCCAGCCCAGCATGTAGGCCTGGAACCCGGGGGCCTTCTTGCGGTCCGCCAGGTAGCTGGCCCAGTCCTTGGTCTGGAGCTTCACCCGGATGCCGATGGCGGAAAGGTCGGCAGCCATGGCCTCGGCGATCTCCTTGGGGGTGGGGAAGTAGGGGCGGGAGACGGGCATGTACCAGAGCTCGAGGTCAAAGCCGTTGGGATAGCCGGCCTCGGCCAGGAGGGCCTTGGCCTTCTGGGGGTTGAACTCGTAGTCCGTGACCTTGGGGGACTGGAAGGCCTTCATGGAGGGCGGGGTGAAGTGGCCGTCGGTGACGCCCAGCTTGCCCCAGAAGGCTTGGACGATGGCCTTCTTGTTGATGGCCATGGCGATGGCCTGCCGCACCTTGGGGTCGGAGAGGGGTTTGTAGGCGGGGTTCAGGGCCAGGTAGCCTACGTTGAAGGAGGGGCGGAAGACCGCGGCCAGGTTCTTGTCGGCCTCGAGGTCCTTCAGGTTGGCGGGCGGGATGTCGGTGGTGAAGTCGATGGTTCCCGCCTTAAGGGCCGCCAGGCGCGCGGCGGGGTCCTTGATGACCCGGAAGACCACCCGGTCCATCTTGGGGAAGCCCTTTTTCCAGTAGGTGGGGTTTTTCTCCAAAACCACCTGCTCCCCGGGCCGCCACTCCACCAGGCGGAAGGGGCCGGTGCCCACGGCGCTGCCGGTGGGGGAGCCGTACTTGGCCCCGTCCTTCTTGATGGCCGCGGGGCTGGCGATGCCGAAGTAGCCGGAGCCGATGGCGGCGGGGAAGGCGGGGAAGGGTTGGGTGAGGACGAAGCGGATGGTGTACTTGTCCACCACCTGGATTTCCTTGAGGATGGAGCCAGGGTCGCCCTTGAAGCCGCCGAAGAGCTCGGGCCAGATCTCGTAGCGGGCGGCGGCGTCAATGCGGGTAGGGTTCTTGGGGTCCCACCAGCGCTCCACGTTGAACTTCACCGCCTCCGCGTCCAGCTCGGTGCCGTCCTGGAACTTCACCCCTTGACGCAGGCGGAAGGTCCAGACCTTGCCGTCTTGGGAGCTGAACCAGCTGGTGGCCAGACCGGCGGTCACCTCGGTGGAGCCCGGCTTGAAGTCCACCAGGGTGTCGTAAATCTGCCGCTGCACGTAGATGGAGATGCCGTCGGTGATGTTGCCCGACTCGAGGCTCACCGGCTCCCCGTTGGACCCGAAGACCAGGGTCTTTTGGGCCAACCCGAGGCCCAGGGCTACCAGAAAACCAAGTAAGAGTTTTCTCTTCATAGCGCTCCTTTCCGGGGTTGTTCCCCTTGTCGTGCCGGACCAAGTATAAAGCGCTCCCATGGGGGAGCGCAAGCTTGGGTATAGGGTATAAGGCTGGGTAGGCGGTCTAACCTTCCCCCAGGTAGGCCTTCTGCACCTCGGGGTTTTGCGCCAGCTCTTGGGCAGGACCCGAGAGGGTGATCTCCCCCGTGGCCAACACGTACCCGCGGTGGGCGATCTGCAGGGCCAGGCGGGCGTTTTGTTCCACCAGAAGGATGGTGCGCCCCTCCCGGTTGAGCTTCTGGATGATCTCAAAAATGAAGTCCACCAGGACCGGGGCCAGGCCCATGGAGGGTTCGTCCATGAGGAGGATCTTGGGGTTTTGCATGAGGGCCCGGCCGATGGCCAGCATCTGCTGCTCGCCCCCCGAGAGGGTCCCCCCCTTCTGCGCCCGGCGCTCGTAAAGCCTTGGGAAGAGGCTGAAGACCTCCTCCTTGCGCTGTTGCACCACCTTGCGGTCGTTTTCCAGGTAGGCCCCGATCTCCAGGTTTTCCTCCACGGTGAGGCGGGGGAAGATCTTCCGCCCCTCGGGCACGTGGCCTACCCCCAGGGCCACGATCTGGTGGGCGGGGAGGCGGTGGATGGGTTTGCCCTGGAAGAGCACCTCCCCCTGCCTAGGCCGCACCAGCCCGCTGATGGTGCGCAGGGTGGTGGACTTCCCCGCCCCGTTGGAACCGATCAGGGTCACGATCTCCCCCTCGCCCACGCTCAGGGAAACGCCCTTCAGGGCGTGGATGTGGCCGTAGTAGGTGTGGACGTTCTTCAGCTCCAGGAGGCTCATGCCCCACCCCCTGCGGCCCCCTTGCCCAGGTAGGCCTCGATGACCCTGGGGTTGGTACGCACCTCTTCCGGGGTCCCCTCGGCGATCTTGGAGCCGTACTCCAGCACGGCGATGCGGTGGGAGATGCGCATCACCAGGCGCATGTCGTGCTCGATGAGGACGATGGTCACCCCGAGCTCTTCCCGCAGCTTTTGGATGAAGGCCTGCAGCTCCTCGGTTTCCTTGGGGTTCATGCCCGCGGCGGGCTCGTCCAGGAGGAGGAGCCTGGGTTTCAGGGCCAGGGCCCGGGCGATCTCCAACTTGCGCTGCTCCCCGTAGGGCAGGTTTTTGGCCAGCTCGTCCTTGCGGTGAAGAAGGCCCACGTACTCCAGAAGCCTCTTGGCCTCTTCCTCCGCCCTCTTCTCCTCCCGCCGGGCCAGGGGAGTGCGGAAGACCGCGTGGAAGTAGGGGACGCGAATATGGATGTGCATGCCCACCAGAAGATTTTCCAGAACGGTCATGGCCCCGAAGAGGCGGATGTTCTGGAAGGTGCGCCCCACCCCCTCCTTGGCCACGCGGTCTGGGGGGAAACCGGTGATGTCCTTGCCGAAGAGGAGGATTCTCCCCTCGTCGGGAGCGTAGATGCCCGTGAGGAGGTTGAAGAAGGTGGTCTTGCCTGCCCCGTTGGGACCGATGACGGAGAAGATTTCCCCCTGGTTCACGGTAAGGCTCACGTCGTTCACCGCCACGAGCCCCCCGAAGCGCTTGGTGGCGTGGGTGACCTCGAGGGCCTTCATGCTCCCTCCTCCATCTCCGCCCGGTGGCGCTTTTCGGGGATGAGGCCTTCGGGGCGGAAGATCATCATCAAGACCAGGATCAGGCCGAAGACCAGGCGCTCGTACTTGGCGGGGTCCACCTGGCTAGGAATCTGGGGCAGGCTGGTGCGCACGAACTCGCTGAAGGTCTTGAGGATGTCCAGGTTGAGGATGGTAAGGGCCGCGGCCCCCAGGATGGCCCCGGGGATGGAGCCCATGCCGCCCAGGATCACCATGCCCAGGATGGTGATGGAGGCCAGGAGGGTGAAGGACTCGGGCGAGACGAAGGTGCGCTGGGCGGCGAAGATGACCCCCATCACCCCGGAGAAGGCGGCCCCGGTCATGAAGGCCAGGAGCTTGGTGGGCAGGAGGGGGATGCCCATGGAGCGGGCGGCGATCTCGTCCTCCCGGATGGCCACCCAGGCCCGGCCGAAGCGGGAGTTGGCCAGGTTTAGGTTGACCAGCACCACTAGGCCGATCATCACCAGCACCAGGAAGTAGAAGAAGAGCTGGTAGTCCGTGGTCTGGTCCAGGCGCACCCCAATGGCCGCCATAAGTTCCCGGAACCAATCGATAGGGGGGCGTTGCACAGGGGTGATGCCCTGAGGGCCGTTGGTGAAGTTGACGGGGTGGTCCAGGTTGTTGGCCAGGATGCGCACCACCTCCCCCAGACCCAGGGTGACGATGGCCAGGTAGTCCCCCCGGAGGCGCAGCGCGGGCAGGCCGATGAGGAGGCCGGTGAGGGCGGTGGTGACGATGGCGATCCCCATGAAGAGGTACATGTACTCGCCGGGCAAGGGGAAGTTCCCCTGCATGAAGTTCTTGGCCTGCTCGGAGCCGAAGATGGCCCAGGTGTAGGCTCCGACGGCGAAGAAGGCGGCGTAGCCCAGGTCCAGAAGGCCCGCCATCCCCACCACCACGTTGAGGCCCAGGGCCATGGCCGCGTAGATGCCGATCTGGATGCCCAGCTCAAAGACGAAGGTGTTGGCAAAGCCCGCCAAAGGTACGGAGAGGAGGAGGATGGCTAGGCCCAGGAGGGCCCGCACCCAGGTGGGGATCCGGGGCAAGGTGGTGAGGGCCACCAGGATGCCCACCAGGCCGATGAGGCCCAAGGTGTTCCCTGAGCGCATGAGGCCCAGGGTGAAGGCCAGGGTGAGGAGGGCCAGGTTTAGGGTGCGCCCCTGGGGGGAGAGGCGGACAAAGGTGGCCACCGCCAGGGCCCCCAGGCCGAAGAGGTTGGCAAGGGCCCCTGGCGCCAGGAAGGCCAGGGCCAGGAAGGCCAGGCTGAGGAGGAGGGATAGGGCGCTCATACCTTCTCCTTGACCACCTGCCCCAGGAGGCCTTGCGGCCTGAGGAGCAGGATGAGGATGAGGATCAAGAAGGCCACCACGTCCTTGTACTCGGTGCCGAAGTTCCCGTTGGTCAGGATGGGCAGGTAGGTGCCGAAGAAGTTTTCCAGCTGGCCCAGCACCAGCCCACCCACCATGGCCCCGGGGATGTTGCCGATGCCCCCCAAGACGGCGGCGGTGAAGGCCTTGAGGCCGGGCAGGAAGCCCACGTACGGGGTGATGGTGGTGTACTGCAGGGCAAAAAGCACTCCTGCCACCCCGCCCAGGGAACCCCCGATGAGGAAGGTGCGGGAGATGATGCGGTCCGGGTCAATGCCCATGAGGCTGGCGGTGGAGAGGTCCTGGGCCACGGCGCGGATGGCCACCCCCAGCTTGGTGCGGTTCACCAGATAGGTGAGGCCCACCAGCATGAGGATGGAAACGCCCATGAGGATGAAGGACTTGTTCTGGGCGAAGATGGCCCCCTCGAAGAGCTCCACCGAGCCCTCGAGGTCCTCCACGGTGCGCATGCGCAGGAAGAACTCGTTGTGCCAGAGGCCCTCGATGAGGCGGACCAGGTCCTGGAGGATGAAGGAAACCCCGATGGCGGTGATGAGGGGAACCAGCCGGTTGGTGGTGCCCCGTTTGCGCAAGGGGCGGTAGGCAAAGCGCTCCACCAGGATAGCGGTGATCCCCGCCACCGCCCCACCCAGGACCAGGGCGAGAAGAAGAAGGAGGAGGCCATTCTCCACCTGAGGGGCCAGGTAGCGGAAGACCTCCACCCCCACCACCGCCCCGATCATGAAGATCTCGGAGTGGGCGAAGTTGATGAGCTCTAAGACGCCGTAGACCATGGTGTACCCCAGGGCCACCATGGCGTAGACGAAGCCCAGGATGAGCCCGTCAAAGATCACCTGGGGCAACAGGGTTAGGATCTGCTCCAGCAAGCTACCTCCTTTCTCCGAACCAAGGGGGTGGCCTTGGGGCCACCCCCTTTAGAGTATCCCTGGCGCTACTTGGCGCCTGGGGCCGCCATCTCGATGACGCGGATCAGCTTGTTGTCGGCCCAGTTGCCGGTGGAGGCCACCTGCATGACGAAGTACTTGGCCTTCTTGTTGTCGCCCTTGTCGTCAAACTCGATGGTGCCGGTGAGCCCCTCCATCTTGACCTGGCGCACCGCCTGGGCCACCTGCTCCCGGGTGGGCTTCTTGTTGCCCGCGGCCTTGATGGCGTTCTCCAGGGCGGTAAGGATCACGTTGGCGGCGTCGTAGGCGTAGATGCCGAAGCCCTCCATGTCCTTGCCGTACTTCTGTTTGAAGCGCTGGGCCACGGCCCTGGCCTTGGGGAAGGCGGAAACGGGGCCAGCCACCGTGGTGTAGAAGGTGCCGGCGGCGTTTTCCTTGCCTGCCAGGCGCACGAACTCGCTGGCGTCCAGACCGTCGCCGCCCATGAGCCGGGTCTTGAGGCCGCGCTCGCGGAGCTGCTTCACGAAGGGGCCGATCTGGCTGTAGATGCCGCCGAAGTAGATGAGCTCAGGCGTGGGCCGGGCGCCGCGGATCTGGTTGATGATGGGCACGAAGTTGGAGGTTTCCTCCGTGCCCACGAAGGCCACCGCCTTGCCCCCCAGGGCCTCGAGGCGCTTCTTGAACTCCTCTGCCAGGCCCTGGCCGTAGGCGGTCTTGTCGTGGATGATGAAGACGTTTTTCACCTTCAGGTTGTTGAAGGCGTACTCGGCGCCCACGGGCCCCTGTACGTCGTCCCGCCCGCAGATGCGGTTCACGTTGGGGAGCCTACGGTCGGTGACCCGGGGGTTGGTGTTGGCGGGGGAGACCATGGCCAGGTTCACCCGGGCGTAGACCTCGCTGGAGGGGATGGCCACGCCGGAGTTCAGGTGGCCCACCACGCCCAGGATGTCGGGGTCGTTGATGATGCGGTTGGCGTTGGCCACGCCCACGTCGGGGTTGGCCTGGTCATCGTAGGGCACCAGGACCAGGTCAAAGCCCAGGGCCTTGAACTTGGCCTTGGCCTCCTCCACCGCCAGCTCTGCCCCCAACTTAATCTGCTCGCCCAGGGCGGCCTGGGGGCCGGAGAGGGGGGACTGGGTGGCGATCTTGATGACGTTGGCCTGGCCCAGGGCCATACCCAGGGCGGCTACACCTGCTACCAGGATGCCGATTTTCCTCATATGCACCTCCTTAAGGCACGCGTTCGCGTTGCGGCCCCATTCTAAGGGGGGGGTAGCGGGCCTTGTCAATGCCCCCGTGAAAGTTTATGCCTGACCTGTGGGTCAGGCCCCCCTACCCTGCGGCAGGGGGGCGAATACCCCTACTCAGTATGTGGCCAGGTACTGGTCCAGCTCCCACTGGTGGACCGTGACCCGGTAGTCGTCCCACTCCATCTGCTTGGCCTGGAGGAAGTGGGTGTAGACGTGCTCTCCCAGGGCCTCGCGGATCACCGGGTCCTTCTTGAGGGCCTCGAGGGCCTCCCTAAGGGTGCCGGGAAGCTCGCGGATCTTATGCTTGCGGCGGTCCCGCACGCTCATCTGGTAGATGTTCCGCTGGATGGGGGGCGGGGGCAGGAGCTTGCGTTCGATGCCGTCCATGGCCGCCGCCGCCATCACCGCCAGGGCCAGGTAGGGGTTGGAGGAAGGGTCGGGCATCCTAAGCTCCGCCCGGGTGCCCACCCCCCGGCGGGCGGGGATGCGGATCATGGCCGAGCGGTTGGCTGCCGACCAGGCGATGTTGGTGGGGGCTTCGTACCCAGGGGTGAGGCGCTTGTAGGAGTTCACCAGGGGGTTGGTGATGGCCACCATGCCCTCCGCGTGCTCCAGAAGGCCAGCGATGAAGTGGAGGGCGGTTTTGGAAAGCTGGTACTCGGCCTCGGGGTCATAGAAGGCGTTCTGGCCGTCCTTGAAGAGGGAGAGGTGGGTGTGCATGCCGCTGCCGTTGATGCCGCGGATGGGCTTGGGCAGGAAGGTGGCGTGGAGGCCGTGGTTCAGGGCCACCTTCTTCACCACCCACTTGAAGGTGGCGATGTTGTCCGCGGTGGTGAGGGCCTCGGCGTACTTGAAGTCGATCTCGTGCTGGCCCGGGGCCACCTCGTGGTGGGCAGCCTCGATCTCAAAGCCCATGGCCACCAAGACGTTGACCATGTCCCGACGGGCCTCCTCCCCTTTATCAATGGGGGCCAGGTCGAAGTAGCCCGCCCGGTCGTGGGTTTCCACGGTGGGCAAACCATCAGGCGTGCGCAGGAAGAGGAAAAATTCCGGCTCAGGGCCCGCATACATGTTGTCAAAGCCAAGCTTCTGCAGGCGCTCCACCTGGCGCTTCAGCACGTACCGGGGGTCCCCCTCGAAGGGGCGGCCGTCGGGGTAGGTCACGTCGCAGATCAGCCGGGCCACCCGGCCCCGCCCGGGGTCTTCCAGGGCCTCGGGGAGGATGACGAAGGTGTTGTAGTCCGGCTTGAGGAGCATGTCCGACTCCTCGATGCGGGTGAAGCCCTCGATGGAGGAGCCGTCGAACATAATCTCCCCGTCCAGGGCCTTCTCGAATTGGGACTCCGGCACCTCCACGTTCTTCACCACGCCCAGGATGTCGGTGATCTGCAGGCGCAGGAACTTGACCTTTTCCTCCTGTAGCGCTTTGAGGATCTCTGCCTTGGTGTACCCCATCTTTTGCCTCCTGTGTGAACCCGGCCTGGGTTTTCCCAACTTTTCCCCGGCGGGTTGCGCAAAGTGTACGGCAAAAGTATGCATGCTGTCAACCCTAAAGCGAACGTCTGTTCACATCAGCCCCTGCGGCGGCCGGAGCAGGCCTTGACCGTCCCTTGACCGGGCGTGGGATAGACTTAGCCTTGGTGGTCTTTATGGTGAAACGGCGCGCGTTATTGAAGACCGGCGTGGCCCTAGGAGCCATGGGTCTGGGCCTAGGAGGGCGGGCCCAGGGGGCTTTCACCCTCACCCTGGTGCACACCAACGATACCCACGCTCACTTGGAGCCGGTAGAGCTGACCCTTTCGGGTCAGAAGGTGAAGGTGGGGGGCGTGGCCCAGCGCATCGCCTTCTTTGACCGCCTCCGGGCAGGCCGCAAGAACCTCCTCTTCTTGGATGCGGGGGACGTCTTCCAGGGCACCCTCTACTTCAACCAGTACCGGGGCTTGGCCGACCGCTACTTCATGCACCGGGCCCTGTACCGGGTAATGGCCCTGGGCAACCACGAGTTTGACCTGGGGCCTGGGCCCTTGGCGGAGTTTTTGAAGGGAGCCCGGTTCAAGGTGGTTGCCGCCAACGTGGGGGTGGAGCGGGAGCCTAAGCTGAAGGGGCTCTTTGCCCCTTACGCCATCGTGGCGGTGGGCGGGGAGAAGGTGGGGGTGATCGGCCTCACCACCCCCGACACCCGGGAGATCGCCAACCCCGGGCCCACCGTGGACTTCCTGGACCCCTACGAGAGCGCTCAGAAGGCGGTCTACGAGCTCCTGCGGAAGGGGGTGAACAAGATCATCGTCCTCTCCCACCTGGGCTACGCCGAGGACCTGAAGCTGGCCCGGAGGCTGGTGGGGGCCCAGGTGATCGTGGGCGGCCACTCCCACACCCTTTTGGGGAGCTTCCCCCACAAGGAGCTGGCCCCGGCGGGCCCCTACCCCACGGTGGTCAAAAACCCCGAGGGCAAGGATGTCCTGGTGGTGCAGGCCTGGGAGTGGGGGAAGGTGGTGGGCCTCTTGGAGGTCACCTTCAACGAGAAGGGAGAGCTTCTGGCCTACAAGGGTGAGCCCGTCTTCATGACCCCCGAGGTCTCCCCCGAGGACTTCTTCGCCAAGGAGGCCCTCCTGGCCTACGCCCAGCCGGTGATGGCCCTTATGAGCCAGGTGATCGCCGAGGCCAAGGTGGACCTGGTGGGCGAAAGGGCCATCGTGCGCAAGCGGGAGAGCAACCTGGGCAACCTCATCGCCGACGGCATGTTGTGGAAGACCAAAAACGCCGGGGTGCAGATCGCCCTGCAAAACGGCGGCGGCATCCGGGCTTCCATCCCCAAGGGGCCCATCACCGTGGGCAAGGTCTACGAGGTCCTGCCCTTCGGCAACACCCTGGTGGTCATGGACCTGAAGGGCAAGGAGATCAAGGCGGCTCTGGAGAACGGGGTGTCCCAGTGGGAGCAGGCGGCGGGCCGCTTCCTGCAGGTTTCCGGCCTGCGCTACGCCTTTGACCTGGCCCGCCCCGCCGGGGACCGGGTGGTGCGGGTGGAGGTGAAGACGGAGAAGGGCTACCAGCCCCTGGACCTCGAGGCCACCTACCGGGTGGTGGTGAACAACTTCATCGCCGCCGGGGGGGACGGCTTCACCGTCTTGAAGGAGGCCCAGGGCTACCGGGTGGACACGGGCTTTTCCGACGCCGAGAGCTTCATGGACTACCTCAAGGAGCTCAAGGCGGTGGAGGCGGGCCTCGAGGGGCGGATAGAGATCCTCAACGAACCCAAAGGGGAAAAACCCGCCTACTGGGCCTACCGGGTTCCCGAGCGGGTGGGGGTTTAGGCCAGAGGCAAAGGCCCCGGGGACCGGTCCCCGGGGTCCTTCTTCCTTCTGGTGGAAAGACTATTCGGCGGTGGCCAGGATGCGCACCGGGTCCCCCACCCGCACCAGACCGCCTTCCAGCACCCGGGCGTAAAGCCCCCGGCCCCCGTAGAGGAGCTTGGGAAGCTTCAGGTCAAACTGGGAAAGGCTGGAGCAGACCGTGCACACGTAGGAGAACTCCAAAAGGGCTTCCCCTATCCTTAGGCGGGTACCTGGGGGTAGGGCATGGGGGTCAAGGTCCAGGAGGAGGTTTTCCCCCAAGGCTCCCAAGGGCAGTTCTATACCCGCCTCCTTGGCCTTGTCGTAGGCAGGGAGGCCCGCTACCAGGACAGCCCGGTCGGGGTCCTTGCCCGCATGCCGGTCCCCCTTGGCCCCGAAGCCGGCCACCAGTTCCAAAACCTTCACCTGGGGCTTGGGAAGACCGGAGCCCAGCCCCAGGTGGAGGGAAACGACCTTCCCCCTCATGGCAGCTTGAGACCTTGCCGAAGCTTCAGAACCTCCTCTGGGGCGAGGGCCTTGGCCCGGGCCGCCTTCACCTCCTCGGGGGTGTAGGGTTTAAAGCCTTCCGGGGCTCCCCACGCCACCAGATGGTTCAGGACCAGGGCCAGCTCGTCATCGGAAAGCCAGGCGAAGCCCGGCATGATGCCCGTGTAGTTCTGGCCCATAATCTGCACCTCCCCTTGCACGCCGTAAAGCACCGCCAGGAGGAGGTATGCCCGGCCGCCTTCCGCCTTGAGGAGGTTCTCCACGTGTCCTTTGAGGGGTGGGAAGGCGGGCGGGTTGCCTTCGCCCTGGGGTCCGTGGCACCCCTGGCAGTTGGCGTAGACCTGGGCGCCGGTCTTCGGGGCAGCGGCCTGGGCTGGCGGCGGGGCGGGTGGCGGTTCGGTGCCCAGGTAGGTGGCCAGGTAGTCCAGGATGGTGGCCCGTTCCTCTGGGGTCACCTGCAGGCCCCGTATGACCATCTCGTTGATGATGGCGTCCCAGCGTTCCCGCGAAAGCCGCTCGCGGGCCACGAAGCCGATGTCGTGGCAAGCCTGGCACTTGGCCAGCACCACCTCTTGGCCGGGGCCCTCGGGGAGGGTGAACTGGCTCAGGGCCAGGTATCCCCCCAAGCTAGCCGCGGCAATAGTCAGTATCCAGAGAGGCTTTCTCATGCTTTGAGTTTAAACCCCACCCCTGTAAGGTTTTGGGTTTCCGCCACACGTATGCCCCCGGAGGACCTCCGGGGGCTTCCTCAAGCCTTAGGCCACGGTGAACTTTACCCGCATCACCCCGCTGTACTCGTAGCCCCGCTCGTTCCAGGCGATGTTGCCGTCCAGGGGCTGGCTGCGGCCTGCGGCGTCCCAAGCCCGAGCCATGATCTCGTGCTCCCCGGAGCGGAGGTAGACCGTGGTCCGCCAGCGGATCCAGCCGAAGCTTTTCTCCTGGCGTTCCAGCTGAGCCTGGTGCCAGGTGCGGCCGCCGTTGGTGGAAACCTCCACGCTCACGATGGGGACGATGCCGTCGTTGAAGGCGACCCCCTCCACGCGGACATAGGGACCCTCCACCGTCTGGCCCTCGAGGGGGGCAAAGATGAAGCTGTTGAGGGTGACCAGCCAGTTGGGGCGGGAGTTCTGCAGGTTGTAGGGGTAGGTTTTCCCAGGCTCTTGCGGCAGGAAGGGGATGGCGGCGTTGGGAATGGTGGGTACCCGGTAGCGGGGAACCTGTTCGGTGGTGGTGTTTTCTCCCTCGGTGAACTCGATCTTCTCTACCCACTTCACGTTGTTGACCCCAAAGTAGCCGGGGAAGACCAGGCGCACGGGCCCCCCGTGCACCGCTGGCAGGGGCTCCCCGTTCATGGAGAGGGCCAAGAGGGCGTTCTCCAAGGCGTGGATGGGCACCGAGCGCACGAACTCGGGGGCGTTGCCCTGGCGGCTGGCGTGGGCGGTGATGTAGAAAGCCTTTTCTCCCAGCTTGACCCCTTTGGCAGCTAGGAGGTCCTTCAGGCGGACACCCCGGAAGGTGACGTTGCCCATCCCACCCCGCTTCCAGGGGTTACCTGAGGGGCGGGGGTTATAGAGGGTGCGCCCGTTGCCCGAGCACTGGAGGACCATGGTGACCTCGTGCTGGGGCAGGGAGAGGAGCTCCTTGGCCTCAAAGGTGAAGGGTTTGTCCACCAGGCCGCTTACCTCCACCTTCCACCCCTCCAGGTTGGCCCCTTCCACGGTGTTGTAGCCGGGGAGGTCTACGTTGTTGCGGATATAGAGGATTTCCTTGGGCGTGCGCTCGGGGTTGCTTGCCAAGAGGTCATAGGGGGTTTCCATCACCACGGGGCGCTGGGAAAGGACGATCATCTTGGGGTTTTTGCCCTTCACCAACTGGTCGGCGGTGGGGGTTTGTTGGGCCAAGCCCCGTCCGCCTGCGGCCAGAAGTGCCGCCCCCATACCCATGAGCTTCAGCGTGGTGCGCCGGTTCAACTTCTCCATCCTGACCCTCCTTGTTGGTGCGTTTTTGGACATTTGTCCCTATACCGATTGGGCCTCATGTTAAGCGCTGCACCTTACCCGTGTCAAGTTCAGGTACCGTCCCATTGATTGCGATAAATATCAGCGTATTTGGCCGAGCTTATCTGGGGGTATACGAGAAGGTTATGATGAAGGCCATGCTCAAGGGCGAAGGCCCAGGCCCCCTGCCCCCCCTTCTCCAGCAGTATGTGGAGCTCCGGGACCGCTACCCGGACTACCTCCTCCTCTTCCAGGTGGGGGACTTCTACGAGTGCTTCGGCGAGGACGCCGAGAGGTTGGCCCGGGCCCTGGGCCTGGCCCTCACCCACAAGTCCAGCAAGGACTTCACCACCCCCATGGCGGGGATCCCCATCCGGGCCTTTGACGCCTACGCGGAAAGGCTTCTCAAGATGGGCTTCCGCCTGGCGGTGGCGGACCAGGTGGAGCCTGCGGAGGAGGCGGAGGGCCTGGTGCGGCGGGAAGTGACCCAGCTTCTCACCCCTGGGACCCTGGTGCAGGAGGCCCTCCTGCCCAAGGAGGCCAACTACCTGGCCGCCGTGGCCACCGGGGATGGTTGGGGGGTGGCCTTTTTGGACGTGTCCACCGGGGAGTTCAAGGGGACGCTCTTGAAGAGCAAAAGCGCCTTCTACGATGAGCTTTTCCGCCACCGGCCTGCGGAGGTGCTCCTGGCGCCGGAGTTGCGGGAGAATGGGGAGTTTGTGGAGGAGTTCCGGAAGCGCTTCCCCGTCATGCTCTCGGAGGCGCCTTTTGAGCCCGCAGGCGAGGGTCCCTTGGCCCTGCGCCGGGCCCAGGGGGCCCTGCTCCGCTACGCGGGGGAGACCCAGGGGGGGCGCTTCCGCCCCAGGCCCTTCCGCCTCTACGACCCGGGGGCCTTCATGCGCCTGCCGGAGGCCACCTTGCGGGCCCTCGAGGTCTTCGAACCCCTCCGGGGCCAAGACACCCTCTTCGGGGTCCTGGACGAGACCCGCACCGCCCCCGGGCGCAGGCTCCTGCAAAGCTGGCTCCGCCACCCCCTTCTGGAGCGGGGGCCCCTGGAGGCCAGGCTTTCCCAGGTGGAGCGATTCGTGAGGGAGGGCGCCCTGCGGGAAGGCGTGCGGCGGCTCCTCTTCCGCCTGGCGGACCTGGAGCGGCTCGCCACCCGGCTGGAGCTGGGGCGGGCCGGCCCCAAGGACCTGGCGGCGCTTCGCAGGAGCCTGGAGATCCTGCCCGAGCTGAGGGCCGTTTTGGGGGAGGAGGTGGGCCTGCCGGACCTTTTGGGCCTTCTGGAGGAGCTCCGGGCCGCTTTGGTGGACGATCCCCCCCTGAAGCTTTCCGAAGGGGGCCTGATCCGCGAGGGGTACGACCCCCACCTGGACGCCCTGCGCCGGGCCCAGGGGGAGGGGGTGGCCTACTTCCTGGAGCTGGAGGAAAGGGAAAAGGCCCGGACCGGCATCCCCACCCTGAAGGTGGGCTACAACGCCGTCTTCGGCTACTACCTGGAGGTGACCCGGCCCTACTACGAGCGGGTGCCCCCCGAGTACCGGGCGGTGCAGACCCTCAAAGACCGGCAGCGCTACACCCTGCCGGAGATCAAGGAGCGCGAAAGGGAGCTCTACCGCCTCGAGGCCCAGATCCGCCGCCGGGAGGAGGAGGTCTTCCTGGAGGTGCGGGAGCGGGCCAGGAAGGAAGCGGAGGCCCTCAGGGAGGCGGCCAGGGTCCTGGCGGAGCTGGACGTCTACGCCGCCCTTGCGGAGGTGGCGGTGCGCTACGGCTACACCCGGCCCCGCTTCGGCGAAAGCCTCCGCATCCGCGCCGGGCGGCACCCGGTGGTGGAGCGCAGGAGTGCCTTCGTCCCCAACGACCTGGAGATGGCCCACGAGCTCGTCCTGGTCACGGGGCCCAACATGGCGGGCAAGAGCACCTACCTGCGCCAGACGGCCCTCATCGCCCTCCTGGCCCAGATCGGGAGCTTTGTGCCCGCGGAGGAGGCTACCCTTCCCCTCTTCGACCGGATCCTGACCCGCATCGGGGCCTCCGACGACCTGGCGGGGGGCAGGAGCACCTTCATGGTGGAGATGGAGGAGGTGGCCCTGATCCTCAAGGAGGCCACAGAGCAAAGCCTCGTCCTCCTGGACGAGGTGGGCCGGGGCACCTCCAGCCTGGACGGGGTGGCCATCGCCACCGCCGTGGCCGAGGCCCTGCACGAAAGGCGGTGCTACGCCCTCTTCGCCACCCACTACTTTGAGCTCACCGCCTTGCCCCTGCCCCGGCTTAAGAACCTGCACGTGGCCGCCAAGGAGGAGGAGAGGGGGCTTACCTTCTACCACCAGGTGCTCCCCGGGCCCGCTTCCAAGAGCTACGGGGTGGAGGTGGCCCGCATGGCGGGGCTTCCCCAGGAGGTGGTGGAGCGGGCTAAGGCCCTGCTCCAGGCCTTGGCTGCCCGGAGGGAAGGCCCGGCGGAGGCGGTGTTGGAGCGGCTTCTTGCCCTGGACCCCGACCGTCTCACCCCCCTCGAGGCCCTCCGCCTCCTCCACGAGCTCAAGGCCTTGGCCCTAGGCACCCCCTTGGGTACCATGAAGGGGTGATCCGCCCCCTCCCCGAGGAGCTCCGGGGCCTTTTGGCCCGGGGTGAGGTGCTCCTTTCGGTGCGGGACGCGGTGCGGGAGCTTTTGGAGAACGCCTTGGACGCGGGGGCCCGGCGGGTCAGGGTGGAGCTTTGGGGCGGGGGGCTGGAGCGGCTGGTGGTGGAGGACGACGGCGCAGGCATCCCCCTGGAGGAGCTTCCCCTGGCGGTGGAGCCCTTCGCCACCAGCAAGCTTCAGGACCCGGAGCGCATCGCCACCTTGGGCTTCCGCGGCCAGGCCCTTTATGCCCTGCGCCAGGCCGCCATCCTACGCCTGCGCTCCCGGCCCCGGGGGCAGGTGGGTGGGGGCCTGCTCCTGGTCCAGGGGGAAAGGCTGGAGCTTCGGGAGGTACCCGCCCCCCCCGGCACCCGGGTGGAGGCGGTGGGCCTCTTCCGGGGGGAGGAGAGGGACCCGGCGCGGGAGGTGCGGGGGGTGTTGGAGCTCCTAAGGCGCTACCTCCTCCACCACCCCAGCCTCTCCTTGGCCCTTTTCGTGGAGGGGGAGGCCCGGCTCCTCTTCCCCGGGGCGGGCCTTTGGGAGGCCGCCCGGCTCGCCTTCGGCCGGGTGCTTTCGGAGAGGCTTTTCCCCCTGGAAGAGGCCCTGGGGGAGGTGGGCCTTTGGGGGCTTCTTTCTGGTCCCCAGGTGTCCCGCACCCGGCCTGACCTCCTCTTCCTGGCGGTGAACGGGCGGCCCGTAGCCTGGCCCGAGGGGCTTCTTAAGGCCCTCCGCCGGGCCTACCGAGAGCTCCTCCCCGAGGGGCACTTCCCCGTGGGGGCGGTGAACCTCTCCCTGCCGCCTAGCCTTTTCCGCCTGCGCCTGGACGCCCGCAAGGAGGAGGTGGCGGTGGCCAAGGAGGTGGAGGAGGCCCTGGAAGAGGCGGTGCGGGGCGCCTTCCGGCGCCACGGCCTGGCCCGGAGCCTGCCGGAGCCCAGCCCCCTTCCCCCCTTGAGCCCTCCCACCCCTTCGGGCCTGCCCCGCCTGCGCTACCTGGGCCAGTTCCGGGAGAGCTACCTCCTGGCGGAAGCGGGGGATGCCCTCTACGTGGTGGACCAGCACGCGGCCCACGAGCGGGTCATCTACGAGGAGTTCCGGCGGCGCCTTAGGGAGGAGGGCCTGCAGCCCCTGCCGTACCCGGTTTTGGTGGAGCTTTCCCCCGAGGAGGAGGCCCTTTTGGAGGGGGAGGCAGCCTCCGCCCTCTTCGCCTACGAGCCCTTTGGGCCGGGGCGGGTTCGCCTCCTCTCCGCCCCGGCCTTCCTGCACCCCTACCCCCTCCTGCTTCCCCAGGTCTTCCTCGAGGCCCTCAAGGGGGAGGGCAGGAGCCTGACGGAGCTTCTGGGCCGCCTGGCCTGCTTGCCGGCGGTGAAGGCGGGCCACCCCCTGAGCGGGGCCCAGGGGCAGGCCCTCCTAGACGCCCTTCTGGCCTGCGAAACCCCTTGGGTTTGTCCCCACGGGAGGCCCACCTTCTTGGTGCTGAAGGAGGAGGAGCTCATCCGCCGCTTTGGCCGCCGCTCGGGGGCGCGGGTAGGAGAAGAAGCCCGTCCTCGTCGGCAAGAAGATAGCTTCCCGGAAGCACCCGGGCCCCAAAGAGGCTGAGGGGCACGTCCACCTCCCCCTTACCCTCCTTGGCGCTTTTGCGGGGGGTGGCGGCCAGGGCCAGGAGGCCGATGGGCACCTCCTTGAGCTCCGCTGTGTCCCGCACCGCCCCGTGGACCACCACCCCGGCCCAGCCTCGCTCCCAGGCCAGCCGGGCCAGGTTGCCCCCCAGAAGGGCGGTCCTTAGGGAGCCTTCCCCGTCTACCACCAGCACCTGGCCTTGGCCCTCTTGCTCCAATACTTTGCGCACCAGGGCGTTATCCTCAAAGACCTTCAGGGTCCGCACCCGCCCTTGGAAGCGGGACCTGCCGCCGAAGCTTCTAAAGACCATGGGCAGGGTTTCCGCCTCGGGATGGGCGTCCGATAGGTCGGTGGTCCGCCAGTCCATGGGGATATAGTAGCGCCTATGGAAGAGGCGCGGCTCCTCATCACCTGCCCGGACCGGCCCGGCATCGTGGCCGCGGTTTCGGGCTTCCTCCATGCCCACGGGGCCAACATCACCGATCTGCAGCAGCATTCCACCGACCCTGAAGGGGGCACCTTCTTCATGCGCCTGGCCTTCACCACTCCCCACCTGGACCTGTCCCGCCCGGCCCTGGAGCGGGCCTTCCAGGATGTGGTGGCCAGCCGTTTCCAGATGGCGTGGCGCCTGGCTTACGCCTCGGAAAAGAAGCGAGTGGCCATCCTGGTCTCCAAGCCCGCCCACGCCCTCTTGGAGCTCCTTTGGCGCTACCGGGTGGGGGAGCTACCCATGGACCTGCGCCTGGTGGTCTCCAACCACCCGGACCACCGGGAGGAGGTGGAGCGCTTCGGCATCCCCTACCACCACGTGCCGGTGGAAAGGGGGCGCAAGGAGGAGGCGGAGGAGAGGATCCTGGCCCTCCTCGAGGCCGAGGGGGTGGAGGTGGTTGTCCTGGCCCGCTACATGCAGGTGCTTTCCCCCAGCTTCGTAGCCCGCTACCCCATGCGCATCCTCAACATCCACCACTCCTTCCTGCCTGCCTTCGCCGGGGCCGACCCCTACCGCCAGGCCTACGAGCGGGGGGTGAAGCTCATCGGGGCCACCGCCCACTACGTGACAGAGGAGCTGGATGCAGGACCCATCATCGAGCAGGACGTGGTGAGGGTATCCCACCGCCACTCCGTGGCGGAGATGCGGAGGCTCGGGCGGGAGCTGGAACGCACGGTCTTGGCCCGGGCGGTGCGTTGGCACCTGGAAGACCGCATCATCGTCCACGGCAACAAGACCGTGGTCTTCGTCTAATCGGCACCTAACCCGAGGGGCGTACGGTAAGTGCAGGAGGTGGTGCATGCACTTGGGCCGTTCCTTCTTGGGTTTTCTGGTGCTTTCCGTGATGGCCGGAGCGGTGCTCTGGTGGGGTTTGGGTAATGGCCAAACCCAGCGTCCCCAGGCTTCCCAGCCCGCCGCGGACGGGGGGCTTTTGGAGTACGAGCGCAACACGGTGGAGATCGTGGAAAAGTACGGGGACGGGGTGGTGTACGTGGGGGTGGTGACCCGGCCCCAGAGTGTCCAGCTTCCCCCGGGGTTTGAGTTTTTCGCCCCCTTCCTCCAGACCCCTCCCCAGGAGGGCGCAGGCTCAGGGTTTGTCATTGATAAGGAAGGGCACATCCTCACCAACTACCACGTGGTGGAAGGGGCCAGCCAGATCACCGTGAAGTTCCACGGCGACCCCAAAGAGTACCGGGCCCGCCTGGTGGGGGCGGCCCCACCCCTGGACCTGGCCCTTTTGAAGGTAGAGGCTCCCAAGGAGCGGCTCCTACCCTTGGTCCTGGGGGATTCCGACCGCATAAGGGTGGGGCAGAAGGCCATTGCCATGGGGAACCCCTTCGGCCTGGAGTTCACCGTGACCCAGGGGATCGTTTCCGCCATCCGGGAAAACCCTGGGGCCATCGGGGACGAGTCCGGCCTGGTCCCCCAGGTGATCCAGACGGACGCCGCCATCAACCCGGGCAACTCCGGGGGGCCCCTTCTCAACTCCCGGGGGGAGGTGATCGGCATCAACACCGCCATCCTCACCCCCACGGGCCAGTTCGGGGCCGCCCAGTTCGCCGGGGTGGGGTTTGCCCTGCCCATCAACCTGGTGAAGCAATACCTTCCGGAGCTAAAGGCGGGCAAGACCCTCACCGCCGAGGAGATCATTCGAAACCGGCCCCGGCTTGGCGTTTCCCTTATTCCCCTTTCCGTTTACCCGGAAAGGCTACGCCAGCAGTACGGGCTTCCCGCCTCTGGTCTCATGGTGCAGGAGGTGGAGAGGAATAGCCCGGCTGCCCGGGCGGGCTTAAGGGCTCCAAGCCGTTTTGCCTACATCCAGCTTCCCACGGGTGAGGCCTTGCAGGTGGGGGTGGATGGGGATGTGCTCCTGAAGGCCGATGGGGTGCCTCTTTCCTCCATCGCCCAGCTCCGGCAGGTGCTCTACGGCAAGAAGCCGGGAGAGGCCGTGAGCCTCGAGGTGTGGCGCCAGGGCCGCACCCTCACCCTGAAGGTGGTGCCCCAGGTCCTGCGCTAGGGGGGCCAGAGGAGCCGGGCCCGCAGGCATCCCCCTTGGGCGCGGAACCAGGCGCCCCCCAGGTACAGGACGACCCCCACCTCCGAGCAATAGGCCAGGACCCGGTGCCTCTGCCCCGCCAGGGCCTGGTTCCAGGCGTACTCCCCCCCGGTGTAGTAGGCTTCCGTTTCCGGATCGGCGTAGGCGCGAAAACCAGCAAACCGCCAGGGGAGGCCGAACTCCAGCAGCACGGGCCTCCCCGTCACCGAGTGCACAAACTCCACCCGTCCCCTGTCCCAGGGGGTGAGGAGGAGGAGGTGGCGTTTCCCCTCCCCCTCCACCTCCACCACCCGGGCCAGGGCCAGGAGGGCCAGCAGGAGCCAAAAGGCCCAGCTCCCGAGGAGGAGCCGGGCCGCTTCGGGTAGGGAAGCCCGCGCCCTCACCGCCGGCTAGGGCCCCTTGCCCAGGTCCAGGGGCCTTTCCCCCAAGGGGAGGTCCGTTCCCCCCCGAGGAGGGGCCTCACCGCAGGGCCCCCACCTCCCGGAAATAGCGCAGGGCGCCCTCGTGGTAGGGGATGGTGCCGCCCACGAAGCGCACCGCGTTCTCCAGGGTGGTATCCCGGGCGGCGGCCACCGCCTGGCGCAGGGTGGAGAGGTTTTCAAAGGTGGCCTTGGTGAGGGCGTAGGCGGCTTCCGCCGGGAGGCTTTCCGGGCAGACGAAGAGGTTCCAGAAGGTGAGGGTGGGGGTGTCGGCGCGGGCGCCGTAGGTGGCCTTAGGGATCACCCCAGGGCCTGCCAGGCCAGGAAAGCGCCTTTGGAAGGTCTGGACCACGGTGCTCTTGGGGTCCAGGGGCACCAGGTAGATGCGCTGCCCCTTGCGGGCCAGGCCTGCGGCGAGTTCGGTGATGGCCCCCGTGGGCAAGCCTCCGGACCAGAAGAAGGCGTCGATGTTGCCCTCTGCCAGGGCGTTGGCGCTCTCCTGGGCTCCCAGGCGCTCCTGCTTGGCGAAGTCCTTAGGGGAAAGCCCCGCCGCCTGGAGCACCAAGAGGGCCTCCACCTCGGTGCCCGATCCCGGGGCCCCGGTGGACACCCGCTTGCCCTTGAGGTCCTGGATCACCCGGATGCCCGACCCCTCCCGGGCCACGATATGCAGGAAGTTGGGGTACATGGCGAAGAGGATGCGGGCGCTCTTGGCGGGCTTGTCTTTGAAGCGGTCGTGCTGGCCGGTGAAGGCCAGGTATGCGGAATCCGGCAGCACGGTGGCGCAGTAGTAGGTGCCCCCGCCCGTGCGGTTTTCCAGAAGGAGCAGGTTGTCGATGGAGGCTGCGGTCTGGATGGCCTGGGCCTCTGCCGCTCCCGCCTTGTTCCAGATCTCCGCCAAAGCAGTGCCGTAGTAGAAGTACACCCCCCCTACCCCTCCGGTGGCCACCACCACCTTGGGTTTCTGGGCCAGGCCCCACGCCAGCAGCAAAAGTAAGGCCAAAAGGGCTCTCTTCATAGCCTGCCTCCTTTCCTTCGGCTTTACCCTAAGCTCCCCCTCTGGTCTTCGTCAAGCCCTTGCGGAAGAAGAAAAGCCCCGCGAGGAATGCTCCTAGGTTCAGGGGCCAGAAGGGAACGAAGAGCATCACGGCGAGAATGCCCAAGGCCCAAGCCTCCCAGCGCTTCAAGGGCCTCCTCGTGTACCCTGCCCCCGAGGCCGAGAGGTAAACGATGCCGATAGCCACGGAGAGGAAGCGCTCCAGGATCATGGGCCAGGCTTCGGCGGGGGGGGAGTTTTCCAGGACGGGGACGATGAGGAGGGCGGTGCCCGAGTAGGAGAGGAGGAAGAAGAAGCCGACCAGGTACTTGGAAAGGGCTACCCGTGCGGCGTAAACCCCGGTCTGCAGGGGGTTGGTGCCAAAGACGCTGCTGGCGGCGTAGGCGGACAGGGCCACGGGCGGGGTTACATCGGCCAGGACGGCGTAGTAGAAGAGGAACATATGGGTGGCGAGGAGGGCGGCGGAGTCGGGGATGCCGTTTAGCTTGGCCAGGGCGATGATGGCGGGGGCGGTGAGGGCCGAGGTGAGCACGTAGGTGGCGGTGGGGGGCACCCCCATGCCCAGGACCAGGCTGAAGAGGGCGGTGATCAGGGTGGCAAGGAGGAGGCTTTCCCCGGAGACCTGCTGCAAAAGCTGGCTGAACTTGGAGGGAAGCCCGCTGATGACCATCATGGCGAAGATGAGGTTGGCGGCGGTCACCGCACTGCCGATGGGCAAGAGGGTGCGGAAGCCTTCGGCGAGGCCCTGGAAGATGGGGGCTGCGCCCTTGGGTCGCAGGGTGGGATCCAGGTAGGTGATGAGGATGAAGAAGAGGAGGGCCAGGCTGGCCGCGGTGCGCACCTCGTAGCCCAGGTAAAGCATGGCCACGATGAGGAGGATGGGCAGGAAGAGGATGGAGTAGCGCAGGGCGTAGCGCCTGCGGCTCATGCCCAGCTCCGCGCCCACCGCGGGCAAGCCCGCCTTGCGGGAGTAGAACTCGTTGAAGGCGATGACCGCGGTCAGGTACAAAAGGGCCGGCCCCAGGGCCATGACGATCACCTTCAGGTAGGGGATCTGCAGGATCTCCACCATGATGAAGGCGATGGAACCCATGACCGGTGGGGTGATGAGGGCGATGGTGCCTGCGGTGGCCACCAGGCCTGCCGCCACCAGGCGGTCATAACCTGCCCTTTCATAGAGGGGCTTGGTGAGGGCGGCCACAAACTGGGTGTCCGCGGCCCCGGAGCCGGAGAACATCCCCATGAACACGCTGGCCAGACCGGTGACCCGCCCTGGGGTAGCGGGGTGCTTGCCCACCAGGGCTAAGGCCAGGTTGGCCACCACCCTCCCCAGGCCCAGGGCCCCGATCATGCCGGAGAGCAGGGTGAAGTAGACCAGGTACTTGGCGGAAACCCCAGTGATGAGGCCGTAGATGCCCGCCTCGGTCTCGTTGTAGGTCTTGCCCAGGAGGAGGTCGATACCCTGGCGGCTTCCCTTGAAAGCCCCGGGGAAGAGGTCGGCGTAGAGGTTGTAGCTGAAGAAGAAGAGGACCAAAACCGGCATCACCGGCCCCAGAAGGCGGTAGACCAGGCCCAGGACCAGCATGATGAGGCCGAAGGACATGGCCATATCCCAGGGCTCGGGAAGGACAGCCCGGTAGACCAGCTCCTCAAAGTAGCGGAGTTGGTAAAGGGTGGGGAAGAGGGCAAGAAGGACGGCGAGGAGGTCCGCGGGGCGTTTCAGGCCCGGAAGGATGGCCGGCAGGGCCGCCACCGCCCAGTAGAGGAGGCCCATCGCCTTGGTCTCAAAGGGCAGGCTCAACCCTGGGACGCTGGGAAAGAGGAAGTTGTAGAGGGGGATGAGGGTGAAGAGGAAGTACACCCAAGCCCCAAGGGTGCGCTTTCTGGGGAGGTAAAAGGAAACCAGATAACCCCCTAAAAGGAGAAAGAGAACATGGGTGCTTCGCTGGAGCTGGACAATGTCCAGGATGGGGATCTCCGCCTTGGCCAGGGGGGTGAAGGGGTGGAGGACCAGGTAGAGGCTGTAAAGCGCCCCCAACACCAGGATCCAGTTCGCGATGCGGGCCAGGGGGGTTTGGGCTACCGGGCGTTCGAGCTCCATGCTTGCCTCCACAAGAGCCCGGGGCCTGGAGCGTTCCAGGGCACCCGGGCTCAGGCATGGCCTACTTGATGAGGCCCTTCTCCTTCAAGTAGCGCTCGGCTCCGGGGTGGAAGGGGATGGGGAGCCTGCCAAAGAGCTTGGCGGTGGCCTCGAGGCTGGTGTCCTTGGCAGCGGCCACGGCGGTGCGCAGGGTGTCCAGGTTGTCAAACACCGCCTTCATGATGGCGTAGCCCGCCTCCGCAGGAAGGGTGTCCGGGCAGACCACGATGTTGCCCGTGACCAGGCCGCGCACATCGGTGCGGGTGTTATAAACGCTCTTGGGCACGGTGTAGGGGTCCACTAGGCCCGGGAACTTCTTCATGGCCACTTGGGCGGTGGTGCTCTTGGGGTCGATGGGCACCAGGTAGATACGGTCCCCCTTGCGGGCCAGGGTCTGGGAGAGCTCCACGATGGAGCTGGTGGGCACGCCTCCCACCCAGAAGAAGGCGTCCAGGGTGCCCTCGGCCAGGGCCTTGGCCCCCTCGGCCACGGGTAGGCGCTCCCGCTTGGCGAAGCTCTCGGGCTTCACGCCCGCCCCCTGGAGCACCAGGAGGGCCAGGTTTTCCGTGCTGGAGCCGGGCTGGCCCGTGGAGACCCGCTTGCCCTTAAGGTCCTGCACCACCTTGATGCCGGACTTTTCCGTGGTTACCAGGTGGATGAAGGAAGGGTACATGTAGAAGAGAACCCGCTGGCTCTTGGCGGGCTTGTCCTTGAAGCGGGGTTCCTCGCCGGTGTAGGCCACGTAGGCGGAGTCGGTAGTGGTGAGGGCGCAGTAGTAGGTGCCGCCCCCGGTGCGGTCCCGCAGGAGCTGGAGGTTGTCGTAGGAGCCCCCGGTCTGCACCGGCTGGGCCTCGGCCACCCCGGCCTTGTTCAAGATGTCGGCCAGGGCCGTGCCGTAGTAGAAGAAGACGCCGCCGGTGCTGCCGGTGCCGATGACCACCTTGGGCTTCTGGGCCAGGGCTAGGCCCAAGGCCGCCAAAGCTAGGAGGATAAGGATTCTCTTCATGGCCACCTCCCGTATACTTTTGCGCCCCTAACCTACCCCACCCCGGTAGGCCTGTCAAGGCTGAGGAGGCGCACCTGGAAGGCCCGGAGGAGGTCGGTTTTGCTGAGGATGCCCACAAGACGTCCTTCCTCTATCACCAGAGCCCGGGAATAGCCTCGCTCGGCCATACGCTCCAGGGCCGTGAGGGCAGGGTCTTCAGGAGCGAGGACTAGGGGAGGCTGGAGGTAGCGGGCCACGGGGGCCGAGGGATCCGCCCCCTCCAGGCCCTCCAGCCCCACTACCCCCAAGATCCCCTCCTGGTCTACCACGGGGAAGCCAGACACCTTGTGCGCTAGGGCCAGGGCCAAGACGTCCTCCACCTTCAGATGGGGTGGCGCGGTGAGGGGGTTCGGGGTCATAAGGTCCCGCACTTTGAGGTCTTCGAGGGCCTGAGCCAGGAGGGTAGCCTCGGCGTCGGCCCTCGAGGCCATGTACACGAAGAAGGCGATGAGGACCACAAAGGGGTTGAAGACCAGGAGGCCGAAAAGCCCTAGGGCCAAGGCCACCCCTTGACTTAGGGCCACCGCTTGGCGGGTGGCCCGGAGGTAGGGCTTGCGCAGGGCGAGGAGGGCCCGGTACACCCGCCCCCCGTCCAGGGGCAGGGCGGGGAGGAGGTTGAAAAGCCCCAGCATCAGGTTGATCAGGGCCAGGTAGTGGGTGAGGAAGCCCAAGGCCCCGGCCTCCGTGCGGACCAGGCGGAAGAGGAGGGCCAGGGTGAAGCTCACCGCTGGGCCTGCCAGAGCGATCCAGAGCTCCTTCAGGGGCTCCCGGGGGATGCGCTCCATCTGGGCCACCCCCCCGAGGAGCCAGAGGGTGATGCGTCGGGTGCCGATGCCCAGCCGGCCTGCCGCTAGGGCATGGCCCAGCTCGTGTAGGAGCACGGAGAGGAAAAGCCCAAAGGCGGCCAAAAGTCCCAGGAGGAAGGGCCAAGGCCCCCCCAGGAGCCCGGGATCTGGAGGCAAACGGAAAAGCTCCAGGTAGAGGGGCAGGTTGTTGCCAATGAGGAAGGCCAGGAGGGGCAGGACGAGGAGCAGGGAGAGGTCCAGGTGCACGGGGATCCCCAAGATCCGAAAGAGGGGAAAGCCGCGCTGGAGCATGCCTCAGTATAGGGACCGAAGGCCTCCCGAAGGGTAATGACCGGTCAGTCAGTCGTAGGATAGAGGGGTGCTGGCCCTGGCCCTCCTCCGAGATCCCCGCTACCGCGCTTACTGGCTGGCCCTCTTCACCTCGCAGATGGGCACCTGGATGCAATCCGCCGCCCAGGGGTGGCTGGTCCTTCTCCTCACGGGGAGCGCCGAGCGGCTTGGGCTGGTGGTGGCCCTTCAGTTTCTTCCCTCCCTGCTCTTTTCCCTGCCCGCTGGGGTGCTGGCCGACCGCTACCCCAAACGGAACCTGCTCCTCTTCACCCAGGGGGGATGATGCTCCTGGCCATGCTCATGGCCCTCCTCATCCTCACCGGATGGGTGCGCTATGGCCACGTCCTGGCCTTTGCCTTCCTCTACGGGGCCCTGAACGCCATGGACCTGCCCGTGCGCCAGAGCTTCACCGTGGAGCTGGCAGGGCGGGAGCGCTACCCCGGGGCCATCGCCTTGAACTCCTTCGGCTTCAACCTAAGCCGCCTCCTGGGACCAGCCCTTGCTGGCCTCCTTATCGCCCTTTTCGGGGTGGGGGTAGCCTACTTGGGCAATGCCCTCTCCTTTTTACCCCTCCTCCTGGTTCTTCGCGGCGTGCCCACGGGGCCCAGGAGCGAGGAAGGGAACGGCCGTTGGTGGCGGGAGGCCCAGGAGGGGGTGCGCTTCGTCTTGGAGCACCCTTTGGTGCGCCGGGTGGTGGGCCTGGTCCTCTTCGCCAGCCTCCTGGGCATGAACTTCCAGACCCTGGTGCCGGCCTACGCCCGGCTGGTCCTGGGCCTTTCCGCCACCGGCTACGGCTTTCTGGTGTCCAGCGTGGGGGTGGGGGCCTTGGGGGCGGCCTTGGTCATGGCCTTCACGGGGCGGCCCAAGCCTTCCCGGCTCCTCCTCGGGGTCTTTGCCTTGGCCCTGGCCCACCTGGGCCTCTTCCTGCCCTATGCGCCCCTAGTTCCCCTTTACCTGGCTCTGGGGGGCTTTGGCATGATCTCGGTGCTCATCAACGCCAACACCCTGGTGCAACTTGCCGTGCCCGACCGCCTCAGGGGCCGGGTGATGGCGGTCTACAGCCTGGTGATGCTGGGCACGGGGCCTTTGGGGGCCTACCTCACCGGGCTTCTCTTCGAGCTTTTGGGTGGCCGCTCTGCGGCTTTGGCCCTGGGGAGTGCGGTGCTCCTCGTGGGCCTTTACCAGCTCCGTTCCTGGCCTAAGGCCGCCAGTCCTCGGGCCTAGGGCCAAGGCCCAGCCGCCAGGCCACGCCCCTCGCTACCCGCTCCCCCGCCCGGCCGTCCCCGTAGGGGTTCTTGGCCCGGCGCATGCGGGCGAGGGCCTCGTGGTCTTCCAGCAGGCCCTTCACCACCTGGAAGACCCGCTCGGGGTCGGTGCCCGCCAGCTTGAGGATGCCCGCTTCCAGGCCTTCCGGCCTTTCCGTGACGTTCCTGAGCACCACCACCGGCACCCCCAGGGCGGCGCCTTCCTCCTGAAGCCCCCCGGAGTCGGTGACCAGGAGGAGGCTTTCCCGCATGAGGGCCGCCATGGGGCCGTACTCCAAGGGGTCCAGGAGGACGAAGTTCCCCACCCCCTTGAGCACGGGGAAGACCGCCTCCCGCACCACGGGGTTCAGGTGCACGGGGTAGACGAAGGTGAGTTCGGGGAAGGCTTCCGCCACCTTCCTGAGGGCCCGGGCCAGCTCGGGGAGGAGGGGCCAGTTCTCCCGGCGGTGCATGGTAACGGTTACGTAAGGACCGGGGGGGAGGCCTTGGGGAAGCCGGCCCAGCTTGGCCGCCAGGAGTACCGCATCCGCCCCCGTTTGGCCGGTGACCAGGATGCCCTCCTCCCCCTTGCCTTCCCGGAGGAGGTTCGCCTTGGCCAAGGGGGTGGGGGCGAAGTCCAGGTCGGTGAGGACGTCGGTGAGGCGGCGGTTGGCCTCCTCGGGGAAGGGTTCCTTGAGGCTCCCGCTCCGGAGGCCCGCCTCCACGTGGCCCACGGGCAGGCCCTCCAGGAAGGCCGCCCAGGCCACGGCGAAGGTGGTGAGGGTGTCCCCATGGACCAGGACGTAGTCGGCGCCCATCTCCTTGAGGGCCCGGGCCGCCTGGGGGAGGATGCGGGCCGCCAGGTCGGGGAGGGCCTGGCGCTCCTGCATCACGTCCAGGTTGCGGTCCTCCCGGATGCCGAAGAGGGAAAGGGCCTGCCGAAGCTGCTCCCGGTGCTGGCCGGTGAGGAGGACCAGGGGCTTGAGGTGGGGCATCCCCTGAAGGGCCAGGTAGACAGGGGCCATCTTGGTGGCCTCGGGCCGGGTGCCGAAGGCGAGGACCACGCGCTTCATGGGAGGAGGATCTTCTCCAAGGGAAGGGCGACGTTCGGGAGGAGCAGGGGGGATAAGGTGTCCGCAGGGCCCGCCGTCAGGCTCTCCCGGTAGGCTCGTCCCTTAGGGTTGCGGAAGACCCGGACCCGTCCTTGCCCCAGGTCCACCACCCAGACCTCGGGGATGCCGTGGGAGGCGTAAAGGGGGAGTTTGACCTCGAGGTCATAGGCCAAGGAGGCCTCGGCCACCTCCACCAGGAGGAGGACGTCCTGTTCTTGAGGCAGGCGGGTGGCGTAGTCGTCCTCCTTCGGCCGGAGGAGGGCCAGGTCGGGTTGCGGTTCGGAGTCGGGCCCCAGGCGGAGGGGGTTTTGCACGCTGACGAGGGCTTCGTCCTCGAGGGCGCGGATGAAGAACCGGGCCAGGCGGTTGACCACGGCGGCATGACGGCTTCCGATGGGGCTCATCTCGAGGATCTCCCCCCGAATCAGTTCCACGGGCTCGTCCTCCTGGAGGACGCCCGCTTGCGCGAGGCGGTGGTATTCCTCAGCTGAGAAGCGGCGGAGGCGCTTGACCACGGACCCATTCTACTCCTCCTTCCCCAGGGCCCGCATCCTGCGGTAGGTAACCCAGGCCAGGCCGAGCAGGGTGGTGCTCAGGCTGGCGAGGATGGCCTCCTGGGGCATGCCCAGGTAGGCCATGGCTGAGAGGTTGAAGAGGAGGGCGAGCCCCCACAAGACGAAGGCCACCCGCCTCTGGGAAAGCCCCCGGGCCAGGAGGCGGTGGTGGATGTGGTCCTTGCCCGGGGTGGCGAGGGGGTTTTGGCCCCGGAGAAGCCTCCGCACCACCACCTGGGTGGTGTCCAGGATGGGCAGGAGGAGGAAAAGCGCCGGGGGCAACAGGCCCAGGAAGGTGGTGAGCTTCAGGTTGCCAAGAAGGGCGGTGGCCGCCAGGGTGTAGCCCAGGAAGTAAGCCCCCGCGTCCCCCAGGATGATGCGGCTCGGGTGGAGGTTGTGGCGCAAAAAGCCCAAGGAGGCCCCCGCTAAGGCCGCCAGGACCAAGGTGCCCGCGGCCCAGAAGGGGAACTGGGCGCTCACGAAGAGGAGGCTCATGGCGCTGATGTAGGCGATGCCCCCCGCCAGGCCGTCCAGCCCGTCCATGAGGTTCAGGGCGTTGGTGATGCCCACCACCCAAAGCCAGGTGAGGAAGAGGCCTAAGGCGGGGTCCAAAGGGGTGCCGAAGGCGGCTTCAAACCGCACCCCCACGGCCATGAGGAGGAGGGCCGAGAGGGTCTGGACGAAAAGGCGAAAGAGGGGGGGGAGGCCGAACTGGTCGTCGATGAAGCCCACCAGCACCAGCCAAGCTCCCCCCAGGAGGATGGCGAGGACTTGGATGAGGACCTGCTCCACCAGGATGGGCCTTAGGAAGGCGGCCACCACCAAGGCCAGGACCACCCCGGCGTAAACCGCCAGGCCCCCGGCGTTGGGCAGGGGCTCCCGGTTCAGCCTCCGCTCGTTGGGCTGGTCGGCCCAGCCCACCTTCAGGGCGAAGCGGCGCACGTAGGGGAGGAAGCGCCAGGTAAAGAAGAGGGCCAGGAGGAAGGCGAAGGCCACGCTGAGCCAGCCCGTACCTGTCGGCTCGGCCACGCCGATGCGCTTCAGAAGCTCGGTCATTTCGTGCCGTAGATGCGGTCCCCCGCGTCGCCTAGGCCAGGGACGATGTAGCCGTGGTCGTTGAGGCGCTGGTCGATGGCCGCCACCACCACCTCGGTGTCCGGGTGGCCCTTCCGGATGCGCTCCAGGCCCTCGGGGGCGGCGATGAGGCACATGAGCTTTATCCCCTTAGCCCCCCGTTCCTTAAGGAGGGAAAGGGCTAGGCTGGCGCTTCCCCCCGTGGCCAGCATGGGGTCCAGGAGGAAAACCCGTCTCTCGGCGATGTCTGGGGGAAGCTTGGCGTAGTACTGCACGGGCTTCAGGGACTCGGGGTCGCGGTAGAGGCCGATGTGCCCCACCCGGGCGTGGGGCACCAGCTTCAGGATGCCCTCCACCATGACGAGCCCAGCCCGGAGGATGGCCACCAGGGCGAGCTTTTTCCCGGAGAGCACCCTAACCCTGGCCGGGGCCACGGGGGTTTCCACGGTGGCCTCGGTGAGCTCCAGGTCCCTCATGGCCTCGTAGGCCATGAGGAGGGAGAGCTCCTCGGCGAGTTCCCGAAAGTCCTTGGCGCCGGTGTGCTTGTCCCTTAGGTGGGCCAGCTTGTGCTGGACCAGGGGATGGTCCACCAGGGTGATCCTCATCCGGAAAAGCCTAACACGTCTGGCTTCCTCGGGAAAGGCAGTCCTGGAAGAAGCTTTGCGCGCGGGGAAGCTTGTCCGCCAGGGCTTCTTGGAAGCCTTCGGGTGCCTTGGTGCGGAACCAGTGGAGGTCGTGGAGGTAGGTGAGGGGGACGTAGAAGGCCAGGCGCGCCCGCACCTCCTTGGGGTAGAAGCGGGCCAGGCGGAAGAGGGCCTCCCGGGCCGCCCCTTCCCCCAGGAGGTCTAGGCTTCCCGTCTTGAGGAGGGCCAGGTCGCGGGCGGGGTCATCGCCCCCCGAGCGCACCCAATCCACCAGCAAGACCTCTGGGCCCTCTCCCCCGGGCTCCTTCAGGAGGAGGTTTCCCGCCCAGGCGTCCCGGTGGCAAAAGCGCCTCTCCGCCCCCGCAACCCGGTCCAGCTCTCCCCTCAGGGCTTGGATCAGGGATAGGGCCTGGGGCACGTCAAACAGGCTTTCCGCGAAACGCTCCAGCCTCTCCAGGAGCTCTTCCCGGGAAACGTGCCCTGGTTCGGGAAGGCGGTGGAGGGAGAGGAAAAGGTGGGAGAGGGCGGCCAGGGTTTTCGGCCCGAAGGCCTCGGGGCGGAAGGGCCTTCCGGGAAAACGCCGGGTGATGAGGACCCCCTGCCCCGCCACCTCCTCCACCCCCAGGACAAAGCCTCCTAAGCCTGCCCGGGCCATGCGGCGGGCCTCGAGGGCCGCCAGGTGGGCTTCGGAGGGGCGGTAGACCTTGTAGACCCGCTCCCCGTCCGTGTACACCCGGGCCTCAAAGCCGCCCAGGGGGGTCAGATGGGCGAAGGTTTCCGGCGAGATGAGGCCCTTTAGGGCCGAAAGCGCCACGGGCCTTATTGTAAGGGCACGGCTCCGGGGCTTACGCCCCTTGGGGTAGGCTGGTGCCCGTGGAGCTCCTGCGCCCTGAGGCCACGGTGCTTTCCCTGGGGGACCGGGTCCTCTCCTTGGACCGGGAGGGGCGGCCCTACCACTACTTCCGCCAGGGGCTCACCTACAAGCGGGCCCTGGACGGGAGCCTGCACCTGCGCTACCGGGAGGGGGAGAGGCGGAGGCGGCGCCTCTCAGAAGAGGAGGCCCTTGGGGTTTACCGGGAGATCCTCGCCTTGGCGGAGGCCCACCTGGAGGACCGGGAGAGGCGGGAAGAGGTCCTCCGCTGGATCCCGGAAGCCCTCCTGGACCCCACGCCCTACCGCCTGGCCTACATCTGGCCCATAAGCATCCTCCCTCCGGACGCTTACCTTTCCGTGGTCCTCCAGGCCACCACGGGCTGTACCTGGAACCGCTGTACTTTCTGTTCCTTCTACCAGGACCGCCCTTTCCAAAAGCGCTCCCCGGAGGCTTTTGCCGAGCACGTGGAGCACGTCCTGGCCCTTCTGGGGAGAGGGAGGCTTCTCCGGCGCGGGGTCTTCCTGGCGGACGGGAACGCCTTAGCCCTTTCCGAGCCCCTTCTGCCCCTCCTGGAGGTCGTGGGGCGCCACTTTCCTGGGGAGCCCGTGCTGGGCTTTCTGGACCTCTTCACCGGCCTGAAGAAGGAGGCTTCCTGGTGGGAGCGCCTCCGCGCCCTAGGCTTAAGGCGGGTGTACCTGGGCCTAGAGACGGGGCACGCCTCCCTCCTGGCCCTCCTCCACAAGCCGGGCCACCCAAAGGAGGCCCTCTCCCTGGTGCGGGCCTTGAAGGAGGCGGGGCTTTCGGTGGGGGCGATCCTCATGGTGGGGGCTGGGGGGAAGCCCTACGCTGAGGCCCATTTCCGGGAGAGCCTCCGCCTCCTTGCCGAGCTTCCCCTCGGTCCGGAGGACGTGGTCTACCTCTCCCCCTTCCAGGAGGAGCCCGCTACCCCTTACGCCCGGCTCGGGCTGGAGCCCTTGGAGTACGTGGAAGGGGAGGTTCGCCGCTGGCAAAGGGCCGTGCGCCGCCTGGGGCTCAGGGGGGCGCGGTACGACATCCGGGAGTTCCTCTATTGAAGGACGATCTCCCCGGCCTCCGCTTGGAAGCCCACCCGCTTGTGGCTGCCGTCGCAAAAGGGCTTCCTCTCCGAGTGGCCGCAGCGGCAAAGGGCCAGCTTGGCCCTTTCTAGCCGCATCTCCTCCCCGTTCAGGCGGAAGGGGGTTCCCTCGGGCAGGTCCAGGACGTAGGGGCCGTTTTCCCGGAAGCGAATCCTCATGGCGTTAGGATACCGCCGCTATAGTGGAAGCATGGTATGCCCGCAAGACGGCAAGGCGGGCCTCGAGGTGCCCCTGAAAACGGTGAAGAACTTTCTCACCGGGAAAGCCCTCGCCCGGCTGGACCCCGAAAGCCCCCACTACCTCTGCCAGGACCCCGCCTGTCCCGTGGTCTACTACGGGCAGGAGGGGGTTTACACCCTGGAGGAGGTGCGCTTTCCCATCTACGACAAGGGGGCTTCCCTCATCTGCTACTGCTTTGACTGGACCAGGGAGGGCCTGGCGGAGGCTCTAAGCCACGGGCTGGACCCCGTGGCCCAGGTGGAGGAGGGGGTAAGGGCCAAGCGCTGTGCCTGCGATCAGAGGAACCCCCGGGGACGCTGTTGCCTTTCCACCCTGAAGGCGGAGGTGGCCCGGCTTGCCTGAGGCGCTTCCCGGGGAACTGGAAGAGGCCTTTCGCGCGCGGCTCGCCCGGCTGGCTCCCAAGGACCCCCTGGTGCTGGCGGTCTCCGGGGGCGGGGACTCGGTGGCCTTGGCCCACCTGGTGCGGCGGGCCGGGCGGGAGGCGGTGGTGGCCCACCTGGACCACGCCCTGCGCCCGGAAAGCGGGGAGGACCTGGCTTTCGTGCGGGCCTTGGCGAAGCGGCTCGGCTTTCCCTTCTTCGGGGAGCGGGTGGAGGTGGGGAGGATCGCCGAGAGGCGGGGGGAGAACCTGGAGGCGGTGGCCCGGGAGGTGCGTTACGCCTTCCTCCACCGGGTGGCCAAGGGGGTGGGGGCCAAGGCCATCCTCACCGCCCACACCCTGGACGACCAGGCGGAAACCGTGCTCCTCAAGCTCCTCCAGGGCACGGCCCGGAGCCTGGGTATCCGGGAAAAGGAGGGGCTGGTGGTGCGGCCCCTTTTGGCCTTTCGCCGCGAGGAGTTAAGGGCGTACCTAAAGGCCCTGGGGGAAGCGTGGCGGGAGGACCCTTCCAACCAGGACCCGGCCCTGGACCGGAACTACCTTCGTCTGGTGGTCTTTCCCCTACTGGAGGGGCGCTTTCCCCGGGCCAAGGAGGCCCTTTGCCGCTTCGCCGGGGTGCGGGAGGCGGAGGACGCCCACCTGGAAGGGGAGGCCGAGGCCCGCCTCCTCCCCGACCCCCGCTTCTTCGTGCCCGCCTTCCGGGCGGTGCCCCTCTTGGAGGCCCCTCCGGTTCTGCGCCGGCGGGCCCTGAGGCGGGTGCTGGAGGCCTTGGACCTCAGGCCCGAGGGGAGGCTCATCGCCCTTTTGGAGGAGGCCCTTTCGGGCAAGGCTGCCGCCCTCCCGGGCGGGCACACCGCAAGGCGCAAGGGGGGCACCCTCTTCCTCATCCCCCCTGAGCCCAAGCTGCCCCTGCCCCCGGGCTTCCGCCGGCCGGAGCCGGGGGACTACCTGGAAAGGCCCTTCGGGAGGAAGCGCCTCCTGGACTTCCTGGCAGAGAAGGGGGTGCCCAAGGAGCTCAAGGGGCTTTGGCCCGTGCGGGCGGAGGGAAAGCGGGTCCTGGAGGTTTTGGGCCTCTTCCCGCCCCCTGAGGAGGAGCGCCTCATGGCCCTGGCCCTAGAGGAGGCCCGGGCGGCCTTCCAGGAGGGGGAGGTGCCGGTGGGGGCGGTGCTGGTGGTGGGGGAGGAGGTCTATGCCGACCACAACCGGGTGGAGGCCACCCAAGACCCCACGGCCCACGCGGAGATGCTCCTCCTGCGCCGGATGGGCAGGCGGGCGCGGGGAGGGAGGCTTTACGTGACCCTCGAGCCCTGCCGCATGTGCCACCACGCCCTGAGGGAGGCCGGGGTGGAGGTGGTCTACGGGGCGGAGAACCTGAAGGAAGGGGCCCTCACCCGCTTTGGCCAGGGGGGCGGGATGCGGGGTGGCGTCTTGGAGGGGGAGTGTGCTAAGCTCCTAAAGGACTTCTTCGCCCGGCTCAGGGAGGGGTGCCGGAGCGGTTGAACGGGCCGGTCTCGAAAACCGGTAGGCCCCGCAAGGGGCCTCGCGGGTTCGAATCCCGCCCCCTCCGCCAAAGGCGGCCTCTTGGGCCGCCCTCTTTCCGGTCCCAATGTATTTGGCCTAGGTATACTCAGGGTATGCCCCAAGTGCACACCTACTTGCGCAAAGAGGTCTACGAGGCCCTGAGGCGGCAGGCGGAGGCACGGGGAATGAGTCTCTCCGCCTACCTTCGCGAGCTTTTGGAACGCCACGCCCTGCCGCACCGGGAGGAGTTCTATGCCCTGGCGGGGAGCTGGGAGGGGGAGCTTGAGCGTCCGCCTCAGGGGGAGCCGGAAGTCCGCGAGGGCCTCCTGTGACCCTCTACCTCTTGGACACCAACGCCTGGATCGCCTACCTCAAGGGGCATCCCCGGGTGGTGGAGCGGGCCTGGCGGGAGCCCCGGTTGGCCATCTCCGCCGTTTCCCTGGGTGAACTCTCCTACGGGGCCAGGAAGAGCGCCAAGGTGGAGGCCAACCTAAGGCGGGTGGAGCGCTTGGCCAGCTTGGTGCGGGTGCTGCCCATCGACGAACGGGTGGCCGAGGCTTACGGCTGGCTTCGCCTGGACCTGGAGCGGGCGGGGAGGCTCCTAGGGGCCAACGACCTCTGGATCGCCGCCACGGCCAAGGCCCACGACCTGGTGCTGGTGAGCGCCNGGCCCCGGGGGGGGGGGCCCCGGTGAAAGGGTGCCCAAGCCCCCTGCTGGGGGGAGGGTTCAGCATACGATGGCATCCATCGGGGTCCCCACCCTGGTGGCATCAGGGTAAGGGATATTCCACCACCTGGAACCCCCACCGCTCCCCCAGCACGCCCAGGGCCTCCAGGAGGCCTGCCACCTCCTTCCGCGTTTCGGGCAGGCCCTCGAGGAGGAGGTAGAGGAGGCCCGCAAGCTCCCCGATCACGGCGAAGCCGTAGCGCTGTCCTTCCTCCTCCCACAGCGCCTCCATGCGGCGGTGGGCCATGCGCCAGGGCGTCTGGAGGAAGTGCCCCTCGGGGGCCTGGGCCTCCGGCTGGCAGAAGGCGGGATCCCCGGCGGTGAGAAGGCCGCGGCAGGCCAGGGGCCTGAAGGGGTAGACCCCGCAGAGGCCCCCTTCCAGAAGGGGGCAGGGCCTTCGCTCCCTGAAGAAGCGACTCGGAAAGCGGGGATCGTCCTTGCCCTCCTTGAGGAGGGCCAGCCGCTTAGGGCCCTCTTCCCGAAGGCGCGCCCTTTGCGCCTCCGTAAGGTGGGGGAGGAGGGCCTCCCCCTCCAGGCGGGAGAGGGTCACCAGGCCGAAGCAACAGGCGAAGCACCCCGCCCGGCAGGAAGGGACCACGCCCTTTCGGCTCAGGTAGTCGGCGAGGCCCGCCTCGAGGGCCAGCCAATGGGCTTCCACCGGGTTCATCGCCGCTGGCGGTACACCCCCTTCCTGGGGTCAAAAGGGCAGGCGCGGAAGGCCACCTGGGGGCAGAAGCGCCGGTGGCGGGAAACCTCCAGGGCCAACGCCCGGGGCAGGCCACACCGGGGGCAGGCGGGAGGGGTCCTCCGCCGGGCGAGGAAGTAGGCCACCCCGGCCAGGAGGGCCAGTAGGACCAAGGCCTCCACGCCCGTCAGTTTACGGGGTGTAGCATGGGAACATGCCGGCGCCCTTTCTGGAACCCCTGGAGCCGGGAGTGCCCCCGGCGGTCTCCGCCTGGATCAAGGGCCTGAAGGAGGTGGAGGCCCACCTGGAAAAGTGGGCCTTTGACCTGGGCGAGGAGGCTTTCTGGTGGCGGCCCAAGGAGGGGGTGAACCCCATCGGCGGCCTGGTGCGCCACATCGCGGGAAGCTCCCTGCGGCTTCTTTCCTACGCCTTCCCCCAGGAGCTTCCCGACTGGGCCAAGAAGGGGCGGGAGTGGGAGCTTTTGGGCGAGCCCGAGGCCAAGGAACGGGTGGTGGCCCGCTTCCGGGAGGCCTGGGCCAGGCTCCTTTCCGCCTTCGGGGGGCTTAGGGAGGAGGAACTTGCCCAGGAGGTTTCCGTGGGCACCCAAGGGCTCAAGGCCCCCAGGGCCCACCTCCTCCACCACCTGGTGGAGCATGCCCAGCACCATGCGGGGCAGATTATCTATGCCCGCAAGCTCCTGGGCTGAGGACCCCTGTCCCTGGGGGGCGGCCGTAAGATGGGAAGCATGGAACGCGTGGGCTTGCGCGCTGCTCCCCGGCTGACCCTCGAGGCCCTCAAGGAAGCCCTTAAGGGCGCGCGCTTTCCTGAGGCCAAGGTCTACCTCATCACCGACTGGCAAGACCGGCGGGAGGAGGCCCGCTACGCGGTGGTGATCCACGGGGGCAAGAAGGACCTCCTCACCCCCGACGCCTTCGGCCCGGCCTTTCCCGGGGGCGAGGCGGCCCTCTCGGAGCTGGTGGCCCTCCTCCTGGAGCGGGGGGCGCGGAGGTTCTACGAGGCCGTGGTCTCTCCCGGGGAGATGACCGCCCTCCTCAGCCTCCCCCCAGAGGAGCTCCTCGTCCGGGTGAACGCCATCGCCAACCCCACCGACCCTGGCATCTACCTGAGGCGGGCCGCCTGATACCCGTTCTTGTTGGATCCTTTGCCTATGACCGTAGCCGACCACCTGACCTTTAATGGCCTTGTGGCAGCGGGTCAAGAAGGCCAAGGACCCGATAGAGAGGTCCCGCTTCTTGGTGGTCTACCACGCCGAGTGGGGGCTCCCCGCTAAGTATCTTGCCAAAGATCACCCTGAGTAGCCCCCACTGGGTGCAAGAGACGGTGAGGGGTTAAAACCAGGAGTTGCTCTGCGCATCCCCCGGCCCCGGGGGGGCAGATGCAGCGGCACACCCTCTTTCGCTGGTAGCCTGGGATCTGGTAGCCTGGGATAAGGAAATCGGCATGAAACGGCGTGAAGCCATAGCCACCTTGATGACCAGGCTGGGGCTTGCGCTTTTCGCCCGAAACCCCACCTTCTCCTACTTTTTCCTCAGCAGGACCTCGTCCCGCATTGGCGAGAACGTGTTCTCCCTTGCCGTCCCGTGGCTGGTGTTTCAGCTGACGGGCAGCGCCCTACAACTTGGGCTGGCCTTTGCCGTCCAGGTTGTCCCTTCGCTGCTGCTGGCTCCCTTTGCTGGTGTTTACGCGGACGCCGCTTCAAGGACAAAAGTGATGCTCGTTGCGGAAAGTTTCCGGGCCCTTCTCGGTCTGGCTGTGGCTGGGCTGTCGCTCCTGGGCAACTTGCAGGCGTGGCACCTGTACCTTGCTGTGGTGGCCCATGCGGTAACCGCCAGTTTTCTTACCGTCGCAGCCGGGGCTGTGGTCCCGACCATCGTTGACCAGGTGGACCTGACACGCGCCAACGCGCTGCTCAGGTTGAGCCGCAACGCGTGCGACCTGTTTGGCAAGGTTATGACGGGCGTACTCTTAGCCTGGGTAGGCCCGGTGTACACGTTCATGGCGAATGCGGCCTTGTCTGTGGCGTCGGCGGCTCTGTTGCCGATCCGTCGCATGGACGGGGAATCCCTAGTGGTGCGGGGCCGGCGGCCAAGGGTACTGCAGGATTTCGTGAGGGGGGTGGGTATCCTGCGCCGCCACAGCGCGGCTTTGCTCGCCATGGCCGATCTGGTGGTGGTCAACGTCGGTATTCCGGTTCTGGTCATAGCCCTGCCCGTTGTTTCTGAACAGGTCCTGCGCCACGGCGCCGCTGGCTATGGATTCCTCACCGGAGCGATGGCGCTCGGGGCCATCGCTGCGACCCTGATAGCCGCTCCACTGGCGAGGCGTATGGACGAGCACCGGTTGTCCGGACTTGCCACGGTCCTGTTCGGCTTCCTGGTGGGGTCCCTGGGCTTCGTCGGGGGACTGGAGGGGTGGCTGCTGGCGGTGGCGCTCGCCGGTCTGACGGCCGAGTTGGTTTCGGTCTACACGGCCAGCATCCTGCAGCGGACCCTGCCTTCGGAGGTCCTGGGCCGGGCCTTTGCTGTTCAGTATGCGGCCCTACGGGTCATCCCTGTGGTCGTGTTCCTGAGTGCCGGTGCGGTTCTCCAGAGGTTCGGCGTCCAAATGCTCTTGATCTTGGGTGGTTCGGCAACCGCCCTCATCGCGGCGCTCTTGCTCTACATCAGGGTGCGCGGTGCGCAATAGGGGAGCGGGGGGGTGGGGTTCCAACAAAGCCATCCGGGCTGAGGAGGCGATGGAAAGATGAAGCTGCGGTGGATCCAGTACATCCAAGGGGTCCCACGGTATCCTGTTCTGGTCGGCGACACCGTTATGCTGTTTTCCAGGACGTACAAAATCGCGTGGATGATCTCGGGCGCTCAGCCGTAGAGGAGCCGGAGCCGGGCTGCCTCCTCCGCTAAGAGGGGGAGCGCTCTCGGGTCCACCCCCGTGGTGAGGCCTTGGGCCTCGAGGTGGGGCAGGACCTTTTCCGTGGGCAGGTTGCCCACCAGCTCGTCCCCCGCAAACGGGCAGCCCCCCACCCCCGCCAAAGCCCCCTCCAGCCAGCGCACCCCCGCCTCGAGGACCGCCTCCACCTTTTCCAAGACCCCCTCGGGCCGGGCGTGGAGGTGGGCCCCCAGGCCCTCGGCTCCGAAGCGGGCCGCGGCTTGCTGGAGCACCTCCCGGATGCGCCCGGCCTCCGCCACCCCATAGGTGTCCGCCAGGGCGATCTCCTTGACCCCCAGCTCCCTAAGCCTGCCGATGGCCTCCAGGACGGCCTCGGGGCTCCAGGGGTCCCCGTAGGGGTTGCCGAAGGCCATGGAGAGGTAGACCACCAGGCCAAGCCTCCCCTCCACCGCCCGCACCATGGCCTCCACCAGGGGCCAGGAGTCCTCTATGGAGCGGTTCGTGTTCTTGCGCTGGAAGGTTTCCGAGAGGGAGAAGGGGTAGCCCACGTGGGTGAGGTTTGGGGCCTTTAGCGCCCTTTCCAGGCCCTTTTCGTTGGCCACGATGGCCAAATAGGTGCGCCCTTCCGGGGGCGGCAAGGCGGCCAAGACCGCCTCCGCGTCCGCCATCTGGGGTACCCACTTGGGGGAGACGAAGCTGGTCAGGTCCAGGTGGCGGAAGCCCGCCTCCAGGAGCCTCTTTAGGAAAGCCACCTTCTCCTCGGTGGGGATGAAGCGGGAAAAGCCTTGCCAGGCATCCCGGGGGCATTCCACCCACTTCACCTTTTCCATGGACCCTCCTCTTTGTTTTGGCCCTGGCACCCACCCTGACCCTGTTGGGGCGAGGTGGCCTTAGACCTGGAACACCCCCACCCGGAGGGGCTCCCGCTCCGGGTTCAGGGCCACCCACTCCAGGGCCCGGATGAGCCACTTCCGGGTTTCGTGGGGGAAGAGGATGCCGTCCACCCAAAGCCGGGCGGCGGCGTAGCGGGGGTCCAGGGTCTCCTCGTAGCGGCCCTTGATGCGCTCGTAGAGCTCTTTAAGCTCCTCATCCGAAGGCTCCTTGCCTTCCCGCTTCAGCTTCTCCACCTCCAGCTCCAAGAGGGTCTTGGCCGCCTGGGCCCCGCCCATCACCGCGTACTTGGCGCTGGGCCAGGCAAAGATGAACCTGGGGGCGTAGGCCTTGCCCGCCAGGGCGTAGTTCCCCGCCCCGAAGGAGCCTCCCAGGATCAGGGTGATCTTGGGCACCACGGAGTTGGAAACGGCGTTCACCAGCTTGGCCCCCCGGCGGATGATGCCCGCCTGCTCCGACTCCTTCCCCACCATGAAGCCCGTCACGTCCTGGAGGAAGAGGAGGGGGATACCCATCTGGTTCACCTCCAGGATGAACCGGGCCGCCTTGTCCGCGGCCTCCGCATAGATGACCCCGCCCACCTCAATCCGGCCCTTCTTCTTCAGCACGAGGCGCTGGTTGCCCACGATGCCCACGGGGAAGCCCCCGATGCGGGCGAAGCCCGTGACCAGGGTCTCCCCGTACCCGCCCTTGTACTCCAGAAACTCGGAGCCGTCCACGAGGCGGGCGATCACCTCCCGGAGGTCGTAGGGGCGGGAACCGTCGGGGGCGATGAGGCCGTAGAGGTCCTCCGCGGGGTAGAGGGGTTCTTTAGGCTCCTTGCGCCCTTCTGCCCAGGGGGCGAGCCTGGGGGGCGGGTACAAGGCGATGAGCTGGCGGATCCTTTCTATGGCGGCTTCGTCGTTTGGTTCGTAGAAGTCCACGGTCCCCGAGACCTCGTAGTGCATGCGGGCCCCGCCCAGCTCCTCGCTCGTTACCTCCTGCCCGATGGCCGCCTTCACCAAGGCGGGCCCTGCCAGGTAGAGGCCGCTGCCCTCGGTCATGATGAGGACGTCGGTCATCACCGGCAGGTAGGCGCCTCCGGCCACGCAGTTCCCCATGATGGCGGAGATCTGGGGGATGCCCAGGGCGGACATGCGGGCGTTGAGGTAGAAGATGCGGCCAAAGTCGTCCTGGTCGGGGAAGACCTCGTCCTGGAGGGGTAGGAAGACCCCGGCGGAGTCCACCAGGTAGAGGGTGGGGATGCGGTTTTCCAGGGCCATGGTCTGGGCCCGGATCACCTTCTTGGCGGTGATGGGGAAGAAGGCCCCCGCCTTCACCGTGGCGTCGTTGGCGATGATCATCCAGGTCTGGCCCTGGATCTGCCCGAGGCCGGTGATGACCCCTCCGGCCGGGGCCCCGCCCCACTCCTCGTACATCCCCCACCCGGCGAAGGCCATGAGCTCGTGGAACTCCGTGCCTGGGTCCAGGAGCTTGGCGATGCGCTCCCGGGCGGTGAGGCGCCCCTTTTTGTGCTGGCGCTCCACGGCCTTGGGTCCGCCCCCTTGGCGCACCCGTTCCAGGCTTTCCCTGAAGTCCCGCACCAGGGCCACCCAGGCGTCCTTATTGGCCTTGTAGACGGGACCTTCCCGCTCCTCCGGGCGGAGCTTGCTCTCGAGGCGGCTCGTGGGCTGGCCTAGCATGGCTTTAGTATAACGTTTTTCTGCTTATCGGGGAAAAAGCGTAGCCCCCTTGGGGGGACAGGGGGTTTGGGACAGGGCCTTTTGCCGCTGGGCCTGCCGCCTGGCCTCCCGGTCCACCCGCTCGTTCTCCGGGTGGCCGTCGTGCCCCCGCACCCAGGTGGGGAGGACGCGGTGGCGGGCGAGCTCCAGAAGCAAGGCCTCCCAGAGGTCCAGGTTTTCCACGGGTTTTCCGTCCGCCCTGCGCATCCCCCGCCGCTGCCAAGCGGGAAGCCACTCCTTTAGCGCCCGCACCAGGTACTGGCTGTCGGAGAAGAGGTGGACCTCGCAGGGCTCCTTGAGGGCCCTTAGGCCCTCGAGGAGGGCGGTGAGCTCCATGCGGTTGTTGGTGGTGCAGGGGGCTCCTCCCGCCAGGAGCCGCTCGCGGCCCCCGTAGCGTAGCAGCGCCGCCCAGCCCCCGGGCCCGGGGTTGCCCAGGCAGGCCCCGTCGGTGAAAAGCTCCACCCGCTTCACGACCAGGGGATGGGCCGGTCGGGGAAGGCCAGGGGAGCTTTGGCCTCCCCAGGGGGCACCAGCTCCCGCAGGCGGTAGCGGCTGCCTTGGGGTTCGCGGTAGACCTCGAGGAGGCCCTCCTGGAGGTTCACGATCCAGACCTCGGGGACGCCGGCCTCGGCGTAGAGGGCGAGCTTGGCCCGGTCGTGCTCCAGGCTGGTGTCGGCCACCTCGATGAGGAGGAGGACGTCCTGGGGCTCGGGAAGGCGCTCCGCGTAGGCTTCTAAGGGGGGCTTCAGCACCAAGAGGTCTGGTTCAGGCTCAGAGTGGGGAGGGATGCGCAGGGGGGACTGCACGGTGATGATGGCTTTCTCCCCTAAAAGGGCCTGGAGGTTCTTGTCCAGCCGAGCCACGGTGAAGACATGCCTGGGACCAATGGGGCTCATCTCGTAGATCTCCCCCCTTAGGAGTTCCAGGTGCTTTACCCCCTGGAAGAGGCGCTCGAACTCTTCTACCCCGAAGCGGTAGCGGGTAGCCATAGCCTCATTCTAGGCCCCAGATGGCGGCGGGGGCGAGCTCCACCAGGTTGCCTTCCGGATCGCGGGTGTAAAGGCTTTTCCCCCTGGGCCAGTCCGCCCACCAGACGGGAAAGCCCGCTTCCTGGAGGCGCTCTGCCCAGTAGGCAAGCTCCTCCTCCGCCACCTTAAAGGCCACGTGGACGCTCCCTTGGGCCCCGTGGGGGGGAAGGTTTTCCTCCTTTGCCGTGTAATGGGGGTTGAAGACCAAAAAGACCCCCTTCCCCGCCCGGAAGAAGGCGTGGCGCGGAGGCTTGAACTGGAAGCAAGGAAGGCCCAGAACCCCCTCGTAAAAGGCCCGGGCCCTCTCCAGATCCTCGGCGTAGACGGCGGTTTCCAGAACCTCCACTACTTGAGCTTGGCGATGAGGTCGGCCACGGGGATGGCCTCGAGGGTGGTGGTCTTCACGCTGCCCCGCGCCGAGAGGTGGAGCATGGCCCGGGCCACCGCCAGGGCATCCTCTGCCTCCACGATGTTCACGAAGTCATAAGGCCCCAAGACCGCGTACTGGGCCACCACCTTGACCCCGAAGTCCCGCTCCAGCTCCTGGTTCACCTCCTTGATGCGCTCGGGGTTTTTCACCAGGGTTTCGGCGCCGTCGTCCGTGAGGGTGCTGAGGACGATAAAGGTGGGCATACTTGACCTCCTTTCCCCTCCAGTTTAGTCCGGGCGGCCCTCGAGGTCCACCCCGGCGTAGGCCTCCTCCAAGGGGAAGCTCCCTTCCAGGCAGGGGAGGGGGACTTCCCCCGCCTCCAGCACCTGGTAGAAGACCTCCCCTCCTTTCTTCCAGTACAGCTCTGCCCGGCGCTCCAGGGCGCTCACCAGAAGGTAGGCCTGGAGGGAAGGCAGGGCCAGGTAGCGCCAGAGCTTTTCCCGCCGGTCCACTCCTTCGGTGCTCTCCGAGAGCACCTCCACCACCAGGCAAGGGGCTTCCTCGTAGTAGGGGTTTTCCGGAGGCGGGGCGCAGACGGCCATGAGGTCGGGGTAGTAGACGGTGCGTTCCCCCACCTTGAGCTTCATGTCCGCCACGTAGAGGCGGCAGCCCCGGCGCCGGGCCAGGGGGTAAAGGAGATGGTGCAAGTTGCTCACCACCAGGTTGTGGTTTCGGCTGGCCCCGGCCATGGCGTGGAGGGTGCCCTCCACCAGCTCGTGCTTCACCCGGGACCTGGCCTCCAGTTCCAGGTAGGCCTCGAGGGAAAGGGGCTCGAGGCGCCTTGCGGCTTCGCCCATCACTCCCATTCTATGGTGGCCGGGGGCTTGGAGGTGAGGTCATAGACCACCCGGCCGATCTCCGGCACCCTGCGGGGGATGCGCCTCGCCACCTCGTCCAGGAACTCCAGGGGAAGCCTGGCCCAGTCGGCGGTCATGAAGTCCTCGGTGGTGACGGCCCTTAGGGCCAGGACGTAGCCGTACTTCCGCTCGTCCCCCGCCACCCCCACGCTCCGCACCGGGGTCAGCACCGCCAGGGCCTGGGCCACCTGGCCGTAGAGGCCCCACTCCTTGAGGAGGCTGATGAAGATGTCGTCCGCCTGCCGCAGGACGGAAAGCTTCTCCTCCGTGACCTCCCCCAGGATGCGCACCGCCAGGCCCGGCCCCGGGAAGGGGTGGCGCAGGCGGATGGGGTCGGGCAGGCCGAGGAGCAGGGCCAGCTCCCGCACCTCGTCCTTGAAGAGGAGGCGGAAGGGCTCCAGGAGCTCAAACTTGAGGTCCTCGGGGAGGCCCCCCACGTTGTGGTGGCTCTTGATCTTGGCCGCCCCGTGCCCGCCGGCGGACTCGATCACGTCCGGGTAGAGGGTGCCCTGGGCCAGGAAGCGGAAGGGGCCCTCCTCCCGAGCCACCTGGCTGAAGACCTCCACGAACTCCCGCCCGATGATCTTGCGCTTTGCCTCCGGGTCCTCCACCCCTTTTAGGGCCTTTAGGAAGCGCTCTTTGGCGTCCACCACCCGGAGGTTCACTCCCAGGGCCCTAAGGGCTCCTTCCACCTCCTCCCGCTCCCCCAGGCGCAGGAGGCCGTGGTCCACGAAGACCGCCAGGTGGTCCACCCCCGCCCGGGCCAGGAGGAGGGCCAGGGTGCTGGAGTCCACCCCTCCGGAGACCGCCAGCAGAACGCGGTCTTGCCCCACCCGCTCCCGCACCTCCTTGAGGAGGTCTTCCAGGACGTGCTCCGGGGTCCAGTCCCGCCGGATTCCGGCAAGCTCCAGGAAGTTTTCCAGGATCTGCATCCCCTTGGGGGTGTGGGCCACCTCGGGGTGGAACTGGACGGCGAAGGTCCTGCCGTCGGGAGCCTCTATGGCTGCCACCGGGTTCTCTTCGGTTTCCGCCGCCACCCGCCACCCTGGGGGGAGCTCGGTTACCGCGTCCTGGTGGCTCATCCAGACCTGGACCTCCCCCTCCAGGCCCCGAAAGAGGGGGCCGGCGTAGCGGGTGAGGAGGGCCTTGCCGTACTCCGCCCGGCCCGCGCGTTCCACCTTGCCTCCAAGCTCCTGGGCCAGAAGCTGCATCCCGTAGCAGATGCCCAGGGTGGGGAGGCCGAGGCGCAGGAGCCTGGGGTCGGGGCGGGGGGCCTGGGGGTCAAAGACGCTGGCGGGGCCACCGGAGAGGATGAGGGCCTCGGGCTTGTGCTTCAGGACTTCTTCCAGGGGGGTGTCCCCGGGCAGGATCAGGGAGAAGGCCCGGAGCTCCCGGAGCCTTCTGGCGATGAGCCTCGTGTACTGGGAGCCGAAGTCCAGCACCAGGACCATATGGGCCAGTCTAGCAGGGTAGGATGGGGCCATGGCCGAGGTGGAGAGCTTTGCCCTGGACCACACCAAGGTGAAGGCCCCCTACGTGCGGCTGGCGGGGAGAAAGCCCCTGGGGGGTGGGGTGGTGGAAAAGTACGACCTGCGCCTGGCCCAGCCCAACCGGGAGGCCCTACCCACAGGGGCCTTGCACACCCTCGAGCACCTCCTGGCGGGGTACCTGCGGGACCACCTGGAGGGGGTCATCGACCTCTCCCCCATGGGGTGCCGCACGGGGTTTTACCTGGTGGTGGAAGGCCCCCTGGAGGAGGATCAAGTGTTGGTGGCCTTGGAGCGGGCCCTGAGGGATGTCCTCCTGCACGAGGGGCCCGTGCCCGGGGCGGGCTTCCGGGAGTGCGGCAACTACCGGGACCACGACCTCCCTGGGGCCAAGGCCTGGGCGGAGAAGGTCCTGAGGGCGGGCCTCAGGGTCCAGCCCACCATCCCCCTAGCGCCATGACCGCCTTCTTCGCCGCCGAGCCCGAGGAAGCGGAAGCTTTGAGGGAGGCCTTGGGGGCGGTGGAGGCCCTCGAGGCCCCCTTCCCCCTCCACCGGGGCAAGGGGGTGCTGGTGGCGGAGACCGGGGTGGGGAAGGTGGCGGCGGCCTCGGCGGTGGCCCATGTCCTCACGCGCTTCGCCCCCAGGGAGAGCTTCTTCCTGGGGGTGGCGGGGGGCTTGGACCCCTCCCTTCGTGCCCTGGACCTCCTTTTGGCCGAGAAGGCGGTGCAGTGGGATGTGGACCTCACCCCTTTTGGCCGGGAGCCCGGGGAGACGGCCTTTGGGATGCGCTTCTTCCCCTCCGACCCCCAGCTTTTGGCCCGGGCGGAGAGGGCGGCCCAGGCCCTGGGCTTTCCCTTCCGGCGGGGGGTGGTGGCCACGGGGGACCGGTTTCTGGCGGACAGGGAGGAAGCACGGAGGCTGGCCCAGCTCCACGGGGCCCAGGCGGTGGAGATGGAGGGGGCCGCGGCCCTCATGGTGGCCTGGCGCTTCCGCCATCCCATGGCCCTGGTCCGGGCCGTAACCGATGGGGCGGGGGAGGAGGCGGCCAGGGATTTCCAGGCTTTTTTGCAGGAGGCCTCGAGGCGCCTGGGCCTCCTAGCCCAGGCCCTTTTGGCATAATGAAAGGGGAGGAGTCCATGGAAATCCGGATCTTCACGGGGAACGCCCACCCCGATCTGGCCCGGCGGGTGGCGGAAGCCCTGGGGGTTCCCTTGGGAAAGGCGGTGGTGGACCGCTTCCCCGACGGGGAGGTGCGGGTGCGCCTCCTGGAGAGCGTGCGCGGGGATGATGTGTACCTCATCCAGCCCACCAGCCCCCCGGTGAACGACCACCTGATGGAGCTCCTTCTCTTGGCCGATGCCGCAAGGCGGAGCTCGGCCGGGCGCATCAACGCCGTGATCCCCTACTTTGGCTACGCCCGCCAGGATAAGCAGACCCAAGGCCGCGAGCCCGTGAGCGCCAAACTGGTGGCCAATCTCCTGGAAACCGTAGGGGTGCACCGGGTGATCGCCATTGACCTTCACGCTCCCCAGATCCAGGGCTTCTTCGACATTCCCGTGGACCACCTCTCCGCGGTGCGCCTCTTCGCCCGCTACCTTCGGGAGAGGGGCTACGCGGAAAACGCCGTGGTGGTCTCCCCGGACGCGGGCCGGGCGGAGGAGGCCCGCAGGCTTTCCGAACGCTTGGGCCTGCCCTTTGCCATGCTGGCCAAGCGCCGCTACGGCCCCAAGGAGACCGCAGTCACCTACGTGATCGGGGAGGTGGCGGGGAAGAGGCCCTTGCTGATCGACGACATCGTCTCCACCGGGGGGACCATAAGACGGGGGGTGGAGGCCCTGTTGCAGGCGGGGGCCCTGCCGGAGATGGTGGTCATGGCCACCCATCCGGTCCTGGTGGGGGAGGCCCGGGAGAACCTCTCCCACCCCGCCATCCGGGAGGTGGTCTTCACCGACACCATTCCCCTTAAGGACGGGGGCTACACCGTGCTTTCCACCGCCGAACTCCTGGCCCAGGCCATCCAGCACGTGCACACCAACCAGTCGGTGAGCGCCCTGATTTAAGCCCTGGTGAAAAGGTACACATGTCCTCTGGAGATGGGTTAAGCTACCCTTTGAGGGTTTTATGAGCAAAGTGGTCATCCATATTTTTCACGGGGAGCCCAGCGCGTTGAACACGGGTGTGCACCTGGCCGAGCGCATCCGCCAGGTGAAGGAGGAGCGAGGAGTGGACGTGGAGGTCTATATCTTCGGTCCCGCCGAGCGGGCTCTTCTTGACCCTTCCTTGGCCGAGTACAACCAAGGGGTGGATGACCTGGTGGCCCAAGGGGTGCCGGTGTACACCTGTTTGAACTCCGCCAAGGCCCTGGGGGCGGAGGAGGCCTTTAAGGCCCGGGGCATTCGCCTGGCCTATGCTCGGGACCGCTTCGTGGACTACGCCCTCGAGGGGGCCACGGTCTATAGCTTCTAACATGCTCCAGGCCTACAGTGTGGAGGTACGGCGGCAGGATGCCCAAAGGGCGGTGGCGGAGACCCGGGGGTTTAGCCTGGTCCTGGGGGCCCGCCGCGCCGATATGGAGGCGGGGTTTAACCCGGTGGAGACCCTGCTGGCGGCTTTGGGAAGCTGCCTCCTTACGGGCATCCAGTTTGTGGCCGAGTCGTCTAAGGTTCCCTTGGAGGGGGCGAGGGTGGTCCTCGAGGCCCATCGGGAGGACAAGCCTCCCAGGATCGTCCGCATAGGTTTTGTTATGTACCTGGAAAGCCCTGCCCCCGTTGAGCGCCTGGAAAGGCTTTACGAGCTTACCCTTAAAAACTCCACCTTGTTCCAAAGCCTAAAGGTGGCGATTCCCATAACGGGAAGGTGGGAGCGGACATGAACCTGTTGGTGATTTCGGGCCTCTTTTTGCTGGCGGGGGTTTCCGGCATGCTGGGCCTGGGGGTGGCCTTCGCCGCCGTGCCTTTTTTAAGCCTCTTTCTGCCCGATCTGGTCCATCAGGTGCAGCCCCTTTCCCTTCTCCTTAACGGGGTGACCGCCCTTTTTGCTGTCTTCGGATTCGCTCAAAGCGGCCTGGTGGACTGGCGTAAGGCCTTCCTTTTGGCCTTGGTTACCACCTTGTTTGCCCCGGTGGGGGCCTGGCTGGTGCAGCGGGTGGAGGTGCGCTATGTGTGGTGGATTTACCTGGGGGCGGTGGCCTACCTGGGCTATAACCTCTTCCGGCCGCTTTCTGGCAAGGCATCCCGGGAAAACTTTCCCCTTGCCTTATTGTTGGCGGCGCCCATCTCGGTGCTTTCCGGCTTTTTGGGGGTGGGCCCGGGGTTTCTCCTCATGCCCACCCTGATCCTCACCGGCCATGATCCCAAGCGGGCAGCCGCTATCAATGCCTTCGCCGTGACCCCCCCTTCCTTCTCTTCCCTTTTGCCTCACCTTTCCACTGCCCGGCTGGACCTTGGCCTTACCCTCTCCCTGGTGGGGGCCGGGGCCTTGGGGAGTTATCTGGGTTCCCGCCTCACCAGCCTTTACCTGCCTTCCCAGCGCTTGAAGCAGCTCTTTGGGGTCTTGATCCTGGCGGTGACCCTGTACAAGGTGCTCTCCTAAACGGGGTGGAAGGAAGGCAAGGGGATGTGTTAAGCTTTCCCATAGTGTGCCCCTTGGGGGCGGTTGCGTTTAGGAGGAGCCATGGAGTACCGTTTGAAGGCCCAGTACCGGGAGGGGGAGCAGCCCGCCGCCTTGCGCCGTGCGGGAAAGCTCCCCGGCGTCATCTACAACAAGCAGCTGAACCGCAAGGTGTACGTGGAGCTGGGGGAGTTTGACAAGGTCTTCCGCCACGCCTCCATCCACCACGTCATCGTTTTGGAGTTGCCGGATGGCCAGGAGCTTCCCACCCTGGTGCGCCAGGTAAACCTGGACAAGCGCAAGCGCCGCCCCGAGCACGTGGACTTCTACGTCCTCTCCGACGAACCGGTGGAGATGTACATCCCCTTGCGCTTCGTGGGCACGCCCCAGGGGGTGCGGGAGGGCGGTGTGTTGCAGGAGGTGCACCGGGACATCCTGGTCCGGGTTTCCCCCCGCAACATCCCCGAGTTCATCGAGGTGGATGTTTCCGGCTTGGGCATCGGGGATAGCCTCCACGCCGCCGACCTCAAGCTTCCCGAAGGGGTGAAGCTGGCGATCTCCCCCGAGGAGACCATCGCCGCCGTGGTGCCGCCGGAGGACGTGGAGCGGTTGGCGGCGGAGGCCCTCGAGGCCCCGGCGGAGCCCGAGGTCATCAAGAAGGGCAAGAAGGAAGAGGAGGCCTGAGCCCTCCCGGCTTGGGGCGGGGGGTGCGTCCGTGCCCCCCGCCTTCTTTGAGGGGCGCATGTTTTTGGTGGTGGGCCAGGGGAACCCGGGAAAGCCGTACGCCAACACCCGGCACAACCTAGGCTTCATGGTCCTGGACCGGCTGGGCCTGGAGTTTCGGAAGAAGGGGGAGGCCCTGCTGGCCGAGGCGGAGGTGGGAGGGGAGAAGGGGCTTTTCCTCAAGCCCCTCACCTACTACAACCTGAGCGGCCAGGCGGTGGCCCCGCTGGTGCGCTTTTACCATATTCCCCCGGAGCGCCTCCTGGTGGTGCACGACGAGATGGACCTGCCCTTAGGCCGCCTGCGCTTTAAGGCCGGGGGCAGCGCGGCGGGGAACCGGGGGGTGGCCTCCATCGCCGGGGCCCTGGGCACGGAGGCCTTCCACCGTTTGCGTCTGGGGATCGGCAAGCCCCCAAGCCGCGAGCTGGGAGCGGCGTACGTGCTTTCCCCCTTCCTTCCCGAGGAGTGGCCGGTGGTGGAAAGGGTCCTGGAGGTGGCCAAGGAAGCGGTTCTCTGCTGGGCCAAGGAAGGGCTTGCCCCCTGCGCTGGGCGCTTTAACGGGCTGGACCTTCGGGAAAAGGGCTAAGCTTTAGCCATGGCCGAACCCAGAGTGCTGCTCATCGCCGGGGGAAGGAGCCCCGAGCACGAGGTTTCCCTGCTTTCCGCCCGCGGGGTTTTGGAGCACATGCCCTTTCCCACGGAGCTGGCGGTGATCGCCAAAGATGGGCGCTGGCTTTTGGGGGAAAGGGCCATGGAGGCCTCGAGGCAGGGGGTGGCGCCCGGCGGGGAATACCCTTTTCCCCCGCCTGTGGACTGGAACCGCTATACCGTGGTCTTCCCCCTCCTCCACGGAAGGTGGGGGGAGGACGGCACGGTCCAGGGCTTTTTGGAACTCCTGGGCAAGCCCTACGTGGGGGCGGGGGTGGCGGCCAGCGCCCTTTGCATGGACAAGGACCTTACCAAGCGGGTGCTGGCCCAGGCGGGGGTACCCGTGGTGCCCTGGGTGGCCCTGTACCGGGGGGAAAGGCCTTTCCTCCCCTTTGACCCGCCCTTTTTTGTGAAGCCCGCCAATACCGGCTCCAGCGTCGGCATCACCCGGGTGGAGCGCTACGCGGAGCTGGAGGAGGCCCTAGCCGAGGCCTTCCGCTACGACGTCAAGGCGGTGGTGGAAAAGGCGCTTTCAGGGGTGCGGGAGCTGGAGGTGGGGGTGTTGGGCAACGTGTTTGGCGAGGTGAGCCCCGTAGGGGAGGTGCGCTACCAGGCCCTCTTTTACGACTACGAGACCAAGTACACCCCGGGCCGGGCTGAGCTCCTCATCCCCGCGCCCCTGGACCCCGGTACCCAAGAAACCATCCAGGAGCTGGCCCTTAAGGCCTACAAGGTCTTGGGCCTCCGCGGCATGGCCCGGGTGGACTTCTTCCTGGCCGAGGGGGAGGTGTACCTCAACGAGGTGAACACCATCCCCGGCTTCACCCCCACCAGCATGTACCCGCGGCTCTTTGAGGCTGCGGGGCTCACCTACCCGGAGCTCCTGCGGCGCCTGGTAGAGCTCGCCTTGGCGTAACGTCCTGAGCTTGTTGAGCCCGGTGGGGACGAAGCACCCCATCGCGGCTTGCGCAACTGGGGGGTCCTGGAAAGGCCAGGGGCAAGCCCTTTCAGCTTGTGCCCATGGGGCTACCCTCGCGCACGGGCCCTAGGTCGGGAAGGTCTCCCTTCCCTTAGAATGGAGCCAAGGGAAAGGAGGAAGCATGGACCCCACATTCCGCACCCCTCTCACTCCAGGAGGTAATATCGCTCCACCCCCAAGAGGCGCACCACC
>NZ_JAKEDT010000029.1 GCF_021462525.1 Thermus caliditerrae | reverse complement strand
GGGTGGTGCGCCTCTTGGGGGTGGAGCGATATTACCTCCTGGAGTGAGAGGGGTGCGGAATGTGGGTCTCATTCTCACCGTGGGCACCACCCGGGCGCCTTTGGAGGAGAGCCTGGCCCACCACGCCCCCGAGGGAGTGATCTTCGTGGCCAGCCAGGAGAGCCACCCCGTGGCCGCGGAGCTGGTGCGGGACTACGGGGCTTCCTTCCGCCACCACACCTTCCTCCTGGAGGACGCCGAAAGCCTCCTCGAGGCCTACCAGGTGGCGGTGAAGGCCCTGCGCAAGGCCCTGGAGTGGGAGGCCAGCGCCATCGTGGCCGACCTCACGGGGGGCACCAAGCCCATGGCGGCGGGGCTGGTTCTGGCCCTCACCGGGCGGGGGGTGGTCTTCAGCTACGTGGGCGGGGAGCGCCGCGACCCGGAAACGGGCCGGGTGCTCCCCGGGGCGGAGCGGCTCCGGCTCCTGGAGGACCCCACGGCCCGGCTGGGCCTGCGGGAGTGGGCTGCCTTCACCCGGGCCTGGAACGGGCTGAACCTGGGTGTGGCCCTGGCCGAGCTGGAAAGCCTCCTCAAGCGCCCCCTTTCCCCCTCGGAGGAGCGCTTTTACCGGGGAATGGTGGGGGTGGTGGAGGGGCTTATGGAGTGGGACCGCTTCCGGCATTCCCGGGCGCTGGAGCTTCTGGAGCGGCACCTGCCCGTGGCCCTGGGGGTGGCCGAGGCCTGGGGGCACGGGGCCAGGGTGCGGGTGCTGCGGGGCCTCGAGGCCCTTTTGCCCCCCTTGAGGGCCATCGTGGAGGCGGGGGAAAAGCCCACCTTCCCCCTCCTCCAGGACCTTTTGGCCAACGCGGAGCGCCGGGCGGAGGTGGGCCGCTTTGACGATGCCTTGGCCCGGCTCTACCGGGCCTTGGAGCTGGTGGTGGAGGCGGACATCTGGGAGCGGCTGGGCTTCGTGCTCAAAGACCCCAAGACCTGGCCCGAGGGCTTCCCCGAGAGCCTACGGGAGCGCATCCTGAAGCCCCGGGGCCTCATGGACCTTCTGGAGGCGGCCTTTGACCTGGACCTGGCCTTTGGGCAGAAGGGCACCCTGTCCCAGCGCCTTTTTGGGGAGAAGAACCGCTTGCAGGCCCTCCTGGCCCGCAGGCACGAGAGCATCCTGGCCCACGGCACCCGGCCCGTGGAGCGGGAGGATTACGAGCGCCTGCGGACCTTTATCCAGGGCTTGGACGAACGGCTCAGGCCCCTTCCCCCCTGGCCCAAGTTCTGATGAACCTTCACCTCACCCGCCAAGGGGCCACCCTGCGCCTAAGGCAGGGGAGGCTTCTCCTGGAGGCGGAAGGGGAGACCTTGGCCAGCTTTCCCGCCCGGCAGGTGCGTCGGGTGGCGGTATGGGCGCTGCAACCCCTCCCTAGCCCTGGACCTCATGGAGGAGTTCCGGGTGCCGGTGGTGGACGGGCTGGTGCTTTCCGCCTTCCGCCGGGGCAGGCTAACCCCAGACCACGCCGAGGCCCGGGCGGGGGGCGTGTACCTGAACGAGGAGGGCAAGAGGACCCTTCTTGGCCTCTTGGAGGAGCGCTTCCTCCAGGAGTCCACCCACCCCCTGGGCTTCCGCAAGCCTTACCAAGAGCTCATAGAGGTCCAGGCCCACCGCCTCAAGGCGGCCATCCTGGGCCGGGAGAGGTACACGCCCTTTTACTTGCGTGGATGGTAGCAACTACCAAAACCTGCCTATGCCCGCTTCTAAGGCATGCCTTAGGCTTTACCAAAACGAAGAAACTATGGCAAAGGCCTCGTTTGGGCATAAAGTGCACTCGGTCTAATACCCTTTTTTGTAGTATCCTTCTTCCATGCCCCAGGTAGCCCGGCACCTGACCTTGAGGGAACTGGAGCGCAGGTACAAAAAGGCCAAGGACCCGGTGGAAAAGACCCGCTTCCAAGCCGTCTACCACGCGGCCAAGGGCCTCTCCGCCAAGGAGATCGCCCGCATCACCCTGCAAACTCCCCGTTGGGTACACGCCACCGTGCGCCGGTACAACCTCCTGGGCCCCGAGGCCCTGCGGGATGGGCGGCACAACAACCCCGGAGCCCGGCCCAAGCTCACCCCGGAGGAGACCCTAAAGGTGCTGCAGGCCCTGGAGGGTCCCCCTCCGGACGGGGGCTTGTGGACGGGGCCCAAGCTGCAGCGGTGGGTGGCGGAACATTTGGGAAAGCGGCTTTCCCTCGTCACGAGCGGAGCTCGTATCTTGACCCCCATCTACCGCCTACTCCACGAGGCGGGGTTTGCCCTGAGGGTGCCGCGCCCGGTGCACCGGAAGGCGGAGAGGGAGGCGCAGGAGGCGTTCAAAAAAAACTCCGCCAAGAGGTGGCGGCGGCCCGGGCAGCGGGACGAAGGGTGAGGGTGTTTGCCTACGACGAGCACCGGTTGGGGCTGAAGCCGGTGTACCGGCGGGTGTGGGCCCGGCGGGGGGAGAGGCCCAAGGCGGTGGTAGCGCACCGGTACCGGTGGTTCTACCTGTGCACCTTCGTGGAGCCGGAGACGGGGGAGAGCCTGAGCCTTCTGGTGGATGGGATAGACACCGAGGTGATGAGCTGGGTGTTGTGGGAGTTCCGGGGGTGGCTTGGGGAGGAGGAGGGGGTTCGGCTGGTGTTTTTGCCTCCCTACTCCCCGGAGCTGTAGCCGGTGGGGCGGGTGTGGTCCCTGGTGGATGCGGAGGTGGCCAACGGGCAGGGGGTACTGAGGAGGGGCTTTGGAAGCGAGTGGAGACGCGGTGCACTTACCTCCAGACCCAGCACGCCCTCATCCGGAGCTACACCTTCTTCCACTGGTGGCCAGAGGGATGTTGAGGGGGTTGTCAAAAGGAGTTCTTATGAGGACCACGGGCTCCATTCCCCACCCCCTAAAAGGGCCGGGTGCCCTTGAGGCGGCCCCGGGCGTCGTAGTGGTAGACGAGCCGCCCCCGGCGTACGGCCACCGTGTCCCGGGTCCAGCCCAAAAGCTCGTCCCGGCTGCCGATGCCGATGGTGCCTATACGCCTTCCCCGGACGTCAAACACGTCCAGGACGTTGCCCCGCCTGCGCACGGAACCGATTTCCATAGCTATTCCCCCCTTTCCTCCAAGACTACCGCCCGGAAGAGATCCGCCCCCACCACGAACCGCCCCTGGCCGAAGGCCGCTCCCATGAGGGTGGGCCTGGGGTGGGCCTCCAGCTCCAGCACCCGCCAGCGCCTTAGGTCCCGGGAGTAAAGCAAGGTGGCGGTGTTGGCGAGGAGCAGGTAGACCCCGTTGCCATAAGCGGCGCCGAAGAGGTCCCACTCCTGCCCTACCCGATAAACGCGCCATTGCCGTCCGTTGGGGGAGGTCATGAGCACCCCGGCGTTGCCCACCGCCAGAAACCCCTTCGCCGTGTAGACCACGGCGTTCATCCGGGTGGGGGCGGGCACCGCCTCCCAGCGCTCCCCGTCCCGGGAAACCAGGAGGCGGTAAGGGGTGGCGGCCACGAAGACCCCTGCCCCGTAGGCCACGCCCTCCAGGGCCCCGCCCGCCTCCTCCACGGGGACCACCCGGGCCTGGAGCCCGGGCGACCCGGGCTCCCGGGCGCAGGCCGTGAGGGCCAGGAGGAGCCAAAGCCACGCCCTCACGGCCCACCCCTCACTCCAGGGCCCTCAGGAGGAGGGCCTCCGCGTAGCGGGCCCAGGCCTGCGCCACGTCCCCATCCCGGAAGGCTTCCCGCCGCTTGGCCTCCCGCCACCAGCGGTAGATTTGGCGGCCCAAGCCCCCATCCGCTTGCCAGGGGAAAAGCGGCCAAAGGGGCAAGCCCCGCCTATGGGCCCAGCGCAGGAGGTCCCGCCACTCCTCCCAGAAAAAGGGATGGATACTGTGCCTCAGGCGCCACCAGAACTCCTCCCACCAAGCTTCCTCCCAGGCCAGGAGGGGCTCGGGCAAGAGGTCCTCCAGGGCAGCGTACCCTTGGTACTCCGCGGGCTGGTCCAGGATGAGGCGCTGCACTTGGCGGGCCTCGAGGCCCCGGAACCGCCCCACCGCCACCCAGTTGGCCAGGCTCTCCTCCACGATCCGCCCCCAAAGCTCCCCGTAAGGGGTGGGGCCGGTATCCATGAGGGCGTGGCTCAGCTCGTGGTAGTAGACCTTGTCCTGGACCAAGTGGGGGTCCATCTCTGCCCGCCCTGCCCAGGCCAGGATGCGCTCGGGGCAGAGGAAGATGGCAGGACCCTCCTCGTGCTGAAAGGCCCCTGCCCCCGGTGCTTCTCCCTGGGCCAGCTGGAGTACTCGGGCTTTGCGCTGATCGTCATAGAGTTCTGAGACGTAAAGCCCCACCGCCACCACCTCCCGGTAGGCCTCCGAGGGAAGGCCCTCGAGGCCCCAGAGGGGCGGGCGCTCCTCGCCCTCTCCCCTCCCCTCCTGCTCCCGCATCCGCTGGGCCCAGCGGTGCACCGCTTTGGGGTCCAGGAAGCGGAGGCGCTCCGGGGGGTAGAGGACATCCATCTGGGCAGGGTTCACCAGGTAGACGGGCACCTCCACCGCCTTCTTGCCCATGGGGGCGTCCATCCGGGCCCAGAGCTTTTCCCGGGAGAAGTCCAGCTCCGCGCCCGCTGGGGAGCCCAGGTTCTCCACCCGTACCGGAAGGACCGCTGCCTTGACCTTTGCCGCCATAGCTCACCTCCGGGGACCACCCTAGCCCCCTTCGAGGAAAGGTGAAGGTCCAACGCGAAAAAGGAGGGCTTTCGCCCCTACGGAAGGGGCTTCTTCGAACCCACTCCTTGGGAGCCACACGCTTTTATGTAGAATGCCGCCAAAGGGTGGCCCATGGAGGGGAGAAAGCCAAACCTGCTGGCCTACGCAACCCTGGTCCTGCTAGCCGAGGAGGGACTTCCGGAGGACCCCCCGCCCAAGGAGAGGAAAGGGCTGATCCTTTTGGCGGTGGCCCTCGAGGCCTGGCACCGAGGGTGCGGCGCCCACTACCTCCAGGACTTGGAAAGGCTGGCCAAGGACCTGAAGAGAGGGGGAGATGGCTGCCTCAAGGATGTTCTGAGGAGCGCGGGAGGCTCGTTGCGCTCCCTTCTGCCCGACCACTACAAGCACCAGCCCCTTCTGGACGGCCTGAGGAGCTATCTGAGCGGAGATGCCTCGGGGTATCGGGCCCGGGATCTTTGGCGGGCGTTTCTACGGAGACTGGGCCAAGGGGCCCAAGCCAAGGCACCCGCCCTCGACTGCCTAGGCCCACCCCCTGCCGTGCCGGAGTTCCTCCTGGCCCTCCTTCCAGTCCCGGCCATGCACCGGGCCTTGGTGCGGACCCTCGGCAGGGCCCACGGGGTGGCCGAGGGGGACCTCGAGGCCAGCCTATCCGCCCTCTTCGCCTACCTGTATGTCCGCTCGGCCACCTGCCAGAAGAGTTGGCACCCGCTCCTTTTCCAGGAGAAAGGGGATTTGGACGCCGGACACCAGGACGGCTACGCGTGGCTTGTACGCCGGAAAGGCGGGGAGACGATAGCGGAAGCCGAGGAAAGGAAGCTGCGGGCTCACCTGAAGTGGGACCAGCCCCTCGCCTCCCCCAGGCTGGTGGACGTCATGCGGGGCTGGTACGAGGTGGCGGACGCCATGTTGGGCACCTTTCCCTTAGAGTCGGGGAAGGTGTTCTGCGGCCCTGAAGGCTACGACTGGGATCTGGTGGAGGAGTACCACGAGGCGGTCCTCGAGGGCCTGCGGGACGGGGTGTGCCCCCGGTTCTTCGCGAAAAACGCCCTTGCCCTGGAAGACGTGGGTACGAAGGAGGAGACATGGGCTTCCGGAAGCTCCTAGAAGAGGTCCTAGAGGCCCTGGACGAAGGCAGGAGCGGCTGGGATGAGGGGCTGCGCCGCGAGGTGCGGGAGCAAGCCCAGCTCCCCCGTAAGGGGGAAGACCCCATAGCCCAAGCCCTCCACTTGGGGCGCCAAGCCCTCCTAGCCCTGGTGGAGGGACGGGAACGGGAAGCTTGCAGCCTGCTCCTGGAAGCGCTCCGCCTGCACCCCAACCTGGGAAGCGGCCTGGCCCATCAGCTGGCGGAGCTCGTTTGCCAGGGGGAGAAAGAGCTCTCCGAGCTCCGGTCCTTGCGGGAGCGGGAGGAGCAGGCTTGGCGAAAAGCTCCCCCCATGGTGCGGTTGTTGCGCCTGCTGAAGGAGCTTCCCCCCGAGGTCTGGGAGCCTATCTTCACCCCGGAGCCGGCGGCGAGGACTACAACACGGCTGCCACGCAGGCATCAGCCTGCTAGACCTTTTCGTACCTTCCCCATGCGCCCCACTATCCCTGGCCACAAGGACGATTCGGAAAGGGCCGGATTCTACTCTTTGTTTATTTCTAGAGTAGAGTCTTACCGAGCGTTCATCGGCCCGCGGGATGTCCCGACATGGGCTTCTCCTGACCGGGCTTTCCACCTGCGGAAAGTCCTCCTCATGACAGACCTCCTCATGGTGGACTTCCATCGCTTCCCTCAGGCAAGGGGAAGCCTACTCTACCTCCAAGGTTCACTCGGCAGTGCGCTGGTTCCTCTAGCAAAGCCGGAACTTCACCTGCCTCCTCTGGCCCAAGAGGACGAAGTCTTGGAGGCCGAACTCTGGCGCTGGGCTGATCTGACCCCTGAAGCCTTCTTGGAGCGCTACCATAAGGCTAGCTACGCTCCTAAGGAGTGGCTGGCCGCTTGGATCGAGGCTGGGGTGCGCAGGGGGAAGCTGGACCTCGAGGCCTGGCAGCCTGTCCTGGAAATCCTGAGGAGCCCCTAGCCAAGGCCGCCAGACTGGCCTACTCAGAACCCTCTCTCATCTACCCTTCAGGTGCTAAAACGGTGAGCGCGCTTTCCTCCGACCACCTCTTTGCCCGCGCCCAGGGGAGCGCCCTTGAATTTGGGGCCAGAGGTTTGTCCCCAATGTCGTTGCTTTGTAGGATTATCTCGACCTGTACCCGTTGCCTGGAGAGCCTTGCCTTTTCCGACGCCCGCGCCTCCTTTAGGGTTCGGTACTCCCGCAAGTCCACCCACTCTTCCTTTATGGTCCTGATCCACCGCTCCGCATGCCCGTTCTCCCATGGCCTCCCTCTCCCCGCATAGCTGGTGGACCGGCGTCACCCCCTCCCGCAAGGCCTGCTCCAAGGCCGCCAAGGCCAGTCCCTGGGACAGCCTCCGCCCCAAGGACAACCCCAGCACCCGGCGGGTGTAAAGGTCCATCACCACCGCCAGGTAAGCCGTCCCTTCCCCCAGGACCACGTAGCTCAGGTCCGCTACCCACACCTCGTCGGGCGCCTTCACCTCAAGCCCAGGCAGCAGGTTGCACCCTTCCCCTAGGGGAAGAACCCCAGGGAAAGAGGTCTTGAGCTTGGGAGGGTGCCGGGGAAGGAGCAAGCCTTCCTCCCGCATCAAGGAGCGCACCCGCTTGTCCCCTATCCTAAACCCCTCCTCCCGCAGGAGCGCCCCCAGGCGGCGGTAGCCATAGCGGGGCCAGGTGCCCGCCAACTCCCGCAACCGTGCACAAAGCCTCTCTTCCTCCTCCCCAAGGCCCTTGGGGCGGTAGTAGAGACTGCTGCGGGGAACCTCCAGGAGGCGACAGAGCAGGCGGAGGGGATAGCCTTCCCCCAAGGCCATTACCAGCCGCCGTCTTTCCTTTGCCGATAGAGTGCGGAGGCTTTTTTAGGACCTCCAACTCCAGGGCCGGATACCAACTCCAACACGATCCTCGCCTTGTCCTTCGCCGACCACTTGCGCATCTTGCTACCCCCCAGGCTACACCCCTTGGCCCCTCTCTTGGGGTGGTCCAAATTCAGGGCAGCACTTTACTGGTTTGGGCCAGAGAGCTTCGTTTCCGGAGGCAGAGGGTAACTTTCGTCTATCAGGGAGAGGTCAATAGGGCACCACTTTCATCTACCACTACGAACCGACCGCGTCCGTAGGTGACACTTCTAAAATTCCTAATAGACCATGAGCCTAGTGCCTTCCAGGTAAGGCCGTCTGTGGAGGTAAGGAGTGTGCCCGACTGCCCTACGGCTACGAACCGACCCCCGCCGTAGGTAACGCCGAAAAGCCCTTCTCTCGTCACCGAGCTCACTGTTTTCCAGGTAAAGCCATCTGTGGAGATAAGGAGTGTACCCGACTGTCCTACGGCTACGAACCGACCTCCGCCGTAGGTAACGCTGGAGAGCCACGCATCAATCCCCGAGCTCTCTGTTACCCAGTCGAGGCCGTCCGCGGAGGTCAAGATAGTGCCGCCCCACCCCACCGCCACAAACTGACCTCCGCCGTAGGCGATGCCGTAAAGCGGTAAGCCGATTTCCGAGCTAAGTGTTTCCCAGGTGAGGCCGTCTGTGGAGATGAGAAGGGTACCATTACTCCCCACCACTATGTACCGTCCTCTGCCGTAGGCGACGCCGGTGAGCGAACTGCCGGTTCCCGAGCTAACCTTTTCCCAGTTGAGGCCATCCTTGGAGGTGAGGATAGTACCCTGTTCCCCCACTGCCACAAACCGACCGCCGCCGTAGGTCACGCCAATAAGCTTCTCTTTCGTTCCTGAGTTCACCGCCTCCCAGGTGACGCCGTTCTCAGAGGTGAGGATGGTACCCCATTCCCCCACCGCCACAAACCGGTCTCCGCCGTAGGTGACGCCGTGGAGCCACGTTCTTGCCCCTAAGCGCACCGCCTCCCAGTTGAAGCCGTCTGCGGAGGTAAGGAGGGTATCAAACCCCACCGCCACAAACCGCCCGCCACCATAGGTCACACCCGTGAGCGAATTGCCGGTTCCCGAGCTAACCTCTTCCCAGGTGAGGCCGTCCTTGGAGGTGAGAATAAAGGTCCTCTTCGGTGAAGTGTCAGAATCTACTCCCACCAAAACAAACCGCCCGTCGCCGTAGGTGACGCTATTGAGCGATCCTCTTGTCTCCAGATTCACCCCTTGCCAAGTGAAGCCGTCTACGGAAGCGAGAAGAGTACCACCATAAAAAGTGTCATTCCCCACCGCCACAAACCGCCTGTTGCCGTAAGTGATACTGATGAGGTTTGCCGAGACCGCGCGCCACACTTCTCCAGCACCGGGGAGGAGTGGGTCCTCAGATGAGGTCACCGTCAGGCTGAGGTCCGCCTCCTTGACCAGGCTCCCGCTCTGTGCCTGCACCTTCAGGCTGTAGGTGCCCGCCGGGGTGCTGCCCGCCACCCTCAGGGTCAGGGCCTGGGTCACGGGGTTCGCCCCCGTCACGTTCACGCTCGCAGGCTCCAGGGTCACCCCTTCAGGTGCCTCCACCAAGGAGAGGTTTACCTGCCCCGTGAAGCCGTTCCGGGGCGTCAGGGTCAGGGTGGTGTTCCCCGCCTGCCCCTGCTCCACCATTAGGTTAGTGGGGTTCAAGGCGATCTCAAAGCTGGGGGTAGGGGCCGGAGGTTGCTGCTTTAGGTCCATAGTCTATAGCTGACTCTAACACGTTTCTGGTCTGTGAACAAGAGCAGAATTCTTCCAGGCGCTTGCACTCTTTTATTGGCATGTGCTAAAATGACGCCAAGGCAACTTCAGGGAAGGTTTTCCAATTCCTTTGCGGTCGCAACTCCCAAAAGTTGCCGCGAGGAGGTCAGTATGCCCTTTGGTATATACGAAGTTTCGGGAGGAACGTATAATCTACTTCAGAGCGTAAATCTTAACGACATTGTAGTAGGCCCTGCTCGAGCGCGGGGTCTTTTAAAACAGACATCTACGACGGCCGCTTTGGACGATCAGGGCTGCCTTTTGTCGGGGTTTTCCGGCGCTTTGGGTAACCCGTGGTGTTGCAGCGAAGCATGTATTTTGCATCATTTAGCCACTAGCTTGCCTCCGATTGGTTCTCGCCCCACCTCGACCTTAAGGATCGTGGTTAGCATCACTCCTTATAATCCCAAGAGAGTCCACTTAGCGGAGATCAAGGGTATCTGGGGTTACACCTACACTCACTGGCGAGGTCACGGACAGTACTGGATACCGGTGATGCTTAAGTTGCAGTCGCTTTGGTTAGATGTTCCTCGCGCTTCCCTTGGAATTCCGGCAGGTGTTAGGCTACCAAGCTCCTTTCCGGCACCCCCAAAGCCGGGTAGAGTGCACTTCGAGTTTTTCTACGTGGGTGGGCAAAAGTCACCTCGCGTGATTACCACCTCTCATAGCCACCCACTCCTTTCCGGTGATGCCCTCGCTTTCTTTGTCTGTGTCATGTGCAAAGAGCTTTTGTCTGTTCCGCCCGGATGTGGAGGCGTAAACATTTGCGACTGCGACGGGTGCCCTGGGGTCCAGTCTACAGGCTCCCGAAAGATTGTCGCAGAACCTTGTGACGAGTAGAAAAATGGCTTTGTGCGGCAGGTGAAAGGGGTGGGGGATGCTCCAGGAAAAACGATGCGCCCCCACCCCCCTCACTGGTCAAAGGGAACCCCTCTCAAGAGATACTGAAGGCTTTAGCTGGCTTCTTCGTTTCGCGGCAAGCGCTCCAGCACTTTCATCCCGTGGAGGCGCAGCTCGGTCTTAAGGGTGGCCCTCGCATCCTCGGGTACCCGCTGCCCCAGGATCACATGGATGGGCTTGTGCCCCTCTCCCCAAAAGGCCAGTACCCCAGCGGATCGCTTGGCTAGAAGGGTGAAGGTCTCTAGGGCTTCCCCTTTGGGCGGCTTGGGAGTGAACAGGAGGAAAGGTATCCGCGTCCAATGGGGGTGCAGCCTTTGGGGGACTGGCCAGTCCAGATGCGTGAACCAAAGGGTGGGGTTCCCCTGACCCCATTGCCCTAGTCGGGTCAGCAAGCGGTCTACCGCTTGAAGCATCCATTCACCTGCCTTTTTCCCACCGCCTGCTTCCCTACGCAACGCTGCCAGCGCCTGCTCGAACCCCTCCCGGTTTCTCAAGGGAGAGCCTCGCCAGCGCAGGGCCGCAATCCTTTCGCCGTGAACCACCAGGAAGACCCCTTTGAGGGACTCGCTCCTGAGGTGTCGGAGTGTCTTGTCGTACATCCGCAGAACGTCCATCACCGCGTCCACTCCAACGGAAGCGTCGTGTTCTAGGAAGAGGTTCGGCTTGTTCCAGGGGAGCCTATCCCTCTCGGGTTTCACAGAGGGCCGCCTATACACGGACACCCTTGTCTCGGAACGGTCATGCTGCACCACGTACACGATCTCCGAGCGGTCCGACCACATGGACGGGCAATAGCCTTCCAGGAAAGCCCCCACCAGGGAGGCCAAGGGAACCTCCCCTGCTGGGGCCACAGGGGCATCGGCCCCAGTAGGGAAAGAGAGAGCCTCTTCCTGGGTGAGCACACGGATCTCCACCTGGTGGGTACCTGGTGCGCTATCCGGCCCTAGCCTAACATCCATAGCCGTTCCCTCCTTCTGATCCAACGGGAAGCCGGGCTAAAAGCTCCTGAACAAACTCCTGAACCACCGGCTCTACCTCCGTGTTGCGGGGCCCTACGAGTTCGGAGACATCCCAGCGCGCCTCTTCACTCCCGTGCTTCAGGGACGCTACCAAGGTGGCCACCCGACGTCCCTCGAGGTCCCGTATGCTGAAGAAGCGGCGATTGCCTCCCAAAAAGTCCCCATACATCCTTTCGGACATGCAGTGCCCCATAGCCCGCCCCTCTTTGTCGAGGTCTTTGGGGGTGGTCAGCTCCACGGCCACTAAGCCGTTGGCGGCAAAGGGCTCTGGCAGTAGGGGCTTCCCCCATACATCCTGGGCCAGCTTGCGAAGGGAGGTTGCTCTTTTGAGATGTGGGGCAATTTTGTCCTCTTGTCCCACCAACACTGCGAAAACCAGCCACCTAAGGATGTCATGGTGTAGATCGTTGTTCACGATTTCCCGAAAGGGCCCCTGGAACCAAAGCCGGAGGACACCCCGGATGACCTCCTTAGCCTTTGGCGAAATTTTGGAAGCGGAGCGGGCGCTGCACATGAGGGCTTCCACCAGAAAGTTATAGGTGCGGTCTAGCAGCGTCTCGAAGTCCGGGTCGAGAAGGATGGGAGGGGTCGCGGATAGCAGCAATTCCAGGGCTTCTGTCCAAACATTGGGGCTGCTTGGGGACTCTAAGGCATGTTGTTCCACATCCTGTCTTCCCTGGCTCAAGGGGGCGCAGGGCAGGGGTGAAAAAAGTTCCATAAATGCCAGGCGGGCTTGCCGAACCTTGGGTTTACTCGGGGACTCCAAGGCACGCTGCCCCGCATCCTGCCTTGCCAGCCTCAAGGAAGCGCTGGGTAGGGAGTGAAAAAGCAGGGGATAGCGGAAGAACCACTTGAGCCTCTTGCGGGGGAAACCCAGAGCCTCAAGCCCCTTGCGGAGGATGTTCCCCACTCGTTCGTATTCCGACCAAGCCTGGACACCATACCCTTCCGCAAAGGCCAAAAACGCCAAGAAGAAGGGGTTATCCTCCAGCTCCCTCCACCAACGCTCTTCGTCTTCGGCCCAAAGCAAGTAGGGGATTGCCACGTTTTTGGGAAAAAAGCGCTCCCGGACAACGCGGAGAAAGGCGCGCGAGCCGGGGGAAAAGTCCTCTTCCCCATCTCGGCGGAAGGGAGCCTCCAAGAAGCGGCGAATCTGGTCCATTCCCCCAGAGCTGGACCAGGTGGAAAAGGCCTTCTGCAGAACCGAGCGAACGCCTAGGGGCCAATCCGTCCCTGCATGCTCCGAGGCAAAAAGGTACCCGTACCAGTCCTCCGCGCTCTCTGGTTCATGGGCGAGAATGGTGTAGGAGATGAGTGCACTTAAAATCCCTTCCCCCACCAATTGGAGATACCTAAACTCCGGCCACCCATGGCTAGGCGTGGGGGACAGGCAAGCTGGCTTCCTCTCGAAAGGCAGGAGGAAATCGAAAAGCAGGAGGAAAGCCGATCGCAACTTGTGGCCATCTTTGAGGGGCACGATCAGCTGCCCGTCCATGAGGCTGAGGGTGCGCGCCTTGGGGTCGTAGTCAAAGAGGCGGGATAGCCTCTCCGGGGTGAGGGAAGCAGCGAAAGCCTTAGCCTCACGTTCCAGCTTCTCCAAAGCGAGGGGATGGCGGAAGTTGGGGAGGTTCAACGGGCGGGTGTGGACCCCAAAACCCTGGAGGGCAATCTGAAAGTCCCTTAGCTTGAAGAAGCAATCCTCAAGCTCGGAAAAAGATATCTCCAGTTCGATGTATCCAACGCTGTCCTCGGCCTGCCCCGTCTGCCTTGCGTGCCCTTTGTTCATGTTCTTCCTCCTCTAATGCAAACCGACGGGCACCCCTGTGTCCCAAGGGAACACGCAGGGAACCCGTAGTTGCCCTCGCCGTGCTTTAGTTGTATAAGGTCCAGAAAAATCCGGCTACTCTGGGGGATTTCAACGGGGTCTTTGAAGGTCTAGAATTGAGGCCCTCCAATATATAGATTATCCCGAAACCCCTTGTACAGAACCAAAATCGCACCCCTAGTTTTGGAAAGCAACCTGCCCATAGCCATTTGTTATCATGGCCCCATGGACCACTTGGCCGCCAACCTGGAGGGCCGCAAGCTGTTGGTTGCCATGGAGTACCTGCTCAGGCGTCACGCTGGAGAGAAGATAACTGGGATCCAGTTGCAACTTCTCCTCAACCAGTACATGCTCCCCACCGACCCTGTAGCCCTCTCGGGCGCCGAGATCCCCCACTGGGCCAGTCTGGTGCGCAGGGCTTCCTTGGGCGTTCTCTCCGGTAAGACCCAGCGGTGCTGCCAGAAGCTGGGGGAAAGCTTGAAGGATGCCCTTCGCCAGGTCGACCGCCTGCAAGCCCATCTCAGGGTGCGGGAAGCGGAGGCTCGCTTGTTGCGGAGCCTCCTCAGCTTTCACGTCCACCTCCTCCGCTCCAACGGCGCCGGCACTTCGGACTTGGACCTCCGCTTCCTCCTGGCCCAAGAAGCCCTAAGTGCTGGCCGGGCCACCAGGGAGGAGGTGCTGAGGGTGCTTGGCCTCTCCTCCTCCACCTGGTACTACCGCAAGCGCCACCAAACGAGGAAGCCCTTGCCACGGGGAAGCGCACGGGAAGTGCCCGAAGCCCTCCTGGCGGCCCACCTCTGGGAACTCGTGCAGCAGCACCCAGGCCCCCTGCAGCGCCGCAAGGGTTATCGGCCTCTGGCCAGCCACCTTCGGCGAAAGGGCCTCCACCTCAACCGCAAGCGGGTGCAAGCCCTCCTACCCGTGGTTCGGGGCAAGCTCCTCCCCCCCGTGCGGGACACCCGTCATTTGGACCTGCGAGACTTGGGAAGAGCCATTAACCTTCTTCACGCCTTGGGAAGTAACCTCAACCGGGTAGAGGTCATTCGGGCTGAGCTCCTTCGGACCGGCAAGACCAAGCGGAGCATCGTTTTCCGCAAAGAAGGGGAGGAGAAGCCCCTGCTTCGCCATGAGCTCGCTGGACGCGAGGATGTGGCCGGAGCCCTGTCCGCCTGGCGGCAGACCCTAGCCCTGGTGGCACCCAGAAGCCTGGTGGTCCTCCATCAGCCCATGGAACCCCTCTTCTTAAGGTGGGAGTGGGTGAACGAAGTCCTGCAAGACCCCGCCGTCTTTCTCTCCTACGCAGTCTGAGGCGCCTTCGGCCCAGGTGCAGCCATTGCCCCTGCGCTGCTCGCAAGCTGCCTCCAGGGGAAGCACAGCCCCGTGGGATGAAACCTGGGGGGCTCAGCTCTCAGATGGGGGACACCAAGTTCTCTTGCCGCCTTGGGGCCTTCTGCATCCCAGATAGCCCGCAGGGTGCCTTGCCGCCGCCTTCCAGCCCTTGGACCATGGGGGCCAGCTGCGGGCTGCCTCGACCGCCGACCCCCAGTACCGCACCCACCTCCACCTCTAGAGGGATATGCAACAGGCCCCTTGCGCAACGGGACACCGGACACGTGTCCGGCATTCATGCGCCCAGATATGGCCCCGCGCACACGTCAAACTCGGATCGCCCATCTCCGATAGGGAGCCAGGCCTTGGTCGGCGCTCATCAGCTTGAGACCTTCAACAAGGGCCTGGGCCAGAAGAATGCGGTCAAAAGGATTGCGATGATGCCAGGGCAAATCTCCTACCGCCATGGCGTGCGCCGGCGTAACGGGGAGATGGGAGAAGCCCTCCTCCATCACCTCCAAAAAGCCCTACGGCATCCGTAACTTGCCAAGGGAAGACTTTACAGCAAGCTCCCAAGCGGTTGCCGTGCTTACGAAAACCTGATCGGCCTCCACGATCAACCGGCGGAGCCCTGTGGGTTAGTCTCCTGTCGTCGGAAAGCCACTACAGCACTATGTGACTATCGAGCAGGAGGTTCAAGGGGACCCTCCTCCAACATCCGCGCGATTTCGGCGTTGGGTTCGTCAAAGTCCCGGGCAATCCAGATCTTTCCCCTTCAGACGCCTGGTGTCCGCTTGGGTTAAGGAGAGTTTTCGGGCGGCACCAGCTTGGCCACCACCCGCCCATCCCGCCCGATGAGGATGACCTCTCCTCGTTCCACCCGCTCCACCAACTGGGAGGGCTGGGCCTTGGCTTCGGCAAAGTTGACCGCCGTTTTGTTGATGCGTTCCACCTTTGGCATCCTCAATTTCTCGCCCACTTAGGCTAACAAAGTTGCCCATTCCTGGTTAACTACCTACGCAGGACTTTACCCACATTTACCCCTTTGTGATAAAGCCTGGACACAGAGGTGCCCCATGAGCTCGCTTAAAGCTGTGAGGACCAGACTCCAATCCGCGAAAACCTTTCACGCTCTGCCTCCTTAGGCTTGCCAAGGGACACTGTAGCCCCCCTCCTTGCATAGGGTTCTGCGCTAGGTCTAAAGCTCCGCTCCCAGAGGAGTGCGGGAGGAGAGGTAGGGGCTGTTGCGACGGCATGCGTAGCGGGAGGGGGGGCGATGGTTGAGCGAAGCCTTGGTGACCGGGCCTCATGGCACCTCTCCCCCTGGGAGGCTCGTCCGAATGGGGGGTGGGAGGTAGGGAGAAAGGGTCAACGTCGTTAAACAAGCTCCTTCTGTCAAGGGCTTTCAATCCCCTTACGGGGCTATAGCGCTGCAACCTGGGCGGATAGGGTAGGGTTCGCATTTGGTGTAACAGAGGTTTCAATCCCCTTACGGGGCTATAGCGCTGCAACATAACCCACTAAGCCGAGGGTTGGAAATCTTTCAGGAGGGTTTCAATCCCCTTACGGGGCTATAGCGCTGCAACGAGGAAGCATGGGATACGCCCATTACTGGCGGATAAAGCCTGTTTCAATCCCCTTACGGGGCTATAGCGCTGCAACAGGTTTCCTGGGAGGAGGAGGTGCCCCCGAAGGCCCTCCGTTTCAATCCCCTTACGGGGCTATAGCGCTGCAACTTCTTTGGGGAACTTTTGTCACCGTGGTTTTGGTCCTGTTTCAATCCCCTTACGGGGCTATAGCGCTGCAACGAGAGAGGAAAAGACCGGGATAACCTGAGTCGAGGGTTGTTTCAATCCCCTTACGGGGCTATAGCGCTGCAACATTGCCCTCCTGGACTGGGAGAACCTCGTGAAGACCTTGTTTCAATCCCCTTACGGGGCTATAGCGCTGCAACGGGTAAAGGAAGCGGGTGCCCGCCTCCTGCGGGAGCGGTGTTTCAATCCCCTTACGGGGCTATAGCGCTGCAACTCCCCCCTTGAAAAGGGACCTCACAGAGGCGGATTGTCAAGCTTCCCTGGTCGAAGGGGGCCGGAAAGGCACCGGAACCCCTTAACGACCTGAAGAGATAGTAGGCGATTTTGCTGTCCATGTCAAGGATTCCGAAGGCTGAGCTCCCCCTTTGAGTTCAGACAAAATGGGGCTGTATGAGGAGCTTGCCGTTTGGACCGGAGG
>NZ_JAKEDT010000028.1 GCF_021462525.1 Thermus caliditerrae | reverse complement strand
GGATAGGGCTTCGCGCAGGGTCATGGAGAACCATCTACCCCAAAAGGGGTATACCGGTCAAGTCTGGTGGCCTGGGACCGGGCGAGGCCTGGCTCTCGGTTTTGGCATAATAAGGGTATGCGCCTGGTGGAGATTGGCCGCTTCGGTGCGCCCTACGCCCTCCAAGGGGGCTTGAAGTTCCGCGGTGAGCCGGTGGTGGCTCACCTGGAGCGGGTGTACGTGGAGGGGCACGGATGGCGGGCGGTGGAGGACCTCTACCAGGTGGCCGGGGACCTGGTGGTTCACTTGGCAGGGGTGGGCACCCGCGAGCTGGCGGAGGCCCTGGTGGGCCTCAGGGTGTATGCGGAGGTGGAGGACCTCCCCCCCCTGGAGGAGGGCCAGTACTACTATTTCGCCCTCATCGGCCTCCCGGTTTTCGTGGAAGGGCAGCAGGTGGGTGAAGTGGCGGACATCCTGGACGCCGGGGCCCAGGACGTTTTGGTGATCCGGGGGGTGGGGGAGAGCTTGCGGGAAAGGCAAGAGCGTTTGGTACCCCTACAGGCGCCCTACGTGCAGGTCACGGCGGAAGGGATCCACGTGGAGCCCATCCCCGGCCTCTTTGACTAGATGCGCTACACCGTCCTCACCCTCTTCCCGGGACTCATCCGGCCCTGGCTTTCCGAGTCCCTCTTGAAACGGGCTCAGGAACGGGGGCTCATTCGGGTGGAGGTGGTGGACCTGAGGGGCTTTGGCCTGGGCCGCCACCGCACCGTGGACGATACCCCCTATGGGGGGGGAGCGGGGATGGTGATCCGCCCGGACGTGGCCGTGGCCGCCCTGGAGTCGGTGCTTCCCGCGGACGAGGTGGTGCTCCTTTCCCCTGCGGGGGAGCCCTTCACCCAGAAGGTGGCGGAGGAGCTGGCCACCCGGGAGCACCTGGTCTTGGTTTCCGGGCGGTACGAGGGGTTTGACGCCCGGGTGGAAGCCTACGCCACCCGCATCCTTTCCATCGGGGACTACGTGCTCATGGGGGGCGAGGTGGCGGCTTTGGCCATTTTGGAGGCCACGGCCCGCCTCCTTCCCGGGGTCATTGGGGACCCGGAGAGCCACCGCCAGGACTCCTTCGTGCGGGGCCTTTTGGACTACCCTCACTACACCCGGCCTCCCGAGTTTCGGGGGATGCGGGTCCCGGAGGTGCTCCTTTCGGGAAACCACCAGGAGGTGGCCCTTTGGCGCAGGAAGGAAGCCCTCCGCCGTACGCTCAGCCTCCGGCCAGAACTCTTGCGGCAGGCGCGGATTGGGGCCCTCGAGGCCCTTTGGCTTGCGGAACTGGACCGCGAGGGCTAAACTGAGGGCTGTTGCCCATGAACCCTTCAGGGTTCCTCTGGGGCGGGAGGCGAGAGCATGAACCGAGGAGCGCTTTTGAAGGTGGTGGAGTCCCGATACACCCGCACCGACCTGCCCGAGTTCCGTCCGGGCGACACCGTGCGGGTGGCCTACCGGGTCAAGGAAGGCAACCGCACCCGCGTGCAGAACTTTGAGGGCATCGTCATCAAGGTCAAGCGGAACGGCTACAACTCCAGCTTTACCGTGCGCAAGGTGAGCTACGGGGTGGGGGTGGAGCGCATCTTCCCCCTGAACTCCCCCCTGATCGAGAAGGTGGAGATCGTCCAGCGGGGAATGGCGCGCCGCGCCAAGCTCTACTTCATCCGCCAGCTTTCCGAGCGGGAGATCCGCCGGAAGCTCCGCGCCGACCGCAAGCGCTTGGGCCAGGACCAGGAGCGGGCCAAAGCCGCCAAGGAGGCCTTGGCCCAGGAAGCGGCCTCCAAGGCCGTGGGCGAGGGCGAGGCGCCCCAGGAGTAAACCTGGGGTTTCCGGGAGGGCGGGGCTACCCGCCCTCAACCTTTTTCCCTGAGGAAACCCAGGGCCCTCGCCCGTTCCACCGCCTCCACCCGGTTCCGGACCAACAGCTTGCCGTAAAGGCTTTCCAGGTGGTCCTTGACCGTGTCGGGGGAAAGGGCTAGGGCACGGGCGATTTCCTTGGCGGAGAGGCCCTGGGCCAGGAGGCAGAGAACCTCCTTCTCCCGGGCGGTCAGGCTGGGGAGGTCGGGGGGGGTGAGGCGTTCCTCTCCCTGGGCCACCCGGAGGAGGCGGCGCTTCAGCTCGGCGGCGGAAAGCTCCTTGGAGAAGTAGGCGTCGGCCCCAGCCAGCAGGGCCTCCTGCACCAGCGCGGGCTCCTGATAGGTGGTCAGAAAAGCGATGAGCCCCCGGTAGCCCTCGGCCCGGAGCCTGCGGGCGCACTCCAACCCGTCCATGCCGGGCATGCGCAGGTCCAGGAGGACAGCGTCGGGGCCGAGGGCCAAGGTCTTAGTTAGGGCCTCCAGCCCGTCTTGGGCCTCGGCCACCACCTGAAGCCCCTCGCCCTCGAGGCCCGCCCGGAGGCCCAGTCGGAAGAGGGGATGGTCGTCGGCGATGAGCACCCGGAGGGGTTGTTCGCTCCTGGACATCCCGCGTTCAGCATACCCGTCCCGGGCACCCGGGGCCTATACTGGGGGCATGTCCCTTACCCTCAACGCCCTGGCCCAGCTTTCGGGCCGGGCTTCGGAATACCTGTTGCAGGAGGAGGCCGAGGAAACCGGCCTGGCTCCCGAGGCCATCTTGGAGAAGCTGCGCGGGCGCTTGGCGGTCATGCGGGACTCCATCCGCCGTGGCCTGGCTTCCGATGCCCCCAGCGTGGCAGGGCTGGTGGGTAAGAACGCCAAGACGCTCTGGGAGGCCCCTGATCCCCTGCAGGACCCCCTCCTCAAGCGGGTCCAGGCGTACGCCATGGCCGTGAACGAGGAGAACGCCCGCATGGGGCGCATTGTGGCCGCGCCTACTGCGGGGAGCGCGGGGACGCTTCCCGGGGCGCTTTTGGGGGTAGCGGACCACCTGGGCATCCCCGATGAGGACCTCCTTATGCCCATGGTCCTGGCCGCGGGCGTGGCCAAGATCATCAGCCGCCAAATCTACATCGCTGGGGCCAGCGGAGGGTGCCAGGCGGAAATCGGTTCCTCCGCGGCCATGGCCGCGGCCGCGGTGACGGAGCTCCTCGGGGGAAGCCCCGAGGCTTGCGCCCACGCCGCGGCCTTGGCCTTGCAGAACGCCCTGGGCCTGGTCTGCGACCCGGTGGGGGGGTTTGTGGAGGTGCCCTGCGTGATGCGCAACGGCTTCTACGCCGTCCACGCGGTGAGCGCCGCCTCCATGGCCCTGGCGGGCATCCGCTCCGTCATTCCCCCGGACGAGGTCATCCTGGCCATGGCGGGGATTGGCCGCCTCTTACCCCTGGAGCTCAAGGAGACGGGTTTGGGGGGCCTGGCCGCCACGCCCACGGGGAAGCGGCTGGCGGCCAAGGCTTTGGGGGAAGACCTGGAAGGGCCCTCTTCCTGAGCCGGGGGGTCACTCCTTGCCTTTAGCCACGGGGGCACCCACCAGGTTGCCCCACTCGGTCCAGGAGCCGTCGTAGTTCTTCACCCGGGGGTAGCCCAGGAGGTACTTGAGCACGAACCAGGTGTGGCTGGAGCGTTCGGCGATGCGGCAGTAGACCACCACCTCCTTCTCCGGCGTGATCCCCAGGGGTTCGTAGAGCGCCTTAAGCTCTTCCGGGCTCTTGAAGGTGCCGTCGGGGTTCACCGCCTTGGCCCAAGGGATGTTCCTGGCCCCGGGGATGTGCCCCGCCCGCAGGGCTCCCTCCTGAGGGTAGTTGGGCATGTGGGTGAGTTCGCCCCGGTACTCCTCGGGGCTGCGCACATCCACCAACGCCCCCTTGCCCTCTTTCACCTTGAGGATGTGCTTCAGGACCTCGTCCCGGTAGGCGCGGATGGACTCGTCCCGGTAGGGCACCCGGTACGTGCCCTTGGGGTAGGTGGGCACCTCGGTGGTGAGGGGTCGGCCCTCCTCCAGCCACTTCTGCCGTCCTCCGTTCATAAGGCGCACATCCTGGTGGCCGTTGTACTTGAAGAACCAGAAGGCGTAGGCTGCCCACCAGTTGTTTTTGTCCCCGTAAAGGACAAGGGTGGTGTCGTTGGAGATGCCCAGGCGCTCCATTAGAGCGGCAAACCCTTCTTCGTCCACGAAGTCCCTCACCACCGGATCCCAGAAGTCCCGCTGCCAATCCAACTTCTGTGCCCCTGGGATGTGCCCGGTGTCGTAGAGGAGGATGTCTTCGTCCACCTCGAGGACCCGCACGTTTGGTTGGCTAAGGTGCTCCTGGACCCACGCCGTGGACACCAACACTTCGGGGTGTGCGTAACCCATACTCTCCTCCCTCGCCCAATATACCCCTGAGTGTAGATAAGTAAGGAAGCTTGTGCACATTTCCCCGGGGCTCCTTGCCCTTTTGGGCCGGGTTTGGTATAAAGGATGTCGCGGGGAGTAGCCGCCCCTAAAGGGGCCAGCCGGTCGTCAGTACGGGTAACTTCCCCGGTCGGCTGGGGCGCCTGTGGGCGCATGGCGAGACCACCAGTAAGGTGGCCTCGGTGTTTTGCTTCACCCCGCAAGGAGGTAGCCAAATGGACGTGTTCGCCTTAATCTTGATGGGCTTGGTCTTCGTGGCCAGTTTGGCCATTCAAGGCGGTTTGCAGGCTACGTTCGCCCGCTTCAGCCGCGTGGCAAACAGCCGGGGGCTTACGGGGGCCCAGGTGGCCCGGGCCATCCTGGATGCCCACGGGCTCACGCAGGTACGGGTGGAGCCGGTGCCGGGGGCCCTCACCGACCACTACGACCCCCACGCCAAGGTGGTGCGGCTTTCCGAGCCCAACTACGCTTCCCCCAGCCTGGCGGCCTTGGCGGTGGCCGCCCACGAGGTGGGGCACGCGGTGCAGGACGCCCAGGGGTATGCCTGGCTCCGGGCCCGGGCCAGCCTCTGGCCGGCGGCCAGCCTGGGTTCTAACTTTGGGCCTTTGCTGGTGATCCTGGGCCTAGGCATGGGGGCCCTGGGTTTGGCCAAGCTGGGCCTTTACCTGTACCTGGCGGTGGCCCTCTTCCAGCTCATCACCCTACCCGTGGAGTTCGACGCCTCCCGCAGGGCCCTGGAGTTTCTGAGGCGCATGGGCCTCCTCTCCCAAGGAGAGCTGGGGCCAGCCAGCCAGGTGCTCACCTGGGCGGCCCTCACGTACGTGGCCGCCCTGGCGAGCTCTTTGGCCAGCATCCTTTACTACGCCAGCCTGCTCATGGGCCGGAGGGAGGAGTAAATGCCCCTGCTCCTTTGCCCGAACTGTCAGGTGGGCATGAAGGAGGTGGAGCGCCGGGGAGTGCTGGTGGACGTCTGCCCCCAGTGCGGAGGGGTTTGGTTGGATAGGGGGGAGCTGGAGAAGCTCTTGGCGGCGGCCAAAGAGGTGGAGCGGGCTTACGAGGAGGAGCGGGAGGCGTACTACCGAAGGGAGGGGAAGCCCTACCGCAAGAAGAAGGGCTTCCTGGAGGTGTTTGACCTCTTTGACTAAGCGCACGCGCGCGGAGGCCGCCCTAGGGGCAAAAGCGGAAGCGGCTTGCCCGCAGCCCCTTTAGGCCTCCCCTCGCGCTCCAAGCCGCCAGGGGGCACGTGGGCCTTAAGGCTTACCCCCCGGGGTAGGGCCCCGGGGGGTTAAGGTTTTCCTACTCCGCCTTCTTCAGGCGCAGGTACCAGCGCTTGTACTCCGCGTACTCGCCCTTCTTGGCCTCGTCGGCTTTCAGCTCCTCCAAGGTGGCCGGGGGCTTGACGATGCCCGGGTCACCGGGTTGCCAGTCGGCAGGGGTGTTCAAGCCCGTGCGATCGGTGAATTGGAGGGCGCGGATGAAGCGGAGGATCTCGTCGATGTTGCGCCCGGTGGTGAGGGGGTAGTAGAGCATGCCCCGGAGGATGCCGTTGGGGTCGATGATGAAGACGGCCCGCACCGCGGCGGTTTCGCTGGCGGCGGGGTGGATCATGCCGTAGAGCTTGGACACCTTCATGTCCAGGTCGGCGATGACAGGGAAGTTGACGCTGACCCCGGACATCTCCTCGAGGTCCTTGAGCCAGGCCAGGTGGGCGTGGATGGAGTCGATGGAAAGGCCCACCAGCTGCACCCCCAGCTCCTCAAACTCCTTTTGCCTCCGGGCGAAGGCCAAGAACTCTGTGGAGCACACGGGGGTGAAGTCGGCGGGGTGGCTGAAGAGGACCACCCACTTGCCCTTCAGGTCAGAAAGGCGCAGCTCACCAGCGGTGGTCTTGGCTACGAAGTCTGGCGCAGGTTCGTTCAAACGGGGTAGGGTGAAGGTTTCTTCCATTGCGTCCTCCTTGGCCGGAAGCCCGGCCAAGGTCCACTATACACCCGGTGGGTATATGATGCAAGTGGTTCTCATTAGCGGTTATCTCCAGAGCCCTGCAGCTGCCCCCGATGTTTGCGGGAGCGTAGCTTGGCGAGGTTGGCTTCCGCCACATCCTTCAGGTTGGCGGCGAGGTCGGTGGCCACCTGGGCCACGTACCAGAGCACATCCCCGAGCTCGGCCAAGAGGGCTTCCCGCACCTCAGGGGTGAGCTGGCCGTCCTGGTCCCGCAACACCTTCTTCACCTTGTTGGCCAGCTCCCCGGCTTCCCCGGCCAGGCCCAGGGTGGGGTAGAGGAGGCGGTAGGTTGCGGGATAAAGGGCGGTCTTCTTGGCTTCTTCTTGGTACTCCTCAAACGTCATGGTGCACCTCCTTGCGGATGGAATAGACCCGGCTCACGCCCCCTTCCGCGGTCACCCCGTAGAGGGCCTGGCAGGCCTCCATGGTGCGCTTCTGGTGGGTGACCAGGATGAACTGCCGCCCCGACGAGAGAAACCGGGTGAAGCGCAGGAGGTTGGCCTCGTCCAAGGCGGCGTCCACCTCGTCCAAGACGGCTATGGGCAATCCTCCCTGGAGCTCCCCCAAGGCGAAGAGGAAGGCCAAGGCGCCTAGGGTCTTCTCGCCCAGGGAGAGGAGGCGCAGGTCCTGGGTACGCTTGCCCGCGGGCACCAGGAGGAGCCGGAGGCCCTTGCCCTCTTGCCGCACCTCGGCGCGGGCTCCCAGGAGGGCGAGGGCATTGTGTTGGAAGGCCGCCTGGAAGCGGGCGAAGTTCTCCTTGAGCCTTTCGCTGTAGGCCCGCTCCACCGCCTTGGCCTCCGCTTCCAAGCGGAGGAGGGTCTCCGTGGCCTCGGAGACCTCCTGCTCCAGGGTGTGGAAGCTGGCTTCCACCCGGGCAAGGTCCCGTTCCGCCAGGGCATTCACGGGGCCCAAGGCGGCCCGCTCCCGCTCCACCTGGCCCAGGCGGGCCTGGAGGCTCCTAGGGCTCCCCGGTACCCGGGGAACCTCGGGCAGGGAGGCGAGGGCCTGGGCGAGCTCTTCCACAAGGGCTTCCCGCCGGGCGAGGAGCAGGCGCAGGGCCTCCCGCTCCCCCAGGAGGGCGTTTTGGCGGGCTAGGGCCTGGGCCTCCCGGTCTTGCAAGCGGCGGCGGGTGGCCTGCACCTCCTGGAGCCTGGCGCTTAGGGCGGAGGCCTCCGCCTCCAAGGGGCGGGTGGCCTCGAGGCGCTCGCCGATCTCCCGGATGCGCTCCTTGATGCGCGCGGCCTCCTCCTGGGCCAGGTTCCACTCCCTCCTGGCCTCCTCCAGGAGGCGCCAGCGCTCGTGGGCCTCCGCCTGGGTTAAAGCCGCTTCCAGCTCCTGCCTTTCCCTTGCCAGGGCCTCCAGCCTGCCCTCCTCCCAGGTGGGTGGTGGCGCCACAGGAGGCCGTGGGGGTTCGGGCAAGGGAGCCTTGAGGCGCTGCCTCAAGCCCAGCACCTGGGCCCGCACCTCCTCAAAGGCCCGCGCCTCGGGCAGGGAGGAGAGGGCCTGCCGCAGGGCCCCGGCCTGGGCTTCCAGCCCCTCCTTTTCTCCTTCCAGCTCCTCCAGACGGCGGCGCAGGAGGAAGACCTCCCCGGTGCCTCGGGACCGGCCCCCGGTGAGGGCGCCGGAGCGCTCCAGAACCTCCCCTTCCAGGGTCACAAGGCGCTCGCGGCCGCCTTTGCGGCGGTAGGCCAAGGCGGCGTCCAGGTTCTGGAAGACCAGGGTGTCCCCTAGGAGGACCCGGAGCACGGCCTCTTCAGGAAGGCCAGGAAGGGCTAGGCGGGCCAGGCGGAAGGCGGGGCCCAGGAGGTCTGGGGCCTGGGGGATGGGGGTGGGAGGAGGGGGGCGCAGGAGGGTGAGGGGCAAGAAGGTGGCCCGGCCCCCTTCCCGCTTGAGCCGGGCGATGGCCGCCTTGGCCGCTTCCTCGTCTTGGGTGAGCACCCACTGGAGCCGGGGACCCAGGGCCACTTCCAGGGCCAGCTCCAAGCCGGGTTCGGGCCGGACCACCTCGGCCACCACCCCCAGCACCCCGGGAAGGCCGCGCACCCGCCGGGGGCCTTCCTGAAGGTCGGCGCCGCTTTCCAGGAGGCGGCGGAGGCGTTCGGCTTCTTTGCCCAGGGCCTGGACCTGGGCCTTTACCTCGGCTAGGCGGGCTTCCAGCCGCCGCCTTTGTTCCACCTGGGCCTCGAGGCGGGCCAGGAGCGCCTCCTTGTTCCTCAGTTCCTCCTGGAGCCTCTGGCGCTCCGCCAGGGCCTCCTGGTGGGCCCTAAGCCGCTCCTCGTAGCGGGCGAGCTCGGCCTCGTGGCGGCGGGTAGCCTCTTCCCAGCGCTGCTTTTCCTCCAGGAGGCGGCGCTCCTCCGTTCGGAGGCGCTCCAGCCGCCGCGCTGCTTCTTGCCGGGGGAGGGCGGGGGGCGGCTGGGGAGGTCCGGGTTCAGGGGGTGGGGGGCGGTCCAGGGCCTTCAGCACCCTGGCGAGCTCCTTGAGCTCCCCTTCCAGCCCTTCCCTTTCCTTCAGGGCCAGGCGCACCGCTTCCAGCTGGGCCCGGAGGGCCTCTTCCTCCCGGAGGAGAGTCTGGCGCTCTTCTTCCAAGCGGAGGCGTTCTTCGGCCAGAGCCCTTTCCTCCGAGGCCAGGGCCTCGAGGCGGGCCTGGGCCCGCTCCATCTCCGCCCAGGCCTCTTCTTGCCGGGAAAGGAGGAGGCTTCGCCTCAGGGCCAGGGCCTCCATTTCCAAGGCCGCCGCCTGGCGGGCGCGCCGGGCCTCTTCCTCAAGCCGCCCGAGCTCTTGGCGCAACCCGGCCAGGGCCCGTTCCTTGCCCTCCAGCAAGGCTAAGGCCTCCTCCAGCCGCGCCTCCGCAGCCCTCACCCCCTCGGCCACGGGCCTAAGCCCCGCCGCCTCCTCCAGGTGGGCGAGGAGAACCTCCTCCGGGGCCTCCAGAAGCGCCCCCACCTCCCCCTGGCCCACGATGGCGTATCCCCCCTTGCCCAAGCCGGTGCCCGCCAGGTGGAGGGCTAGGGCCTTGGCGCTCAAGGGGCGGCCGTTGACCCGGAAGAGGGAGCGCTCCTCCTCTATGCGCCGCTCCACCACCAGGCGCTCGCTGCCCCGGGAAAGCTCCAGGCGCACCTCGGCCAGGCCTTGGGAGGGGCGGCCCTCAGCGCCGTGGAAGAGGAGGCGCTTAAGCTCCTGTCCCCGGAGCTCCTGGGCCCGGGCCCCGGTGACAAAGCGCAGGGCTTCCACCAGGTTGCTCTTCCCGGAGCCGTTGGGCCCGATGATGCCGGTCACAGGGTCGGGAAAGTCCAAGACGGTGCGGTCGGCGAAGGACTTGAACCCCTGCAACACCAGGCGGTCGATGCGCCAGCTGGGAGGCTGCTTCATGGCAGGCGGATGGGCTTTTGCAGGTCCAGGTGGGCCAGTCCTGGGCTGGGCCGCCCCTCCACCAGGAAGTGCACCTCCTCCACCTCGGGGAGGGCAGAGAGGAGGGTGTAGGCCAGGCTGTAAAGGCGGTAGGCCTCCCCCGTGGCGTCCAGACCCTGGACGAAGGTGGCCGGGAGGTCCACCACCAGGCGCTTGCCCTGGCGGTAGAGGCTTTGGGGAGGGGGGGCGTTCAGGGCTTGGGACCAGGCCTCGAGGGCCTTGCCCTCGGGGGTTTCCCCCGGGCCTAGGGTCAGGGTGAGGGCCTCCTTCACGAAGCCGCGGGGCGGGTCCGGGCGGTAAAGGCTTAGGGCCAGTTGGTTGGGTGCGGCCGGTTCCGCGGAGGGGAGGGGCAAGGCCCCAGCCCCCGGGCGGCTTCCGCTCTGCCAGAACACCAGCGCCCCCAGGAGGAAGAGGAAGGCGCCTAGGAGGTTCCACGGGGTGAGTACTCGGCGCATGGCTACTCCAGATACGCGCGGATGGCCTGGGCCACGGCCTCGGCCACCAGGTCGCGGCCTTCGCGGGTCTTGAGGCGCTCCGCCCCCACTTCCAGCACCACCGCCGCCCCCGCCACGTCGGTGAGGGCGTAGGGGCCTTCCGCCTTGGCCACCACGATCCCCAAAGCGGAGAAGGCCCTCTCCAGGCTCTCCGCCAGTCGGCGGGGGTCCCCGGCGTAGGCCTTCAGCAAGGCGGCCTGCGCCTTGGGGGCGGAGGCCAAAAGGGCCTCGGCGTTTTGGGCCAGGGGCGAGGAGCGGGTCTTAGGCAGGTAGAGGTTCACGGCGCTTCCGGCGGTGACGTGGAAGGACACCAGCACCCCGGCGGCCTGGGCCTGGGCGAGGCGGGCCTCGAGGGGCACGGTCTGGTCGCCGGTGCGGGTGAGCCGGGCCCCCGGCAGGCGTGCGGCCACCCGCTTGGCCAGGTCCAGGGTCAGGTCCTTCTCCAGCACTCCCCCTACGGCGATCCCAGGGTCCTGGCCGCCATGGCCAGGGTCCAGGAGCACCGCGGGTTTGGGCTTGGGTAAGGCTCCCCACTCTAGGGCTACCTGCCCGCCCCCCGGGTAGTACAAGCGGTCCGGGGGGGCCTGAAGGCTGAGCCTCAGCCCCAAGGCTTCTTGGCTAAAGCCCGCGGCCTCCCCTTGGGCCAGAAGGAAGAGGACGCTTTGGCCCTCGAGCCTGGCGTTCACCTCCCGGGAGAAGCGCACGAGGATCTGGCCGGGGCGCCGATCGACCTCCAAGAGCTTCGCCCAGGGAAGCCGGAGGAGGATGCCCTCCTGGGCCCGGTACTCCAACCCCAAGGCCTCGGCCAGGGGGCGGAGGGGCACATAAACCTCGCCTCCCCGCTTCCAGGCAGCCCCAGCGCTGGCCGCCTGGACCTCGCTTTCCGAAACGGGGAAGCTCCGGTAGCGGCTCCCAAGGCCCAGGGCCACCTGGTTTTGCCCAAGCCGGAGGGCCAGGCCCAGGCCCCGGGCCACCAGGCGAGCCTCCCCATAGGCCACGCCGCGGCCCCCGGGATACAGGGCTTGGCCCACTTCGCTCCCCACCTGCAGGGGTTTAGGAGCCTGAGCCAAGGCGGGGAGCAAGAGGAGGGCCAAGAAGGCGAGCCTCATAGCTCCTCCAAAGCCCGGGCCACGGCCTTGCGCTTGTCGTCCTCCTTCTTCTGGTAGGCCTTCTTGCCCCGGGCTAGGCCCAAGAGCACCTTGGCGTAGCCCCGCTCGTTGAAGTAAATCTTGAGGGGCACCAGGGTGAGCCCTTTCTGCTCCACCTTGCCCCGCAGGCGGGCGAGCTCGTGGCGGTGCAGGAGGAGCTTGCGCTTCCTCCTGGGGTCCACGTTGGTGTAGGAGCCCTTTTCGTAGGGAGCGATGTACAGGTTTTCCAGGTAGAGCTCGCCGTTTTCAAACTTGGCGAAGCTGCCGGTGAAGTCCACCTTGCCCGCCCTGAGGGACTTTACCTCGGTGCCCCGAAGCGCGATGCCCGCCTCGTAAGTTTCCAGAATCTCGTAGTCGTGCCGCGCCCGGCGGTTCTCCAGCACGGGGCTCATCTTACAGGGTCTACCCCCGGGAGGAAACCCGGGGGCGGCTCAGCTTGGGCATCACCTGCGGCCCAAAAGCCTCCAGGCGCGGGGCAGTAAGAGGGCGGCGGCCACCGCCTTCACCACATCCCCCGGGATGAAGGGAAGGAGGCCCATGGCCAAGAGGGTGCCTGTGCCGCCGAACTTGCCCGCTCCCATGAGCCAGGCGGCGAGCCAGGGAAGCCCCACCAGGTAGAGGAGGGCGTTGCCTGCCAGCATGGCCGCCAAGGTACCCAGGAAGCTCCGGTCCAGGCCGAAGCGCTCCACCAAGAGGCCCACCAGACCCGCCGCCAGGGGGAAGGCCAGGAGGAAGCCCCCCGTGGGCCCCAGGATCTTGGCCAGGCCCCCCGTGCCTCCGGCGAAGACGGGAAGCCCCAGGGCGCCTTCCGCCAGGTAGGCCAAGAGTGCCAGGAACCCGAGGCGGCTCCCCAAAGCCGCCCCCACCAGGAGGACGGCCAGGGTTTGGCCGGTGAGGGGTACCGGGGTGAAGGGCAGGGGAATGCTGATCCGGGCGGCTAGGGCCACCAGAAGGCTTCCCGCTAGAGCCAGGGCCAGGTCGCGGGCCAAGGTGCGCTCGGGCCAGATGCTCTTGACCAAGGGGACGAAAGCCAGGGTTTCCGTCTTCATACGCCCTCCCATGCCGCTTCCGCGGCTGTCAACCAATCTAGAGATTGGGGGTTGACAGGTCAAGGAGGGGCGGGCGCTTAAGGCAGGTGGGGATAGAAGCTTATGGAACAGAGGGTATACTGAAGCCATGACTTCTATCCCGTGGCCTCCTGAGCCCGAGGGGCGCAGGCGGGGGGATGGAAGGTGATCCATCCAGGAGGTGATCTATGAAAGTAGGCATCAACGGGTTCGGCAGGATTGGGCGCCAGGTCTTCCGCATCCTCCACCAAAGGGGTGTGGAGGTGGCCCTCATCAACGACCTCACCGACAACAAGACCCTGGCCCACCTCCTCAAGTACGACTCCATCTACCACCGCTTCCCCGGGGAGGTGGCCTACGATGAGCAAAACCTCTATGTGGACGGCAGGGCCATCCGCGCCACGGCCATCAAGGACCCGAAGGAGATCCCTTGGGCCGAGATGGGCGTGGGGGTGGTCATCGAGTCCACCGGGGTCTTCACCGATGCCGAAAAGGCCAAGGCCCACCTCGAGGGAGGGGCCAAGAAGGTGGTCATCACCGCCCCGGCCAAGGGGGAGGACATCACCATCGTCATGGGGGTGAACCACGACCAGTACGACCCTGCCAAGCACCACATCCTCTCCAACGCCTCCTGCACCACCAACTCCCTGGCCCCGGTGATGAAGGTGCTGGAGGAGGCCTTCGGGGTGGAGAAGGCCCTCATGACCACGGTCCACTCCTACACCAACGACCAGCGGGTCCTGGACCTTCCCCACAAGGACCTGCGCCGGGCCCGCGCTGCCGCCATCAACATCATCCCCACCACCACCGGGGCGGCCAAGGCCACGGCCCTGGTCCTTCCCTCCCTCAAGGGGCGCTTTGACGGCAGCGCCCTCAGGGTGCCCACGGCCACGGGGAGCATCTCCGACATCACCGCCCTTCTCAAGCGGGAGGTGACGGCGGAAGAGGTGAACGCCGCCCTCAAGGCCGCCGCTGAGGGGCCTCTCAAGGGCATCCTGGGCTACACCGAGGACGAGATCGTCCTGCAGGACATCGTCATGGATCCGCACTCCTCCATCGTGGACGCCAAGCTGACCAAGGCCCTGGGCAACCTGGTGAAGGTCTTCGCCTGGTACGACAACGAGTGGGGCTACTCCAACCGGGTGGCAGACCTGGTGGAGATGGTGCTCCGGAAGGGGGTCTAGATGCGTACCCTTAAGGACCTGGACGCCCGGGGCAAGCGGGTGTTGGTGCGGGTGGACTACAACGTTCCCCTGAAGGACGGGGCGGTGCAGGACGAAACCCGCATCGTGGAAAGCCTGCCCACCCTGCGCCACCTCCTGGACCAGGGGGCTTCCTTGGTCCTTCTCTCCCACCTGGGCCGTCCCAAAGGCCCGGACCCCAAGTACTCCCTGGCCCCGGTGGCCGAGGCCTTGGCCCAGCACCTCCCCGGGGTGCGTTTCTTTCCCTTCGCCCCGGGCTCGGAGGAGGCCCAGGCTGCGGTGGGGGGGCTTAAAGCGGGGGAGGTGGCCGTCCTGGAAAACGTCCGCTTTGAGCCAGGGGAGGAGAAGAACGATCCCGACCTTGCCGCCCGCTATGCCGGGTTGGGGGAAGCCTTCGTGCTGGACGCTTTCGGCAGCGCCCACCGGGCCCACGCCAGCGTGGTGGGGGTGGCCAGGCTTGTGCCTTCCTTCGCCGGCTTCCTCATGGAGAAGGAGGTGAAGGCCCTTTCCCGCCTGCTCCACAACCCGGAGAAGCCCTACGCGGTGGTCATCGGTGGGGCCAAGGTTTCCGACAAGATCGGGGTGATGGAGAACCTGCTTCCCCGCATCGACCGGCTCCTCATCGGCGGCGCCATGGCCTTCACCTTCATCAAGGCGCTGGGAGGCGAGGTGGGCAAGAGCCTGGTGGAGGAGGACCGCCTGGCCCTGGCCCGGGACCTCCTGAAGCGGACCGAGGAGCTTGGGGTGAAGGTACACCTGCCCCTGGACGTGGTGGCGGCAGAGCGGATTGAGCCCGGGGTGGAAACCAAGGTCTTCCCTGCGGACGCCATCCCCGTGCCCTACATGGGCCTGGACATCGGGCCCAGGACGCAGGAGGCTTTCCGGGAGGTCCTGGCAGGGGCAAAAACCACCTTCTGGAACGGGCCCATGGGGGTCTTTGAGGTACCGCCCTTTGACGAGGGCACCTTGGCCGTGGGCCGGGCGCTGGCGGCCCTGGAAGGGGCCTTCACCGTGGTGGGCGGGGGCGACTCCGTGGCGGCGGTGAACCGCTTGGGCCTCAAGGACCGGTTTAGCCATGTTTCCACCGGGGGTGGGGCCAGCCTCGAGTACCTGGAGAAGGGCACCCTCCCCGGCATCGAGGTCCTAGAATAGGGAGGCTTGGTCCAGCCCCGCCCTCATGGGCGGGGTTTTCCTGTAGGATGGCGCTATGCGTCGCGTGCTGGTAGCGGGTAACTGGAAGATGCACAAGGTGCCCTCGGAAGCCCGGGTGTGGTTTGCCGAGCTCAAAAGGCTTCTTCCTCCCCTGGAGTCCGAGGTGGCGGTCTTGCCCGCCTTTCCCATGCTCCCTGCGGCCAAGGAGGTGTTCTCCGGCACCCAGGTGGCCTACGGGGCCCAGGATGTTTCCCCCCACCGGGAAGGCGCCTACACGGGGGAGGTGTCCTCCCGGATGCTTGCAGATCTGGGGTGCCGCTACACCATCGTGGGGCACTCGGAGAGGCGGCGCTACCACCACGAGGCGGACGCCCTGGTGGCGGAGAAGGCGAAGAGGCTTTTGGAGGAGGGCATCACCCCCATCCTTTGCGTGGGGGAGCCCCTGGAGGTGCGGGAAAGGGGGGAGGCGGTGCCCTACACCCTGCGCCAGCTTCTGGGGAGCCTCGAGGGGGTGGAGCCTCCTGGCCCTGAGCGCCTGGTCATCGCCTACGAGCCCGTCTGGGCCATCGGCACCGGGAAAAACGCCACCCCTGAGGACGCAGAGGCCATGCACCAGGCCATCCGCCAGGCCTTGGCCGAGCGCTACGGGGAGGGCTTTGCCAGGCGGGTGAGGATCCTCTATGGGGGGAGCGTGAACCCCAAGAACTTCGCCGACCTCCTCTCCATGCCGGACGTAGACGGGGGGCTGGTGGGCGGGGCCAGCTTGGAGCTGGAGAGCTTTTTGAGCCTCCTGAGGATAGCCGGTTGAGTCCCAAGGGGCTTTGGGCTACCCTTTTCCTATGCGCCTCCACCCCCGCACCCAGGTGGCCCGGGAGAGCATTTTCCCCAAAATGAGCGGGCTCGCCTTGCGCCTTGGGGCGGTGAACCTGGGCCAGGGCTTCCCCTCCAACCCCCCGCCCGCCTTTCTCCTGGAGGCGGTGGCCAGGGCCCTGGGCCGTTACGACCAGTACGCCCCTCCCGCGGGGCTTCCCATGCTTCGGGAGGCTTTGGCGGAGGAGTTCGCCGTGGAGCCCGAGGCGGTGGTGGTCACCTCTGGCGCCACGGAAGCCCTTCATGTGCTGTTGCAGAGCCTGGTGGGCCCGGGGGACGAGGTGGTGGTCCTGGAGCCCTTCTTTGACGTCTACCTGCCGGATGCCTTTTTGGCGGGGGCCGAGGCCCGGCTGGTGCGGCTTGAGCTTGGGGAAGCGGGCTTCCAGTTGGACCTCGCCGCCCTGGAAGCGGCCATCACCGGGCGCACCCGGGTCCTCCTCCTCAACACCCCCATGAACCCCACGGGCCTGGTCTTCGGGGAGGAGGCGCTCAGGGCCGTGGCGGACCTCGCCCGGAGGCACGACCTCTTCCTCATTTCCGACGAGGTCTACGACGAGCTCTACTACGGGGAAAGGCCGAGGCGCCTTCGGGAGTTCGCCCCCGAGCGCACCTTCACCGTGGGGAGTGCGGGGAAGCGCCTCGAGGCCACCGGCTACCGGGTGGGCTGGATCGTGGGGCCTGAGGAGTACATGCCCGTCCTGGCGGGCATGCGCCAGTGGACCAGCTTCTCCGCGCCCAGCCCCCTGCAGGCGGGGGTGGCGGAGGCCTTGAGGATGGCCCGGAAAGAGGGGTTTTACGAGGCCCTGCGGGAAGGCTACCGCCGGAGGCGCAACCTCCTCCTTTCGGGGCTTAGGTCCATGGGCCTTAAGGCTTACGAGCCTGAGGGCACCTACTTCCTCATGGCCGAGCTTCCGGGATGGGATGCCTTTGGGCTGGTGGAGGTGGCCCGGGTGGCCCTGATCCCGGCCTCGGCCTTCTACCGGGAGGACCCGCCCCCTTACCTCTTCCGCTTTGCCTTCTGCAAGAGCGAGGAAGAGTCATCCCTGGCCCTGGAGCGCCTGGCCCGTGTGGTAAACTCCCCTGCGTGAAGCCCAAAGTGGTCCAGTACCTGGACAAGGGGGAGTTTCCCCTAGGCGAGGGGGAGGCCCTCTCCCTCTACCGGGCCATGCGCCGGGCCCGGTTTTTTGACGAAAAGGCGCTCACCCTGCAGCGCCAGGGGCGGCTTGGGGTCTACGCCCCCTTCATGGGCCAGGAGGCGGCCCAGGTAGGCCTGGCCCTGGCCCTGGGGGAGGGGGACTTTGTGGTGCCCAGCTACCGGGAGTCCGCCATGCTCCTCGCCCGGGGCCTACCCATCCACACCCTTCTCCTCTACTGGCGGGCTCACCCTGCGGGGTGGCGCTTCCCCGAGGGGGTGCGGGCGGTGAACCCGTACATCCCCATCGCCACCCAGATCCCCCAGGCGGTGGGCCTGGCCCTGGCGGGGGGCTACCTTGGGGAGGGCTGGGTGGTGGCCACCTCCATCGGCGATGGCGGGACCAGCGAGGGCGACTTCCACGAGGGGCTGAACTTCGCCGCGGTCTTCCGCGCCCCAGTGATCTTCCTGGTACAGAACAACGGCTACGCCATCAGCGTGCCTAGGGCCAAGCAGATGCGGGTGGACTACATCGCCCGGCGGGCGGAGGGATACGGGATGCCGGGGGTGGTGGTGGACGGGAACGACGCCGTGGCGGTCTACATTGAGGCCAAGAAGGCGGTGGAAAGGGCGCGGAAGGGGGAGGGCCCCACCCTCCTGGAGGCCCTCACCTACCGCCTGGCCCCCCACACCACCTCCGATGACCCTTCCCGCTACCGCACCCGGGAAGAGGAGGAGGCCTGGCGGGCCAAGGACCCCCTCCTCCGCTTCCGCCGGGCCTTGGAGGAGCGGGGCCTTTGGGACGAGGAGCAGGAAGGGGAGCTCCTCGCCCAGCTGGAGGAGGAGTTTGCCCGGGAGCTGGCCCTGGCGGACAGTGTCCCCGAGCCCCAGCCTGAGGAGATAGTAGAGCACGTCTACGCCGAGATGGGGCCCGACCAAAGGCGGGCTTGGGAAGCCCTGCGCCAGGGGAAACACGTGGAGGAGGTATGGTAGCCGAAAAGGCCCGCGTGCTCAACATGGTCCAGGCCATCAACGAGGCCCTGGACCTGGCCTTGGATCGGGACAAGCGGGTTTTGGTCTTCGGGGAGGACGTGGGGCGGCTTGGGGGGGTCTTCCGGGTCACCGAGGGCCTCCAGGCCAAGCATGGGGAGGCCAGGGTCTTCGACACCCCTCTCGCGGAAAGCGGCATCCTGGGCCTGGCCATCGGCCTGGCCATGGGAGGCATGCGGCCCGTGGCCGAGATCCAGTTTGCCGGCTTCCTTTATCCTGCCCTGGACCAGATCCTCTCCCACCTTGGGCGCTGGCGCCACCGCTCCCGGGGGCGGGTGGGCCTTCCCGTGGTGGTGCGGGCTCCCTATGGGGGCGGGGTCCACACCCCCGAGCAGCACGCGGACTCCCCCGAGGCCCTCTTGGCCCATGCCCCTGGGGTGAAGGTGGTGATCCCCTCGAGCCCTGAAAGGGCCAAGGGCCTCCTCCTCGCCGCCATAGAGGGCGAGGACCCCGTCTTCTTCTTGGAGGCCATCAAGCTCTACCGGGGCTCCCGGGCCGAGGTGCCGGAAGGGTATTACACCTTGCCCTTGGGCCGGGCCCGGGTGGTGCGGGAGGGGAGCGCGGCCACCCTCATCGGCTACGGGGGCATGGTGGAGGTGATGCTGGAGGCGGCGGAGGTGGCGGCTAAGGAGGGGGTGGAGGTCATGGTGGTGGACCTGGAAACCCTGGTCCCTTTGGACGAGGACACCCTTCTGGAAGCCGTTCGGGAAACCGGCCGGGCGGTGGTGGTCTACGAGGCCATGCGCACCGGGGGCTTTGGGGCGGAGATCGCTGCCCGCATCGCCGAGGGGGCCATAGATTATCTGCAGGCCCCCGTGGTCCGGGTGGCGGGATACGACGCTCCCTACCCCCCCTTCAGCGCCATTGAGCACCACTACCGCCCGAGCGCCAAGCGGGTCCTCGCCGCTTTGCGGCGGGTGCTCACCCATTGAGCGGGGTACTCGCCAGAGGCTCGAGGGAGCGCTTGCTCTCTGGGGATATCCTCCTTTTCCCAAAGGAGATGCCGGAACAGGTGGGTTGTGGGTAGGCAGGTTATGGCCTTCATGTAGAACCGGATTTTGGCAATAAGTTAACTTTACATTACCGCAGTAATGGCCTAATGTAAGAAGTAGCCTTGACAATCAGCCATTACTTATAAGAACTCCTTTTGAAGCCCTCCCTCAACATCCTCCTGGCCACCAGTGGAAGAGGGTGTAGC
>NZ_JAKEDT010000027.1 GCF_021462525.1 Thermus caliditerrae | reverse complement strand
GTACCAGATACGGGCTGCGCCCGCAAGGGGAGATTTACCACGAAACGGAGATGTGGGTAAAGTCCTGATCTTTAGCCTCATCGTCCGAACGCTCAGGGACTACCAAGACGGCCTCATCACACGACCAGGGGCATATCTGGTGAGGATCCTCAAGGAGGCCTCTCGATGTGAGGAGGGAAGGGTGGCCTAACTTGCGGTTCTATTGTCTTTGGTGCTTAGGATTGCACAAGTTGCCTTGGTAGGGTAAAGTTACGTTGTGCAGGTGAAGCCTATATACCTGACCCCAGAGGAGCTTGCGGACATCCTTCGGGTACATCCCGAGACAATCCGGAAGTCCATACGTCAGGGGAAAATACACGCCCAAAAGGTGGGCCGTCTTTGGCGGATCCCGTGGTCGGAGTGTGTGAGGGTAGTGGGTGATGAAGCTTCCTTAAGACAGGCCCTTGGGAGGGAAGAATGAGCCTTAGCCATAACTACCCTACTCTGACCAAGAAGTATCTAAGAACCTCGGAGCCTTCTCCCTTTCAGCTGGTCTATCCCGGAAAGCGCGCTGAGGAGGAAATACTTGATCAGCCCGTTCCGTTGCTTGTTTTGCGAGAAGAAACCCACGTCCTTTTCGGAGGAAGCTCCCCCCTATTTGAGGACGAACCTGTCGGGACCTATTTCCTTGGGGAAAACAGCCAGGTCCTCCGGTGGATGCTCCGGGAGTCTCGCGAGTATGCGGGGAAGGTCCAGTTGATCTACATCGACCCTCCTTACGGGACTGGTCAGCGGTTTCTGGTTAGCGGTGATGAGACCCCCCGCACGGCTACCATCAGCCAGCCTAAAAACGGTCATTTGGGCTATGACGACACCCTTGACGGTCCCCAGTTCGTGGAGTTCTTGAGGGAGCGCTTGATCCTCCTGAGGGAGCTGATGGCGGACTCGGGACTGATCTTCGTTCACATAGACGAGAAGTACGGCTTCGAGGTGAAGCTCATCCTTGATGAGGTCTTTGGTCGGCGAAACTTCGTCAATCACATCGCCCGCATCGCCTCGAACCCCAAAAACTTTTCCCGCAAGGCCTTCGGCTCACAAAAAGACATGATCCTCGTCTACTCCAAAACGCGGGACTATGTTTGGAACGAGTCGACTAGCCCTTACTCGGAAGAGGAGATCGCCAAGCTTTTTCCTTTTGTGGACGAAAACGGGGAGCGGTACACTACTAACCCTCTCCACGCTCCTGGGGAAACCAAGGATGGCCCTACTGGGAGGCCTTGGAGAGGGATTAGCCCTCCTCCGGGGAGGCATTGGCGTTATCCCCCAGAGAAGCTTGACGAGCTAGATGCTCAGGGGCTCATCGTTTGGTCAAAGAACGGTGTGCCCAGGAAAAAGGTGTACGCTCGGGATCGTCTGAGGAGGGGGAAAAAGCTCCAGGACGTTTGGGAGTTCAAGGATCCTCAGTACCCGCGATACCCCACCGAGAAAAACCTAGACATGCTCAAGCTCATCGTTCAAACCGGGAGCAACGAGGGGGACTTGGTCCTCGATGCTTTCGCCGGCTCGGGTACCACCCTTATAGCCTCGGCCCTTCTGAAGCGCCGGTCCATTGGCATTGACGCTTCTCAAGAGGCGGTCAAGGCTTTTGCTAGGAGGGTCCTAGAAGATTTTCCCAAGCTAAGAGGGCGGTTTAAGGTTTTATCCGTCTCCTAGGCCAAGGGCTTCTTCACCCTTCCGGTATATCTCCGCAATTAGGTCCGGAAGGAGAAGGGCGGAGGCGATTATCTTCTCTTTGCTCAGTTCCAGTTCCAGTTCCTCCTCCTCCTTCCAGTTGTCGAACCTCCTTACTACAGGCATGCCATCTATCAGCATTATCCCTACGTGTCGCCTCTCAAGGTCCAATCTTACCGAGCCCTCTGCCACTATTTGCTGGTTGTCCTGGTTTCCACCAACATCGGATTGAAACTTAGCTTCTCCCGTTAGGTGCCATATTTCTTCTGGGTTACGCACAATGAGCACATAGAAGTCTATGCCTTTGGTGCCTAGCTTTTCTTTTTCGTTCAAGCCCAATTTTCTCTTAGCCAGCTCTTCCAAAGCCTTATCTGACCCCGTGTATATGATGATGTCCGCTTCTGCTGGGGCCTCTTCACTAAATAGAGGGGGTTGCCCCGGACTTTTTTTGGACTTTTTTTGTTTTTTTAGGGGAGTTATCACAATCTTTGGTGTGGGAGTATAGCCTTGAAACCTCTGTTCTATCTTGCTTTTTAGATTACTTTCGTACCAAGACTTGAACATCGTTCCTATCTGCCGATTTATTTCGGGCGGTTCCTCAAGCCTTTGGAGCAGGGTTTTTATATCTCTCCTTTGCGCTTCCTCGGCCAAGATGCGGATTGTTTCAGGATACTTCGAGGCGACCTTCTCCAACGCCTCCTCGAAGGTGCTTCCGCTCTTTTCCTCCTCTGAAACCAAATGGTAGATCAGCGGCAAATAGGGGTGATTGAAGGGGGATCTTTCCGTTTCCTTCCTGGCGTTTAACAGGGCCCCTACGAGCTTCTTATCCGCTTCTGAGGTACCCTGTGCCTTTGCATAATCGTATGCTTCGCGAAGCTTTTTCTTGATTTCCTCTGGTACTTCCCTTGGGTTCCCACTTTCCCCTTTGTAGATTTCGAGGAGTTTGTCTAGGTATCCTTCCTCTAGAAGCTTAACGCTTTTCTCTGTCCAGACGTTCCACTCTCCCATCTATCTCCCCAATCTACTTGTTGGTCATCCCGCAAATCAACCTGCGGCCCAAAGACTTTTTTCTCCATCGACTTTCCCCCACCACACTCCCCTGAGCAAAAACCTCGTCCAGCACGCAAGTACTGATGAGCACCCCCTTGGGAGAACCGGGACTTTTTCAGACTATTGACCAAGTAGCCCCTTTTTGCTATAATCTCCAACAAGAACCCCTTATCCCGAGGGGTTCACACGACGCATAGGTTTAGGGAAAAGCGTTGTTCACAATAAAACAAGCCGTAAAGCGTTTCGGCATACCGAAGTCCACTCTGTACCGCTACATCAAGCAAAACAAGCTCAGGACCATCAGGAACCCCTTTGGCAAGGGCATTATCATCCTGGAGGACGAGGAGCCTCGCTTGGAGGCCTTGTCCAAGCTCTACCGGGCCAAAAAGAAGGGGGGTGAGGGCTAATGTTCTCCCCGTTCGCCCTTACCCCGTTCATTTTGGAGTCCCTTGAGGAGGCCTTAGGGACTTCCCCATACCTATCCTACGTCTCCTCAAAAAAGCTTGGCGTGATGGCCGGAGGCCTCTACCTACGGGTCTTCCCCAAGGAGGCTCCTAACGGGCTTTTTCCGGGCCAAGAGCTAGTGGACCATCTCAGGAAGGGCAAAAACCTTTTCCTGGTCAACCCCGGGCTTCACGAGGGGCTTCTTTTCTTGTTCATCAAGCCCCTTCCCCTCCTCGAAGTGCCTGAGGTCCTGGACTGGTCTACCCTCACCCTGGCCGCCGCCTCAAAGGTCCATCTCCCGGCCTACGCCTTCGAGGAGGTTTATGCGAAGATGCCCTCCACCCCAACCTGAGGTCTTCAGCCCTCTCCCCAAGCCGGCTTTCACCAGGGATCCTCGCGTACTTGCTCGCTGGGAACGCCGGCTGTCCTTGCTCGCTGACGAGAGGGGCTATCTCCTCCAGGCCACTCTCACATTCGTAAACACGCGTCCCTTTTACGACCCTACTGCCCGGGCGGCCCTCAAAGCCTTCCTAGTCCGGTTTTTGCCCGTTTTCGCGGTCAAGTTCGAGGCCGACCTCCAGCCGGCGGGTTTTTTCTTCTTTCACGCACACTTGTTGGTCCCCATCACCATGGAGATCTACCCCTTCCTCTTGGCCGTAAAGAACCTGGGGGCCAAGTCGAGGAGGCTCACCTACCGGGGAAAACGCCTCCCGGCCCCTTTCACCCTCTTCAGGCGGGCCAAGGCCAAAGACCTCCCTGACCTAACCGGCCTTGAAACCCTGGTAGACTTCAGGGCCTCCACCATCGCGACCCTCAGAAACTCCCCTGACCTCTCGCGGTACCTGGCCAAGCGAACGTACCTCGGAGGATTGTCCCCCGTCCTCACCCACAACCTCAACTAGCAAAAACACTCTCCCCGAGGCCATTTTCCCGGCTTCGGGGAGGGTACTTTTTTGGAATGTTTTGACACAACACGATTTCGGAGTAGAAAACCCTCTCCAGGACGAGAAAAACCGGGGCTCAGAAGCCCCGTCCACGACCTCAAAGAAGCCTCGTCCTTAACGGGATTTTCGCGTCCCTATTCTATATGCCGCCGTCAGGCGGCTAGAGGTAGGGAGAGGGGTAATGGGGGTTTAGGGATTTGTGGTGGAGGGGTTTGGGGGAGGATTTGGGGTGCTTCTCTTGAGATTGAGGTTGGGGGGTTGGCAAAAAGACAAGTATCAAGGCAGAAGCTATCGGGTTATCTCGTGGGCCTTAAGGGTCAGGACTTCTACCGGTTATTTTGGGGGTGGGATTAAGGCGGAGGGTGTGATGGGAACCTTTTTGGTAGTCCTTGGGACGCTCATCTTGATCTCGGCTTTGCTCAACAAAAAGCTAACCGAACGAAGGCGTATCGTTGCCGGTTTGGTCGGTCTATTTGTGCTTTCTGTCGGTATCAACAGTATCCCCACAAAGGAGAGTAAGCCGGAAACCCCACCGCCCACTTTGGAGATCAGTAGCACCGATCTGGTCGCGGCTCTGGAGGAGGCGCTTAAGGCTAAGGCAAGCCTTCGAAACGCCTTCCCCATTGCGAAAAACGAGCTTGCCGAGTTGAGGGAGTGGAAGATTTCTGTCATGTCTGGAGCCACCCGGCTGGAGGTACTCGTTCACGCGTACAGGGGGAGGGTTGCTTCATACATGGTCACCATCTCCGGTCCCCAGGCCAAAGAGATGGCGGAACGCTACTTGCCACTCTTGGCCACTCTGTGGGTTGAAGGAAATGATCCCCGTGAGGCGGCCAGTTGGGTGCAGTCGGCCATACAAAAGTTATCCCGGCAAACACCTATAACCCGCATGGTCGGGGAAGTGGAGATGGTCCTTGGTGGGGGCCAGCGTGTTGGTGTTTATTCCTTCTTGGCGATGCACAGAGATTACGAGTCCTGGTTGCGGGCCCGGGTAAAGGAGATGAAGGAACAGAAATAGCGTTGAAGCCGGCGGCTGTAGGCTATCCCCTTCTTTCCCCTGCTTCGCCGAAATCCCCGTCCCTAAGCCTCCTCCCACCGTACATCTTCGCGAAGCTTTTCTTTCGCGCACAAAACTCGCCCCGCAGGGACAAAGCCTGCGGGGTTTATGCGACTTGAGGGGGGTAAAGGTGCATAAAGGCGGCAGAAGGAGGGGGCGAGAGAGGCCCACTTCGGGGGTGCATAAAGGCTAAACCCGGCCTTCGCAGCTAGGAGGTGGAGGGGGAAGCTTCAGAAGTGCACGGTGATGAAATCCCGGCCAAGCTCCACAAAGGTGTGGTCCTTCAGAAGGGAGGCCAGGGTAGGGAGGTTGCGCAGGAAGAGCTCTTCGAGGTCCCGGTTGCGGATGTTGCCGGTGGAGATCAGCAGGAGCTTGTAGGGCTCCTTTCGGAGGAGCAGGTCTTGGACGAAGTCCCCGTCCTTGGTGACCACCACCCGCCGTTCCCGCAGGGAGAGGGCGCATATCTCCTGGTCCGGCGTGGCGTTGCCCCGGGGAAGCTCGCGGGTGTGCAGGGCGTCGTAGCCCCTCTCCCGCAGGCGCTCCACCAGGCGGAAGGGGAGGTGGGCGTCCACCAAAAAGAGGGGCTCGCTCACGCCACCCTCAGGACCGTCTTCACCTCGGCCAGCCTGGCCGCGTAGAGGAGGACCGCCTGGAGGTCTTCGGACTCCAGGTCAGGGTAGTCCGCCAGGATCTCCTCCGGGGTCATGCCCGAGGCCAGGAGCTCCAAGAGGACCTTCACCGGGTAGCGGAGCCCCCGCACCGTGGGCTGCCCGTGGTTCACCTCGGGGTCCACGCTGATGCGGGCCAGAAGGTCGCCCTGGTCCATGGCCTCATGGTATCGGCTGGGGTGGGAAGGGGCCGGGGGGCAGTGGGCCTAGCCCCGCCCCGCAGGACCCAGGGGCACCACCAGGCGCAGCCAGCGCCGACCCCTTTCGTCCACCCCGGAGAGGAGGCGCACGGGGCGGCCCGGGAGGTGCCGGGCCACCACCGCCTCCAGTTCCCGGGCCAGGGCCTCCCGCCTCTCCGGGGGCAGCTCGGGGGTCTCCAGGAGGAGCTCCACGGTGTCCCGCTCCAGGTTCCGGTCCACGGCTTCACCTCGGGAGGACATCCTACGCTTGCCCCTCGGGAAAGGGGTGTTTTCCGGGCTCTAAGGCCCCGAGAAGGCCCGGGGGGAAGGGGGGCAAGGGGGAACACCGACCCCCGGCCCTTTAGGCCCCTTAGAGGGGCATAGAGGCCCTTAGGGGAAGGTGTGCCCGGCCCCAAAGGGCTTTTGGCCCGGGCAAAGGGGGGTGAGCACCCCCCCGCTCAGCGCTCAGCGCCTTTCCCGAGCGGTGAGCGTTCAGGCAATCGAAGGGATGGCTGGGCGAGCGCTCACCCCGTCAGGCGGGGTATCCTGGCCCCGTGGACCCCACCCTTTACGCGCCCTGGCAGGCGGCCCGGATCCTGGGGGTCTCCCCCGCCACCCTGCGGCGCATGGCGGCCCTGGTGGAGGAGGTCCTGCACCCCCTTCCCAGGGATGCGGGCGGGGGGCGGCTTTGGCCCGAGGGGGTGCTGGGCCTCCTGGCGGAGGCCCGGGGGCGGGCCAAGGCGGAGGGCATCCCCCTGCGGGAAGCCCTCCTGCAGGTCAAGGAGGCGTCGGGGGCGGAAGGGGCCTTCCCCCCACCCCCGCCCCTCGCCACCCAAGCTTCTGGGGAGGAGGCCCTGGCCCTCCTCCGGGCCCTCCTGGAGCGCCTGGAGCGGGTGGAGGGGGAGCTTGCCGCCCTGAGGGCAGAGAACCAGGCCCTGCGGGAGAGCCTGAAGGCCCTGGAGGCCCCCAGGCCCCGGCGGCCCTGGTGGGCCTTCTGGCGGCGGTAGGGGCCTAGGATGGAAGGGATGGCGGAGCCCGTGGAGGCCCAGGAAGCCCTCCCCGCGGGGGAGGAAGGGACGAGGGAAGGCGTGGGGGAGGAGCGGCGGGAGAAGCGCCCCCCGCACCCGCCCCACCAGGCGGTCCTCTTCCTCCCCGGCGTCCTGAGGGAGGGCCTCTTCCACGCGGAGAGGCTCCCCCGGGGGGTGCCGGTGGCCCTGGGGGGCAAGGCCCTCAAGGACCCCCAGGGGGAGGCGGGGGAGGGCGTCTTCGCCCTCTGGCCCCGCACCGACGAGGGGGGAAGGATCCTCTCCCTCCAGGTGGCCAGCCGCCTAAGGGAGCCCTACGAGGGGCCCCAGGCCGTGGTCCAGGGGGTCCTCCTCTACGCCGACCGGGAAAGGCTGGTCCTCCTCATCCTCCCCAAGGGGGGCGAGGGCTTCAAAGTGGGCCTCAAGCGGGCCCGGGGCTTCGCCGCCCGCCTGGAGCCCAAGAAGGCCTACCGGGTGGAGGGGAGGCTGGGCGGCCCCTACCTCCTGGCGGAAAGGGCCTGGCCCTTGGGCAAGTACCTCCAGGCCAAGAAGGAGGGGCAGCCCCTCCCGCCCCCTATCCAGGGCCGGGAGAACCCCTACCTGGAGCCCCGGGAGGGGAGGCCCAAGGAGGGGGCGGAAGGAGGAGGGGAAGGGGAAGCCCGCAAGGGAGAAGGAGCCAGGGAAGAGGCGAAGGCCAGGCGAGAGCCCCCGCCCAGGCCCAAGGAGGCCCCCAAGGGGAAGGGCCCCGGGGGCAAGCCCCTCCCCCGCCGGGATCCGGTGCGGGTGTGGCGGGCCCCCGAGGAGCCCCCGGACCCCGCCCCCCCGGACCTGGGCCGGCCCCCGGCCCTAGGCAAGGGGCAGGTGATGGGGATCGCGGGGACGGGGCCTTACTACCTGGTCCTCCTGCCCCAGGCGGTGCCCGAGTGGTGGCCGAAGGTGGAAAGGCTCCTCCCCGAGTTCCCCCGGCGCTACGAGGTGCGCTTCTACCCCGACGGGAGCCGGGCGGTGGTCAGCGGGGACCTGGAGGCCCTGAAGGTGTGGTATAAAAGAGTTTTAAGGGGGTAAGCCATGGTTTACAGGAAGGCGAAAGGCTATGATACGTGGCATTTTTGCACCAACTGCTCTCGGTGGCCAACGAGCAACTATGACGAGTACAAAAGTACAAGCCGCCCTACCAACGGCGAACTTTGCAACGAGTGCAGGGCCAAAGAGGCTTCTGGCAACTGCCGGAAGCAGTCATAAAGCAAGCAAGCCCAGCTTCCAGCTGTAGTCAGTAGGGCCCAGCACCCTGCCTTTGGGTTTCATCCCTAGGCCACCCGCCACTGGGGGGCCTGGCGGAGGAGGGGGAGGAGGCCCTGCTGGTTGAGGAGGTGGGCCAGGAGGGCACCGGGTCTGCGGATGCCCTCCTTGCGGGAGCTCATGAGGGAGGCGGCCAGGGCCTCGCGGACCCGGTTGATGGCCCACGCCACGAGGGCCAGGGCTCCTTCCCACATGCCGTAGATTTCGGCCCTGAGGGCGTTCCAGAGGACCCAGGCGTAGAAGCGGACGCTGCCAGGATCCTTGAACTCCTTAGCGAGGCCGAGGGCGAGCTCTTCCACCTGGCGGCGGCGGTCGGCAGGTTTGGCGCGGAGGAGGGCGGCGAGAGAGTCTATACCTAACGGGGTTTTTTGCCTGGGGGGGGATAACGAGAAATCCAAGAGAAACTCCAGCACCTCAGCATCCCCCTTTAGGGGTTTTTCTTTTGACTCTCTCAACGCTCGCCACGCGGTTCTCCCGCGCTCCACATCCCCCTCCAGGTCCCGCCACGGGTGGGCAAAGTCCTCCGCGTCCAACCGGGGCCTCCGGGTCCGGTGCGGCAAGCGCACCGCGTACAGGGTCCCCGCCGCGTACACCCCGCTCTTCCCCCGCAAGGTGGCCGCCGTCCGCCAGGCCGCCCGGGTGATGAGCCCCTTCTCCGTGAGCTCCCCCAAGGCCCGGTACAGGCTCGCCGAGGGGATCCCCAAGACGGCTATCAGGGCGTCGTTAGGCACAAAGAAGGTCAGCTGGCTCAGGCTCCGGGGAGGCCGCTTGCCCCCAAGGAGCCGCCGCAGCCACGCCACCCCAAGGGCCAGGAGGGTCCGGTAGACCTCGCGGGCCCGCTCGCTCAAGGGAGGCAGGGTGCCCTCCGCCTCGCCCCTCGCCAGGAGCCGGTCCGCCACCGCCAGGGGGCTTTGGGGCAACACCTCCGGCGGAGGGGGGGATTGGGCCAGCTCCGCCCGGGTGGGGATGGGCCCCTCCGGCAGGGAAGACAGGGCAGGGGGTGGGGGCAAGGTAGCCGCCACCGCCTCCGCCCCTTGGGGGTGCTCCTGCACCTCCTCAGGGGTCAGGGGCGCCTCGGGGAAGAAGCCCAAAAGCTGCTGGTAAATGGGGGGAACCTCCTCCCCACGCGCCCGCTTCCTGCGGGCCAAAGCCTCCAGGAAAGCCCGGCCCGCCGCCGAAATGCCTGCTTGAGCTTCTGGTTTTTGATATCCGCTTCCTCTAACTTCCTCCGGGGTCATAAACCCCTCCCTCTTTTCGCGTCGGGGACACCATTTCCCCGCGCACCTAACGGGTGCCTCTTGCCTTTCCCGCTGGGAGGGGGTAGCTTAGGAACAAGAGAACTCCCGCAAAAACCTTGTGTTTCTGCCCCCTCCTCAGGGGTAGCCTGCTTTTGGTCCTCGCGCGGCCCTGCCGCTTTGGGCCCCAGGGGGGCCCGGTCTACCCGTTGGGGGCTATTATACCGACCCCTTCCCAAAGGCAAGAGGGGATCCCCCGCGCACCCCGTGCAGACGCGGGCTTTCGGCACCGCTGGTGCAGGGAGAAAGTGCGGCGCACCACACGGCAAAAGGCAAAGCCCCCCGGGTTTCCCGGGGGGCTTCCTCACCTATCCCTACATCCCGTGTCCACAGCGCCCCTTACAGGGCGCACCGTTAGCCTCTGGCAGGCATCGGCACAAGGTCGCTACAAGCGATGCTCTTCGCGTTCTTCCGTCCTCGTCTTTTTTCCTCCTCCTTCGCACGGCAACCCGCCAGGGCGGTGTCTGCTGCCCGTGTGGTGGGCTCTACCCCCGATTTTCGGCCTCGGGACGGCCGTGGCTGTCCCCATGTGGCCGGGACACGCCCCCGATTTAGGGCCTCGGGATGGCCGTGGTTGGTCCACTCCGGGGGACCTCCCGGTGGCCTGGCCCCCACCAAGCACCAGGAATCCCCACACGCCTACCCAAACCGCTACGGGTCTTCCCTCCACCAGGTTTCCCTGGCTTCCACGGTACTCACCCGCTCCGTCCCTGCCGTTATCCCCGCTTATCCGGTCCTCGTTGAGCGGGTTTCCCCGCCTCCTAGACCGTTTTCCCGCGGCCACCGATGGGGTTCGCCACGCTCCCATCGGCGTACCAGCCCCTATGGGTTCAGGGCTGGAGGACACACCCCGGTGCGGCATTGCCGCCCGTGGGCACGGCAGGGTCGCCATTCCCGTCCACCGCGTTGTCAGACACCTAGCCCACCGGGTCCAGAAGCCTTGCCTACCCCGCCTATGGGCGGGATCCCCTTCAGGGTGCGTGGGTAAGGGCCGGAAAACCCTCACGCAGGGGGAGCTCGGCTCAGCCTCCTTCGTCCCTCGGTTCGAAGCCCTCATCAGGCCCCTTGGGCAGGCCCCCGTGTGGGGGCTCTTCGGTGTCGCCCTAGCCGTATAGCTGGAGCGTCCGGGTTTCGGCATGTACCCCTTCGGCGTCCAGCCACGACACTTGACCCATGACTCAGCACCCCTCGGGCCTGTGGCACCCTCGGAGCACCCATGGGCGGGCGCACCACCCCCTCGTGGTGCAGGGATCATCCCCTCCGACGGCGACGGCTGGCTCGTACGGTCGCCTTCCGTGTGAACCGACCACCAGATGCGTGGCGATAGGACGGTGCCTTTCACGGGGTCGCCCTCGATTCCGGCACCACCCCCGCCCCAAACCGGACGGGCCCAACTAGGGCATCCGGCTTTCCCCGGCCCAGGCGGGACGGGTGGGGAGGGGCACCTGGTGGGGGCCAGGCTCACGAGGTAGGTATAGCGGGGAGGGTCTTGATCCGACCCTTTTTACGTCCCCCCCCTCCCCTCCCCCCTTTTAGGTCTTCTTTCCCCTTCCCTACGGGAAAGGACAAGGCGGGAGTCTCCCCTTGCTACCCTCTCCCCCATGGGCCGCACCCCTTACCCCTGGCAAGGCCCGGTCTGGAAGGCCCTGCACCGAGCCTTGGCCCACCCGGGGAACCGCTACCGCTACGGCCTCCTCCTCCCCCCGGGGGAGAGGCCTCCCCGGGAGCGGGAGGGCCTGCGGGCCTTCCCTCTTCCCGAGGGAGGGTGGCTGGTCCTCTCCCGGGAGGCGAGGGTGGGGAACCTGGAGCTTCAGGACCTGGCCCAGCGCCCCTTGCGGGTGGGGCCTTTCCTCCTCACCTGGGGCGGGATGCGGCGGGACAAGACCCAGAGGGCCCGCTTCCTGGTCTCCCCCGCCTGGGTGCGGGAGCGGCAGAGGGAGATGGAGCGCCTGGTGGGGAGCTTCCGCTGGCCCCACGACCGGAAGCGGGTCAAGCCCCTGGTCCTGGCGGAGGCCCGCAGGCTCGTGGGCAGAACAAACGCCCTCACCCGGGAGGTGCGGGAGGCCGCCAAGGTGGGCTTCCTCCCCCCGGCCACCGCCAACCGCTGGGACAAGGCGGTGCGGAGGAGCCTGCGGAAGGCCCTCACCGGCCTCGGGCTCACCAAGGGGGAGATATCGGAACTTCTGGGGCGGGTGGTGCGGCTCAAGCAGAGGAGGGGGGAATGAGAAAGCAAGATGCCATCCACGCCCTGGGGCGGCTTTTGACGCTTTATTGGCCCCTCACGGACGAGGTGGGACTTGGGGACCTCCTGCGGCCCTACCTCCCAGACAAACCCGCCTGGACGGAGGAGGACATGACCGAAGCCCTGGCCCGCCTCCTGGCGGACGTGGTGGCGGAGGGCTGGGACCGCCACGGGGCCCCGGGCGTGGCCCGCCACCCCACGGAGGAGGGCCGCTTCGTGGCCTCCTTTGAGGGCCCCGGAGGCCCCTACACCGTGGAGGCCTCCAGCAAGCGGGAGGCTTACCGGGAGGCCCGCAGGGAGTGGGTGTACCGCCTCCTCACCCGGTCGTGAAGCTTCACCGGGAAATCGTACTGGAGGGGGGTCCATTACGGAATGAAGGGGGTGGGGAAGCGTAATGAACCCCGGAGAAAATACTTTTCCCGATTACCTTACGAAACGGAGGTGACCATGCCGCGCACACCCAGCGTGACCCTGGCGGACGTGAAGCACGCCCTGGCGGAACTTGGCCTCTCCCCCGAGGAGGCGGGGGCCCAGGCCCTGCGGCAGCACCTGGGGCGGGGAAGCCTCAGCACCCTGCAGCGCTACCTGGAGCTCCTGCGGGCGGAGGGAGCCCGGGAGCGTTCCCTGAGCAGCGCCATCGAGGGGACCCTGCGGACCCTGGCCCCGGCCCTCAAGGCCCTGGCGGTGCAGGCGGCCCAGGGGCTTTACTCGCAGAAACACATGGCGCTATATTGCCAGCTGTGCTTGCTGGGGCTGCTATTGTCGGTCTTCTAATTTCGCGTGGATGTAGTGCTGAAGTCAAGCACGAAACAAAGCCTGATGGTTCGAGTTCCACTACGGTTTGTGGAGGCAAATGCAGGTAAAGGCTAAGGTCGGGGGGGCCCTTGTGGCACCTATGATCTTTCTTTTCCTCGGCCCGTTGTTTTCTTTTTTTGCCTTTTTACTACACCCACTCGATTCCTTTTTGATCGATACGGGCCTCTGGCTCATTGTCGCTTTTTCAGGGCTTTTCTACCTGAAGTATAGGGCTAGGCTTACTTTTATTGAAGCCGAGAAGGGCTTCTTCACCAGGGGTCTACTCTTTAGCCCAGTCTTTAGGCTAGCGGTTATACTTTTGTTTGGACACCTTCTCTTCGTGTTTCTTCTGGCCTTAAAGTTACCCTACTGGCCTCCAAGTAGGTTCTGGTACTTGCTTGACTCCGGAGAGCACCTCTCCCTATTCATCACCTTGTTCTTTTGGTTAAGTAGAGCTTACATTGAGGAGTTCTTGTTCCGGTACGTTCCTTACCAACTAGCTGGAAGCAAAGGACTTCTTTTCTCGGGGGTATCGTTTGTCTTTGTTCATCTCGTAAACCCATGGACCGGGGTTCAATTAGAACCAGAATTAATTTTGCTCTACACAGTAATCACACTTTTTTTAATCGGCTCCTTTCTCTTTTTACCCGACATTCCGCACCCCTTGTTCCTTGGCCTTAGGATTTTGGGATGGAAACCACACCCAACCTACAGGTGTACGACCTGGGCCACCTGGGCCTGGTGGCCAGCATCCTGGATCAGATAGGACTGGTACAGACCGTAGACCGGTTCGTGGGCCCAAGGCCGGGCGAAAAGGTCTCCACTGGCATGGCCCTCAAGGCCGCCATACTGAACGCCCTGGGCTTCGTCACCTCTCCCCTCTACCTCTTCGGCCACTTCTTCCAGGGCAAGCCCACCGAGCTGCTCCTGGGGCCCGGCATCACCCCCGAACTTTTGAACGACGACCGCATGGGCCGCATGCTGGACAGCCTGTACGCGGCCGGGGTCACCGAGCTGTTCGTGGAGGTGGCTAAATCTGCCCGCAGAGCCTTTCCCTTTCCCGTGCGGGCTCTTCACGTGGACTCCACCAGCTTTCACGTCCACGGGGTGTACGGGAGCGGGGAAGAGGGCCAGACCGATACGGGGGACGAGCCCCTGGTCATCCGCCTCACCCACGGCTACAGCCGGGACCACCGCCCAGACCTCAAGCAGTGGGTGATGAACCTGATCTGCGCCGATACCGGGGGGATTCCCCTGCTCTTCGCTCCTGGGGATGGGAACCAGTCGGATCAGGAGGCCTTGGTTCCCCTGCTGGCGCGCTACCGCCAGAGCCTGGAACTGGGGGAGGTGGTGGTGCTGGACGGGGCCAGCTACAGCCAGGAGAACCTGGGGGCCCTGCGTGGGTTCTCCTGGGTCATGCGGGTGCCGGCCACCCTAAAGGAGGCCAAGGTCCTGCTACGCGAGGAGTTACCCCAGGAGGCCTGGAGGCCTCTGCTGCCGGGCTACCGGGGGCTGGAGGTGGAGAGCGAGTACGGGGGTGTGCGGCAGCGCTGGCTGTTGGTGGAGAGCCAGGAGCGGGCCAGGATGGAGGAAGCGAGCCTCCAGCAGCGGATAGCGCGGGCCGAAGGGGAGGCGCGGAAGGTCCTGGGCCGGCTGACGGCTCGGACCTTCGCCTGTGAGGCGGACGCCCGGCGGGCCCTGAGCGAGGCCAGCGGCCGACTTCCTTCGCACCGGCTGGTCTACCTGGGAGTGCAGGAGGAACGCCAATGGGAGCGGGTGGGCCGGCCGCGCAAGGGGGAGCGACCCTTGGCGGTGGTCTACCGCCTGCGGGCCCGCCTGGAGGTGGATCAGGAGAAGCTGGAGCGGGCGAGGCGGGGCCTGGGGCGATTCCTCCTGGCCACGAACGTGCTGGACCGGGAGGGGCTTCCCCCTCAGGAGGTGCTGAGGCGGTACAAGGACCAGGCCCGGACGGTGGAGCGGGGGTTCCGGTTTCTGAAGGACCCCCTGTTCTTTGCGGAGAGCACCTTCTTGAAGCGGCCCGAGCGGGTGATGGCCCTGGGGATGGTGATGGCCCTGGCCCTTCTGGTGTACGCCCTGGGGGAGTGGGCGCTGAGGCGGAGGCTTTGGGAGGCGGGGTCCAGCCTGCCGGACCAGAAGGGGAGACCCACAGCCAAGCCCACCTTGCGCTGGGTGTTTCAACTCTTTATGTGGGTCCGACTGGTGGAGCTGGGGGGCAGGTGGTTCGTCCTCAACCTGGCTCCCCATCACGAGACCGCGGCGCGCCTCCTGGGGGCCGGGCGATATTACCTGCTGGAGTGAAGGGGGTGCGGAATGTGGGTTTACGATCGCTTTCTATGACTTCTTTGGTTCATGCCTTGATTAACATGGGTTTCTTTCCAATCAGCCTCAATTACACATGAGTAGCCAACCTGTCCTCCTCATTACCCTCCTTGCCACCCACCTCTCCAACCTGTTTGACGACTTCCGTTCTAGACGCTTCTATGCGGGCCTGATGTGGTCCGTAGCCCGAGGAGAATTCCCAGCCCAAGGTCGTGTCAAGATTTATGTGTAAGCGTCTGTGTACGGGGGGCATACCTCTCCAGAAGCATCTTCTCCAGCACTTCCCGCACCTCAGCAAAGCCCTTCAATCGCCGCTCAGACCACCTCCCCTCCTGACGCTCCGCCTCCAAGTAAAGGAGCTTAAACACAGACTCGGGTCGGGGGAACTGGTCGTGTCAAGAGTTATGTGTAACCCAAGTTGCTACCCAAGCATTTGTTGAGCCAAGAGATTTAGGTTGTGGGCCAAGATGAAGGAGAGCACCTTGATCACAAAACCCTCCTGGGTCACCGCATGGATGCGCCGCGGGAAGAGGGCATGGAGCATACTGCCCACCGTCTCCACCACCCCCTAGGTGTTTCCCTCACGGGAAAGCAGCCGCCCCACAATGGCCAGGTACTGCAACCAAGGCACATACCGCCGGCTGTTCCTTCTACGGATGACCATGGGCACAATCCCCCCCGCCTCCCGGAGGAGGTCTTCATAGAAGTGGCTTTCGTACCCCCGGTCCAGGTAGAGCTCCGCCCCCTCGGGAAGGTCCAGGGGAAGAAGGAGCAAAGAGCTCAGATCATGTAGGCTTCCCGGGGTCAGGCTCACTTCATGGATAAACTTCCCGTCGTCCACCAGGAGGTGGAGCTTGGGGCCGTGGAAGTAGACCCGTTTGCTGGGGATGAAGCCGCGGTAGGCCTTGTCTGGGAAAAGGCGGGAGCGGGGGGCGCGGATATTCTCGCAGGCGGGGAGGGGGAAGGTGTCCAAGGCGTAGGCCTGGGCCTGGTGGAGGTTTTTCCAGGCCTGGGCTAGGAGGTGGGTCAGCCCCGAAGGGGCTATCTTGCGAAGGGGGAGGAAGAAGGGGTATAGGGCGTGGAGTCTGCGGTTGAAGCGACTTGGGGAGGGGACGTAGGTAAAGAGGCGCAGGTCTTTGGCGAGGGCCAGGGCCTTGTTGTGCTTGCCGCCCAGTTCCATGGCGGCCAGGATGGCGAGGGTCAGGATGGCGGAGGCTGGGGTCTTGGCTTGGGGGTCGTCCTTGTAGCCCAGGGCCTGGAGGGCATCGTCTATAATGCAAAAGGCCGCTATGATGCACGACAGCATAGCGGCCACTATTTTTTCAGGCCTCGGGATAGGTAGCAACTTGGGTTAACATAGCACGGCGGGCGCCCGCTGTCCAGCGATCCATCTGGCGGTCCTTCCCGGACGGCGGGCGGTGCACTATAGTTTGGCCAAAGCTCCGGCACCGGGGCCGGTGCCGCGCCGCGGGGGGATGGCCGATGACGGGTGCACACTGGGACGCCGTGTTCGACGAGGATTACCTGTACTTCTACGAGACCTTCTTGCACGACGAGCGCAACGAGAAGGAGGCCGAGCTCATCGCCCGGCTCCTCGACCTCGGTCCGGGGGCGGATGTGCTGGATGTGCCTTGCGGGCACGGCCGCATCGCCGTGCGCCTGGCGCGCCGAGGCTGCCGCGTGACCGGCCTCGACGCCAGCCCGCTGTTCCTGGAGCGGGCCCGCCAGGCCGCGGCGGCCGCGGGCGTCGGCGTCGAGTGGGTCCACGGCGACATGCGGGCCCTGCCGTTCGGGCGAGACTTCGACGCCGTGGTCAACTGGTTCACCTCCTTCGGCTACTTCGACGACGAGGAGAACCGCCGCGTGCTGGCGGAGTTCCGGCGCGTGCTGCGGCCCGGCGGCCGGCTGCTGATCGAGACGGTCCACCGCGACCGGATCCTGCGCAGCCTGCCGCCCGGCGAGCCGGTGCGCTTCGACGTGGTCCGCCGGGGCGACGACCTGATGATCGACCGCACCGGGTACGAACCGCTCACCGGGCGCGTGCAGACCGACCGCACCATCGTCCGGGACGGGCGTGTGCGCCGGTTCGCGTACGGGCTGCGGCTGTATACGCCGGTGGAGCTGCGGGACGAGCTGCTGCGGGCCGGGTTCGCCCGCGTCGAGCTGCTGGGCGACGAGGGCGGACCACTCACGCTCGACAGCCGGCGGCTGCTCGCCGTCGCGCAGGCGTGAGCGAGGGCGCCGAACCGCTGGTGCGCGCCGCGACCCGGGAAGGCAAGCGGCGCCCGGTGGCGAACCCATGGTGCGGCCAGTTCCGTGGTGCGCAGCGACCGTTACTATAGTAACCCAAGTTGCTACCCAGCCATCTTCTGGGTCAGGAGACTGATGTTATGGGCCAGGACGAAGGTGAGAACTTTGATGACGAAACCCTCCTGGGTCACGGCGTGGATGCGCCTGGGGAAGAGGTGATGGAGCATGCTCCCCACCGTCTCCACCACCCTCCGCCCCACGATGGCCAGGTACTGCATCCAAGGGAGATACCGCCGGCTGTTCCTCCTGCGGATGACCATGGGAACAACCCCCTGCGCCTCCCGAAGAAGGTCCTCGTACAGATGGCTCTCGTACCCCCGGTCCAGGTAGAGCTCCGCCCCCTCGGGAAGGTCCAGGGGAAGGAGGAGAAGAGAAGCGAGGTCGTGGAAGCTCCCCGGGGTCAGGTTCACCTCGTGGACGAACTTCCCGTCGTCCACCAGGAGGTGGAGCTTGAGGCCGTGGAAGTAGACCCGCTTGCTGGGGATGAAGCCGCGGTAGGCCTTGTCCGGGAAGAGGCGGGAGCGGGGGGCGCGGATGTTCTCGCAGGCGGGGAGGGGGAAGGTGTCCAAGGCGTAGGCCTGGGCCTGGGGGAGGGTTTTCCAGGCCTGGGCTAGGAGGTGGGTCAGCCCCGAAGGGGCTATCTTGCGAAGGGGGAGGAAGAAGGGGTAGAGGGCGTGGAGCCTGCGGTTGAAGCGGCTTGGGGAGGGGACGTGGGTGAAGAGGCCGAGGTCTTTGGCGAGGGCCAGGGCCTTGTTGTGCTTGCCGCCGAACTCTAGGGCGGCAAGGAGGGCGAGGGTGAGGATGGCGGAGGCGGGCGTTTTGGCTTGGGGGTCATCCTTGTAGCCCATGGCTTGCAGGGCGTCGTCTATAATGCAAAAGGCCGCTATGAGACGGGAAAGCATAGCGGCCACTATTTTTTCAGATCCAGGGAATAGGTAGCAACTTGGGTTATGTGTAAGAGTCTGTGTGCGGGGGGCATACCGCTCCTGAAGCATCTTCTCCAGCACCTCCTTCACCTCCGAGAACCCCTTTAGTTTCCGTTCTGCCCACCTCCCTTCCTGCCTCTCCGACTCCAGGTAAAGAAGCTTGTACACCGCCTCTTCCTTAGGAAACTTGTGGTCCCGCACCTTCGTCCCCCGCCGTAGCTCCCGGATAAACCGCTCCATCAGGTTGGTGCTCCGCAGGTACGGCCAAAGCACCTTGGGGTACCCGTAGAACCGCAGGAAGGCCCCCGAATCCTGTACCCAAAGCCCCACCACCCCCGGGTACCGCGAACCCCAGGCGGCCTTCACCTCCTCCAAGGCCCTAAGGGCTTCATCCCTGCTCTCCGCCCCGTACACCCGCCTCAGGTCCTCCGCCAGCAGGCCCCGGTCCCGCGCCCGCACCTGGGACAGGCTCCACCGCACCCCGTGCACCACGCACCGCTGCCACTCCGCCTGAGGGTAGACCCTGCGGATCGCTTCAGGAAGCCCGGGCAGCCCGTCGGTGACAAAGAGCAACACCCGCCGCAGGCCCCGCTGCCAAAGCTCCCCCAGGACCCCCTCCCATCCCAGGGCGCTCTCCGTGGGCAACAGCCAAAACCCCAGGACCCGCCTCTCCCCATTAGGGGCGATGCCCAGGGCCACATACACGCTTTCCCGTACGATCCCTTCTCCTTCCCTAAAGACCTTTAGGGAAAGCCCGTCCAGGTAGACGAAGGCCATCTCCTCGGGCAAAAGCCGGGTGCGGAAGGCTCCTGCCGCCTCCAGGACTTGGTCGGTCAGAGCGCTTAGGGTCTCGTGGGAGTAGCGGTGGCCCAGGAGCAGGCTCAATATCTCGGCCGCCTTGCGCTGACTGACCCCGGCGGCGTACAAGGCCACAGCTACTTCCCCCACGTCCACCAGGCGGCGGGCGTAGGGCTTAAGGAAAGCCGGGTAATACCGAGATTCCCGATCCCTAGGGACCTTCAGGTCCACCTGGCCGAAGGTGGTCTCCAGCTTGCGGGGGTAGTAGCCGTTCCTGCGCCCCCCGTGCACCTGCAAGAAGGCCGTCCGGTCCAGCTCCAGAACCGTCTGCAGAACCTCGGCTACTGTCTCCCGCACCGCTTCCCTCAGCAAGATCCGCAAGGTATCCTGGTCCACGGGGCACCTCCTCGCGCTAAGGTGTGCCCCCCTATTAAACACGGGCCCTTACACATAAATCCTTACACGACCCAGCCCAATACATCTTTACAGGGCTTTACCCAAAACTCCTTCCTCGCCCTCCCTTAGCCTGCTTCAAGAGTTCTTGGGTGACTTC
>NZ_JAKEDT010000026.1 GCF_021462525.1 Thermus caliditerrae | reverse complement strand
TGATGGCAGCCTCCGCAACATTCCCCGCACGGTCCTCCGCCCGCGCCTTCAGCGTCACCGGTCCGTCAGGGTACGCCGTCGTGTTCCAGCTGATCTCGTACGGCGCAGAAGTAGCCTCCCCAATCTTCGTGGACCCGGCGAAGAACTCCACCTTCGCCACGCCCACGTTGTCCGTGGCCTCCACCCGCAAGGGCACAGTCCCAGACACCACCGCCCCGTCCGCCGGCTCAAGCCACGTCACCGTGGGCGGCGTCTTGTCCACCGTGATCGCTAAAGTGGTCTCGCCTTGGTTCCCCGCTCCATCCTTGGCAACGGCACGTAAACTCACAGATCCCGAAGCCAGAGAAGATGCATCAAGGCTGAACACGTACTCGCCAGAGGGGGTGGGAGTCATATCCCCCAAAAGCCGGGTTCCCGCATAAAGCTGGACTCCAAGCACTCCAGATAAGGCGTCGGTGGCCCTTACCCGCACCTCAACAGATCCCGACCCCAAAACAGACAAGCTAGGGCCAAGGAACTGAACGGTGGGAGGGTCCACATCCAACGTAAACTTCACCGGGACGCTGTCCTTTACTTGGGACCCGGAGTAGGCTTTTGCGGTTAATGTGTAACTACCCGAAGGCAACACACCTGGAAGATCACCCAGCCAAGAACCAGTTTGAGGAGATAGGGATACCTTGCCTGATTGAGGCCCTTGATATTCCACTTCAACCCGGTCTATGCGACCGCCTGTAGCCGTAGCCTTCACCACAAGTTGCCTAGAGTTGGTTAGCGCATCTGCGCGGGGCTTTTCAATGCCCACAGAAAGGGAAACCGACCCGGAAGCGGGGCCTTGGCCTGACCAATTTGCGCACCCCCCAAGAAGAGCCAAGAAGGCCACAACCCCCACCGCGAACGCCAGGCGCAACTTCATAGCAAAATCACCTCCTAAGAGGGTACTTGACTTGATATTCTTGCGTCCAGTCCTTAGGGGTCCCGTTATGCGTGGTCACGTACCAGGTCACCAAGTAGCGCCAGTTGAGGGGAGCGTCCTGGTTCAGGTGCTCGCGAGCCACCTTCCCGTCCAAGCTGAAGGTAAAGGGCTGGGACTGCTTGGAAAGGTAAACCACCTGGCCCCCTGCTTCCTCCCTGCCGGCGGGAACCTCTACCCCCACAAAGCCACTTCCCAGGGAAGAGCCCGCGAAAATTTCGTTCCCCGAATCGTCCACCACCCTGTACTCGTAACGCTCCAGGTAGCCCCCCGGAGCCCCAGGGACCACCTGCACGTAGGCGTTGTTGCCCACCACCGTGATCTTCCCCTGGTCGTCCACCTCGTAGCCCAGCTGGGCGGGCTCCAGAAGCACCCGGTAGGGCTGACGGAAGAACACATCGGAGCAGGCCGAAAGAAGCAGCATCACCAGAACGCCTGCTAGCAGCTTGAGCATTTTCATAATCTCACCCCATCATCTCCTCTCGCCACTTGGGATTCAGTATAGCAAAGCTGAGCCGGGCCAGGCCCGCTAAAAAGTCCACGTTCTCCACCGCCACCTCCTTGGGCACCTCCAGCACCGTGGGGGCGAAGTTGAGGATGCCCTTGATCCCGGCGGCCACCAGGCGGTCCGCCGCCTCCTGGGCCGCCTCCCGGGGCACGGTGAGGAGGGCGATCTCGATGCGGCCAGGCACCCTCTGGGGTAGAAAATCCAAAGGCTCGATCACCCCGCCCCGCACCGGGCGGCCAATCTTCTCCGGGTCTACGTCAAAGAAGCCCCGGAGCTCAAAGCTTTCCCCAAACCCGGGGTAGTCGGCCAAAGCGCTACCCAGGCGGCCCATGCCCACAATGCAAAGCCCCCAGCGGCGGTTCAGGCCCAGGATGTGGCGGAGCTCCCGCTTGAGCACGGGCACCGTGTACCCCACCCCCCGGGTGCCGTAGGAGCCGAAGTAGGAAAGATCCTTGCGCACTTGAAACGCCGTAACCTGAGCCTCCTCCGCCAGCTGCTCGGAACTGGTGCGGTGGATACCCTTGGCTTCCAGCTCCTCCAGGATGCGCAGGTAAGTCACCAAACGGCTGATGGCCGCGCTGGGAACCTTCATCGCACCTCCAGGGCCTCGAGGCCCAACGCCTCCAGTTTGGCCTTCAAGCTCTCCTTTTCCCCTTCCGCCACCGGGCCCACCCGCACCCGGTAGACCCCATCCTTCACCATGACCACCGGCAGACCCATATCCCTAAGCTTGGCAGCCAAGGCCAGGGCGTTTTCCTCCCTTTGGAAAGCCCCCACCTGGAGGTAAACGGTGCCCGAGGCAGACGGGGCCGCTCCTTGGCCGCGGTAGACCTGGGCCCCATAGGCGGCCAAGACCCCCGCCACCCGTTTCGCCTCGGCCTCAGAGGTATAAGGACCCACCACTACCCGGGTCAGGCTTCCCGCAGGCTCCAAGCGGGCGGGATACCCTTTCCCCACCAGCTCTTGACGCAGCTTGGCCGCGTTTTCCGGGTTGGCAAAAGCCCCCACCACCACCCGGAAAGCCCCCGTGGAGGAGGGGGTTTCAGGCTGGGCCGGAGGCTGGGGGGCAGGTGAAGCCACCTCCTTACGCTCCTTTTCCGTGGGCGCGGGAGGGGATTCCGCCGGGGCCTGGGGCAAGGGCATCACCGTGACCACGGGCTCCGGGGCCTTCGCCGGCTCCGGAGGGGGCGAGGATGGGGCAGGGGTAGGGACCGAGGGCGCCGTCCCAGCAGGGGGCCCCGCCTCAGCAGGAACGACCGCCGGGGGACGGGCGAAGGGGTTGACGCCCGTCAAGTAGAGAACGATCCCCGCCGCCACCAGGGCGATGAGGATAAAGATGAGCAGGTCCAGCCAGTTTTCCCGTAGCCAGCGCATCCTACCTCCGTAACAAGGACTTGGCCTCCAGGGAGCCCAGGGCCGCAGCCTGGGCCAAAGCCCGCTCCGCCTCCGCCTCCCGCCCCAAGCCCCTAAGGGCCAGGGCCAGGTTGTACCAGGCGGCGGCCTGTTTCGGGGCGCGCTCCAACACCTCCCTAAGGAGCAACTCTGCTTCCCCAAAGCGCCTTAGGCCCAAAAGGGCGGCGGCCAGGTTCACCCCCACCTGGGGGTCCCGCCCCGCTTCGTAAAGCGGGCGGAGAACCCCCTGGGCCTCATCGTACCGGCCCAGTTCCAGGAGGATGGCACCCCGCAGGGCCTGAGCCTGCGGGGTGCCCAGGCCCTCCAGAAGGGCCAGGGCCTCGTCCTTCTTGCCCAGGGCGTGGGCAGCCTGGGCCTTCAGGAAGCCGCCGGGCGGCCCGGCTTCCTCGGCGTAGCGGTAGGCGTTTTTGGGGTCGCCCAGCTGGGTGTAGGCTCCCGCCAGGGCCAGGGCCACCTGGGGGTCGGGGTTGGTGCGGTAGGCAGCAAGAAGGTAGCCCATTGCTCCCTTGGCATCCCCCGCGGCCAAGCGCGCCTGGCCCAGCAGGTAAGCGGCCTCCCACAGAGAGGGGTCAAGGGCGTAGGCCTCCTTGAGCAAGGCCTCGGGGCTGGCAGAGAGGAGCGCCTTGCGCAAAAGCAACCTGGCCCGGGCCTTACCCTGCACGCTTTTCAGGCCCCGGTCCAGCTCCCGAAGGGCCCGCTCCTTGAGCCCCTCCTCCGCCAGGATGCGGGCCAACAGCTCCCACCCTTCGGCGTTCTGGGGAGCCTGGTTCAAGAGGCCATAGAGCACGGGCACCGCCTCCGCCCGCGCCCCCGAGGCGTACAGGGCCTGGGCCAAGGCCAGGCGGTAAGCGGGGGTGCGCTCCGGCGTTAGGCCCTTTCTCAGGGCCTCCGCTGCTTCCTTGGCCTGGCCTGCTTGGGTGAGGGCGGTGGCCCAGCCCAGGTAAGCCTCCTCGGTGGGCCGCAACTCCACGGCCTTGGCGAAGGCCTCCGCAGCCTCCCTAGGCTTCCCCAAGCGCAGCTGCACCTGCCCCAGGTTGAAGTAGCCCTCGTAGCGGTCAGGGAAGACCCGGGTCATCTGGTCGAAGGCGAAACGGGCTTCCTCGAGGCGCCCCAGGCGGAAAAGGGCCACCCCCAGACCCAGGTGGGCCTCAAAGCGGCCGTAGTCCTGGGCCAGAACCTCCTCGTAGGCGATGACGGCCTGGGCGTACTCGCCGGCCTTAAGCAGGGCCTCGGCCCGCTCCAAGGAGGCCTGGGCCAGCGCCAGCCCCATGGCCACCAGGAGCGGGAGGGCTTTGCGAACGGATTTCGTCATAGGGGCCTCCAAAACCGCCGTTGCTTCCAGCATAGCACAGCTCCAGGGGAACCCCTTGCCGCAAGGCCTTTGCTATGCTGGGGGCGTGGGCCCTGCCACCCCAAAGGCCTGGGATCTGGACGCCCCCAGGGTCTTGGTGCTCAACGCCGCCTACGAGGTCCTGGGGCTGGCCAGCATCAAGCGAAGCGTCCTCCTGGTACTCTCGGGGAGTGCGGAGATGCTTTCCGAAAGCGGGCGCTATCTGCATACCCCTTCCACCCAGATCCCCGTCCCCAGCGTCATCCGCCTAAAGCGCTTGGTACGCCGGGGTCCTAGCCGCGTGCCCTTAAACCGCCGCAACGTCCTTAGGCGGGACCGCTACACCTGCCAGTACTGCGGCCGGCAAGGGGGGGACCTCACCGTGGACCATGTCCTCCCCAAAAGCCGCGGGGGCAAGAGCACCTGGGAGAATCTGGTGGCTGCCTGCCGCCCTTGCAACCTGAAGAAGGGGGACCGCACCCCCGAGGAAGCGGGGATGCGCCTATTGAAAGTCCCCCGGGCGCCCAGGGCGCCCCTTTTCCTTTCCGACCTGAAGGAGGTTCCGGAGGACTGGCAACCCTACCTCGAGGCCCTCTTGAGGTAAAGCGCCCCCACACCCGGGACCTCCGCCTGGCCGCGGAACAACGCCCCCGTGAGGAGGTCCCTCCAAGTACCCTGAGGCAGGGGCAGGAAGGTGGAAGCAGGCTGGTTGTTGAAGCCCAGCAGAAGCCTACCCTCTCCCTCCCCCCGGAAGAAGGCCATGAGCCCTCCCTCCGCCAGGTAGGTGGCGAAGCTTCCCCGCTGCAGGGCAGACTCCTCCGCCTTCAAGCGGTACAGGCCCCTCAAAAACGCCCGCATCTCCCCATCGCAGGCCTCCCAAGGGATGGGTCTCCGCTGCAGGTCCAAAGGGTCTTTCTCCCCCGAAAGGCCGCACTCCTCCCCCTGGAAGACCACCGGGCTCCCAGGCAGGGCGAAGAGCAGGGCCCAGGCCAGCCGGGCCTTGGCCTGGCTCCCGCCGAGGTCAGAGAGGAGGCGGGAGGTGTCGTGGGAACTGATCAGGTTGAAGCCCATGCGGCTGGCGGCCTCGGGGTAGAGGGCGTAGGTCTCCGCCAGGAGGCTCAGGGCCCTAGCTCCTCCGAAGAGGGCCGGGTGGAGGCCCTGGGCGTAGCGCAGGACCACGTCCCGCCCGATGGCGTAGTTCATCAGGCTGTCAAAGCTTCCCTCCCCCACCCAGTCCGGGGCCCTCCGCCAGATCTCCCCCACCAGGTAGGCCTCGGGGTTCAGCGCCCGCAGCCGGGCCTTGAGCTCGCCGAAGAAGGCCTTGGCCTGGAAGAGGTCCTCGGGCACGTCCACCCGCACCCCGTCAAAGCCGAAGCGCACCCAAGCTTCCGCCACCTCCAGGAGGTAGGCCCGCACCTCGGGGTTGGCGGTGTTCAGCTTGGGTAGGCTCCCCACCCCCCACCAAGCCTCGTAGGCGGAAGCGTCCCCCGGGGTAAAGGGGTAGCGCTTCACCAGGTACCAGTCCCAGTAGCGGGAGGCCCTTCCCTTCGCCACCACGTCCTGGAAGGCAAAAAAGCCCAGGCCCGTGTGGTTGGGCACGAAGTCAAAGAGCACCCGTAGGCCCAGGGCATGGGCCTGGTCCAGAAGCCGCCGCAAAAGGGCCTCATCCCCCAGCCTGGGGGCCACCTGCCGGTAATCGTGGGTGTCGTAGCCGTGGGCGCTCCCCGAACGGAAGATGGGGTTCAGGTAGAGGAAGCCCACCCCGAGGTCCCTCAGGTAGGGGAGCTTCTGCCGGAGGCCCTCGAGGTCCCCCCCGTAGTACTGGTGGCAGCAGTGGAGGGGGCTCGGGGGCTCGTCCCAGCGGGAAAGGTGGGGCGAGGGGCCGCCCCGCTCCCGCCAGAGCGGGTTGTAGCGGTACTCGTCGTCCAGAAGGGCCAGGGCATCGTTGGCGGGGTCGCCGTTAAAGAAGCGGTCGGGAAACACCTGGTAGCCGCCCCGCTCCCCCACCCAGGCCAGGGCCCGCATGGGGCTGGCGGGTGGGGCGAAGGGGCCCAGAGTCCTCTCCCCTTCCCGGGTGCGCACCCGGATGCGGTAAGGGGTCTTTTCCGGGAGAAGCCCCCGCCAGACCTCCTTGCCAGAGAAGGAGAGCTGCCGCGCCATGGGTACGACCTTCTCCCCCTGCTCCAGCCAGGCCTCCCGCACCTCCTCCGCGCCCGCCTGGAAGCGCACGGAATACCCCTCGGGCAGAAGGGAGAACTGGGCCGGGTCTTGCGGATCGTGGCTCTGGGCCAGGGCCAGCGCCAGGAGGAGGAATACGCCTTGGAAGCGCTTCATGCCCCGAGTCTACCGCCGCACGCTCAGGAGAACCGCCAGGAGCACCAAGAAGGCCCCCACATAGCCCAAGGGGGAGAGCACCTCGCGGAAGAGAAGGAAGGCGAAGAGGTTGGCCACCACAGGCTCGAGGGTGGCAATGACGCTCGCCTGGGTGGCGGGAAGGCGCCTAAGCCCCGCGTAGTAGGCCAGGTAAGCCCCGTAGGTGGAGAAGCTTCCCAGGAAGAGGAGGGCTAGGAAAGCCCCCGGGCGCAAAGGCACGAAGTCCATGAAGGGCAGGAGGCCCAAAGCCCCCACGGGCAGGGCGTAGAGAAAAAGGGTGGGGGTAGCGTAGCGGGGCAGGTAGAGCTTGCCGAAGATGTAGTAGAGGGCGTAGGTGAGGCCGGAAAGGAGGCCGAAGAGGAGGGCCAGGGGCCCGGCCCGCACCTCGCTTCCCCCACCCAGGCCCATCAGGGCCACCCCCAGGAGGGTAAGGGCCACCGCAAAAAGCCCCTGCCGGTCCAAGGGCTCCTTCAGCACCAAGAAGGCGAGCAGGGCTACCCAGGCGGGGGCGGTGTAGAGGAGTACCGAGGCCAGGGCCGCTCCCCCGTAGCCCACCGCCAGCTGGTAGCTGCCGTAAAAGAGGGAAACCCCTACCAAACCGAAAAGGAAGAGGGCAGGCAAATCCTTGCCCTCCACCCGCACCTGGCGCAAAAGAAGGGCGTGCAGGCCGAAAAAAGCCCAGGCGATGAGGGCACGGAAGAAGGCCACCAAGAGGGGCGGAACCCCCTCCTGAAAGGCCACCCGGCTCACGGGCCCGATGAGCCCCCAGAGGAAAGCCGCCAGGAGCAGGTACAGGTAACCCATGGGCAGAGAGTATAATCCCCCAAGGTGCCCTATGGAGGCCGACGTATGAGCGCACGTACCCTCTTTGCCCTTCTGGTGCTTCTCCTCCTGGCCCTCTTCGCCTGGCTCAACTGGGGGGAGATCACCAAGCCCACCCTTCTCTCCCTGGGCCTCACCCGGGTGGAAGCTCCCCTGGGCCTGGTGCTGGTGGTGGCCTTGGGCGTTGTCTCCCTCCTCTACCTGATCTTCACCATCGGCCTGGAAACCGCCGCCCTCTTGGAGGTGAAGCGCTACGCCCGGGAACTCCTGCAGTACAAGAAGCTGGCCGAGGACGCGGAGCAGAGCCGCTACACGGAGCTCAAGCGGTACTTGGAAGCGGAGTTCGCCCGGCTGGCGGAGGCGGAGAAGGAGGAGATCCGGGCCCTCGAGGCCCGCATCGCCGAAACCCTGGAAAAGCACGGCAACACCCTGGCCGCCTACATCGGCGAGCTAGAGGACCAGCTCCTCAGGCTCCTCACCCAACCGGGAAGAGAAAAAAGCTAGAGGAGGGCCTAGCCCTCCCCCTCAAAGCCCCCTCCAGGGCTACTCCACCAGCTCCACCAGGGCCAAAGGCGCCCCGTCCCCCCGGCGGCGCTCCGCCAGCTTCAGCACCCGGGTGTACCCCCCGGGGCGGTTTTGGTACTTGGGGGCGATCTCATCAAAGAGCTTGCGCACCAGCTTCACGTCCTGCAGGTCGCGGAGGACCAGGCGGCGGGCGTGCAGGTCGCCCCGCTTAGCCAGGTGGATGAGATGGTCCACGAACCCGGTGATCTCCTTGGCCTTGGGCAGGGTGGTGGTGATGCGCCCGTGGGCCAGGAGGCTTTTGGCCTGGTTGCGGTACAGGGCCAGGCGGTGGGAAGAGTGACGGTTCAGCTTTCTTCCAGACTTCAGGTGGCGCATGGTCTCACTCCTTTAGGGCGAAGCCCCGCTTGGCCAGGGCCTCGCGGATCTCCTCCAGGCTCCTCTCCCCGATGCCGGGAATGTTCTTGAGGTCCTTGAGGTTGAGGGCCAGAAGGGCGCGCACCGACTCGATGCCCTCCTCCTTGAGGCTGTGGAGCACCCGGGTGGAAAGCCCGAGCTCCTCCAGGGGCAGGTCCAGGTCCTCCTCCTTCTCCCCCCGCTCCGGGGCAGGCTCAGCCGAGGGAAGGGCCGTGGTTTGCGGGTTGGCGAAGTAGGAGAGGTGCTCCTTCAGGATCTCCACCGCCTGGTTCAGGGCCTCGAGGGGCGTCACCGAACCATCGGTCCAGACCCGCAGGGTCAGCTTATCCAGGTCGGTGCGCTGGCCCAAACGGGTGTCCTCCACCTGGAAGGCCACCCGGCGCACGGGGGAGAAGATGGCGTCCACGGGGATGGAGTTGATGCGGTCCTTGATGCCGTGGCGCTCGGCGGGCACATAGCCCACGCCCCGGTCCACCCGCACCTCCATGTAGAGCTTCCCTCCTTCCTCCAAGGTGGCGATGACGAGGTCAGGGTTCAGGATCTCCACATCGGCGGAAGGGGTGAAGTCCGCCGCCCGCACCACCTTGGGGCCCTCCGCCCGGAGGACCAAGGTGGCGGTCTGCATCTTGGGATCCAGGAAGCGCACCACCAGCTCCTTGAGGTTCAGCACCACCTCCACCACGTCCTCCTTGACCCCAGGGATGGTGGAGAACTCGTGGAGCACGTCCTCAATGTAGACGCTGGTGACCGCGGTTCCGGGAATGGAGGAGAGGAGGATCCGCCTCAAGGGGTTGCCCAAGGTAACGCCGAACCCCCGCTCCAGGGGCTCCAGGACGAACTCCCCGTACTCTCGCCCCTGGGTGCGCACCGTGAAGACCGGGGCTTTCAGCTTGCTCTCTAACATAGACCTCCTTGCAGGCGACACGGGCCCAACGGGGCCCGAAGGGTTACCTGGAGTAGAACTCAATCACCAGCTGCTCGTTCACGGGCAGGGCCAGGTCTTCCCGGTCGGGGAGGCGCAGGAACTTGCCCTTCATGCCCTCCACGTCCAGGAAAAGCCAGGGGCCCACCTTGCGGCCCTTCATGGCCTCGAGGTTCTCCCGGATGAAGCCCAGGTTCTTGCTCCCCTCGGCGATGGCGATCTCATCCCCCGGCTTCACCCGGTAGGCGGGCAGGTCCACCCGGCGGCCGTTCACGGTGATGTGGCCGTGGCGCACCATCTGCCGGGCCTGGCGGCGGCTGCTGGCGAAGCCCAGGCGGTAGACCACGTTGTCCAGGCGGGACTCCAAAAGACCCAGGAACACCGTGCCCGTGACCCCCTTCTTGCGGCTGGCCTCCTCGAAGAGGTTCCGGAACTGGGTTTCGGAGAGGCCGTAGATGCGGCGAAGCTTCTGCTTCTCCCTAAGGCGCACCGCGTAGTCGGAAGGACGGCGGGCCCGGCGCTGGCCGTGCTGGCCAGGGGGGTAAGGACGGCGCTCCATGGCGCACTTGGGGCTGTAGCACCGCTCCCCCTTCAGGTAGAGCTTGACTCCTTCCCGGCGGCAAAGACGGCAGACTGGACCAATGTAACGACCCATCTTCTCTTACTCCTTACGAGGCTTTACGGAACTTCTTCTTGGGCCGGCAGCCGTTGTGGGGCACGGGGGTGTCGTCCACGATGGAGCGCACCTGAAGACCGGAGGCCTGGAGGGCGCGGATGGCTTGCTCCCGGCCCGCCCCGGTGCCCCGGACCACCACGTCCACGCTCTGCATGCCGTAGGACATGGCCTTCTTAGCGGCGTCCATGGCCGCAAGCTGAGCGGCATAGGGCGTGCCCTTGCGGCTTCCCTTGTAGCCGATGACCCCGCCCGAGGACCAGGTGATGGGGTTGCCGTCCGGGTCGGTGATGGTGACGATGGTGTTGTTGTAGGAGGCGTGGATGTACGCCTTCCCGCTGGCCACCTGTCGCTTGACTTTTTTCTTCGTGGTTTTTCTGGCCATACTCTCCCTCTTGGAGTATCTGCTGGCCCTTCGGAAACGTCAGGGCTACTTCCTTGGAGCCTTTTTCTTCCCCGCCACGGTCTTGCGGGGCCCCTTACGGGTGCGGGCGTTGGTGCGGGTGCGCTGGCCCCGCACGGGCAAGCCGCGGCGGTGCCGCAGGCCCCGGTAGCAGCCGATGTCCATGAGACGCTTGATGTTGGCGGCCACCTCGGCCCGAAGCTCGCCTTCCAGCTTCCAGGTGTTCTCCACGTACTCGCGGAGCCGCACCACCTCCGCCTCGGTGAGGTCCTTCACCCGGGTCGCGGGGTTGATCCCCGTCTTCTCCAAGGCCTCCTTGGCCCGGGCTGGCCCTACCCCGTAGATGTAGGTGAGGGCCACGTCCACCCGCTTGTTCCTGGGAATCTCCACACCTGCAATCCTCGCCACGTTGCCTCCTTTAGCCCTGACGCTGCTTGTGCTTGGGGTTCTCGCAGATCACAAACACCCGGCCGTGCCGGCGCACCACCTTGCACTTCTCGCACATCTTCTTAACCGAAGCCCGTACCTTCATCTTGCCTCCTACTTCCTATACACGATGCGGCCCCGCGTGGGGTCGTAGGGGGTTATCTCCACCACCACCCGGTCCCCGGGAAGGATACGGATATAGTGCATGCGCATCTTTCCCGAGATGTAGGCCAGGATCTCCGGCCCCGAGTCCAGCTTCACCCGAAACGTGGTGTTGGGCAAAGCCTCGGTGACCACGCCTTCCGCCCGAATGGTGTCCTTCTCCTTCGCCATACCCCTCCTACCGCGCCCGCACCAGGGAAACCCCGGTGAGAAGCTCCGGGCCCTCCTCCGTCACCAGGACGGTGTTTTCGTAGTGGGCGGCGAGGTTGCCTTTTCCGGCGCTCGCCGTCCAGCCATCTTCCAATATTACCACAGAAGCCGGGCGTAAGGTAACCATGGGTTCCAGGGCCAGGGTCATGCCCGGGCGGATCTTGGGCCCCGTGCCCGGCTTGCCGAAGTTGGGGAGCTGGGGGTCCTCGTGAATCTCCCGGCCCACCCCGTGCCCCACGAACTCCCGCACCACCCCGTAGCCCCGGCTTTCCAGAAACGTCTGCACCGCGTGGGCCACGTCGCCGATGCGGTAGCCCGGGCGAAGGTACCTCATCCCCTCCCAGAAGGCGGCCTCGGTGTCCTGAATGAGCCTTTCCGCCTCCGGGGAAACCCTGCCCACGGGGAAAGTGCGGGCCATGTCCGCGGCGAAGCCCCCGTAGATGAGGCCCACGTCCACGGAGAGGATATCCCCCTCTTTCAGGGGCTCCTCGGAAGGAATGCCGTGGACCACCACCTCGTTCACCGAGGTGCAGAGGGTGGCGGGAAAGCCATAAAGCCCGAGGAAGGCCGGCTTGGCCTTGCGGCGNACCTCCTCCACCACCTCGGTGAGGAGGGCTCCCGCCTCCCGCATGCGCTCAATCTCCCAGGGGCTTTTCAGCTTGATGGCCATCAGATTCCCAAGGCAGCCCGGATGCGGGCGTAGACCTCGTCGGGTGTGCCCAGACCTGCCACCCGCTTCAGGGCGCCCGTTTTCTCATAATACTGCACCAAGGGCTCCGTTTTCTCCCGGTAGACCACAAGCCGACGCCGGATGGTTTCCTCGTTGTCGTCGGAACGGCCCTCCAGCTCGGCCCGCCGCAACATCCTCCGCAGAAGCTCTTCCTCGGGCACCTCCACCAGCACCACGCCGAGAAGCCGAGTGCCGGTTTCTTCCAGAAGGCGGTCTAGGGCCTCCGCCTGGGGCAAGGTGCGGGGGAAGCCGTCGAAGATCACCCGCTCGGCGAGCTCCTCCCGGATGAGGGCCAGGATCAGCTCGTCCGGCACCAGGTCGCCCCGGTCCATGATGGGCTTCACCTGCTGGCCCAAAGGCGTGCCCCGGGCCACGTGATCCCGCAGGATGTCCCCGGTGGAAAGCTTCTTGAAGCCCAGCTCCGCCGCCAGCCGTGCCGCCTGGGTGCCCTTCCCCGCCCCCGGCGGCCCCAAGAAAATCACCGCTTCGCCCATCTCGCCTCCTAGCGCGTGCGGCCGCGGATGCGGCCCTTGGACAGGAACCCTTCGTAGTTCCGCAGCATCAGCTGGCTCTCAATCTGCCTGAGGGTGTCCAGGGCCACCCCCACCACGATCAAGAGGCCGATCCCGGAGAAGGCGATGCTCTTCACGCCGGTGAGGTTCTGGATGATCTGGGGCAAGGCGGCCACCAGGCCAAGGAAGAGGGCCCCCCACAAGGTGAGGCGGGAGACGATGTGCTCCAGGAACTTCACCGTGGGCTCCCCAGGGCGGATGCCGGGGATGAAGCCCCCGTACTCCCGGAGGCTTTCCGCGATGCGCTTGGGGTCAAACTGGACGGCGGTATAGACGTAGGTAAAGAGGACGATGAGGGCCACCTCAATGAGGAGGCCGGAGAGGCGGGTGGGGTTGAAGAAGTTGGCAATGGCCTGGAGGACCTGGTTGTCCTGGAAGGGGGCGGTGAGGAAGATGGGGATCTGGAGGATGGCGGCGGCGAAGACGATGGGGATCACCCCAGCGGCGTTCAGCTTGATGGGGATGTAGGTGGCCTGGCCCCCGTAGACCCTGCGGCCCACCACCTTGCGGGCGTACTGCACGGGGATACGGCGCTCCGCCTGCTGCACCGCGGCCATCCCGGCGAAGGCCAGAACGATAAAGGCCAGGAAGAAGAGGAAGGCCACCAGGTTCACCTCTCCCGTGCGGATGAGCCCTGCGGTGCGCAAAAGCTGGGGAAGCCAGTCCACCACGATCCCCGCGAAGATGATCATGCTGGTGCCGTTGCCGATGCCGTACTCGGTGATGCGCTCCGCCATCCAAAGGAGAAGGGCAATGCCCGCTACCTGGGTGACCACCACCACCAGCCAGAAGAAGGGCCCGGGGGCCCAACCGGGAAGGAGGAAGCGCCCCCCGTCTGCCCCCAGGAACGCCGTGGCCAAGAAGAAGCCCTGGAAGGCCCCCAGAGCGATGCCGCCAATGCGGGTGTACTGGTTGATGATGCGGCGCCCCTCCTCTCCCTCCTTGGACAGCTTCTCCAGGGTAGGGATGACGTTTACCAAGAGCTGCATGATGATGGCGGCAGTGATGTAGGGCATGATGCCCAGGGCAAAGATGGAAAAGCGCTCGAAGTTGCCGCCAGAGAAGAGGTTAATGATCCCGAAGACCCCACCCTGGGTGGTGCGCAAAAACTCCTGGATCTTGTCCAGGTCCACCCCGGGGGTGGGGATGAAGGCCCCCAGGCGGTAGGCGGCCAGCACCAGCAGGGTAAAGAGGATGCGCTGACGCAGCTCAGGGATGGCTAGGGCGCTCCGGAAGGCCTTCAGCATCTTAGGCCTCCAAAAGAACCGCTTCGCCGCCTGCAGCCTTCAGCTTCTCCAGGGCGCTCTTGGAAAAGGCGTGGGCCAGCACCTTGAGGGCCTTGGCCTCCCCTTCGCCCAGCACCTTGAGCCGGTAGCCCTTCTTCAGAATGCCCGCCTGGACCAGCACCTCGGGGGTCACCTCCCCCTCGAAGCGGGCCAGGTCCTTCAGGTTAACCCCCTGGTACTTGGGCCGCCGGATCTCCCCGGGCACCTGGCCCTGCATCCCGCGCTTGGGCAGGCGCATGAGGGTGGTGGAACGCCCACCCTCAAAACGGCGGGGGTCTTTGAGCCCGCCGGAGCGGGATTTCTGCCCCTTGTGGCCGCGGGTGGCGGTCTTGCCGTGGCCGGAGCCCGGGCCCCGCCCTACCCGCTTGCGCTTCTTGTTGGCCCCGGGGTTGGGCTTGAGATCGGTGAGCTTCATTCTAACACCTCCACCTGGAGAAGGTGGGCCACCTTGCGCACATTGCCCCGAACAGCGGGGGTGTCCGGAAGCACCTTCTCCTTTTGCAGCTTGGTCAGCCCCAAGGCCTTGAGGGCCGCCTTCTGGTCCTTGGGGTAGCCGATGGGGCTCTTTACCAGCTTCACCTTGAGCTTGGCCATCACTCCTCCCCACCCTTCCTCAGGCGCCGGACATCCTCCTTGGTCTGTAGCTGACGCAAGGCCTCCATGGTGGCGTAGGCGATGTTGATGGGGTTACGGCTGCCCAGCTCCTTGGTGAGGATGTCGGTAACGCCGGCGAGCTCCAAAATGGCCCGGGGCACCGCCCCCGCGATCACCCCGGTGCCGGGGGCCGCGGGCTTAAGGAGGATCTTGGAAGCCCCGAACTCCACCTCAATCTCGTGGGGGATGGTGCCGTTCATGAGGGGCACCTCCACCATATTGCGGCGGGCGTAGTACCCTGCCTTCTGCACCGCCAGGGGAACCTCTTTGGCCTTGCCCAGGCCCAGGCCCACCCGGCCCTGCCGGTCGCCCACCACCACCAGGGCGCCGAAGCGGAAGCGGCGGCCGCCCTGGTAGGTTTTGGCGGTGCGCCGCACCAGGATCATCTTCTCCTCAAAATCGGTCTCGGGCATGCTCCCTCCTCAGGTTCTCGCGGCCTTAAAACTCCAGGCCCCCTTCCCGGGCGCCTTCCGCCAGGGCCTTCACCCGGCCGTGGTACTTATAGGGCCCGCGGTCAAAGGCCACCTGCTTGATGCCCTTGGCCAGGGCCTTCTCGGCCAGAGCCTTCCCCACCTGCCGGGCCACCTCGGTCTTGTTGCCCTTAAGCTTGAGGGCGAGGCTGGACTCCGCCACCAGGGTTTCGCCCTTCTCGTCGTCGATGATCTGGGCGTAGATGTGGTTGAGGCTACGGAAAACAGAGAGGCGAAGCCTTCCCGCGCGCTTGACGCGGTTGCGCACCCGGAACTTGCGGCGCTCGTATGCGGTAAGCCGTGCCATGGTTCCCCCTACTTCTTGGCCCCGGCCTTGCCGGGCTTGAGGCGGACGGGTTCGCCCGCGTAGTAGATGCCCTTCTCGTGGTAGGCGCTGGGCTTCTTGATGGCCCTGAGGTTGGCCGCCACCTGGCCCACCTTTTGCTTGTCGATGCCCAGAACGCGGATCTTGGTGGGCTCGGGCACCTCAAAGGTGACGCCTTCCGGGGGCTCCACCACCACCGGGTGGCTGTAGCCCACGGTGAGCTCCACCGCCCTCCCCGAGAGCTTGGCGCGGTAACCGATGCCCTTGATGAGGAGCTCCTTCACGTAACCCTCAGACACCCCCTTGACGGCGTTGGCGATGAGGGTGCGGGTGAGCCCGTGCAGGCTCCGGTGGCGGCGCTCATCCGACGGGCGCTCCACCCGGACCACGCCCCCCTCCACCAGCACCCGCATCTCAGGGGCAACCGGTACGCTGAGCTCGCCCTTGGGGCCCTTCACCTTGACCAGCCCCGGGGTCACCTCCACGCTGACCCCCTTGGGCAAAGGAATGGGAAGCCTTCCAATCCTAGACATCACCACACCTCGCAGATGAGTTCCCCGCCCACGCCCAAACGCCGGGCTTCCCGGTCGGTGAGGACGCCCTTGGGGGTGGACAGGATGGCGATCCCTAGCCCCCGGCGTACTCGGGGAATGTCCTTTACCCCCACGTACACCCGCCGCCCGGGACGGCTGATGCGGCGGATGTGCTTGATGACCTGCTCGGGCCGAGGATCGGGTCCCTGACGCCGGGGCCCGTACTTGAGGTGGATGCGGAGCACCGGCTTGCCGTCCACCTCCACCCGCTCGTACCCCTTGATAAAGCCCTCCCGCGCCAGGATCTTGAGGATCTCCTCCTTGAAGCGGGAGGCAGGCACCTCGGTGCTCTCCTTGTAGACCCGGGTGGCGTTCCGGATCCGGGTCAGCATGTCGGCAATGGGGTCCGTCAGCATTTCCTCTCTCCTTTTACCTCACTCCTGGACCATGCGGTCTCGAGGGAACCCCCCCGACCGGCCACGGCCTACCAGCTGGCCTTCCTCACCCCGGGAAGCTGCCCCTTGTGGGCAAGCTCCCGGAGGCAAAGGCGGCAAAGCCCGAAGTAGCGGTAGACGCTCCTGGCCCTCCCGCAACGCACGCAACGGGTGTAGGCCCGCACCTTGAACTTGGGGGTACGCTTGGCCTTCTCGATCAGCGCTTTTCTCGCCATGCTCGCCTCACTTCCGGAAGGGGAAGCCCAAGAGTTCTAGAAGGGCCTTGGCCTCCTCGTCGGTCTTGGCGGTGGTGACCACCGCGATGTCCATGCCCCGGAGGGCATCCACCATGTCGTAGGTGATCTCGGGGAAGATGAGTTGCTCCTTGAGGCCCAGGTTGTAGTTGCCGCGGCCGTCAAAGCTCCCCGGGTTCACGCCCCGGAAGTCGCGGATGCGGGGCAGGGCCACGTTAAGGAGTTTCTCCAGGAAAATCCACATGCGGTCGCCCCTGAGGGTCACCCGCAGGCCGATGGGCATTCCCTTGCGCAGCTTGAAGTTGGAGATGGACTTCTTGGCCCGGGTAACCGCGGGTTTCTGCCCGGTGATGAGGGCGAGCTCCTTGGAGGCCTTCTCCAGGATGCGGGCGTCTTCCTTAGCTTCGCCGAGACCCTGGTTCACCACCACCTTCTCCAGCCGCGGCACCTCCCAGACGTTTTGGTACCCGAAGCGGCGGATGAGCTCAGGGCGAACCTCCTCGTAGTACTTCTTCTTGAGCGCAACCTCTAGCGGCATGTCATCCCTCCACGTCCAAAGCCCCGCCGCATTTGGCGCAGACCCGGATCTTGCGGCCATCCTCCAAGAGCTTCTTGCGCACCCGGGTGGGCTTCCCGCAAGCCGGGCAGATGGGCCGCACCTTGGAGGCGTGCAGGGGGGCCTCCTGCTCCACAAAGCCGCCCTGGGGGTGCTGGGGGCTTACCCGCACCGCCTTCTTCACGATGTTCACCCCCTCCACGATGACCGCCCCCTTCTTGGGGAGCACGGCCTTCACCTTGCCCACCTGGCCCTTGTACTTGCCGGAGGCCACCAAAACGGTGTCCCCTTTCTTCACATGCACCTTGAGCTGCATCACAGCACCTCCGGAGCCAGGGAAACGATCTTCATGAAGCCCTTCTCGCGGAGTTCCCGAGCCACCGGGCCGAAAACGCGGGTACCCCGGGGCTCCAGCTGGTTGTTGATGATGACGGCGGCGTTGTCGTCAAAGCGGATGGCAGAGCCATCGGGGCGCTTGACCTCCTTTTTGGTCCGCACCACCACCGCCTTGACCACGTCCCCCTCCTTCACCGCCCCGCGGGGGATGGCCTCCTTGACGCTGGCCACGATCACGTCCCCCACGGTGGCGTACTTGGCGTTGGAGCCCTTGAGCACGCGGATGCACATGATCTTACGGGCCCCGGTGTTGTCGGCCACCTCTAGGTAGGTCTGGGGCTGGATCATGCCTTACCTCCCCGCTTGGAAAGGCTCTCGTAGTTTTGGCGCCGGACCAGGTACTTCTCCACCAGGTCCAGCCTTCCACCTTCCACCAGGCGCAGCACCCGCCAGCGCTTGCGCTTGGAGATGGGGCGAGCCTCCACAATCTCCACCACGTCCCCCACCTTGTACTGCCCGTCGGGATCGTGGGCCAGGTACTTCTTGGAGCGTTTGATCACTTTGCCATAGAGGGGGTGGGGGAACTGGCGCTCCACCAGGACCGTGACGGTCTTCTGCATCTTGTCGCTCACCACCACCCCGGTCAGCACCTTCTTAGGCATGGGACCTCCTCTTCTCCCCCAAGATGGTGAGAAGGCGGGCGATCAGACGGCGGGTTTCCCGGACCCTGTGGTTCTGGGAAAGCTGGCCGATGGAGGCCTGGAAGCGGAGCTCCATGAGCTCTTGCTTCTTCTCCCGCACCAGCTTTTCGATCTCCGCTGGGGAGAGCTTGCGGATCTCACTGGGCTTCATCGTAGGCATCCCTCCTCACGATCTTGGTCCGGATGGGCAGCTTGTGGCCGGCGATGCGCAGGGCCTCGAGAGCCTGTTCCTCCGTTACTCCCGCCACCTCAAACATCACCCGGCCCGGCTTCACCACGGCCACGTACCCCTCCACGTTGCCCTTACCCTTACCCATCCGCACCTCCAGGGGCTTCTTGGTGTAGGGCTTGTCGGGGAAGATGCGGATAAAGATCTTGCCTCCGCGGCGGAAGTGGCGCACCATGGCCACACGGGCGGCCTCGATCTGCTGGGAGGTGATCCAGGCGGGTTCCATGGCCACCAGGCCAAAGTCCCCGAAGGCCACGTAGTCCCCCCCCTTGGCCGCTCCCCTCATCCGGCCCCGGTGCTGCTTCCGGTACTTCATGCGCCTGGGCATCAGCATGGCCTTACTCCTCCTTCTTCACCCGCACGGCAGGACGGCGGCGGCGAGGCTTCTCCTCGGGCCTGGCGGCTTCGGGGCGCGCCTTGGCCTTTTGACCGCCGATCACCTCGCCCAGGAAGACGTACGCCTTCACCCCCAGCACCCCGTAAGTGGTGCGGGCCAAGGCAAAGCCGTAGTCTATGTTAGCACGGAGCGTGTGCAAAGGCACCCGGCCCTCCGCCGCCCACTCGGTGCGGGCCTGCTCCGCCCCTCCGATGCGCCCGGAGACGATCACCTTGGCCCCCTTGGCCCCGGACTCCATCACCCGCTGCACCGCCTGCTTGATGGCCCGGCGCACGGCAAAGCGGCGCTCGATCTGCTCGGCCACCCGCTGGGCCACCAGGGGCGCGGAAAGGTTGGGGTTGTGGATTTCCTGGACGTTCAGGGCCACGTTCTTCCCGGTGAGCTTGGAAAGGGTGTCCCTGAGAACCTTGATCTTCTCCCCGCCGCGGCCGATGACCACCCCGGGCTTGGCCACGTGCACCGTGACGGCCACGTTGTCCGCGGCCCGCTCGATGTCGATGCGGGCCAGACCCGCGGGGTAGAGCTCCTTGGTGAGGGTTTCGCGGATCTTCTCGTCCTCCTGCAGGAGGTGGCGGTACTGCTTTTTGCCCGCGTACCAGCGGGACTCCCAGTCCCGGGTGATGCCGAGCCTGAACCCAATGGGGTGGATCTTATTTCCCATGCTTCTCCCCCAAGATGACCGTAATGTGGCTGGTCTTCTTCTTGATGATGTCCGCCCGGCCCCGGGCCCGGGGGAGCACCCTTTTCAGGGCAGGCCCCTCGTCCACAAAGGCCGCCTTCACGAAGAGCCGGTCCTCCAGCAGGTCGTGGTTGTTCACCGCGTTGGCCGCAGCGGACTCCAACACCTTGGCCACGTGGTAGGCCCCCCGCTTATGGGTGTAGCGCAGGATGGCGCGGGCCTCCTCGAGGCTCTTCCCCCGGATCAGGTCCACCACCAGCCGGACCTTCCTGGGGGCGATGCGCACGTATCGGGCAATGGCTTTCGCTTCCATGGCTACTTCTTCTTGGTGGCCTTAGCCTCTTTGCCGTGCCCCCGGTAGGTGCGGGTGGGCGCGAACTCGCCCAGCTTGTGCCCCACCATGTTCTCGGTGATGTACACGGGGACGTGCTGCTTGCCGTTGTGGACCGCGATGGTGTGGCCCACCATCTCGGGAACGATGGTGGAGCGGCGGCTCCAGGTCTTGATGAGCCGCTTCTCCCCCTTGGCGTTCAGCTCCAGCACCTTCTCCAGGAGGTGGTCGTCTACGAATACGCCCTTCTTCAAGCTACGCGGCATGGCTCACCTCACTTCTTGCGCCGGGCGATGATGAAGCGGCTGGAGGGCTTGCGCCGCTTCCTGGTCTTCAGGCCCTTGGTCTGCCAGCCCCAAGGGGAAGCCGGGGGACGGCCCCGGGGCGCCCGGCCCTCGCCACCGCCGTGGGGGTGGTCCACCGGGTTCATGGCGGCGCCGCGCACGTGGGGCTTGCGGCCCAGCCAGCGGGTGCGGCCCGCCTTGCCCAAAACCACGTTCTTGTGGTCGGCGTTGCCCACGGCACCGATGGTGGCGTAGGACTCCCCGTGCACTTTCCTGAGCTCCCCCGAGGGCAGGCGCAGGATCACGTAGTCCCCTTCCCGGCCTTGGATCTGGGTGCTGGTGCCGGCGGAGCGGGCCAGCTTGGCCCCCTTCTTGGGCTCCAGCTCCACCGCGTGCACCACGGTACCCACGGGGATGAAGCGCAAGGGGAGGGCGTTCCCCACGGCAATGGGAGCATCGGGCCCTGCCATCACCTCCTGCCCCACCTGCAGGCCCTCGGGAGCGAGGATGTAGCGCTTCTCCCCGTCCTTGTAATGGAGAAGGGCGATGCGGGCAGAGCGGTTGGGGTCGTACTCGATGGCCGCCACCTTGGCCGGGATGCCCGCTTTGTCCCAGCGCTTGAAGTCGATGATGCGGTAAAGCCGCTTATGGCCACCGCCCCGGAAGCGCACGGTGATGCGGCCCTGGTTGTTGCGCCCCCCGGTCTTCTTGAGGGGCTTTACCAAGGACCTCTCCGGCTCGGTCTTGGTGATCTCGGAGAAGTCCGCCACCGTCATGAAGCGGCGGCTTGGGGTGTAGGGTTTGAACTTCTTAACTGCCATCCTCTATGCCTCCCTTGCCGGATCAGGGCCGGGCCCCCCTCCCGGCGAGGTTTAGATGAGGCCCTCCAGGGCCTCGATCTTTTGCCCGGGGGCCACCTGCACGATGGCCTTCTTGCGGTCGGGGCGCTTGCCCAGGTAGCGGCCCAGGCGCTTCTTCTTCCCCCGCACGCTCATGGTGTTGACCCCCACCACCTTGACCTTAAAGGCCGCCTCCACCGCGTTCTTGATCTCGGTCTTGGTGGCCTTGGGGTGGACCCAGAAGGTGTACTTGCCCTCGGCGAAGCCCGCGTAGGCCTTCTCGGAGAGCACCGGGGCCAGGATCACGTCAAAGGCGGTCTTCACGCCTCACCTCCCAAGCGGGCCTGGAAGGCCTCCCAGGCCTTCAGGTCCATGATCAGGCGCTCCGTGCGCAGGATGTCGTAGACGTTGAGCCCCTCCGGCGCCAGGGTCACCACCCAAGGGAGGTTCCGGGCCGCCCGGCGCACCGCTTCGTTTTCCGCCACCAGAAGCACGCTCTCGGAGCCGTCCAGCCCCGCCGCCTTGGCCCAGGCCAGGAACTCCTTGGTCTTGCCGTTAACCCCGGCGAAGTCCTCCACCAAAAGGAGCTTCCCCTCCCGGGCCCGGTCGGCCACGGCCATGGCCAGGCCCGCCTTGCGCACCTTCTTGGGAAGGGTGTAGCTGTAGTCCCGTGGCTTGGGGCCGAAGACGGTCCCGCCCCCTACAAAGATGGGCGCCCCAATGTCCCCGTGGCGGGCCCGGCCCGTGTGCTTCTGGGGATAGATCTTGCGGCTGGAGAAGGCCACCTCGCCCCGGGTCTTGGTGCTGGCGGTGCCCCGGCGGCGGGAGGCCAGCTGCCAGCGGACCACCTCCCAGAGGAGGTGGGGGTTGACCTCCTGGGGGAGGTCGGCGGCAAGCTCGCGCTTACCGGAAGAGGAGAGTACAGGAATCTGGTACACCACGTCCTCCTTTGCTACTGCGCCACCTTCTTGGTCTCGCGCACCACCAAGAGGCCGCCGCTTGGCCCCGGCACCGCCCCCTTGACCAGGAGCAGGTTCTCCTCCGGGATCACGTCCACCACCTCGAGGTTCATCACCGTGACCCGCTCCGCCCCGTAGCGGCCGGCCATGCGCTTGCCCTTGTACACCCGGCCCGGGGTCTTGCGGTTGCCGATGGAGCCAGGGTGGCGGTGGATCTTGTGGGCGCCGTGGGAGTCAGGGCCACCCGCGAAGTTCCAGCGCTTCATCACCCCAGCGGTGCCCCTCCCCTTGGAGGTGCCGGTAACGTCCACCCGCTCCCCGGGCTTAAAGATCTCCACCGTCACCACGTCCCCCTCGGGGTTGAAGCCGCGGATTTCCTTGAGGATGCGCACCGCCCCCACCCCGGCCTTGGCGAAGTGCCCCTTCATGGGGCGGTTCACCCGCTTGGGGTTCTGGGGCAGAAAGCCCAGCTGCACCGCGGTGTACCCGTCCTTCTCCGGGGTGCGCCGCTGGACCACGGGGCAGGGCCCGGCCAGGATCACGGTGACGGGGATGGCCCGGTCCTCCCTGTAGATCCGGGTCATGCCCACCTTCGTGCCCAGGATGCCCTTCACTTGCCACCTCCCACGGTCTTGATCTCGATCTCCACCCCGGTGGGTAGGTCCAGGGACATGAGGCTCTCGATGGTCTTGCGGTTGGGGTTCAGGATGTCCACCAGGCGGTTGTGGGTGCGCAGCTCAAAGTGCTCCCGGGAGTCCTTGTGCTTGAAAGGACCCCGGATCACGGTGAAGCGCCGCACCCGGGTGGGCAAGGGTACGGGGCCCGACACCTGCGCCCCGGAACGCCGTGCGGCCTCCACGATCTTCTGGGCCGAGGCGTCCAGGGTTTTGTGGTCAAAGCCCCGAAGCTTGATGCGGATCTTGGGCATGCTTCACCTCACTCCAGGATCTTGGTGACCACGCCGGCGCCCACGGTCCGCCCACCCTCCCGGATGGCAAACCG
>NZ_JAKEDT010000025.1 GCF_021462525.1 Thermus caliditerrae | reverse complement strand
TCTCCTTCCATCCCCTCTCCGCCCTCAGGTTCCTGGGGCTCTATGCGGTATAACGGTCAAGTCTGGGTTCCAGCGCGGGGCTTGGCGAAAGGTGAGGTAGGTGTGGTAGGCGAAGCAGAGGAGGGCGGCCAGGACCAAGCCCCCACCCCAGGGAACCAGGGGGGGCACCCAGGCAAAGCCCGAGGCCAGGAGGACTACCCCTAGGGCCCAGAGGGCCATCACCGGATACCCCCATTCCGGGCGAAAGAGGGGCGCCTCCAGGACCACCGGCAAAAGCTGGTGCATGGCCCCCAGCAGCACCCCCACCCCAAGGCCCAAAAGGAAAAGGTGGGCCACGGCCAAACCCCAAGGATGCCGGGGTACGGGGAGCGCCTCCGGGTGAAGGGCAAGAAGAAGGCCGGCCGCCAGGAAAAACCCCTCCCCCAGGAAGACGAAGCCAGCGGGGATGGCGAGGGGAATCACGCGGGTGTGGGCCGTCGCCAACATCGGCTTAATCCTGAGCCAGCCGCTCGGGATTGGCCATGACCCAGGTCAAGCCCTAGCGGCCCGGGGGCAAAAGGGTGAGAAGGTCCCCCGCGGCCAAAGGGGTGGCCAGGCCCTCCAAGTAGCGCACATCCCGGCCGTTGAGGAGGACAGCCCAGCGGGGCCTGAGGCGATAGAAGGTCTTGGGGGAAAGCCAAAGCCCCACCTCCTCCTCGGCGGGGAGGGCCTCGAGGGCCAGATCCCTCAGGCCGGGGTTCACGGCAAAGACCTTAAAGAGCGCCTCCCCCACGCTCCCCGCCCCTAGGGCCAGGGGCCTGGGCAGGGCGGGCTGGGCCAGGCCCAAGGCTTGGAAGCGCACGGTACCCTCCCCCTCCCTGAGGGCCAAAGCGGCGTCAAACCCTTTCCGCATCACCTCCTCCTGGGCCGCGAGGTAGACGAGCCAGGGGCGCACGTCCCGCACCCTCTCCGCCACGTACCGCCCCACCTCAGCGAAGGAGAGGCCCACGTACTCGGGGGGAATGTAGGCCGCCTTGGGCCCCAAGCCCCCATGCCAAAGCCCCGCCCGGTACACCTCCCGGGCGAACTCCTTGGAGGTGTCCACGCCGATGGTGCGGGCCAACCAGGCGGAGAAGAAGGCCCGCCTTGTGTAAAGCTCCTCCTCGGGCACCCTTCCCTCCCAACCCAGGGCCCGGGCGGTGCCGGGATGGCGGCTCAGGTGGTCGTAGACCCGGGCCACGAAGGCCGCGGCCCCCTCCAGAAGCCTTTCCGCCTCCAGGCGCATGGCCCTTTTCTCCTCTTCCCCCAGCCCGCCAAAGGCAAGGAGGTCGGCAAAGACCTCCTCGGGCAAAGGCGGCAGGTCCAGCACCAAGGCCTCCTCGGACAGGCTCACCGCCTCCTTCATCCTCCCCCCCTTTCCCTTTCCTCGCGCATTTTCCTCAGCATATCCCCCGTGACCACCCGCCTCCGCATGGCCCAGGCAAAAACCAAGGCAGCCAGGAGCTGGAACCCGCCGGCCACCGCAAGCCAAGGGCGCAGGCCCTCTTGGCCCAGGAAATAGAGGGGCTCGAGGACGAGCCTTAGGAGCAGGCCAGCGTTGAGAAGAACGAAGGTGAGCCCCTCGAGGCCATCCTGCCTCAAACCCCCGGGCCTCGGCATCAGCCAGTAGGCCACCCCCATGACCATCTGCAGGAAGAAGCCTACGAGCCCCGCATGCACGTGGGAGGGGCGAAAGGGACCTTGAAGGCCAGGCAGGAGGTAGAACAGAGTGCCCAGCAAAGCCGTGTAGACCAAATACACCAAAGCCGCCCGGATGAAGAGAAAGTGCCAAAAGCCCATGGGTTCCCCCAGGAAAGCGCCCCTAGGGCCTAACCTCCTTTGCGGATCAGGATCTTCACCTGCCCTGGGCCGAGATCCTTCAGCAGGTAGGTGTGCCCCTCTGCCTGAAGGCGGGCCAAGAGGTGCACCGGCCTGCGCACGTGGTGGACCAGAAGCTTCTCCCCGGGCCTTAGGCTGGCCAAGGCCTCCAGGACCCGCATCATGGGCAGGGGGGGCTCGAGGTTCTCCTCAATGTAGACCTCCGCCTGGTAGCTTTCCCAATCCGCCTCACTTAAGGAGGCCGGGCCAGCCGCCACCTCCTGCCCCTTCCCCACCCCCTGGCGGTAAAAGTGAACGCGGTAGTGCCCCTCTCCAAGCCGCTCGCACCAGGCTAAAAAGCCCTGCTTCCCCAGGACCTTGTAAAGGGGGATGGGCTCAAAGAGCACCTCCAAAACCAGCCTCTCCCCAGGTCCCACCTCCCGGGCCGCCGCCATGATGGCCTGGAAGGGCTCCCCACCCCTTTCCAAGATGGGCCGCACGTCCAGGTGAAAGCCAAGGGGAGCGGAGAGCCAGGGAGGCGGCGGGGCGCCAAGAAGGCTTTCTGCTTCTCCCCCCAGCACCTCCGGCCTGGCCTCCACCCCCAGGGCCCGGTTCAAGCGGGCCACCAGCTCCTCCGGCTCCAGCCCCCCCATCCTGGCCGCCTGGGCCACGGTGACCAGGTTGGGCAGGGTCTTGCGCAGAAGGGGGTTCTTGAGCCTCTGGAAGGCTGGGCTCGCCTCCACCAGGACCCGAAGGAGCTCTGGCCAGCGCCTGAGAACCTCGGCCACCCTCATCTCGGGCCGGACTACCTCTTGCCGATCCTCACCCGCCATACCTCCGGTCCCTCCTCGAGGTACACCCAGTCCACCTGGCCTGGCCTTTCCGCCATGAGCTGGTAGTAAAGGGGCTTGGGGTCGTGGTCGTTGACCAAGACAAAACTCTCCCCGGGCTTTAGGCCGTCAAAAAGGGCAAAAATCCTAGGGTGCCGTTCCCGGGGAGGTAAGGTCCACACATCCAGCTCCATGGCCTAAGCCTCCACCACCTTCCCCCCCATCCGCCATGACCTGGGTCAAGCAAAGACCCGGGCAAGGCATGCTTGCCCGGGTATGGTCCAAAAGCCCCTCTAGCAAGGTTTCTCCGCTCCCCTCCTGGCGTAGTAGTACCAGTTCAAAAAGAGGTTCAGGGCGTAGAAGGCCATAAGGGCGTAGAAGAAGGCGGTGAACCCCCCCGTCGTCCGCTGGGTGTAGGCGGCCAGGGTGGAAAAGATAAAAGGCCCGTAGGCGGCGATGGCCGCGGTCCAGCCGATGACCCCCCCCGCCTGCCTGGGCGGGAAGATCATGGGCATCTGCTTGAAGGTGCTGGCATTCCCCACCCCGCTGAAGAAAAAGACCAGGAGCATGGCCAGGGCAAAGAAGGGGAACTGCTCCAAAGAGGTGGGCCGGGTGAAGAGGGTAACCAGAAGGGCGGAGAGGAAGATGCCGATGGCGGAAACCTGGGTGACGACGGCCCCGCCGTAGCGGTCCGAGATGGGCCCCGCCAGGATGCGGGCCAAAGAGCCCACCAGCGGCCCCAAGAAGGCGTACTTCAAGGGATCCGGGGCCCCTTCAAACTTCCCGTAGACCTCACGGATGAGGAGGGGAAAGATGGCGGAGAACCCGGAGAAGGAGCCAAAGGTCATGATGTAAAGGCTGGTCATGATCCAAGTATGCTTGTCCCGGAAGATGTCAAACTGCTCGCGGAAGTTGGCCCGGACCGGGACGCTTCTCAGGTACACCCAGGCCAGCAACGACCCCACCAGCACAAAGGGCACCCAGAGGAAGGTGGCGTTTTGCAGCCAGATGGGCTGGGACACCCCGGGCTTGGGGGTGAAGGCCTGGGGCCCCCCCAGGAGGGAGCCGAAGAGGGCAAAGCCGATGACCCAGGGGGTCACGAACTGCACCACCGAGACCCCGAAGTTGCCTATCCCCGCCTGCAAGCCTAAAGCTGTTCCCTGGAGGCGCTTGGGGAAGAAGTAGCTGGTGGAGGGCATGAAGCCGGAGAAGTTCCCCCCGCCGATCCCCGCCAAGAAGGCCAGGAGGAGAAGCACCCAATAAGGGGTTTCCGTACTCTGCACCGCAAAGCCCCAGCCCAAGAGGGGGATGAGAAGAAGCAGGGTGGAAAAGGTCACCAGGTGCCGGGTCCCCAGGATGGGGGGCAGGAAGGTCCAGATGATGCGCAAGGTACCCCCGGCCAGCCCCGGCATGGCGGTAAGCCAGAAAAGTTGCGTGGTGGAAAGCTCAAACCCCACCTTGGGCAGGCGCACCACCAGGGCGCTCACCACGAACCAGGTGATGAAGGCCAGGGTGAGGTTGAAGGTGGTGATCCAAAGGGTGCGCCAGGCCAAGGCGGGGTCCCAGCGCTTGGGGTCTTCGGGGTTCCAGTCGGTGATCCAGGTGCCTTTAACTGCCCTTAGCATGGCCGGTCTCCTTTCAGCTCAAAATCGTTTCTCAGGTGCTTGGCCTCCCCCTGTAAAAGCTGCATAACGGTGAAGTGCATCCAGAGGAAGGCGATGGCCGTCAGTACAAAGAGGACGAAGAAGGTCATCTGGGGTAGACCCGTCCAGGCCTGGGCGTAGGCAAAGAGGGGTGGCAGGAAGAAGCCCCCCAAGGCACCCAAGAGGCCCACCAACCCCCCCACGGCCCCCACGTCCTTGGGGAAGTAGGTGGGGATGTGCTTGTAAACCGCGGCCTTGCCCACGCCCATGCCCACGCCGATCAGGAAGACCAAGGCGGTGAAGAGCCAAACGTTCATGTTGAACTGCATGACCTCCTTGGTCCCCTGCTTGGTGTAGAGAACAATGTGCCCCTCGGGCATCATGAGGATGCCGGAAGCCAGAAGGATAATGCCGAAGGTCCAGTACATGACCCTCCGGGCTCCTAGGCGGTCGGAGAAGTAGCCGCCCACGGGGCGCAAAAGGCTCGCAGGGAAGATGAAGAGCGCGGTGAGCAAAGCAGCCTCATGCAGGGGAAGGCCGAAGACGTCCACGTAGTACTTGGGCAGCCAAGCGCTCAAGGCCACATAGGCCCCGAAGACCACCACGTAGTAGAGGCTGAAGCGCCAAACCCGCACGTACCGAAGGGGTTTCAGCATCTCCAAGAAGGGCCTTCCCTGCCCCGGGCGCTTGTCCCGCCTGGGGGTGCCGAACCACATGAGGAAGCCCATGAGCACGAGGAGGACCGCATAAAGAAAGGGGATGAAGCGCCAGCCCCCAGGGATGAGGCTCCCCAGGTACCCAGCAGGGGGGATGCTGGCGATCAGGGCCGGACCGATGAACTTGGTCACGCTGGCGCCCACGTTCCCCGCGCCAAAGACCCCGAGGGCGAAACCCTGCTGGTCCTTGGGGAACCAGGCGGAGTTCCAGGCGATGCCTACGCTGAAGGCATTCCCCGCAAACCCCACCAGGAAGGCGTAGAGAAGAAGTTCTTGGTAGCTCCCCGCCCGGGAAACCAGGTAGGCGGGGATGGCGGTGAAGAGGAGCATCAGGCTGAAGATCAGCCGCCCCCCGTAGCGGTCGGTGAAGATACCGGCGAAAAGCCGCCACAGCGAGCCATTCAGGATGGCCACCGCCGAGAGCCAGGAAAGCTGCACATCCGTAAGGCCAAACTCCTTGCGGATGGGCACTCCCAGCACCCCGAACATCAGCCACACCGCGAACATTAAGGTAAAGCCAAGGGTGGACAGCCAAAGGACTCGGACGCGATCGGGACGCTCTTGTTTCAGCTGAATGGGATCGTGGACCATGGTTCACCTCGCCAGCTTGCGCACCCAGATGACGATTTGCCAGGGCCTAAAGAGGTAGCCCAAGGGCACGGTGAGGATGTGGATCAGGCGGGAGAAGGGAAAGACGGCAAGCAGGAGCCAGAAGTTAAAGACGTGGAGCTGGGTCCAGAAGGGCAGGTCGGCGATGAGTTCCGGCCTGGGCTGCAGGGTGAGGATGGACCAGAGGTAGGGGGTCATGACCGCGGGGAACCAAAAGCTCCCGTAGCGGTAAAGGAGGGCGGTGAGAACCCCCGTGAGCGCCGAGACGAAGACCACCACCAGCACCACATAGTCCATGGCGGTGGAAGCCGCCCGCACCCGGGCCACGGAGATCCGCCGGGCCAGGAGCACGTAGGTGCCCACGAGGGCCCAAAGCCCAAGGCCGAGCCCGGTGATCTCCAGGAGGTAAAGCCTTAAAGGCACCGCATTCCAAAGGAGAAGCCCCTTGGGGAGGAAGAGGGCCAGGAGGTGGCCCAAAAGCACGATCACCAAGCCCCAGTGCATGGCCACGGAGCCGAAGAAAAGGCGCTTTTGCTCCAGAAGCTGGCTGGACTGCGCGGAAACGGAAAAGGGCCGGTAGACCATGCGGTAGGCGGTAACCGCCACCGCCAAGGTGAGGGCGATGTAGGGGAAGACGCCGAAGAGAAGGGCGTTCCAATTCATCCTTCACCTCCTTGCCAGAACTCCCTGCAAGGCTTCCTGGACCCCCTCGAGGACCAGGAGATAGGGGTTCTTGGCGTCTAAGGTCTTCAAGGTCTTGTGCATCTCCTCCAGGGCCTTGGGCAGGATCTCCAGAAGCTCGGGAAGGGGGTTTTCCGAGCGGGCCAAGTAGCGGAGGACGTTGGCCAAGTGGTCGGGAAGCTCGCTCCCCGGGTCCAGGTCCATCTCCCGGAAGGCCCGCACCAAGGCGGCCAGAAGCTCCCCCCGCTGGTAGCTTTCCCCGTATACGGCAAAGCCCACATAGGGGGCGGTGGTGGGGGTCAGGTCCAGGGTGCGGGTGTAAAGCTCCTCCCACTCTCCCAGGGAAAGCTCCTCCACCTGGCGCAAAAAGCGCTCCAGCTTCTGCTTGGCGGGGCCCCTAGGGCACTCGATCCAGCGCCGCCAGAGCTCCTCCAAGCGGCCCGGCGTGGGGTAGTCCAGGGCCAGGGCCAGGGTTTCCAGAAGGGTGGCGTTGCCCATGGTCTCCTCCTACTCCCCCCTTAAGGGCGGCTGGATGTAGCCGAAGCCCGCCTCCCCCTTGTGGGCCAGGGGGTCCTTCCAGACCTCCGCCGCCATCTCCCGGTGGTAGGGAGGCAAGACGAAGCGCTCCTCCAGGGTGGGCAGGGTGGTGAGGCGGTAGATGGCCTCGGCCTCCTCCAGGGTGAGGCCGGCGTCCGCCAAAACCTTCAGGGCCTTCTCCGTGGGCCGGCCCTCGAGGCTCTCCTGCCGCTTCAGGATGCGCACCGCCAGCATCTTCTTGAGCACGGGGACGATGAGGGCCTCGTTGCCGGCAGCGAAGAGGTTCGCCAGGTACTTCACGGGCAGGCGGGCCTTCTCTAGGCTCTCGTAGAGCTCAAAGTCCAGGTCGGTCTCCGGCAAGTCCAGGCGCACCAGGCCCCCGTTCCCCTGGCTGGCCCTCAGGGCCTTCTCCACCGTGGAAACCACGGGGGAGAGGGGCGGGACGTAGAACATCATGGCCAGGGTGCGGTACTCGGGATGCAGGGGCAGGGCCAGGCGCCAGACCTTCACGAACTTGTAAATCGGAGAGTTCTGCGCAGCCTTGATCCAGCCATCGTCTATGCCCTCGGCCTTGGCCGCGGCGATCACCTCGGGGTCGAAGGGGTCCAGGATGACCCTCAGCTGGGACTCCACCAGCTCCTCGTCGGGCACCATGGCCGCTTCGGGGATGCGGTCGGCGTCGTAGAGGAGCACTCCCATGTAGCGGATCCGCCCCACGCAGGAGTGGGCGCAGGCGGGGGCCTGGCCGGTTTCCAGCCGGGGGAAGCAGAGGATGCACTTCTCGCTTTTGCCCGTGGCCCAGTTGTAGTAGACCTTCTTGTAGGGGCAGGCGGCCACGCACATGCGCCAGGCCTTGCACTTGTTCTCGTTGACCAGGACCACCCCGTCCTCCGCCCGCTTGTAGATAGCCCCCGAGGGGCAGGCGGCCACACAGGCCGGGTTCAGGCAGTGGTTGCAGATGCGGGGCAGGTACTGGAAGACCACCCCCTCGATCTCGGAAAGCTGGGCCTGTACCTCTGGATCCAGGGCCTGCAGGTTAGGGTCGTTTTGGGCGTAAAGGGGGCTTCCCCCAAGGTCGTCGTCCCAGTTGGGACCGGCCTCAGGGGTCATGGGCTCCCCCGTGATCATGGAGACGGGGATGGCGGTGGGCTGGTCCTCCCCTTCCGGGCTGGTGAAGAGGTCGTTGTAGCGGAAGGTATAGGGCTCGTAGTAGTCGTCCAGGGAGGGCAGGGCGGGGTTGAAGAAGAGGCGGAAAAGCCCCTGGGTGCGGGAGTGGAGGCGGAGGTCCAGGTGGCCGTCCTTAAACTCCCAGCCGCCCCTAAAGCGCTCCTGATCCTCCCAGCCCGTGGGGTAGCCCGCCCCGGGGCGGGTTTCCACGTTGTTCCACCACATGTACTCCGCGCCCTTGCGGTCGGTCCAGAGGTTCTTGCAAGCCACGGAGCAGGTGTGGCAGCCGATGCACTTGTCCAGGTGGAAGAGCATGGACATGTGGGCTCTAACCCTCATGGCGTTCCTCCTTTCTCACCACTCCGGGGGCCTTTCCAGCTTGCGCACGAAGACCCAGGTATCCCGGTTCACCCCCACCGGCCCCCAGTAGTTGAAGGCGTAGGTGAACTGGGCGTAGCCGCCCGACATCAAGACGGGCTTCAAGCGGGCGCGGGTGAGGGAGTTGTTCATCCCCGCCCGCTTGCCTCGCAAGGGGCTTTTGGGAATGCCCACGGTGCGCTCGGTGGCGTGGTAGACGAAAACCGTACCCCTAGGGATGCGGGCGGAAACAATGGCCCGCTGCACGAAGACCCCGTTGTCGTTGAAGAGCTCCACCCAGTCGTTGTCTTTAATGCCCAGCTCCGCCGCATCCTTGTCGTTGAGCCAGATGGGGTACCCGCCCCGGGAGAGGGTCATCATGCGGTGGTTTTCCGAGTAGGTGGAGTGGATGGACCACTTCCCGTGGGGGGTGATGTAGTTCATGAGCTTGCCGCCTGCCTCCTGGGCGCTCTTCTCCGTTTCTTGAAGCATGTGGACCTCGGGCCTTGGCTTGTAGGTGGGGAGGTGTTCGCCCCAGGCCAGGTAGTTGGGGTGGTCCAGGTAGAAGTGTTGCCTCCCCGTGAGGGTGCGCCAGGGGATGAGCCGCTCCACGTTCAGGGTGTAGGGGCTGTAGGCCCGGCCTTGGTTGATGATGGCGCTCCAAGTAGGGGTGGTGAGCTGGCGGCGGGGCTGGGCCACCAGGTCCTTGAAGGAGATGCGCACATGGCGGCTCCCCTCGGCCAGGTCGGTGAGCTTGACGCCGGTCTTTTTCTCCTCGTCCAGAAAGGCCCGGTAGGCCAGCTCCCCGTTGGAAACGGGGTCCAGGAAAAGGATGGCCTCGGCCACCTGGCGGGCCTCCTCGAGGCTCGGCCGCTTCTCCCCCTGGAAAAGCCGGGGCTGGCGCTCGGCAAGCTCCCGGTAGAAGTCCTCCACCGGGATGGAAAGCCCGTGCATCCCCACCCCGTTCTTCTCCACAGCTGGCCCCAGGGTCACCATCTTCTCGTAGAGCTGGGTGTAGTCCCGCTCCACCACCCGGAACTTGGGCATGGTCTTGCCGGGGATGGGCTCCGCTTCCCCTCTCTTCCAGTCCCGGTCCTCAAACTGGGCCAGTTCGTCCGGGGTGTCGTGCTGGAGGGGGATCATGACGATGTCCTTGACGGGCTTGGGTAGGTGGACCCTGGCCAGCTCCGACACCTTCTTGGCCACGGCCTTGAAGATCTCCCAGTCCGGCTTGGACTCCCAGGCCGGGGGCACGGCGGCCTGCAGGGGGTTGATGAAGGTGTGGAGGTCCGTGGTGTTGATGTCGTCCTTCTCGTACCAGGTGGCGGCGGGGAGGACGATGTCGGAGTAGAGGGCGCTGGTGTCCATGCGGAAGTTGAGGTCGACCACCAGGTCCAGCTTCCCCTCGGGGGCCGGCTTGCGGTAAACCACCTCCTGCACCTGCCCCTCCGCCTTCTCCTCCGCCACCAGGTTCGTGTGGGTGCCTAGGTAGTGCTTGAGGAAGAACTCGTGCCCCTTGGCGCTGGTGCCGATGGCGTTCCCCCGCCAGATGAACCAGACCCTGGGCCAGTTCTCGGGGGCGTCGGGGTCCTCCACGGCGAAGCGAAGCTCCCCCCGCTTCAAGGCCTCCACCACGTACCCCACGATCTCCGCCTCGGTCTTGGCTCCCCTGGCCTCCGCCTCCTTGACCACCTCGAGGGGGCTTTTGTTGAACTGGGGGAAGAAGGGGAGCCACCCCTTGCGCACCGCCCGCACCTGGTGGTCGATGGTGTGGTCGGAGAGCCCCTGGGCCGTCTTGTCGTAGGCGGAGAAGCCCCGCTCGTAGCGCCACTGGTCGGAGTGGACGTAGTGGAAGCTCGGGGTGTTCTGCTGCCTGGGGGGATAGCCCCAGTCGGTGGCGAAGGCAATGGGACCCCAGGAGGCCTGGTTGGCCAGCTTCTCCTGGCCCACGTAGTGGGCCAGGCCCCCGCCGTTCACCCCCACGCTTCCCGTGAGCATGAGGGCCACGATCCCCGCCCGGTACATGAGGTTGTTGTGGTACCAGTGGTTGATGCCCGCCCCGATGATGATGAGGTTTTTCCCCTTGGTCTTGAGGCCGTTCTCCCCCCAGGAGCGGGCGTACTTAAGGAGGGTATCCCGGTGGATCCCGGTCCACTTCTCTTGCCAAGCGGGGGTGTAAGGCCGTTCGTCCTCGTAATCCCTGGGGTAATCCCCCGGAAGACCCCGCCCCACCCCGAACTGGGCCATGAGGAGGTCAAAGACCGTGGCCACCGCCACCCTCTCCCCGTCCTTGGTGGTCACGTACTTCACGGGCACGCCCCGCCTGAGCTTTTGGTCGGAGGCGAAGTCGTCAAACTCCAGGAGAAGGACCTCGTCCTCCACCCCCAAGAGGCTCAGGTGGGGGTTTAAGGGCTCGCCGGTTCTGGGGTCTTCTAGCTTCAGGTTCCACTTACCCTTCTCCTTCTGCCAGCGGAAGCCGAGGGTGCCCATGGGCATCCTGGGGCCCTTGGCCTCGTCCCACAAGAGAAGCTTGAAGTCCCCGTTTTCCTCCTCGGCGTACTCCGAGAGGCGGTTAGCCCTGAGGTAGCGCCCGGGACGGCCATCCCGGATCTCTATCAAGAGGGGGGCGTCGGTGTAGCGCTTCAGGTAGTCCTGGAAGTAGGGCACCTCCCTTTCGGCGTAGTATTCCTTGAGGAGGACGTGGTTCACCGCCATCCAGAAGGCCCCGTCCTGGCCAGGGTTAATGGGAATCCACCAGTCGGCGTACTTGGAAACCTGGGAGAAGTCGGGGCTGAAGACGGTGAGCTTGGCCCCAGCGTGGCGCACCTCGGCGATGAAGTGGGTGTCGGGGGTGCGGGTCATGTTGAGGTTGGAGCCCATGACGGCGATGAAGCGGGCGTTGTACCAGTCGGCGGACTCGTGAACGTCCGTCTGTTCTCCCCAGATCTCGGGAGAAGCGTTGGGCAGGTCGCAGTACCAGTCGTAAAAGCTCAGGGGCACGCCGCCCAGGAGGGAGAGGAAGCGGCTTCCTGCGGCGTAGGAGATCTGGCTCATGGCCGGGATGGGGGAGAACCCGATCACCCGGTCCGGCCCGTAGCGCCTCACCGTGGAAACCACCGCGGCGGCGATGAGCTCCAGGACCTCGTCCCAACTCACCCGCCGGAAGCCTCCCTTACCCCTTGCCTTCTGGTAGCGCTTGCGCTTATGGGGATCGCTCTGGATGGCCTCCCAGGCAGCCACGGGGTCGGGATGCTGCTTTTTGGCCTCCCGCCAGAGGTCCAGAAGGGCCCCCTTGGCGTAGGGGTACTTCACCCGGATGGGGCTATAGAGGTACCAGCTGAAGCTGATGCCCCGCTGGCACCCCCTAGGCTCGTAGGGGGGCAGGCCCGCCTCGAGGCTCGGGTAGTCGGTGGCCTGGAGCTCCCAGGTGACGATCCCATCCTTAACGAAAACCTCCCACGAGCAAGACCCCGTGCAGTTCACCCCGTGGGTGGTGCGCACCCGCTTGTCGTGTTGGAACCGGTTGCGGTAGAACTCCTCCCACTTCCTCTCCGCTGGGCTTTCTATTTCCTTAATCCAATCTTTCATGTTTACCTCCTAAGCTGGTCTTGGATACGCTCCGCCAGGCTCTTGGGCCTCAGCTGCCAGAGGATGGCCTGGTAAAGCAGCAGGAGCCCCAAAAGGACCAACCCCGCCACCAAGAACCGACCCAGGTACAGGGAAGCGGGCCTTGGCACCTCGTTGGCAACCTGCACCAAAAAAGCGGCCAGGGCTGACGCCTCCACCTCGGTCAGGGGCTTGCCCTTGTAGGCTTCCCGCATCACAGGGAAAGCGGGGTTTTGTAATAGGGCCGTAAGCCCTGCCTCGCCCCCTAGGCGCTTGGCGGCATCCGTGAGGTCTTTCCCCATAGACCCCCCGCCCAGGAAGCCCACCCCCGCCACCGTGTGGCAGGCTTGGCAGGGCGCCCCACCGTTTTGCAGGGCTTTTTGCCCCAGGTATAGCGCCCGGCCCAAAGCGGCATCCCCTTGCACCTGGGGGGCCGGCGCTTTGGCTTCGGCTTGGGCACCCGAGAGACCCTTCAGATACTGGGCGATGGCCCGAGCCTCGGCCTCGGACACCTGGGGCATGGGGGGCATGACCCCGCTATAGGTCACCCCGTTTACCTCCAGCGGGCCAGAAAGCCCCTCCCGCACCACCTTCACCACATGGGCCTCGTCCTGCACCTTGGGGTTCCCCGCTAAAGGAGGGATGGCCCCGGGGATGCCCTGCCCCTCTGCGCCATGGCAGGCCGCGCAGTACTGGCCGTAAAGGGCCTGCCCGTCCTGGGCTAGCGCCGGGGCCAGGGCCAGGACCAGGGCTAGGAAAACCAGCCTTCTACCCTTCATCTCCACCTCCGGCTCCCAGTGTGGATCCGGGCCCTAACGGCCACTTTTCCCTTTCGGGACATCTGTCCTAAGAGATGGGCTTACCCTGAGAGGCGATGAAGCCCTTAGCCCGCCTGCGTCTGGACCGGGAGGGGCGGGCGGCTGTGTTGGAGGCCAACTCCTCTTTGGGCCTGGAAGGGACAAACCTCCCCTGTGCCGCCCTCGTCCAGGGTCAGGATCCCTTCGGCCGCCCCCTTTGCCCCCGTTGCCCGGTACAACGGGAGCTCAGGCGGGGGGCCTACCGGGCCAGCACTCCCTTGTTGGCCAAGGGGCGGCGCCTCCGCTGCCAGGGGTATCGGGAAAAGGACGGTTTTGTGGTGGAGCTCTATCCCGAGCGGGCCGAACCCCCTGACCTCCTTCTGGAACTCTCCCGCCTCACCCAGCACCTCCTGCAAAACCCCGAGAACTTCCCCAGTGCCCTGGAGGAGTTTCTCAAGGTCCTGCGCTTAGCCCTGGGCATGGAGGCTTCCGAGCTCTTCCTCATTGACCCGGAGGGGCACCACCTGATATTGACGGCCTACGAGGGCCTCCACCGGGAGGCCTTCCTGGAAAGACCTTGGTTCCAGCTGGGGGAGGGTTACCCCGGCATCGTGGCCTTGCATCGGGAACCCCTCTTCACCCACACCCTCGGGGAAGACCCCCGGTATCTGCGCCAAAAGGTAAAGCAGCTCGGCTACCAAACCTATGTCTGCTACCCCCTGGAGCTGCCCCAAGGGCTCATCGGGGTCCTGAACCTGGCCTCCCGGGACCCGGAGGTGGACCACGAGGAGGTTTTGGAAACCCTCTCCCGCATCGGCCCCCTCTTTGCCAGCACCTTGTACACCCTCCTCACCCGGTTAGGGGAGGTAGGCTTACAAGCCCTCCACCAACACCTCTACCGGGGCGAGATTTCCGAGGCGCGGTTATCCTTTCTGAGGGAGATCCGACGCCTCACCCAGGCTACCGGGGTCCGGGTGGCGGCGCGCGGAGGAGAGCGGTGGGAGGTAGGCCTGGTGCCCTCATGCGCCATGCGGGACTGCCCCGCCTGGAAAGGGCTGGTGGTGGGCCACAAAAACGGTCTTCCCCCCTGCCCCGAGGCCCAAGGACGCCCCAGGATCTGCCTGCCCCTATGGGCCCGGGGGGAGGTGGTGGCCACGGCGACCCTATTCCACGCCCGTCCCCTCAAGCCCGCCACCCGCCCGGCAGCCCCCGCCCTGTGGTTTTCCAGACTGGCGGTTCCCTTTCTCTTTCCTTCCCCAAACCAGGAAAAGGCCGATTCCCCGGAGCTGGAGGTCTACGCCCTGGGGCGGTTCCACCTGCGGTACCGGGGGAAAGAGCTCAGCCCCAAAAGCTTCGGGCGGGGTGGGGCGTACCAGCTTTTCAAGTACTTTCTGGCCCACAAGGACCGGGCTCTCTACGTGGACGAGCTCTGCGAAACCCTCTGGCCCGACCTTCCGCTGGACAGGGCTCGGCAGGAGCTGTACACCTTGGTTTACCACCTCCGCAAAACCCTGCCTGGCATCGTGGAGCGGGAAGGAGAGTACTACCGGCTGAAGCTCCCTGAAGACCGCTTCCTGGACTTTGAGCGCTTTGAGGAGCTGATGCGCAAGGCCGACCTCGAGGAGGGGCTTTCCGCTTTCAAAACGCTTCGGCAGGCCCTGGACCTCTACAAAGGCCCCCTCTTCGGGGACGACCCCTATGGGGAGTGGACGGAGGTGGAGCGGAACTACCTGCAGGACCGGGCCCTTGCCGGCCTCCTGCGTCTTGGGGAGTTGGCCGAAGCGTTGGGCTACGTGGAGGTGGCCAAGGAAGCCTACGCCCGGGCCCTAAAGCTGGAGCCCTACTTGGAGGACGCGCAAAGGCGCCTGGCCCTCCTCAAGGGGTAAGGGATGGACCTCAGGCAGGTTCCCCTCTTCCGAGACCTGGCCCTCGAGGACCTCAAGGCTTTGGAACACGAGGCCCGGGCCAGGCGGCTAAAGCGGGGGGAGGTGCTCTTCCTCGAGGGGGAGCCTGTGCGCTCCCTCTTCGTGGTGGAAAGGGGCCTCATCAAGGTGTACAAGCTGGACCCTGAGGGACGCAAGCAGGTGGTGCTCCACCTGGAAGGCCCAGGACGGGTCCTGGCCGAGGTGGCCCTCTTCCTGGAGCGGCCGACCTACCCCGCCAGCGCCGAGGCCCTGGAGGACAGCCAGGTCCTGGCCATTCCCAAGGAACGCTTCTTCCAGCTGGTGGAGGCCCGCCCTCCCTTGGCCCGGGCCCTCATCCGCTACCTGGCCCGTCGCCAGGGGCAGCTTCTCCACCTTCTGGACCGCCTGGTCTTCCATGAGGTGCGGGAGCGGCTTTGCGAGTTTCTCCTGGACAAGCTTGCCCAGGAGGGGCAGGGTTTTCACCTGCCCACCAACCCCGAGCTTGCCGCCCTTTTGGGCACCGTGCCCGAGGCGGTTTCCCGCAACCTGGGCCAGCTCTACCGCCAGGGCCTGATCCAGCTAAGGGGGCGGCGGGTGGAGATTCCCAACCCCCAAGCTTTGGTGGAGCTGATCAAGTGAGAGTAGTTATCGCTTTAACTTACAAAATCCGAGCGGAATACTTGACATTATCTCGGTTGCGGTTTAGCCTGGGCCCAGGAGGTTGGTTATGCTTTCCCTAGCCCAGCTTTCCCCTGGCCACCGGGCCCGCATCCTCCAGATCCCCCCGGAAAAGAAGCGGCTTCTCGCCCTGGGGTTAAGACCTGGGGCGGTGGTGGAGATCCTCCTCAAAGCTCCTTTGGGGGACCCCCTCGAGGTTCGGGCCGGGGAAGCCTACCTGCTTGTCCGCCGGGCTGAGGCCAAGGGGATATTGGTGGAAGCCCTGAGCGTTGCAGAACCCCATGAACTGCCCCCGGTGCGACCCACCCGATAACGCCGCCCTGGAGGCCCCCTCCACCCGCACGAAACGCTGGGCCCTGGTGGGTGGGCCCAACACCGGAAAATCCTCCCTCATCAACGCCCTGGCGGGAAGCCAGCTCTCGGTGGGCAACTGGCCGGGGACCACCTTGGAGCGCCTTTCCGCCCGCCTGGACCTGGGGCCGACCCAGGTGGAGCTGGTGGACCTCCCCGGCACCTATAGCCTTCTTGCCACCTCGCCCGAGGAGGCCCTGGTGGCCCGCGAGCTCCTGCAGCACCCCCCGGACCTGGTCCTCAACGTCCTGGACGCGGGCAACCTGGAAAGGAGCCTGGTCCTCACCCTGGAGCTCACGGAGCTTGGACTGCCCATGGTTCTGGTGGTGAACCTCCTGGACGAGGCAGAGGCCAAGGGCCTGAAGGTGGACCTCGAGGCCCTGGAGGAAGCCCTGGGGTTGCCCGTGGCCGGCACCGTGGCCAGCCGAGGCCAGGTGGCGGCAGTCTTGCCCAAGGCGAAGGAGGCCCGCATCCCCAGCCCCAAGGTGCGCTATCCCGAGCCCCTGGAGAAGGCAGTAGACCACCTCGGTCCTTGGATTCCCAATCGGGGCCTGGCCCTTTTGGCCCTCATGGGGGAGGAAAACCTCCCCCTATCCCAAGAGGCGCTGGAGGCCGTTCAAAGGGCACGGGAAAGCTTGAAGCGCATGGGCCACGACCCCTACCTCCTGGCCCTGGAGGGGCGCTACCAGAAGGCCCGCGAGGTCTACGAGAGGGCAGTTCACCGCCAGGGGAGCTCTGCCCCCCTGACGGAACGGCTGGACCGCCTGGTCCTCCACCCCCTCTTGGGCCTGCCCCTCTTTCTCTTGGCCCTGTTCCTCACCTTCCGCTTCACCTTTGCCCTGTCCGCCCCCTGGGTGGATTTCATCGGCCGGACGCAGGAGGTTCTGGCGGGGTGGAGCGGGGCCCTTCCTCTTCCCCCTCTCCTGCGCTCCTTCCTGGCGGAAGGGCTGGTGGCCGGGGTGGGGACGGTCCTCGCCTTCACCCCTATCCTTTTCCTCCTCTACCTGGCCCTGGCCTTTTTAGAGCTTTCCGGGTTTCTAGCCCGCATGGCCTTTGTGGCCGACCGGGCCATGCAGTGGGCGGGACTGCCCGGCAAGGCCTTCATCCCTCTGGTCTTGGGGTTCGGCTGTAACGTGCCCGCCATCTACGCCACCCGGGCCCTCTCCCACCCCTTGGACCGCTTGCGGGTGGCCCTGGCCATCCCCTTCCTGGCCTGCGGGGCGAGGCTTCCCGTCTTCACCCTCTTCGCCTTCGTCTTCTTCCCCCAGCAGGCCCCCCTGGTGGTCTTCGGCCTCTACCTCCTGGGCCTCCTGGTGGGTCTTCTCACCGCCTTCCTCCTGGGGCGGGTGCTGCGGGCCGACCGGGGGGAAGGGGCCATGGAGCTCCCCCCCTACCGCTTCCCGCCCCTGAGGCTCCTCCTCCGCCTCTCCTCGGCCCGCACGGGGAGCTTCGTGCAAGGGGCTGGGGGACCCATTCTGCTGGCAGTCCTTGCCATCTGGGGTCTTCTACACATCCCGCTCTTGGGGCAAAGCCCCTACGCCCTCCTCGCCCAGGGCCTCACCCCCCTCTTCCGTCCCTTGGGGGTGGAGGACTGGCGGCTGGTGGGGGCCCTCATCCCCGGGTTCGTGGCCAAGGAGGTAGTGGTGGGTACCCTGGGGGTGAGCTTCCTGGGAGGGGAAACCCTAGCCCCCATGGGCCTCTGGGAAGGGCTCCGCAACCTAGGAGAGGGCCTGGTCCAGGCAACCCAAGGCACCCTCCAAGGCCTGACCTCCCTCCTGACGGTGAACCTCTCCTTGACCCCGGAACCCACCCCCCTGCAGGCGGCCCTGAAGGAGGCCGCATCCCCCTCCGGGGCCCTGGCCTACCTGGTCTTCGTCCTCCTCTACACCCCCTGCGTGTCCACCCTGGCCGCCCTCCGGCAGGTGGTGGGCCTGCGCTGGAGTGCTTTGGCCGTGGGCTACCAGCTGAGCGTGGCCTACCTTCTGGCCCTCCTCGCCCACCGGGTGGTGCCGTGATGGAACGTGCCCTCGAGCTCCTCAAGACCCCCAAGACCCCAGCCGAGCTGGCCCGGGCCCTGGGCCTGACCCTGGCGGGAGCAGAACTCCTCCTGGCCCAGTTGGCCCAGCGGGGCTACGTTCGCCCCCTAGGCTGTGGAACCGGCTGCCGGGGTTGCACCTTCCGAGGCTTGTGCCAGGGACCAGGGGAAACCTACTGGGTCCTCCAGCCGGGCCAGACCCTCCCCCGGTCGGCCTCGGGCTAAGCTGGGTCCTCGAGGACGTGGACGTTGGCCAAGGTGTGGGCCCAAACCCGGTTCCTCTCCACGTACACCCGCCAGGGCTCGGGCACGTCCTCCTCAGGGTAGATGGCGTTCACCGGGCAGGCGGGCACACAGGCCCCGCAATCAATGCACTCGTCCGGGTGAATGTAGAGTTGCTCCCCGGCGTCGTAGATGCACTCCACGGGGCAAACCTCCTGGCAGGAACGGTCCTTAACGCCGATGCAGGGCTCGCAGATCACGTGGGGCATAGCTACCTCCAAGGCCTAGCCTGCTCCCTTCCCTTTGGCCCGTCCATGACCGGGGTCAAGGGGCCTGGGGCCTTGGAACCCACGCCCCAAGCCTCCCAGGGAACAAACGCACACTTATGGGGGAGTGGGAAAGGCAAGAATAGGGCATGGTAGCCTTGAGAAAACCTCTTCCCCCCTATACCCTCCACACCCCAGGAGGGCAAAGGGTGTATTTGCCGGACCTTAAGGGAAAGATTCTGGTTCTCCTACGGGACCCCGGGACGGCCCAGGTCTTGGCCCAGAGGAAAGCCGAGCTCGCTTCCCTCGAGGCTCGGGCCTTCCTCCTCGCCCAAGAAGCCCGGGAGAGCCCCTTGCCCCTCCTCGTGGACCGGGAAGGAAACCTGGTCCGCGCCATTCCGGAAAAGGGCGTGCTGGTGGCCGACCCCTTCCTGGAAGTCTACCACCTGGGGCCGGTGGAAGGCGTGGAGGAGATCCTGGACTGGGTGCGCTTTGTGGGAGCACAGTGCCCGGAATGCGTCCTACCTGAAGCGGAATGGCTCTAAAGATAGAGCTTGTACGCGCCGGCATCCCCGGAGGACGGGGTGTGGGTGTTGAGTGGACCGCCTCTGGCCTCGAGGGCTTAGCAAGGAAAAGGCCCAGGTGCACTGGTGGGCCAAGGAACTCGCCCCCTCTGACGAGCTCCGCCGCTTCTTCGCCCACGACCCCGAGAAATACCCGGAGTTCCTCCGCCGCTACCGGAAGGAGCTAGAGGGCAACCCCGCCTTGGAACGCCTCAGGGCCTTAATCCAAGAGAAGACCGTGGCCCTTCTCTTCGCTGCCAGAGAAGAGCCTTACCACAACGCCAGGGCCCTGCCGGAGATCCTGGGGCAGGAGCAGGAGCCTTGAGCCCAGCCCTTCTGACCCCTTGACAGGGCCAAGGGCTGGGGTTAGTATTTAGGAGTACTAAGGAGGTAGGGTATGCGCCTGAAGCTACCGGCGTTTCTCGGCTTCACGGTCCTAAGCTTTTTGGTCTTAGCCCAGTACCAGTACGGGAGCGGCCAGGCTTCGCCACCCACCTTCCCCTATCCCGAGGGCTACCGGCTCTGGACCCACGTGAAGAGCATGGAGCTCAAACCCGACCATCCCCTCTACGAGAGCTTCGGCGGCTTGCACCACATCTACGTGAACCAGACCGGGCTGAAGACCTACCTGGAAGGTAAGAAGGATCCCTTCCCCAAGGGCACGGTCATCGTCTTTGATCTCCTCGAGGCCAAGGAGGAAGGAAACGCCCTCCTGGAAGGCCCAAGAAAGCTTATCGGGGTAATGGTCAAGGATCCGGACCGGTATAGGGCCACGGGAGACTGGGGGTACTACGCCTTTGGCCCCGACAAGAAACCCCTTAGCATCGACCCCACCTCTTGCCACGCCTGCCACCAGGGGGTGGCCAACACCGACTTCGTCTTCAGCGCCTTCCGGCCCTAAGATGGAGAGGTGGGCGCTTCGCAAGGCCAACGTAGAGAGGAAACGCTCCTCGCCCTTTTGGAGCGCCTGGCCCAGGTGGAGCGGGCCCTCCTCACCCGGCAGGCCTACCACCTGGGCCTTACGACCCTACAAGCCCAGCTCCTCATGCACCTTTCTGAGAGGCCTCAGGGAGTGGTGTCCCTGGCAGAACTCCTCTCCCTGACCCCAGCCACGGTGAGCGAGGCCCTAAGCAGCTTAGAGGGCAAAGGGCTTCTCTTCCGAACCAAGGACCCCAAGGATGGCCGGCGCTGGATTCTACAGCCCACGGAGGATGGGCTCCACCTAATCCAAGCCTTGAAAAGCTATTCTGACCCACTGCTACAGGCCCTACAGGGCGTACCCAATCGGGAGGGCCTACTTTTAGGACTGATGGAGCTTCTGGCGGAGCTGGTGCGCCAAGGAACGGTGCCCGAGACCGGCCTTTGCCTTACCTGCCGCTATTTGCGGCGAGAAGAGGGTTTTTTCTGCTCCCTCCTCCGCCTGGCCCTAACGCCTTTGGACCTTCGCCTCGCCTGCCCGGACCACACCCCCGCCTAGGCGCCCGCCCTTGGAACCTTGCCCACTTTCTCCAACCAAGCCGGGGGCACATACACGCATCGGGGCTCGCTGGCCAGATAATCCCCGGTTTCCGCCCAGGCCCTGGCCCGGCTCCCCCCACACACAAAGCGGTACTCGCAGACCCCGCACTTCCCTTTGAGAAGGTCCTTGTTGCGGAGTTCCGGAAAGAGGGAGCTGTGTCGATAAATCTCCAGAAGAGGCTTCTCCCGGATGTTGCCGGCGTAAACCGGCAAGAACCCCGAAGGGGCCACATCCCCGGTGGCGGACACGAAGACAAAGCCGTTCCCATCCGTAACCCCAAGCCGGGAGTGCTCCATGCCATCCTGGAAATACTCCTGGTAGAGGCTCTCTCCTGCCGCCAGGGCCCGGTCCTGGGCCCCCAGTTCCCTCCGCCTCTCTAACACCACCCTGCGAAAGTGGTGGGCTTCGGTGGTCTTTACATGGAAGGGGTAGGAAAGGGAGACCTCGTACAGCCAATGGAGCACCTCCTCGAACTCCTGGGCAGAAAGCTGCCTTAGGAGAGCCCCCCGCCCCACGGGCACCAGGAAGAAAAGGCTCCAAAGGACCACCCCCTTCTCCGCCAAAAGATCGGGCAAAGCCTGGATCTCCTGCCAGTTTTCCCGGGTCACGGTGGTGTTCACCTGGGTGGGAAGCCCCGCCTCCTTGGCCCAGTCCAAGGCCGCCAAGGTCCGGGCAAAGGTGCCCTCCTCTCCCCGGAAGGCGTCATGGCTTTGGGGGCTCGCCCCGTCCAGGGAAAGGGCCAGCCGGGTCACCCCCGCCTCCTTGAGCTGGGAGACCTTCTCCCGGGTGAGGAGAGGGGTGGCCGCCGGGGTAAGGCCCACCTTAAGGCCCAGTTCCCGAGCCCTTTGGATGAGGAAAAGGAGGTCGGGGCGGGCCAGGGGGTCCCCCCCGGTGAGGAGCAAGAGGGGCCTGGGACGGTAAGTGGCCACCTCCTCTATGAGCCTTAACCCCTCCTCCGTGGAAAGCTCCCCGGGCAAGGGGTGGGGCATGGCCGAGGCCCGGCAGTGGCGGCAGGCCAGGAGGCAGGCGTTGGTCACCTCCCAGGCAACCAGATAAGGGTACTGGGCAAACTCGGGGCGCTCCATAGGGCCAAGCTAACCGGAAGACCCCCTGCCGGCCATGACCGGGATCAAGGCCAAGCGGGGAGCGTTCAGGCGCTCCCCGCCCTCGACCCAGGGGGCTAGTAGATGTCGTAAGCGGTGTTGTACACGTTGAACTTCCCCGTAGGAGTGCGCACCCAGTCCCCAGTGATGCGGGCCTTTCCTTTGAGGGTCAGGGCGTCGTAGACCACGATGAAGGTAGGGGTGTCCTTAGAACCCCAGGCGGAAACCCAGATCTCCGTACCCCCCTTGTTGAACTCGGGATGCACCATGCGGGCCTTGAGCTCCTGGGCCTTGGGCACCTCCCAGCACTTGGTGACCTCCAGCTTGCGCTTGTCTATGGCGCAGAGGCTAGCGGCAGCTTGTGGGCTCGGGCTCATGGGGAAGTCCACGATGACCCAGGGGCTGTTGGGGTGGGTCTTGATGAAGAGGGTACCAGCGTAGGGGAGGGTGATCCGCTTGACCACCTTCCAGGCGTACTGGGGATGCTTCTCGGGATCCACCCCCACCACGGTCACCTCGGGGCTACCAATGTTGCCCGTGGCCCAAACGGGCCCGTAAGTGGGGTGCTCCCAGTTGGAACCCCGGCCCGGATGGGGCCTGACCCCCGCCTCCACCTCGGCGGCGAACTCCCGGGTCTTGGTATCGATTACGATCAGTTCCTTCGTTTGCTACCTCAAAGCTCCACCCCCGCCATCTCCAGGAGGACCCGACTCCGGATGAGGTTGTGGGCCAAAAGGATGAGGTTCACCCTCGCCACCAAGCCCCAGTAGGACCGGGCCTCCATCCGGTGAAGCCCTAGGGAACGCACCATCACGCTGAAACGCGTCTCTATCCAGTTCCTCACCCTCCCCATCCATGCTCTCCAAGAGGTGCCTACCACCTTCCCTCCCCGGGTGCGGTAGGGCGGCGTGACCACCCCCTCCACCCAACGAAAGCCTCGGTCCCCCAGGACATGCTCCAAGCCCTCCAGAAGCTCCCTGGCCCAGGTCTCCCGGGCATTCCCGGGCAGAAGGGCCCAGCGGTGAAACAGCCCCCGGTCGTTGATGACCCCCACCAGGGCGTAGCCCGCAAAGCCCCCCAGAGGGCCAATCCCAACCCCGGAGCCAGGCAGGGCGTAGCCCCGAATGCGGTGGCCGTGGGCCATGGGGAGGGGCTTCGTCACGGGCGTAGCCCGTATCTTGTAGTCCACCACGTGCAGGAGGCTGGGCCCCTGGGCCAGGCGTAGGGCCAGGTGGGCCAGGAGGGACTGGGCGTTTTGCAAGACGCGGAGGAAGCGGGAGAGGTGGGGTAGGGAGGGGAAGTAGGGGCGGAGGAGGGCTTGTACGAGGAGGTAGCCTTTGCTGAGGTCGAGGCCCAGGAAGGTCAGGAAGAGAGCGATGGTCAAGAGCTCGGGGAGGGTAGCTTTTTGGTGGCGCTGAGGTTTGGGGAGGCGGATGCCTTGGGCTTGGAGGGCCTTGAGGGCGTCGTCGACCCAGATGTAGGTAGCCACCAGGAGGATTTCTGCGTCAAGATGGTAAAGGGGATGCTCGCGATCGGGTCGCATAGCATCCCCCTTTTCTCATACCCAAGGGGTGCAGATCAAGTAGCAAACGAAGGATCTGTTTGTTCAGCGCGTTGGCCGCCACAATGAAGTAGCGCTTCAGGGCCCAGCCCCCATCGTGCAGGAAAAGGTCGGTATCGATCATGGTGATGGGTAGGGGACGGCCCCTCTTGTGCAGGTTGGAGTAGTCCACCAGCCAGGTCTGGCCCGATTCCTTGAGGTTTACGATCCACTCGGGGTTAAAGTGGCTGGCCACGATGGCCGCCACCCGGGCTTCCATCACCAGCTCCCCGGCCCCCTTGGCGTAGGAGATGGTGGAGACCATCTTGAGGGGCTCCAGGGTAAGGCCATCCAGAACCACCATGGTGGGCGGCCAGTAGCACCCCACCACCGCGTACTTGTCCTCGTAACCCTTGTACTTGCTGGACTCAATGGACCGGGCATCCACGCAGGGCTTGGACTCCGCCACCACCTGGGGTGGGTTCATCCAAAGGTCAATGAGGCTGGCCTTGCCGTCGCGTCCGATGGCCATGAAGTACCGGCCCGTGGCCGAGGAGCGCAAGATGTGGGTGGCGAAGCCCGTGGGCACGATGGTGACCAGTTCCTTCTTATCCCCGTCGATGATGGCCACCTGTCCGGTGTCCCGGAGCACCTGGCCGAAGAAGTTCTGCCAGTTGCGGTTATGGAGCGGTTTGGTGGGCCGCTTTTCCGGGGGAACCTGCACCTTCCAGGTCTTCTTGATCTCCTCAAAGGTGGGGACCGGAGGCGCCGGGGGCTGCTCCAAAAGGAAGCGGGCCACAAGCTCGATATCCTTTTCCTTAAGAATCCCCTGCCGTCCCCAATCGGGCATGCCCCCAGGCAGGCCGCCGAAGATCGCCGCCTTCAGGTACTCCACTCCCTTTTCCGCCATCTTCTTGGGGTCAAGGGCGGGACCCGTGGCTCCCTTCCGCAACACCCCATGACAACCTGCGCAGCGGTCAAAGTAGATTTTAGCTGCCTCCTCCTTTTCCACCGGACTTAGGGGTGCCGGAGCCTGGGCCAAAGCCAAAACCCCCACCAGTAAAAAGCCTAGCAGTCCAAACCCCTTCCTCATGGCTTTCACCTCCACTAACTAGGATAGAAAACTCCGAGTAGTACAGATGTCCTATGACCAAAGTCCCTACAAAACTCCACACAAAAACATGGAAAGCCGAACCCCACTACGGGGTCCGGCACAGGGAAGGAAAGGCTAATGGACGTGCTCCTTCTCGTGAAAGGTGGTCACCACCCACCACATCCCCTGGGGAATGAATAGGTAGACCAAGGAGCTGAAGGCGATCAGGTACTTCCAGAATGGGTCCAGATAGGACGGCAGGATCATGCCCAACGCCCCCAGGGCCTGCAAGGCGGCGAAGAGGTAGGAGAAAGCAACGACCGAAGGCTTCCCCAGCATCCGCCCCAGGGCGTAGAACATGGCGTAGAAACCCGCGGCGGAAACCATGAGCATACCGTAGAGCATGAGGTCCCGCACCACCTCGCTAGTCATGGGCCCCCACCTCCTTGGCCATCCTGGCCTCGCCTTTGCCGATGGTCAGCACATCCCAGAGGAGAACCAGGTAGCTGACCAGGAAGAAGACCCCAAAGACAAAGCGCCAGACCATGCCATTTTGGAACCAGGGATGCTGCTGGGCGTCTATGTAAGCCTGCCAGGTGCTGCCCCCGATGGCCCGTTCCACCATGGTCTGCGTAAAACCGGCAATGGTCATGGCCGCGGACATCCCAAAGATGCTCACCACCATCAGCAGAAACGCCCATTTCCAGAGCTTAGAGTCAAAACGGGGAAGCTCAGGGCGACGCACCTGGTGGAGCGCCATGTAGATCACCGTGAGGATGGCGGTGACGTAGGCCCCAAAGAAGGCCAGGTGGCCGTGGGCCGGGGCCAGCTGGGTGCCGTGGGAGTAGAGGTTGATCTGGGGCAGGGTCTGCATGAACCCCCAGACCCCGGCGCCGATGAAGTTCCCGAAAGCTTGGGCAATGGCCCAGAAAAGGGCGGGCTGGTTCACGGTCTGCATGCGGTGGACTCCAGCGTCGTAGACGGCGTGGACCACCATGGCCACCAGGGGTATGGGCTCGAGGGCGCTGAAGAATCCGCCCAGACCCAACCAGTACTCCGGGGTGCCGATCCAGAAGTAGTGGTGCCCAAGGCCCAGGATCCCGGTGCCGAAGACCAATGCCACCTCCAGGTAAAGCCAGGTCTCCACGATGCGCCGGGGCGTGCCCAAGAGGTGCATGAGGGCCATGGCCATGATGGAGCCCACCAACACCTCCCAGGTCGCCTCCACCCAAAGGTGCACCACCCACCACCAGAAGTACTGGTCCATGGAGATGTTGGGAGTGTAGTGCATGCCCGCGGTGTAGAGCCCGGCCAAGGCCACCAGGTCAAACATCAACACCGCCACCACCCCGGTGATGCGCTGGGCCTTGAGGGCCGTGGCCACCACGTTGTAAAGGAAGATAACCATCACCGCCACGATGCCAATATCCGCCCAGCGGGGCAGACTTGACCGCTATACTGCATAGAGCCCCAGGAACCGCAGGGCGGCCATGGGGTTGAAGGAGA
>NZ_JAKEDT010000024.1 GCF_021462525.1 Thermus caliditerrae | reverse complement strand
GTTCTCCTTCAACCCCATGGCCGCCCTGCGGTTCCTGGGGCTCTATGCAGTATAGCGGTCAAGTCTGAGGCCACAGCGCGTTAGCGTACCTCCACCCCCACCTTGCGCTTGGCATAGGCCCGCACCAGGGTGCGGATGGCCTCGATCACCCGGCCCTGCTTGCCGATGAGCCGCCCCTTGTCCTCCGGGGCCACCTCCACCAGGTAGACCGGCCCCTCCCGGGTGCGCTTTTCCTGCACCCGCACCCGCTCTGGCTGGTCCACCACGCTCTTGGCCAGGTACTCCACCAGGTCCTTCATGGCCCCATGGTATACCAAGCCTTACTGCGCGAAGGTGGCTCCAAGGGCCTAAGCGGAAGCGGCTTGCCCATGGCCCTTTTGGGGGCACCCATGGGAGCGCAAGTCGTGGCGGGGCGCCTCGGCCCAAGTCCCCGGGAAGAAGAAGGCGCCGGGCGAAGCCGCCCGGCGCCCCTTGCTCTGGCTAAGCCTCTTTCCGGAACACCCCCGCCTGCCGCAAAAGCCTCCTGGCGGTGTCGGTGGGCTGGGCCCCCACGGAAAGCCAGTACTTGGCCCGCTCCACGTCCACCTTAAGCCAGTCCGGGGTGGTCTTGCGGGGATCGTAGTAGCCGATCTTTTCAATGTACGCCCCGTCCCGTTTCCTACGGCTGTCGGTGACCACAATGCGGTAGTGGGGGTTATGTTTCGAGCCGAACCGAGAAAGCCTGATCTTGACCATTTCTCCTTTACCTCCTGAACATTCCCATGAGTCCCCGGCCCTTGTTCTTCTCCAGGGACTTCATAAGGGCCTTGGTTTCCTCAAAGGCCTTGATGAAGCGGTTCACCTCCTGCACGGTGGTACCGCTTCCCTTGGCGATGCGCTTGCGGCGGGAGCCGTTAAGAATGCGGGGGTCCTTGCGCTCCTCGGGGGTCATGGAGAGGACGATGGCCTCGAGGCGCTTCAGGGCCCTGTCGTCCACCTGAAGCCCTGCGGGCAGGGCCTTCCCCACCCCAGGCAGCATGGCGAGGATTTCCGAGAAGGAGCCTAGGCGCTTGAGGTTTTGCATCTGCTTGAGGAAGTCCTCGAGGGTGAGCTCTTTAGCGGACTTGGGGGCTTCCGCCTCGATCCCCGCCGCCTTGACCTTCTCCGCCAGCGTGGCCACGTCCCCCATGCCCAGGATGCGGCTGGCCAGGCGGTCGGGGTAAAAGGGCTCCAGGCCCTCCGGACGCTCGGAAACCCCGGCGAAGTAGATGGGCTTCCCCACCACGTGCCGCGCGGAGAGAGCCGCCCCGCCCCGGGCGTCCCCGTCCAGCTTGGTGAGCACCAGGCCCGTGACTCCCACCTTCTCCTCAAAGGCCTTGGCCACCGCCAAGGCCTCCTGCCCGGTCATGGCGTCCAGGACCAGGAGCACCTCATCGGGGCCCATGGCTGCCTTCAGGCGGGCCAGCTCGGCCATGAGGGGCTCATCGATCTGCAAGCGCCCCGCGGTGTCCACCAGGATCAGGTCCCGCACCTCCGCCCTGGCCTTCTCCTCCACCCGGCGGCGGATGGACTCGGGGCTTTCCCCGTCCATCACCTCCAGGACAGGCACCCCCACCTTCTCCCCCAGGATGCGGAGCTGCTCCCGGGCGGCGGGGCGCTGGGTGTCTGCGGCCACCAATAGGGGCCTGCGGCCTTTAGCCTTGTAGTAAAGGGCCAGCTTAGCGGCGGTGGTGGTCTTCCCCGAACCCTGGAGGCCCACCAGGAACCAGAGGTTCTTCTCCTTGAGGACGGGAAGGCGCGGCTCGCCGCCCAGGGCCTCCTTCAGGGCCTCGTAGACCGTGGCCAGCACCACTTCGGCAGGGGTAAGGCTTTCCAGGACCTTCTGCCCCAAGGCCTTCTCCCGCACCTCCTCCACGAAGGAGCGGGCCACCTCCAGGTTCACGTCGGCGTCCATGAGGGCCCGGCGGATCTCCCGCAAGGTGGACTTCAGGTCCTCCTCGCTGATCCGGCCCCGACCCCTCAAGCGGTCGATGGCCTCCTGAAGCTTTGCCGCCAACTGTCCGAACATGCGCCTCCCGGCCCCAAGGCCGGGCTCCAGGATAGGGCACGCCCCTTGAGCATGTCAACCTCAATTTTTCCGACATTTCTAGTGGGCCTAGTTGACGCCCCCGCTCCCCCAGCCTAGGCTGGAAAAGGTATGTCGGAGGCTCTGCCCTCGAGTCCTAGGCCGTGAAGGCCGCTTCCCGGCGGCCTTCACCGAAGACAGGAGGCCGCCTGTGGAGACGACCCTTTCCCCCCTTCTCCAAGCCCTGGAAGAGGGCGACACCCGGACCCTCAAACTCCTCCTGGAAGAGGCCCACCCCCAGGACCTCCTGGCCCTTTGGGACGAGCTCAAAGGGGAGCACCGCTACGTGCTCCTCACCCTCTTGCCCAAGGGCAAGGCGGCGGAGGTCTTCTCCAACCTGGCTGCCGAGGAGCAGGCGGAGTACCTGAAAACCCTCCCCCCCTGGCGGGTACAGGAGCTTTTGGAAGAGCTCTCCCTGGATGACCTCGCCGACGCCCTCCAGGCGGTAGAGGAGGAGGACCCTACCCTCTCCCGCCGCCTCAAGGAGGCCCTGGACCCTGAGACCCGGGCGGAGGTGGAGGAGCTCACCCAGTACGAGGAGGACGAGGCCGGCGGCCTCATGACCCCGGAGTACGTGGCCGTGCGCTCCACCATGTCCGTGGAGGAGGTGCTCCGCTTCCTGCGCCGGGCCGCCCCCGACGCGGAAACCATCTACTACATCTACGTGGTGGACGAGGAAGGGCGCCTCCAAGGGGTGCTTTCCCTGCGGGACCTGATCGTAAGCGACCCGAAGACCCGGGTGGCGGAGATCATGAACCCCAAGGTGGTCTTCGTGCGCACCGACACCGACCAGGAAGAGGTAGCCCGCCTCATGGCCGATTACGACTTCACCGTGCTGCCTGTGGTGGACGAGGAAGGCCGCCTGGCAGGCATCGTCACGGTGGACGACGTCCTGGACGTGCTGGAAGAGGAAGCCACGGAGGACATCCACCGGATGGCGGCGGTGGACGTCCCCGACCTGGTGTACAGCCAGGCCTCCCCGGTGACCCTGTGGCTGGCCCGGGTGCGCTGGCTGGTGATCCTGATCGTCACGGGTATGGTGACGAGCTCCATCCTCCAAGGCTTTGAAACCCTCCTGCACGCGGTCACCGCCCTGGCCTTTTACGTGCCGGTCCTCCTGGGCACGGGAGGCAACACCGGCAACCAGTCCGCCACCCTCATCATCCGCGCCCTGGCCACCCGGGACCTGGACCTCAGGGACTGGCGCCGGGTGCTGCTCAAGGAAACCCTGGTGGGCGCCCTGCTGGGCCTGACCCTGGCCCTTCTGCTCCTGGGTAAGGTCTATCTGGACGGGAACGCCTTCTTGTCCCCGGTGGTGGGCCTGGCCCTCTTTCTGCTGGTGCTCTTCGCCAACCTGGTGGGGGCCATGCTCCCTGTGGTCCTGCGGCGGGTAGGGGTGGACCCGGCTTTGGTTTCCAACCCCTTGGTGGCGACGCTTTCGGACATCTCGGGCCTGCTCATCTACCTCTCCGTGGCCCGGCTCCTTTTGAACCTGGGGTGATGCGCCTCTTCATGGTGGTGGAGTGGAGCAAGGGAAGCCCCTTCCGCTATGCCTGGAAGGAGGGGCGCCTAGCCCTGGTGGGCAAAGACCGACCCGCCCCGGTGAACTACGGCCTGGTTCCTGGCCTCCTGAACCCCGCGGACGGGGAGGAGGTGGACGCGGTCTACCTGGGTGCGCCCCTGCCCCCAGGGACCCGGGTGGAGGGAGAGGTGTTGGGCATGGTGTGGCTAGCGGATGGGGACCACAAGCTCCTTCTGGGCGAGGGCCCCGCGGCCCTGGGCCTCGAGGGCCTCGCCCCCCTCCTCGCCTGGTTCGCTCCCGGGCGCCGTCCCACCCTCCTCGGCCCCGAGGAAGCCTGGGCTTGGGTGAAGGCGTTGCGGGGACTTCAAAACCGCTACCTGGGGGCCCTCTTGGGTCTGGCGGTGGGGGATGCCCTAGGGGCCCAGGTGGAGTTCCAGCCCAAGGGGAGCTTTCCCCCGGTGGCGGGCATGAACGGAGGCGGGCCCCACGACCTCTTCCCAGGGGCCTGGACCGACAACACCAGCATGGCCCTCTGCCTGGCGGAAAGCCTGCTGGAAAAGGGCTTTGACCCCCAGGACCAGATGGCGCGCTACCTGCGCTGGTACCGGGAGGGGTACCTGAGCGCCAAGGGCTACTGCTTCGACATCGGGAACGCCACCCGAAGGGCCCTGGAGCGCTTCGCCCGTACGGGAAACCCCTTTTGCGGGGATGCGGAAGGGGCAGGCAACGGCCCCCTCATGCGCCTGGCCCCCCTGGTCCTGGCCTACCGCCAGCACCCCAACCTGCTCCAGCTGGCCCGCCTCTCCGCCCGCACCACTCACGGGGCCAGGGAGGCCCTGGAGGCCACGGAGGTCCTGGCCTGGCTCCTGAGAGAAGCCCTGAAGGGGGCTTCCAAGGAAGAGCTCTTGCGCCTGGAACCCTTCCAGGACCGCGACCTGCACCCCGCGGTGCGCCGGGTGGTGGAGGGAAGCTTCTGGAACGAGCCAGAGGAGGGCCCGGGATACGCTCCAGGGACCCTCGAGGCCGCCCTCTTCGCCTTCGCCACCGCCTCCTCCTTCCAAGAAGGCATGCTCCGCGCGGTGAACCTGGGCGGGGACGCGGACACCGTGGGGGCGGTCTATGGCCAGCTGGCCGGCGCCTTCTACGGCCAAGAAGCCATCCCCGAGGCGTGGCTGGCACCCCTCTTCCTAAGGGACCGCATAGAAACCCTGGCTTTGGGACTGCTCCGGGCCAGTGCCAGGCCCACCCTCCCCTAGGGCCAGGCCTCTGGGAGAAGATAAGCGTTTGCTTATCTATATACCCATGAGTGCCTCATAAAAGGCGGTATATACTCAACGCGCATCTCGCGGAGGAGGAAGTATGAAAACGGACCGGAGAACCCTCTTGAAGCAAGGCGCGGCGCTTTTGACCTACAGCGTGGCCACCCGAGGGGCAGCGCAACCGGCCAGGGGGCCCGTGTGGTCCCCCTACGTGGTCTACCTCAACGCCAACGCCAAGGCCTTCCTGGTGGACACCCACTCCGACGAGGTGGTGGCCACCTTCCCCACGGCCAAGGGGGCCACCTTGGGTAGCATGACCCCGGACGCCCGCAAGGTGTACGTTTCCGGGGCCGGGGAGGGGGAAACCCGGGTAGTGGTGCTGAACCTGGAACGGCGCCAGGTGGCCAAGGTCCTGGAAACGGGCAACCGCCCCAAGCACGGCTTGGTGAACCCCCAGGGCACCCTGGTAGGGGTGGACCACTGGGGCCTCACCGAGGGGAAACTGCGCCTGGTCTTCATCCGGGTGGAGGATGACAGCCTGCACAAGGTGGTGGAAATCCCCGTGAATAACGCGCCCAAGGGCGTGACCTCCATGCACAACGCCTGGAGCCTGGACGGGCGCTACTTTTTCTCCATGGACCGGGTGGACGACCGCCTGGTGGTGGTGGACACCCAAACCTGGGAGGTGGAAACCCACCCCGCCCCCAGCGTGCCCCACTACCCCGTGGTGAGTCCCAACGGTAAGGAGCTTTGGCTGATCCACGAGGGCAACGAGAAGGTGCGCCCCGGGATCGCCGTGTACGACCTGACCCGCCCGGGCAGGCCCATCGTCCACCGCATGGACATGCCCCTCATAGGGGAAGAGGCCGTGGAGGCCCACCACGGAAACTTCACCCAGGATGGGCGGTTCTTCTTGGCCCTGAACCGCGGGCCCGGCAACAACCTGAGGGGCCGGGAGGTGGCCATCTTTTCTGCCGTCACCAAGAGGCTCGTCCACCGGCTCACCTGCGCCAGCACCGGGGTGGGGCACACCTACAACACCCCCGACGGCCGCCGGGCCGTGGTCACCAACTATGGCAACAACGTCATCACCATCATTGACCTCGTGGGCATGCGCACGGTGAAAGACCTGGTGGTGGGCAAGGGGCGGATGGGGCATGTGGCCTTCACCCCTGATGGCCGCTATGGTTACCTTTCCAATGCCGACGGCAACCTCTACAAGCTGGACATGGCCCGCCTCGAGGTGGTGAAGACCATCCCCACCGGTGAAACCTCCGGCGGCGGCCAGGTGCTGAACGTCTGGACCAACATCTTTGAGGAGCTCCCTAGAGGATGAGCATGGCGTCCCCCAGGGAGTAGAAGCGGTAGCGCTCCGCCACCGCCAGGCGGTAGGCCTCCAGGGTGCTCTCCTGGCCTAAAAAGGCCGCCACCAGCAGGAGAAGGGTGGAGCGGGGCAGGTGGAAGTTGGTGAAGAGGGCGTCGATGGTCCGGAAAGCGTAGGGGGGGCGGATGAAGAGCCGGGTCTCCCCTGCCCCGGGCACCACCCCTTCCCCTTCCCTAAAGGCGCTCTCCAAAGCCCGCACCACCGTGGTCCCCACAGCCACCACCCGCCTCCCCTCTACCCGGGCCCGGTTCACGGCCTGGGCGGTCTCCTCGGGGATCTCGTAGGCTTCGGCGTGCATCACGTGAGCCTCCGGGTCCCCCTTCACCGGACGGAAGGTGCCGGGGCCCACGTGGAGGCTCAGGTAGCAGAGCTCCACCCCCACCTCGCGCAACCGCTTCAGGAGCCCGGGGGTGAAGTGGAGCCCGGCGGTGGGCGCAGCCACGGAGCCCGGACGCCGGGCGTAAACGGTCTGGTAGCGCTCCAAGGGGACTTTGGCCTTGATGTAGGGGGGCAAGGGCACCTCCCCCACCTCCTCCAGGTGGCCGAGGAGATCCCCCTGGAAGCGGAGGAGGCGCACCCCCCCGGGCTCCACCCCCACCACCTCCGCCTCGAGGCCCGGCACCGGGCGGAGGTCCCGAGGGGAAAGGAGGGCAAGCCGGGTGCCCAAGGGCGCCTTGCGGGCCGGGCCCGCAAGGGCCTCCCAAAGCTCCGGGGCGCGCTCCCGCACCAGGAGGATTTCCACCTTGCCCCCCGTGGGCCTTTGGGCCAGGAGCCGGGCGGGAATGACCTTGCTCTCGTTGAAGACCAGCAGGTCCCCGGGGCGGAGGTAGGCGGGCAGGTCCCGCACCCGGCGGTGCTCGGCGCGGAAGGGGCTCTCCCGGTAGACCACCAGCATCCGCGCGGCGTCCCGGGGCTCCACCCCTTCCTGGGCGATGAGCTCCGGGGGCAAGGGGTAGTCGTAGGCCTCGAGGCTCATCGCTCAGCGTTCTTGGGCTCCATGAAGGCGTTGGGGATGTCGGGGAGGTGGGTGAAGCGGTCCACGGCGTCGATGAGCTTCTGGGCGGTGGTCTCCCGGAAGGCGATGACCTCCACGCGGATGCCCCGCTCCATGAGAACCTCGAGGATCTCCACGAAGTCCCCGTCCCCGCTCCCCAGGACCACCACGTCCAGGTGGGGCATGAGCCGCACCATGTCCGCGGCGATGCCCATGTCCCAGTTGCCCTCGTAGATGGGCTTGCCCCCTTCGGTGAGCTCCTTCACCGTGAGGTACATGCGCCGCACCCGGTAGCCGATGGTGGAGAGCTTGTAGATGAAGGGCCAGGCTGAGGTATCCCCCTCCTTCTCCACCACGTAGGCCGTGGCCCGGAGCAGGCGCCTCCCTCCCACGGCGAAGCGCAGGAGGCTTTCAAAGTTCACGTTGCGCTCGTAGTAGTCCCGGGCGGAGTGGTAGAGGTTTTGGGTGTCCACGAAGACGCCCACCCGCTGCTCGGGGTGCTGGCCGAGGATCTCCATCGGCTCCCATCATACGGGCTACAAGGGCCCGCCACCCAAACCCAGGGCCCGCGCACGAAGGTTGCACTGGCCTCGCTGAGGCCGCCATCGTGGCCTGAATCACCACGGGAGGAAAGCCTCAGCCCGCGTTCCTCAAGCCCGCAGCCACCCCCAGCAGGGAGAGGAGCAGGGCCCGCCGCAAAACCTCATCCTCCTTGCCCCCTGGGGCCCGGTAGCGGCGCAGGAGCTCCACCTGCACGAAGTTGATGGGGTCCACGTAGGGGTTGCGCAGGGCGGTCTGCCGCTCCAGGGTCTTTTGGTTGTGGAGAAGGGGGGCCTGGAAGATGGCCTCTAAAAGCGCCTTGGTCCGGGCGTACTCCTCAGCGATGCGGTGGAAGAAGGGGTGGAGGGCCTCCGGCACCAGGCGCAGGTAGAGCCCGGCCACCCCCAGATCCGCCTTGGCCAAAGCCATGGCCGCGCTCTCCAGGGTGGTGGCGAAAAAGGGCCACCTCCGGTACATCCGGCGCAGCAGCTCCAAGGGAAGGCCCTCCAGGGCGGAAAGCCCATACCACCCGGGCAGGAGGAGGCGCACCTGGGTCCAGGCCATGACCCAGGGGATGGCCCGGAGGTCGCGGATATCCTGCACCCGGCCGTGGCGGTAGACGGGACGGCTGGCGATGGGCAGCTCCCCGATCTCCCGGATGGGGGTGAGGGCCTCAAAGAAGGGGAAAAACCCTGGGGTTTCCAGGAGGGCCCGGTAGCGGGCCATGCTCTCCTCCCCCACCCGCCACAAGGCCTCCCGCCAGCTAGCCTCGGGTTCCCTCCCCTCCCCTAGGGCCGCCTGGGCGAAGTGGAAGAGAAGCTGCTCCAGGTGGCGCACCGCCAGCTCCGGATGGCTGTAGCGGTCGGCCAGGGCTTCCCCTTGCTCCGTGAGGCGGATGCGGCGGCCCACGCTCTTGGGGGGCAGGCTGGCGATGGCCCGCCCCGCAGGGCCCCCGCCCCGGGCGGTGGAAGTGCCCCGCCCGTGGAAAAAGAAGATGGGTAGCCCCGCCTCCTCGCCCACCTGAGCCAAGGCCTCTTGGGCCTCGTAGAGGGCCAGGTTGGCCATGAGGAAGCCCGCGTCCTTGTTGGAGTCGGAGTAGCCGATCATGACCTCCACCCCGCCCCGCTCCCGGGCGTGGGCGGCGAAGACCGGGTTCCGCAGGAGGCGGCGGACCACCTCCGGGGCCCGGCGCAGGTCCTCCAGGGTCTCAAAAAGGGGCACCACGTCAAAGGGCAAAGCGCGTCCGGGGCGGTATAGCCCCACCTCCCGGGCTAGGAGGAAGACCGCCAAGAGGTCCGCGGGGTGGTGGGTCATGGACACCACGTGGGCCCCCTTGTCCCGCCAGGCCCTAAGGGCCTCCAAGGCCACCCGCAGGGCCTCCCCTTGGGGCTCCTGGCCCACGGGGAGAAGGGGGCGGGCCGTCTTCAGCTCCTCCGTGAGGAGGGCTTCCTGGGCTTCTTCGGACAAGGCCAGGAAGTCGGAGTGGACCCCACCCACGGCCAGGAGCTCGCCCGCCGCCTCCAGAAGCTTCCCCGACTCCTCCCGAAGGTCCAAAGGCGCAAGCTCCAAGCCGAAGGCGGAAAGGCGCGCCTCCAGGGGGCGGAGGAAGCTTTCCGCCACCTCGTCAAGGCCCACAGCGGAAAGCCCCGCCTCCGCTACCCTTAGGGCCCGCAACACCTCCTCCGTGCCCACCTCCTCCCGTTCCAGGCGGGCGTAAAGGCGGGCGAAGAAGCGCCGGTAGGGCTCCCCGGGAAAGCGCTCCACCCCTTCCCCTTCCGCCCGCACCTCCCGTGGCGCGGGCACCTTGCCCTCGGAAAGCGAGAGGTCGCGTACCAGGTCTTCCAGTTCCCGCAGGACCTTCTCCCGAGCCACCTGCCGGGCGTGGCGGGCGGCGAAGGCGGTGATGGCCGGGGTCACAAAGGGGTTGCCGTCCCGGTCCCCCCCGATCCAGCTCCGGAAGTGCACGGGGCTTTTCAAGCGGGGGCGCTTCCCGTAGACCCGCTCCAGGGCCTCCTCGAGGCCCGCCACCACCCGGGGGATGGCCTGCCACAAGGTGGTGGGCAGGTAGTAAAGCCCCCCCTTGATCTCGTCCTCCACCGAGGGCCTGGCCTTGCGCACCTCGTCCGTGGCGTATAGGAGGGCCACCCGAGCCGCCAGCCGCGAGGCGTCCTTGGCCGCTAGCTCCTCTTCCAGGCGCTCCAGGTGGTGCCGCAGGGTGCGCCGCCGGGTCTCCGTGGGGTGGGCGGTAAAGGTGAGGATGAGCTCCAGGCGGTTGAGGTGGGCCGCAGCCTCCTCCAGGGTAAGCCCCCGCTCCTTGAGGGCCTTGGCCAGCGCCAAAAAGCCTTCGGGCCTCGGGCGCTCCAAGGTTTCCGCCTCCGCCCGCAGGCGGTTCACCCGCACCCGGTGGCGCTCCTCCGCCAGGTTCACCAGGTGGAAGTAGTGGGTGAAGGCCCGCACCAAGGCCTCGGCCTCCTCGGGCGCCAGGTCCACCACCCGCTTTAGGAGCGCCTCCCCGGCCTCCGGCTCCCCCTGGCGCCTGGCCTTGGCCAGAAGCCGCACCTCCTCCACCAGGGCAAAGAACCGCTCCCCCGAAACCACCCGGATGGCCCGGCCCAAAAGGCGGCCCAGGAGGTCCACCTCCGCCTTCAGGGGCGCCAGGGCCTCGAGGTCCGGTCGCTTCAAGGCTCCTCCCACACGTAGGGGCTGATGCTTAAACCCTTACCCCCCTCCAAGACCAGCTCCGTGGCGTGGAAGCGCGCCTTCCCCTGGGCAGCCCGGAAGGGCTGGGGCCTTCCCGTAAGGAAGCGGGCCAAGAAGGTTTCTGTATCTCCTCCGATGATGGACTGGTACGTGCCGGTCATGCCCACGTCGGTCTGGTATAAGGTGCCCTTGGGCAAGCGGGAGGCGTCCAGGGTGGGCACGTGGGTGTGGGTGCCGAGGACCGCCGCCACCCGCCCGTCCAGGTAGTGGGCCAGGGCCATCTTCTCGCTGGTGGCCTCGGCGTGCACCTCCACCAGCACGTAGTCCGCCTTCTCCTGGGCAAGGAGGCCATCCAGGGCGCGGAAGGGGTCGTCCAGGGGGTCCATGAAAACCCGGCCCATCACCTGGACGAAGAGCAGGGTCTCCTCGCCAGCCTGAAGGCGCCACCAGCCCCGCCCCGGCGTGCCGGGAGGGTAGTTCAGGGCCCGCACCACGGGCTCCCGTTCCAATAGCTCGTAGACCTCCTTGTGGTCCCAAGCGTGGTTGCCCAAGGAAATGAGGTCCACCCCGGCCTCCCTCAGGAGGCGGTAGGCCCTCCGGTCCAGCCCCTTGCCCTTGGCGGCGTTCTCCCCGTTGGCGATGACCAGGTCGTAGCGGTCGCGAATATCTGGCAGATGGAGGCCCACCGCCCGGAGGCCGGGCTCGGCCATCACGTCCCCGATGAAAAGAAGCCGCATGGGGGCATTATACGCACCCATGCGGGCTTTTTGCGGCTCAGCCCACCTTGATGTAGGCGTAGCCCTTGGCCTGGAGTTCGCCCAAGGCACCCACCCCCGAGGGCACCCACTTCAGGAACTCGTCCGGGCGGAGCTTGTCCTTAGGGATGTTGTTGCGGCTGAAGGTGATCTCGCAAAGGTAGTACTCTACCCCGAGCTGTGCCAGCTGCTTGACCCGGGCAAAGAGGGCCTCCCGATCGTACTGGGCTGAAGCCCAAGGGGTGGCTTCCAGGTCCTTCAGGAAGAACTGCACCCCAGCCCCGTGGGCCACCACCACGATCTTCACCTTGAAGGGGTCGTTGTCGTAGACGGAGAGGTGGTTGCTGATGTTGGTAAGCATCTGGCCGAAGCGGGCAGGATCGCCGAAGTCCAGGTGGTAGACCACCGCGATGGGCGTTTCCTTCTTAAATTCTTTGTACTCTACCCGCTCGTTGGCCTGGGCCCGGAGCAAGGACCCGGCCCCCAAAAGGGCTCCCAAGCGGAAAAGCAGCCTGCGGCTTACGGGAAGCATATACCCTCCTTTCGGTTAGAAAGGAGGGTATACCCTTCCGTTGGAAATGTCAAGGGTTTAGGCGTTGCGCTTTTGCAGGAAGTAGACCACCCCGTAGACGATGCCCGCCAGGATGAGGAGGGGGACGGCGTAGACCAGCAGGTTCCAAATGAGCCCCGACAAGGCCAGCAGCACCTTTCCCAAAAAGGTGAAGACCCAGCCACCGGCCCACAGGGCCAGCAACACCCCCACCACCACCAGAAGGCCCAAGACCACCCACTCCAGGATGTCGCGCAGGCTCCGTTCCATGCCCTCAGCATACACTGGAATGGTGGAGCGCTACCGGCTGGAAGAGGGCATCGTGGTGGGGAGAAAGGCCCTCCCCCAAGGGGATCTCCTCCTCCGCTTCCTCACCCCTAAGGGGAGCCTCGAGGCCGTGGCCAAGAAAGGCCTTCGCCCCACTGGGCGCTCCGGGCGGCTTTCCCTTTTCCACCACGTGCGCTTCCAGGTTTACGCCAAGGGCGAGGGGCTTCCCACCCTCACCCAAGCGGAGCTGGTGGGGCGCCTGCATGGCCTAGAAGAACCCCGGCGCTTCCTCCTGGCCTCCTTCCTGGCGGAGCTCGCCTACCGCCTGGCCTCCCCCGAGGCCGCCCCCCGCCTCTACCCGGTCTTCGTCTCCGGCCTCCGGGGTATCGCCAAGCACCAGGAACCCCTCCTTCCCCTGGTCTGGGCCGGGTGGCGGGTGGTGAAGGCGGGAGGCTTGGCCCCAAGCCTCCTGGGGCCCGGCCTGCACCTGGGCCAAGGGCGGCTGGGCCAGGAGGGGGTCTACCTGGGGGAAGCGGGGGTGGAGGCCCTTAGGGCCATCCTCCACCTCCCCGGGGGGGAGGCCCTCCCCTACCTGGAAATCGCGCCCTTGGAGCGCCTTTTCCTCGCCCTCAAGGCCCACGCCGAGGAAACCGTAGGCCCCCTGCGGGCCGCCGCGGCGCTATAGGGGCCGGATCTCCAAGATGGTGTAGACCTGGGCCCCCCGCTTGCCCCTTATCTCCACCACGTCCCCCACCTTCTTGCCCAAAAGGGCCTGGCCCAAGGGGGACTCGTCGGAGATCTTGCCGCTGAAGAGGTCCGCCTCGTGGCTCCCTACAATGGCCAAGGAAAGCCTCTCTCCCGCTTCCGTCTCCAACTCCACCTGGCAGCCCAAGGCCACCTGGTCGTAGGACTCATTGCCCTCCACCACCACTGCCCGGGCCAGGAGGTCTTCCAGCTGGGAGATGCGGGCTTCGTTCTGCCACATGGCCCGCCGGGCCTCGTCGTAGCCGGCGTTCTCCCGGAGGTCCCCCTCTTCCAGGGCCTGCTCAAAGTCGGCGGAGATCTCCTGCCGCTTGGTGGTCTTCAGGTGGTGCAGTTCCTCCTGAAGGCGCCTAAAGCCTTCCGGGGTGAGGTAGACCGGCTTCTTCATCCATGCCCTCCACGTAAAAAGGGACACCAGCCCAAGGCCTTGGGCTGGAAGTGCCGCTATTCAGTATAGCAGGCGGGGAGGAAAGCCTGGACCAAGGGAAGCACCTCCCCCGGTGGGGGGCCCACGGGTAGAAGCCCCACCCCGCTGCCCGCCAGGAGCAGGTGGCCCCTTAGGGCCTCGGGGCGCAAGCGGACCCGCTCCACCCGGAAGCCCAGCTCCCGGGCCGCCTCGGCCACCTTCTCCCGGGTGATCCCCTCGAGGCCCCCCTCCAGGAGGTAGAGCACCCCCTCCCGGTACAGGAGGGGGCTGGTGCGGCTACCGTCCACCACGTACCCCTCCGCGTCCCGCAGAAGCCCTTCCAAGGCCCCTTGGCCCTGGGCCTCCCGGAGGGCCAGGCGGTAGGGGAGGTAGTTGCCCGTCTTAAAGCGGGCCAGGTCCGGGTGAACCCGGTAGGGGGTCAGGAGAACCCGCACCCCCTCTTGGTAGGCGGCTAGGGGAGGGGGGGTATAGGGCCGGGCCTCGGAAAGCCATACCCCCTCCCCCACGGTGAAGCGGAGGCGAAGGCAGGGCAGATGGGCAAGCTCCTTCTTAAGGGCCTCGAGGTCTTTTAGGAATGCCCCATCCCCCGGATAGGGAAGCCCCAAGGCCGAAGCATGCCGGCGCAGGCGGTGGAGGTGATCCTCCAGCCAAAGGGCTTCTCCCCTTTCCACCCGCAAGGTGGTGAAGACGCTTAGGCCATGGTACAAAAACCCTTCCGGCAAAGGCTCGAGGAAAGGCTCCCCCCTCAGGAGCACCCGCCTCAGGCCCCCTCCAGAAACCGGGCCAGAAGCTCCATCCCCCACGGGGACAGGATACTCTCCGGGTGGAACTGCACGCCAAAGGCCCGCCTCCCATCCCAGAGGGCCATGGGCACCCCTTCCGCCGTCCAGGCCAGAAGGCGTACGCTCGGAGGGAGGTTCCTGAGGGCCAGGGAGTGGTAGCGGGCGAAGGGCAAGGGGTTGGGAAACCCGGCGAAAAGGGCCTCGCCGCCGTGATACACCCAATGAGCCTCGCCGTGAACCGGCTTTTCCCGGTAAAGCTCCGCTCCCAAGGCCACTCCCAAGGCCTGGTGGCCGAGGCAGACCCCAAGGAAGGGAAGGCCCTCCGCCACGGCCCTCTGGGTCCACTCCAGAACCCGGCCCGCGGTGAAGGGGTCCTTGGGCCCCGGGCCCACCACCAGGTGGGTGAAGCCCCGGAAGCGGGGGGCCTCCTCCTGGTCCACCACCTCCACCTCAGCCCCCAGGGCCCGCAGGTAGTCCACCAGGTTGTAGCTGAAGGAGTCCCGGTTCTCCAGGAAGAGCACCCGGGCCCGCACCCGCCTGGGAGGCGGGGGTGGGGCCCAGGCGGCGGTGGCCTTGGGGGGTTCGGGCCTCCGGCCTGGACGGCCCCGCTCCAGGGCCAGGAGGAGACTTTCCGCCTTGTGCAGGGTTTCCCGGTACTCCGCCTCCGGGTCCGAAGCGATGACAATCCCCGCCCCCGCCGAAAAGAGGACCTCTTCCCCTACCCGTTGGAAGGAGCGGATGAGGATGTTGAAGTCCGCTCCCCGGCCCGACACGTACCCCAGGCTCCCGGTGTAGGCCCCCCGGGGGACGGGCTCCAGCTCCCCTATGGCCGCCATCACCGTGCCCTTGGGAGCCCCGGTGATGGTCCCGCCGGGAAAGAGGCTGGCGAAAACCTCCCCCAAGGAGGCCCGGGTGTAGCCCTCCACCTCGGAGACCAGGTGCATCACGTGGGCGTAGCGCTCCACGGTGAAAAGCTCCCGCACCCGCACCGTCCCCGGCAGGGCCACGCGGGCCAGGTCGTTGCGGAGGAGGTCCACCAGCATGGCGTGCTCCGCCCGCTCCTTGGCCGAGGCTAAAAGCTCCGCCTCCAGGCTCAGGTCCTCCTCCGGGGTCCCTCCCCTAGGCCGCGTGCCGGCGATGGGCCGGGCCAGGACCCGGACCCCTACCTTCTGGAAAAGCCTCTCCGGGCTCCCCGAGACCACCGCCCAGCCTTCCCCCTCCAGAAGCCCCATGAAGGGAGAGGGGTTCAGGGCCCGGAGCCGGGCGTAGAGGAGGAGGGGGTCCACGGGGCCCAGGAGGCGGAAACGGTGGGAGAGGTTCACCTGGTAGACCACCCCGGCGCGGATCCTTTCCTGCACCTCCAGGACCCCTTGGAGGAAGGCCCCTTGGGGGAAGTCGGAAACCAGAGGGTGGTGGGGCAGGGGCGGGGGCAGGTAGGGCACGGGTTCCAGGGAAAAGGAAGGCCGCTCCACCAGGCGACCCTCTAGTAAGGCGAAGCCCTCGGGGTAGTAGTAGAAGGCTGCCTCGGGGAGGCCCGGCAGGGGTCCGTGGGCGGGAAGGCCCAGGTGGCGGGCAAACTCGTAGGCGAAAAACCCCATCCAGGCGGGGAAGTATCCCTTGCCCAGACCCCTTTCCAGGTAGCGGAAGAGGTCCAAAGCCTCCCCCACCCGCCTCCCGTCCAGGTAAAGCCGGCCCTCCCACACCTCGAGGCGGTGGACAGGACGCACCCCCAGGAGGGAGAGCCGGGCAAAAGGGGTCTTCGGCCCCAGGGACTCAAGGAGCGCCGGGCGCATCCCCAGCGCCCTGGCCGCGTGGAAAACGCCCAGCACGGCCCCGAGTATACTGGCAATCCCGACCGCCTTCTCGGGGGGCTATAGGGACTTGTTGCGAAAAGCTCCCTCCCTTAGACTCTAGACAAGGAGGCGCCGTGCTGGAGGCCTTGCGGATGTCTCCCGCTGGTTGGTGGGTGCGCTCCACCCCCTTGCTGCACGTCTCCTGGCAGGGCGACCGCTTCGTGGCCACCGGCTGGTATGGCCTCCTCCTGGAAAGCCCGGACGGCCTCTCCTGGCGCGAGGTACCCACCCCCACCCTCGAGGCCCTCACCGCCTCGGCCCTGGGGGAGGGTCGGCGGGTGGTGGTGGGGGGCAAGGCCACCCGGTTGCAGGGACCCCCTGGGGGCCCGCTGGAGGCGACCACGGGAACCCCCCAGGAGCGCAGGGGCCTTTGGGGGGTGGCCTACGGCAGGGGGTGCTACGTGGCCGTGGGCATGGAAGGGCTGGTCCTGACCTCCGGGGACGGCAGGGCTTGGGAACCGGTACCCTTGGGGGTGGACAGGAACCTCTGGGATGTGGCCTTCGGCCAAGGCCGCTTCGTGGCCGTGGGTGACCACATCATCCTGGTTTCACAAGATGGAAGGCACTTTGAAACGTTGCCAGCCCCGGGCATCCTCAACGCCTTGGCCTTTGCCCAAGGCCTCTTCGTGGCCGTGGGCTGGGGCGGCCTCATCCTCACCTCGCAAGACGGGCGTAGCTGGCACCGCCAGGCTTCGGGAACATGGAAGGGTCTCTTCGGCATTGCGCGGAGCGAACGGCTTTGGGTGGTGGTGGGGGAAGGGGGCACGGTCCTGACCTCCTCCGATGGTATGCGCTGGCACCAAGCAGTCCTGGAGGGAGCCCCTTTCCTCACGGGAGTGGCCTGGAACGGAAGCCGCTTCGTGGCCGTGGGTTGGGGCCTGGCCCTCTACACCTCCGAGGACGGCCTTGCCTGGGAGCCCGTCCATCCCGGGACGGGTCAGCAACTCTGGAGCGTGGCCTTTGGGCCTCAGGGCTTTGTGGCCGTGGGGCACGAGGGACCCATGGGGGTCGTCCTTTTCTCTCCCGAGGGGACCGCCTGGACCCTCGAGGCCCGGGTGCCGGCCTGGCTCCTTGGCGTGGGCTGGGGAAGAGGCCAGTACGTGGCGGTGGGCGAGCGGGGAACCATCCTCCTCTCCCCTAACGGAAAGCGTTGGGTAAAGGTGGAAACCCCCGTGCAGAAGTGGCTCTACGCCGTGGCCTACGGGGAAGACCGCTTCGTGGCCGCGGGCGAGGCCCTCCTTCTCTCCCGGGAGGGGAAGGTGTGGCGCGCTTTTCCCCTACCCCAGGAGGAAACCCTCTTGGGTCTGACCTTTGGGGCCGGCACCTTCCTGGCGGCAGGGGAAAAGGGCAACCTCTACGCCTCCCGGGACGGCATCCGCTGGGAAAAGATTCTCTCCTTGGGACGCCCTTGGCTTCGCGGCTTGGCCCACGGCAACGGCCGCTTCGTGGCCAGCGGCCACGGAAAGGTGCTGGTGGCCCAAAGGGGCTGGGACTGGGAGGAGGCCTCCGCCCCGCACCTGCCCAAACACCTCCCCAGCGTAACCCACGGGGATGGGCGCTTCGCCTTGGTGGGGCACCCCAGGCCCGGGGCAGGGGTCGTGGCCTTCTCCGAGGATGGCCTCGCTTGGGACGAGGCCCACCCTCTTGGCAACGAGCCCGAGGGCATCGCCTACGGCCAGGGAAGGTTCGTGGTGGTGGGCAACTGCGGAACCCTCCTCACCTGGCCCTGAGCGCCCCTTCGTGGCTTGCGCCACGAGTGGGGGAAAGAAAGACCAAAGGCAAACCGCCTCAGCTTTTGCCGGTGAAGGGACCTTCGCCGGGCACTTAATCCACGCTGAAGTAGCGGGCCTCCGGGTGGTGGACCACCAGGGCGCTGGTGGCGTGCTCCGGCTCCAGCTGGTAGCTCTCCGTGAGGCGCACGCCGATCCGGGCAAAGCCCATGAGCCGGTCCAGCTTGGCCTGGTCCGCCAGGTCGGGGCAGGCGGGGTAGCCGAAGGAGTAGCGGGCCCCCTGGTAGCCCTGCTGGAAAAGCTTCCGGATGTCTGTGGCGTCCCTTTGGGCGATGCCCCACATCTGCCGCATCCGCTTGTGCCAGTACTCCGCCAGGGCCTCGGTCATCTCCACGGCGAAGCCATGGACGAAGAGGTAGTCCTGGTAGGACCCCGACTGGAAGAGGGCCTGGGCCTTGCGGGAGGGCTCCTCCCCCATGGTGACCAGCTGCACCCCCAAGACATCCCGCGCCCCCTGGGGGAAGGCGGGAAGCCATTCGGCCTCATCCCGCAAGGGAGGGGCGAAGCGGGGGCGGAAGTAGTCCACGAGGGAGATGCCCCCGCCCCGTTGCCGGGGAAAGCGAAAGCGCTCCAGCACCTCCCCCGTTTCCGGGGAGAAAACCAAAAGCTCCTCCCCCTCCCTCGCCACGGGGAAGAAGCCGTAGAGCACCTTGGGCCTGAGCCACCCCTCCTCCATGGCCTCCTTGAGAAGCCTGCGGAAAACCGGCTCCGCCTCCCGCTCCACCAGGGCCTGCCACGCTTCCCGGCTCATCCCCTTGCGGCTGTAGCCCCACTGGCCCCGGAAGAGGGCCAGCCGGTTCACGTAGTGGGCGACCGTGGCCAGGTCCAGGTCCTCCTCCACCCGCACCCCGAAGAAGGGAGGGCGGGGGACAAGGGGAGCCTCCCCCACGGGCCGGGAGCGGACGGCCACCTGGGGGGCCCTGGGCGCGGGCCTGGCCGCAGGGGGAGGGGCCGGGGGCTCGACCTGGGCGGTGAGGCGCTCCATGAGCCTTAGGCCCTCAAAGGCGTCCTCCGCATAGTACACGTTGGGGTAGATGGCCCTGAGGTCCCCCTCCACGTAGGCCCGGGTGAGGGCCGCTCCTCCCAGGATGACGGGCAGGGTGTAGCCCCTATCCCGCATGTACTCCAGGTTTTCCTTCATCACCAGGGTGCTCTTCACCAAAAGGCCCGACATCCCCACCGCCTGGGGCTTGTGCTCCTCCACGGCCTTCAGGATCTCCTCGATGGGCACCTTGATGCCCAGGTTCACCACCTGGTAGCCGTTGTTGCTGAGGATGATGTCCACCAGGTTCTTACCGATGTCGTGCACGTCCCCCTTCACCGTGGCCAGGACCATCTTCCCCCGGCCCTCGCCCCGCCGCTCCATGTGGGGCTCGAGGTGGGCCACCGCCCGCTTCATCACCTCCGCCGCCTGCAGGACGAAGGGCAGCTGCATCTTCCCCGCCCCGAAGAGCTCCCCCACCTCCCGCATGCCCGCGAGGAGCGGGCCGTTGATGAGCTCCAAAGGCTTGTGGCCCGCCTTCAGGGCCTCTTCCAGATCGGCCTCCAAGCCCGCCTTCCTCCCCTCCACCACCCGGCGCTTGAGCCGTTCCAGGAGGGGCAGGGCCGAGAAGGCGTCCTCCTTGGCGGCGAACTCCCCCTGGTGGGTCTCAAAGTAGGCCATGAAGGCGAAGAGGGGGTCGTAGCCCTCCCGCCTGCGGTCGTGGATGAGGTCCAGGGCGATGGCGTAGGCCTCCTCGGGGATCTCGGGGATGGGGAGGATCCTGCCCGCGTCCACGATGGCCGCGGTGAGCCCCCTTTTACGGGCCTCGTCCAGGAAGACCGAGTTGAGCACCCGCCGGGCCCGGGGCTTCAGGCCGAAGGAAACGTTGGAAACCCCCAGGATGAACCCCACCCCGGGAAGGCGCTCGGCCAGCTCCTCCATGGCCAAGAGGGTTTCCCGGGCCAGGGGGCGGCTTTCCTCGTCCCCTTGGGTGATGGGGAAGGTGAGGAGGTCAAAGAGGAGGTCCTCGGGGCGGAAGCCGTGGTGCAGGGTGAGGCGCTCGTACATGCGCAGGGCCACCCGCACCTTCTCCTCCCGGGTCTTGGCCATGCCCTTTTCGTCGATGACGAGGGCCACCAAGGCCGCCCCGTGCGCCTTGGCCAGGGAGGCCACCCGGTCGAACCGCTCCAGGCCCTCCTCCAGGTTGGCTGAGTTGAGGAGGACCCGCCCGGGAAGGTGCTTGAGGGCGAGCTCCATGGCCTCGGGGCTGGTGGAGTCCACCATGAAGGGCACGGTGACCGCCGTGGCCAGGTGGGGCAGGAGCCAGGCGAGGTCCTGGAGCTCGTCCCGCCCCGTCCAGGCCACGGAGAGGTCCAGGGCGTGGGCCCCTTCCGCCACCTGCTCCCGGGCCAGGGCCAGGATGCCCTCGAGGTCCCGGGCAAAGAGCATCTCCCGGAAGCGCCGGCTCCCGGTGGCGTTCAGCCTCTCCCCCACCAGGAGGAGGCTCGCCTCCTGGCGCAGGGCGACCGCCTGGTACAAGGAGGCCACCTGGGGGGGGAAGGCCTTGGGCCGCGGGGGGGCAGGGAGGCCCCGCACCGCCTCCGCCACCTTGCGGATGTGCTCCGGCCCGGTGCCGCAACACCCCCCCACGGCGTTCACCCCGTACTCGGCCACGAACTTCAGGTGCCAGCGGGCCAGCTCCTCCGGGGTGAGGTCGTAGACCACCCTCCCCCCCTCGTTCCGGGGCAGGCCGGCGTTGGGCAGGCAACTGACGAAGCGGGTGCTGTTCTCGGCGAAGTAGCGGATTTTGCTGTCCATGAGGTCGGGGCCGGTGGCGCAGTTCATGCCCACCACGTCGATGGGCAGGCTCTCCAGGGCGGCCAGGGCCGCCCCCTCGTCCGAACCCACCAGCATGGTGCCCGTGGCCTCGATGGTCACCTGCACCTGTAAGGGGACCTCCCGCCCCATCTCGGCCATGGCCTCCCGCACCGCCAAGACCGCGCAGCGCACCTGCAGGAGGTCCTGGGCCGTCTCCAGCAGGATGAGGTCCACCCCGCCCCGGAGCAGCCCCCGGGCGGCCTCCTGGTAGGCGGCGAAGAGCTCGTCCCACCCGATCTGCCCCAGGGAGATGAGCTTGGTGCCCGGCCCCAAGGCCCCGGCCACGAAGGCGCCGTAAGGTTCTGCGGCCTCCCGGGCGATCCTCGCCCCCAGGTAGGCCAGCTCCTCCGCCTCCCCTTCCAGGCCGTACTCCGCCAGGACGTGGCGCAGGCAGCCGAAGGTGTTGGTCTCGATCACCTGGGCGCCGGCCTCGAGGTAGGCCCGGTGGATTGCCCGCACCACCTCGGGCCGGGTGCGGTTCAGCACCTCCGGGCAGCCGTGGTAGGCCTCCCCCCCGTAGTCCTCGGGGGTGAGGTCCCGCTTCTGCAGCTCGGTGCCCATGGCCCCGTCAAACACCAGGGGCCGCTTCAGCAGTTCCCGCAGGTAGGGGAACTTCTCCGCCCGGGCCTCCTTGTTGTAGCCAAGCCGCACCAAGGGCGCCTCCCCCCAACCCGCCCCTCCCAGGTGGTGGTGGCAGCCAGGGCTACAGGTGTGAACCTCCACCATATCCCGCTAGTGTAGCCAAAAGAGGGGGGCTATGCTAGGCCCATGGACCCCTTCGGCATCCTCTACACCGACCTCTACCAGCTCACCATGGGCCAGGTCTACTTCCGCCTGGGCCTGCACGAGCGGCCCGCACTCTTTGAGGCCTTTTACCGCAAAAACCCCGACTACGGGGCCCACCAGGCGGGCTACACCGTGTTCGCCGGCCTAGACCCCCTCCTCTCCTGGATGGAAGAGGTCCATTTCGGTGAAGAGGAACTGGAGGCCCTCCGCGCCCTGAAGGGCCGAAGCGGCAAGCCCCTCTTCGGCGAGGACTACCTCCGCTACCTGCGGGAGATGGGGGGCTTCTCGGGCCTCACCCTCAGGGCCCTTCCCGAGGGCCGGGTGGCCCACCCCCAGGTGCCCCTCATCAGCGTGGAAGGCCCCCTCCTGCAGGCCCAGCTCCTGGAGACCGCCCTCTTGAACCGCATCAACTACGAAACCCTCATCGCCACCAAGGCCAGCCGGGTAAGGGAAGCGGCGGGGGAGGCGGTGGTCCTGGAGTTCGGCCTGCGCCGCGCCCCGGCCAAGGGGGGGGAGAGCGCCACCCGGGCGAGCCTCATCGGGGGGGCAAACCGCTCTAGCGCCGTGAGCCTTTCCCACCTCCTGGGCCTCCCCTCCTCCGGCACCCACGCCCACAGCCTGGTGCAGGCCTTCCTGGCCCTGGGCTATTCGGAGGAAGAAGCCTTCCAGGCCTTCGCCGAGGTCTTCCCCGACGACACCATCCTCCTCCTGGACACCGTGGACACCCTGCACTCCGGCCTGCCCCATGCCCTCCGGGTCTTTGAAAGGCTCAGGCGCCAGGGGCACAAACCGGTGGGGGTGCGCATCGACTCCGGAGACCTGGCCTACCTTTCCATCCAGGTGGCCAAGGAGCTGGACCGGGCCGGCTTCCCCGAGGCCCTCATCGTGCTCTCTGGGGACCTGGACGAGCTGGTCATCTGGCAGATCAAGAGCCAGATCCTGGAGGAAGCCCCCCGCTACGGGGTAGACGCGGAAAGGCTCCTCAAACGCCTGGTCTACGGGGTGGGCACCAAGATGGTGGTGTCCTGGGGCTACCCGGCCCTGGGCGGGGTCTACAAGCTGGTGGCCATCCGGGAGAACGGCACCTGGGCCCCGGCCATCAAGATCTCAGACTCCCTGGAAAAGATCCTGAACCCAGGGCACAAGAGGGTCTACCGGGTCTACGACGGGCGGGGCCTGGCCACCGCCGACCTCCTGGCCACCTATGAGGAAGAGGTGCGGGAAGACCGAGCCCTCTGCCTCCGCCACCCCACCGACCCCACCAAGCGCCGCACCTTGCGCCCTGGGGAGTTCACCCTCGAGCCCCTCCTGGAAGAAGCCTTCCGGGGAAAGCGCCTCTTCCCTCCCCTACCCCTAGAAGTGCTCCAGGAACGGCGGCGAAAGGACGTGGCGCGCCTGGACCCGGGGGTGCGCCGCTTGGTGAACCCCCACGTTTACCACGTTTCCCTCACGGAAAGGCTCTTTGCCCTGAANGGCCGGGGGGGGGGCCCCGGTGAAAAGGTACCCCTGGGGGAAGGGAGCGAAGAGTGCAGCGAGAAGGGGTATGAACCCGGCGCGCCAAAGGGGAAGCCCGTCCCCCACATGGGCAGGGCAGGCTTTGGCTCCCCCAAAAGGGCGCACCCCGGAGCCCTCCGGGGTGTCCTTGTCCCGCCCAGGGCTTAGGAAGCCTGCTTGAGTTTAGCCTCCTCGAGGGCCCTTAGGGGCTGGTCCAGGTGGGGCAGGTCGATGACCAGCTCCTTTACCCCGCTCCCCGGGGCCTCGAACATCAGGTCCACCATGGTCTTTTCCAGAATAGCCCTGAGGCCCCGGGCCCCGGTGCCCCGCTTGAGGGCCCGCCGGGCCACCTCCTTAAGGGCCGCCTGGGTGAAGCGGAGCTCCATCCCTTCCATGCGGAAAAGCTCCTGGTACTGCCGCACCAGGGCGTTTTTGGGCTCGGTGAGGATGCGCACCAGGTCCTCCTCCGTGAGGGGGTGGAGCTGGACGATGAGGGGAGCCCGGCCCACGAACTCCGGGATCATGCCGTACTTCACCAGGTCCTCGGGGATGACCTCCATGGGCTCTTCCTTGCTCTGGGTGCGGGTGAAACCGATGGTGGTGCGCTGGGTGCGGGCCTTGACGATGTTCTCCAGGCCCTCAAAGGCCCCGCCCAGGATGAAGAGGATGTTCCTGGTGTTCACCGGAATGAACTCCTGGTGGGGGTGCTTCCGCCCCCCTTGCGGGGGCACGTTGGCAATGGTGCCCTCGATGATCTTCAGGAGGGCCTGCTGCACCCCTTCCCCGGACACGTCCCGGGTGAGGGAGGGGTTTTCCGACTTGCGGGCGATCTTGTCGATCTCGTCGATGTAGACGATGCCCATCTCCGCCCGCTCCACGTCGAAGTCGGCGTTCTGCAAAAGTCGGAGGATGACGTTTTCCACGTCCTCCCCCACGTACCCCGCCTCGGTGAGGGTGGTGGCGTCGGCGATGGCGAAGGGCACGTCCAAGAAGCGGGCTAGGGTCTCCGCCAGAAGGGTCTTGCCGGTGCCCGTGGGGCCGATGAGGAGGATGTTGGACTTGCCGATCTCCGCCTCAGGGTGGAGGAGGCGCTTGTAGTGGTTGTAGACGGCCACGCTTAAGGCCCGCTTGGCCGCCTCCTGGCCCACCACGTACTGGTCCAGGTGGGCCTTGATCTCCTGGGGCTTGGGCAGGCGCGTGGGCCCTTTGGGAGCCCCATTCCCCTGACGGAGGATCTCCTGGGCCCGTTCCACGCAGTCCTCGCAGATGTAGACCTCGTCGATGGGGCTTTCCAAAAGCCGGCCCGTTTCGGGCGGGCGCAGGCCGCAGAAGCTGCAGAAAGGCTTAGGCTTCCTCACGGGTCACCACCTGGTCGATGAGGCCGTATTCCAAAGCCTCCTGGGCGGAAAGGTAGTAGTCCCGGTCCGTATCCCGCTCCACCTTGTCCAGGGGCTGCCCGGTGTGCCGGGCCAGGATCTCGTTCAAAAGCTTTTTGGCCTTCAGGATCTCCTGGGCCTGGATGGCGATGTCGCTGGCCGTGCCCCGGGCACCCCCCCAGGGCTGGTGGATCATCACCTTGGAGTGAGGCAGGGCGTAGCGCCTGCCCTTCTCCCCCGCGGCCAGGATCACCGCAGCCATGCTGGCCGCCATGCCGATGACGATGGTGGACACGGGGGCCCGCACGAACTGCATGGTGTCGTAGATGGCCAGCCCCGCATCCACCTCGCCCCCGGGGGAGTTGATGTAAAGCCGGATCTCCTGGTTGGGGTTCTGGGCATCCAGGAAGAGGAGCTGGGCCACGATGGTGTTGGCCACCTGGGCGTCGATGGGCGTGCCCAGGAAGATGATGCGGTCTTTGAGGAGGCGGGAGTAGATGTCGTAAACCCGCTCGCCGCGGGCGGTTTGCTCTATGACGTAGGGTATGACCATACCATTCCCCATTGTAGCGGCGTGCCCAGGGGGAACACCCCCCTGGGCCACCATGCGCTCCCTAAAGGAGCTTGGCCACCGCCTCTTTCAGGGCCTTGTCCTGGAGGTAGGCGGCCTTCAGGCGGGCCAGGCCCCGCTCCCCAAACTCCCGCCGGAGCTCCTGGAGGGAGATGCCGTAGGACCGGGCCACCGCCTGCAGATAGGCCTGCCACTCCTCCTCGGAAACCTCGGGCTTGAGCTCCTCGGCCAAGCGCTCCTTGGCCAAGGAGCGCCTCACCCGCTTCAAGGCCTCCTGCTTTAGCTCCTCGCGGAACTTCTCAAATTCCCCCTTCTCCTCCAGGGCTTTCAGGTAGGCCTCCAAGGAAACCCCACGCGCCGCCAGGTCCTCCGCCAGGTGCTCCAGGAGGTGGCGCTCCTCCGCCTCCTGCATGGAGGGGGGGATCTCCGCTTCCAGCTCCTCCGCCAGCCTCTCCAGGAAGGCCCGCTCCCGCGCCTCCTGGTACTCCTGCTCCGCCTGGCGCTTCAGGCTTTCGCGCACTTTGGAGCGGAGGTCCTCGAGGCTCTCCGCTTCCAGGGTTTTGGCGAAGTCCTCGTCCAGCTCAGGGATCTGCAGGGCCTTGACCTCCAGAACCTCGGTGCGCACCTCCCGCACCTTCTCGCCCTGCTCGTTCAGCACGGGGACCATGACCACGTCCCCGGCCTTCTTGCCCAACAGGGCCTCCCTCACGTGGGGCAGGGCCTTGGCGAGATCGATGGGAAACTCCGCCCCCTCCTCCGTGCGCACGAAGACGTGGTCGCCCTCCTGCGCCTCCCGCTCCACGGGCGAAAGCTCGGCGTAGCGGTGGCGGAGCTCCTCCAGGGCCCTCTCCACCATTTCCTCCGTGACCTCGGGCGCCTGCACCTCAAGCTCAAAGCTCCGCCAGTCGGGGAGCTTGACCTCCGGGTAGTTCTCCACCTCGGCCACGTAGCGGAAGCCCTCGCCCTCCCTTAGCTCCTGCTCCACCACCCGGGCGGCCACCGGCAGAAGGCCCAGCTCCCGCACCGCCTCCGGGTAGGTGGTTTCCACCAGCTGCTCTTTAAGGTCCTCCAACAGCTCTTCCCGGCCCAAGCGGGCCTCCACCACCTTCAGAGGGGCTTTCCCCGGGCGGAAACCCGGGATCCTCACCCGCTTGGCCACGTCCTTGAGCAGGGCCTCGTAGCGCCGCTGGACCTCCTCCGCGGGCACCTCCACGCGGACCTTCACCAAGTAACCGGAACGCTCCAGGATCTCCGCCACGCCTCACCTCACGCTTCCCTAAGGAAAGGGCCTCGCCCGGGTGGTGCGAGGAGCGGGACTTGAACCCGCACGGGTTGCCCCACCGGATCCTAAGTCCGGCGCGTCTACCGGTTCCGCCATCCTCGCGCGGAGGGCGAGGCCCTCCTTTAAAATACCACCCCTTGCGGGGTGGTGGTTTTGGGGTGAGCGATGGGACTTGAACCCACGACCCCCGGATCCACAGTCCGGTGCTCTGACCAGCTGAGCTACGCTCACCACGCTCAGCATCCGCCATTCTAAGGAGCTATTTGCCCCCCGTCAAGGCCAAGAGACCTCCCTCCAGGCTCATGACCTCGTAGCCCTCCGCCTCCAGGTAAAGGGCCGCCACCTGGCTGATTAGCCCCTTTTCGCACACCAAGAGCAAGGGAACCTTGGGCAGGTGGTGCTCCCCCGCCTGGATTTTCTCCAAGGGCACCCACTCTGCGGGAAAGGGTAAGGAAGTATGGCGCTTGTCCGCTGGGCGCACGTCCACCACCTTCACCCCCCGGTCCAGAAGGGCCGGGAGTTCCTCGGGTTTGACCCTGCGCATACCCTTGATTGTACCAGGCAAAGGCGGAGCCTTCGCGCAAAGTTATGCAGTAAAGTCCGGGGTATATTGCATAAGAAGTGGTATTCTCAGGGCTTTACCCAAAACTCCTTCCTCGCCCTCCCTTAGCCTGCTTCAAGAGTTCTTGGGTGACT
>NZ_JAKEDT010000023.1 GCF_021462525.1 Thermus caliditerrae | reverse complement strand
GAAACCCCCCGAAGAGGAGGAGGCCCAGGGCCACGCGACCCCGGCCTACCCGGTAGGCCCGGCCCGCGAGGAAGCCTAAGAGGAGGGGTAAGGCCCAGGAAGCCAGGAGGAGGAGGCCTGCGGCGAAAGGGGTCAAAGCCGTTTGTCCTCCGGGGCGAACCCCTCCACCCAGAAGCTCCCGTCCGGGCGGTGCTCCTTCTTCCACACGGGGAGGATCTGCTTCACCCGGTCGATGGCGTACTCGCAGGCGGCAAAGGCCTCCTTGCGGTGCCGGGCGGAGACCACGATGGCGATGGAGGCCTCCCCGGGGTCCACCCGGCCCAGGCGGTGCCAGAGGGCGATGCGGCCTAGGGGCCAGCGGGAGCGCATCTCCCCGATGATCTCCGCCATGACCTTTTCCGCCATGCCGGGGTAGGCCTCGTACTCCAAAAAGGCCACCTCCTGCCCCCGGTTGGGGCTACGGGTGGTGCCCAGGAAGCTCACCACCGCCCCGTACTCGGGGGCAGTGGCCCAGTCCACCAGGGCCTTCAGGTCCAGGGGGCTTTCCGTGAGGCCGTAGGAGTCCTGCCCCCCCGAGACCGGGGGCAGAAAGGCCAGCTCGTCCCCCTCCTTAAGGGGGGTTTCTGCCTCCGCCAGGGCCTGGTTCACCGCGGCCATGCCCCCTTCCAGCCTAAGGCTGGGAAAGCGGGCTTCCAGGGCCTCCTTGGCATGGCGCACCCGGGCCCCCTCGGGAAGCTCCAGGGAAAGACGGTCCGTTCCCGCCACCTCCCGGTAGAGGGCGAAGAGCCTCACCTCAACCCGCATGCTGCCCAGTATAGACCCGGGTGAGGCCTTGGGCCACGGAGAGGGCCTCGAGGTAGCGCATGCGCATGGGGCCCAGTAGGACCAGTTCCCCCAGCCATTCCCCCTTGGCAAAGCCCGCCTGCACCTGGGAGAGGCCCTCCACCTCCCCCACCCGCACGTCCACCCGGCCGGGGGGCGTGAGGACCTCCTCCCCCTCGCCCTCGTACAGGCCCACCAGGCGCTCCAGGAAGCCCCGGTCCTTGGCCTCGGGCTCCTTCAGGGCTTCCGAGAGCCCCTCCCGGTAGGTGAGGGAAAGCCCGGCGGAAAGGGCCCGGGAGAGGTGGGCGAAGAGCTCCTCCAGGCCCCTTGGGGCCTCGGGGAGGGCGAGGAAGGGGCCGGAGAGGGCCTCTTCCGCCTGCCTAAGCCGCTCTGCAGGTAGGGCCAGGGGCAGCCTGGCCTCCTTTACCCGCCCCCCTTCCAGGACAAAGACCGCCAGGGTGCCCCCCTCGAGGGGGGAGAGGTGTACCTGGAGCACCCTGGGGGACCGCCGGGGCCTGAGGCGCAGGAGGGCGGGGTAGCCGGAAAGCCCCACCGCCATCTTCACCAGGAAGGCCTCAGGCTCCCGGGCTCCCTCCAGGGCCCGCTCCAAGCGCTCCTGGGTGGCCTGGGGGAGGGGTTTGGGGGGCAGGAGGGAGAGGGAGTACTGGCGGAAGCCCTGGCGGGTGGGCACCCGTCCGGCGGAGGCGTGGGGCTTCTGCAGATAGCCCATCTCCTCGAGGGCGATGAGCTCGTAGCGGCAGAGGGCAGGGGAAAGGCCGAGCCCCTCGGCGAGCCTCGCCGAGGGAACCGGCGCTTGGGTCCTGATGTACTCCTCCACCAGAAGGTGGAGGATGGCCCGTTGCCTCCCCGTCACACTCCTATTGTACCGGGGTCACGGCGGCCTCGTCCTCCTCCCCGGTGCGGATGCGGTAGACCTTCTCCACCGGCAGGACGAATATCTTCCCGTCCCCCACCTCCCCGGTGCGGGCGGCTTTCAGGATGGCCTCCACCGTGGGCCGCACGAAGGGCTCGGAAACCCCGATTTCCAGGCGCACCTTCTCGTGGAGCTCCATCTTCACCGTGGTGCCCCGGTAGGTCTGCACCTGTTCCATCTCTCCCCCGTGGCCCTGCACCCGGCTGATGGAAAGCCCCCGCACCTCGGCCTTGAAAAGGGCCTCCAGCACCTCGCTGAGTTTCTCCGGCCGAATGATGGCCACGATGAGCTTCATGCTTTACCTCCCACGGGCTTGAGGGCGGGAGGGCTGGCCTCGGAGAGCACCAACACGGCTCCCTCGCCCTCCACGTAGGCCTCTTCCCCGTGCTGGGTCACGTCCAGGCCCAGCCCCTCCTCCTTGGGGCTGGCCCGCAGGGGCGTGAAGAGGCCCACTAGCTTAAGGAGGAAGAAGGTGCCCAAGGCGGAGTAGGCCACAGCGGCCGCCACCGCCAGGGCCTGGATGGCCAGCTGCATGGGGTTGCCGAAGAGGAGGCCGTCCGCCACCCCGTTCCAGGCCTTCTCCGCCAGGAGGCCGGTGAGGAGGGCCCCGGTGATGCCGGCGATCCCGTGGGCCCCGAAGACATCCAGGCTGTCGTCCAGCTTGGTCTTGGGCCGCCAGAGGAGGAAGAAGTAGCTGGGGAAGGCGCTCACCGCGCCCAGCACCAGAGCGGACAGAGGGGAGACGAACCCCGCCGCCGGGGTGATGGCCACCAGGCCCACCACGATGGCCGTGGCCAGGCCCACCGCCGTGACCTTGCCCGTGCGCAAGAGGTCCAGAAGGGCCCAGGCCACCAGGGTGGCGGCGGGGGCCAGCATGGTGTTGACAAAGGCCAAGGCGGCCAGCTCCCCAGAGGCCAAGGCGCTACCCCCGTTGAAGCCGAACCAGCCGAACCAGAGGAGGGCGGCGCCTAGCAGGGTAAAGGGGACGTGGTGGGGCAAGAGGGCCTGGCGGCCGTAGTCCTTCCGGGCCCCCAGGACCAAAGCCCCCACCAGGGCCGCTACCCCGGCGTTGATGTGCACCACCGTGCCCCCGGCGAAGTCCAGGGCGCCCAAAGCGCCCAAGAAGCCCCCGCCCCAGACCCAGTGGGCCAGGGGAGCGTAGACCAGGACGCCCCACAGGGTGAGGAAGAGGAGAAGGGCGGGAAAGCGCATCCTCTCCACCATGCCTCCCGTGAGGAGGGCCGCGGTGATGATGGCGAAGGTGCCCTGGAAGGCCATGAAGAGCAGGTGGGGGATCTTCCCCTTGGCCTCGAGGCCCACCCCCTTCAGCAGGGCGTGCCCCAAGCCCCCCAGCCAGGGGCTTCCCTCACCGAAGGCCAGGCTGTAGCCCAAAAGGGCCCAGCCCACCCCCACGAAGCCCAGGGTGGCGAAGCTCATCATCATCGTGTTCAAGGCGTTCTTGCTCCGTACCAGCCCGCCGTAGAAGAAGGCCAAAGCCGGGGTCATGAGGAGGACCAGGGCCGTGGAGACCAGCATCCAGGCCGTGGCCGCCCCGTCCACCCCCTCCGCTAAGGCCGCTCCCGAAAGCCCGATTGCCGTCAGCATCCACAGGGTTTTGTGTGCCCTCATGGCCACCCCCTTGGGCGTAGGGTAGCACCGCTGCTGTCAAGTGTCAAGTAAAAGGGTGTCAATAGGCAAATACTAGCAGAACAAATAACGACTAAAGTGGTCAAAAGGTGCATATTGTGCCTGGATAAATAAGCATATGTCAGCAAGTAGTGGAACACCGCGTCATCAGGATTGCCCCCTCGGCTCCGTAAACTGGAACCCGTGACGTGGGAGGAACTCCAAGCCCGCCTTCGCGCAGGCCAGGACGAGCGCACCCTATTCCTGCCCCAGGACCTCTCTCCGGAGGAGCTGGCCCGCCACGCCGCGGGCCTGGCCAACCACAAGGGGGGCACCCTCTTCCTGGGGGTGAGCCCCGAGGGCAGGGTGCTGGGGGCCTCGGAGATCCACCCCCTGCAGATCACCCACGCCCTCTTCCAGCTCACCCAGGGCCTCCTCCTGCCCTACGTGGAGGGGGTGGAGGGGCCGGAGGGGAAGGTGCTGGTCCTCCATGTGCCCCAAAGCCCCTCGGCCATCGCCGTGGGGGCGGGGCGGGTGCCTTTTTGGGACGGCAAGCGGCTCACGGAGCTCAAGCTGGGCCAGGCCCTCCCCGAGCCCGACTTCACCGCCCAGGTCCTGCCCGCGGCCAGCCTTTCCGACCTGGACCCGGTGGAGGTGTTGCGCCTGAGGCGCATCTTGGAGGAGCGGGGAAGCAACCTTGCCGCCCTTCCTGACCTGGAGCTCCTCTTTGCCCTGGGGCTTTTGGAGCGGGTGGAAGGGGAGGAGAGGCCCACGGTGGCGGGGCTTTTGCTGGCGGGTACCCCCTTGGCCCTGAGGCGGCTTCTTCCCCAGGCGGAGGTGAGCTACTACTTCCACGAGGCCGAGGAGGGGTATGCCTTCCGGGAAGACCTCCTCAGGCCCATCCCTGCCCTTTTGGAGAGGCTTCGCGACCTCATCCAGGCCAGAAACCGGGTGCGCTACCTCACGGTGGGGCTTTTCCGCCTCGAGGTCTGGGACTTTGACCAGGAGGTCTACCGAGAGGCCCTCCTCAACGCCCTGGTCCACCGGGACTGGCAGAGCCAGGACGCCATCCAGGTGCACCACTACCCCGACCGCCTGGAGGTCTCCAACCCCGGGGGCTTCCCCCCGGGCATCACCCCGGAGAACGTCCTCCGCCACCCCCCGAAAAGGCGCAACCCCCGCCTGGCCGAGGCCCTCTACCGGCTGGGTTATGTGGAGCGGGCGGGAAGCGGGGTGGACAAGATGTACCGCCTCCTCCTCAAGTACGGCAAGGAGCCCCCGGAGTACCGCCTCTTCCCCGAGGCCCTCACCCTGGTCCTGTACAACCCCGAGCTGGACGAGGCCTTTGTGCGGGAGCTGGCCGAGGCCCAGGAGCGGTTTGGGGGCTTCAGCCTGGACCACCTGATTGCCGTGGGCCACCTGCGCCGGGTGGGGGAGGCCACCTTGGAGGAGCTGGCCCGGGCCCTCCAGCTTCCCGAGGAGGCCGCCAGGCGGGTCCTCGTCCGCATGGAGCGCATGGGCCTCCTGCGCCGGGAGGGAGGGAGGTACCACCTGGCCCGGAAGGACCCCCTGGCGGAAAGGCTCCTGGCCCTGCTAGCACATCCCCGCCCCCGCCGGGAGCTGGAAGGCCCTCTGGGCCTCTCCCCGCGAGCGGCCTTGGCCCTTCTGAACCGCCTCATCCGGGAGGGCCGGGTGGAGCGGGTGGGCCGGGGGGCGGCCACCCGCTACCGCAGGAGGGGGTAGGTGGTGGTGCACCTGGTCCTTTTCCAGCCGGAGATCCCGCAGAACACTGGGAACGTTGCCCGCACCGCCGCCGCTTTGGGCTTCCCCTTGCACCTCATCCGTCCCTTGGGCTTCCGCCTGGGGGATAAGCGGCTTTTAAGGGCGGGGTTGGACTACTGGCCCCACGTGGACCTCAGGGTGCACGATACCTGGGAGGCCTTTTTAGGAGCGCTTCCACCAGAAGCCAGGGTGTGGGCCTTCAGTGCCCGCGCCGAGCAAAGCCTCTACGAGGCGCGCTTCCAGGAGGGGGACTACCTCCTCTTCGGCCCCGAGACCCGGGGGCTTCCCCCGGAGGTCCTCGCCCGCTTTCCCGGGGTGAGGATCCCCATGCCGGGGCCGGTGCGTTCCCTGAACCTGGCGGTGGCGGTGGGGGTGGCGGCCTACGAGGCCTACCGCCAGCTTTCCGTAGGATGAAAGCGTGCGGGCCTACTCCACCGCCCACCTAGCCGTGGAACTTCCCGAAGGCCACCCCTTTCCCCTCTACAAGTACCGGGGGGTGGCGGAGGCCCTTAGGGGCCTCCTTCCCATCCTTCCGGCTCCCGAGGTGCCCCGGGAGGCCCTCTACCTGGCCCATGAGGCGGCGTACCTGGAAAGGCTCTTCACCGAGGGGCTTTCCCGGGAGGAGTCCTTGCGCCTGGGCTTGCCCTTCAGCCCAAGCCTCCTAAGGCGGGCCCTTTTTGCCGCAGGGGGCACCCTGGCCGCGGCCCTGGACGCCCTGGAGGTGGGCCTTGGCTTCAACCTTTCCGGGGGCACCCACCACGCCTTCCCCAATCGGGCCGAGGGGTACAGCCTCTTCAACGACGTGGCCGTGGCCGTGGCCTGGCTCAGGCGGGAGGGCTTCAGGGGCCGGGTCTTGGTGCTGGACCTGGACGCCCACCAGGGGAACGGCACCGCGGTGTTCTTCCAGAATGACCCTTCGGTCTATACCCTCTCCCTCCACGGGGAGCGCAACTACCCCCTGAAGAAGGAGCGGAGCGACCTGGACGTTGGCCTGCCGGACGGCACCGGGGACGAGGCCTACCTCCTGGCCCTGGAGGGGGCCTTGGAGCAGGCTTGGGATTTTCGGCCGGAGTTCGTCTTCTACAACGCTGGGGTGGACGTCCTCCAGGGCGACCGCTTCGGCCGCCTGGCCCTAAGCCTGGAGGGGGTCAGACGCAGGGACGAGAGGGTCTTCCGCTTCGTGAAGGCCCTCGGGGTGCCCTTGGTGGTGGTCATGGGCGGAGGGTACAACCGCGACCCCAGGCTTACGGTGGAGGCCCATGCAGGGACCTACCGCCTGGCCCTGAGTTCCTTGGCGTAGGTGGCCACAGCTTCCTCCAGGCTGAAGCCCAGGTTGCGGTAAAGCTCCAGGGCCCCGGTCTCGTGGTCGTGGGCCCGGACCCTGAGGAGGGTGGCACCCTTCTTCGTGGCCAGCCTCGCCGCTTCCGCCAAGAGGGCCCGCCCGATGCCCTGGCCCCGGGCCTTGGGCACCACGCCGATATAGGCCACGCTGGCCTCCTTATCCTCCAGTTCCACCTCGGCCATACCCACGGGTTCGTCCCCCCGGTAGGCCACCAGGAGGTGGACATGGGGATCCTGGAAATGTTCCCAAAGCTCCTCGTCCGTCCACTTGAGGCGCAAGGCCCAGCCCTCCTCGCTCTCCCGGTAAAGCTCCCGGTAGACCCCGGGGCCGGGGAAGCCCCTTCGTATGACCACGCCCTCAGGGGGTGGGTAGTCCAGGCCCTCCGGGTTTTTCACGAAGAAGTAGGTGAGGTGCAAAAGGCCGAAGTCGGCCTCCTCCAGCACCTTTCGCAGGGTGTGGTTTTCCTCCCGGGGGAAGGCGTAAAGCCGGTCCAGGTGAAGCTCATTGGCCCGCTTTTCTGCGGCCTGAAGAAGGGGGGGAAGGTCCTCCTCCCGGTAGGCCAGGGGCCCCTCGAGGGCCGCTCCATCCCAAAAGGCGTAAAGGCCCACGTACCCCGCCACCTCCCCATCCCGCAAGAGGACCAGGCCGTCTTCCAGCTCCTCGGCCAGGCCCTCGAGGTCCCGGGCCTCAGGGGCGAGTACCCCCCTTTGGGGGCTTTCGTCCATCCAGCGGAGGAGCTGGAGGAGCCCCGGAAGGTCCTGGCGGGCCACGGGCCGGATCATGCTCCTAGTTTACTCCCCCCACTCCGGGACAAGGGTCCAGGTTCAAGGCCTTCACCACCCCCTCCTCCCCGTAGAACTCCACCTCGGAAAGCCGGGCGTAGTCCTGCTCCAGCCTTAGGCCCTCCTCCGGGGGGAGGGGCAGGGCCAGGGAAAGGGCGGCCCGGTTGAGGGTGCAGTTCCCCACCAGGAGAAGGGCCTGGCCCCGGTGCTGGGCCAGCAGCGCCTCTACCGCCCTCCTGCCCCGCTCCCAGGCCGCCCGCACGCTCTCCCCCCCAGGGGGGGCAAAGCCCGCCTCGTCCTGAAGCCAGGCCGCCACCGCCTCGGGGTAGTGCTCCCGGACCTCGGCGAAGCTCAAGCCTTCCCATTCCCCCCAGGCCCGCTCCCGCAGCTCGGGGAGGAGGGTAAAGGGCACCCCCAAGGCCTCCGCCAGGAGCTCTGCCGCCTCGGCCTCCGCCAGGCTGTCGGCAGCGTAGACCGAGGCCACGGGGTAGCGCTGGGCCAGGCGGGCCACGGCCCGGAGGGCCTTCCGCCCCTCTTCCGAGAGGGGGAGGCCGGGGTGGCTGTAGAGGACGTGCCCCGGGTTCTCCACCGGCCCCGCCCGCGTGAGGAGCAGGGTGGTCTTGGGGTGGGGGCCTTTTAGGAAGTGGGTGAGGAGGCCCATGGTCCATAGAATACGGGGGTGGAAAGGTGGGTCATCGTGAACCCGGCGGCGGGCCGGGGCAAGGTGGGGAGGCTCTCCGGGGCCATCCTCAAAGCGGCGCGGGAGCGGGGGGCCAGGGCCTTCCTCACCGAGGGGCCGGGCCACGCCACCGAGCTTTCCCGGAATGCCCCCGAAGGGGCCAGGGTGGTGGCCGTGGGAGGAGATGGCACGGTGCACGAGGTGTTGAGGGGCCTGGCGGGCACGGAAAAGGTGCTTGGGGTAGTGCCCATCGGCAGCGGCAACGACTTTGCCCGCATGCTGGGCTTGAAGGGGCTTCCCTGGCGGGAGGCTTTAGAGCTGGCCCTCTTCGGCCCTGAGGAGGCCATAGATCTCGGCCAGGTCAACGGAGAGCTCTTTGGGGCCTCCTTGGGCATCGGCTTTGACGCCCTGGTGGCCAAGAAGGCCCTCACCGCTCCCTCTTTCCTCCGGGGCATGCCCCGCTACCTTTACGCCCTCTTCGGGGTGCTTAAGGACCTCCGCCTGCCCGAGGGACGGGTCATGGTGGACGGGGTGGAGGTCCACCGGGGCCCCTTGCTCCTCCTGGCCGCCATGAACGGCCCGGCCTACGGCGGGGGCATTCCCATCGCCCCCATGGCCGACCCCAGGGACGGCCTCCTCTCCGTGGTCCTGGCCCGAAGCTTCACCCGGCTTGGGGTGGTCTTTATCCTGCCCCGCCTGCTTTTGGGCAGGCACCTCTCCCACCCCCAGGTGGCGGCCTATGCGGGGCAGAGGGTGGAGGTGGCCTTTGCGCAGCCCGTGCCCGCCCATGCGGACGGGGAGCTCCTGCCGGAAAGCGCCCTCTACCAAGCGGAGGTGCGGCCCTTGGGCCTGCGGGTGGTGGGGGGAAGGGCGGCGGCCCGGGGGCAGGAGCCCCTCTTGGCTCCTGTAGGGGCGGGCTGAGGCCACCCCACGTGGACTTTGCCCCTGTGGGGGCCCCGGTGAAGAGGTACCCAAGGCCCCTGCTGGGGGAAAGGAGGCAAGGGTTTGGCAGCAAAGGTTAGAAGGCTGCTTTCGTGTGGAAAAAGCGGGGGAAGGAGAGGGTTTCTCCCCGGCTTAGGGGCGGGCTTCTTCCAAGCGCTTTAAGAGGTCCTGGAACCGGGCAAGCGCCTGGGGTAAGGCAGCGTAGATCCTTTCCGCTAAAGCCTCGTCGTAGGTGTGGCTGGTGAGGTTCCGGAGTTCCAGCATTTCCAGCCAGCCCGGGTCTTCCGGGAGGAGGCCCACCTGGAAGGCTCCGCGGATGGCGGCCCTGGGGGAGCGGGTCTCGAGGCCCTCCCGTTCCAGGTAGAGCTTGAGCACCTTCCAAGCGAGCTCAAAGGTGAACTCAAAGCGCTGTATGGCCGAGTCCCGGATGAACTCATCCTTGGGGCGCGCCAGGGCATCCCCTAGCCGCTCCACCGCCCGTCGGAATAGGGCGGTGCGTTCTCTAAGATGGGTTTCCTTCTCCAAGGAGCACCCCTTCCCGTTCCACCGCCTCCTTGAGCCCTGGGGCCCAGGAGAGCTCTACCAGGTCCACCCTTTGCATGAGGGGCAAGCCCTCCAACTCCTCCCGCAAGCGGGCCAGGGTGGCCAGGTCCAGGGGCGGGTCGGCCCACAGGGCCAGATCGTAGTCGGAGCGGGGGCTGGCCTGCCCCCTGGCCCGGGAGCCGAAGAGCCAGAGGCGGTAGCGCCTGCCCTGAAGGTGGCGCGCCACCCGCTCGGCCACCTCCTCCAAAACCTCTTTTTGCGAAAGGGGGAGGTTCATTACTTCCTATACTAAGCACTCGCACGCAAAGGTTGCCCCATTGGCCAAAGCCCAAGCGGCCTGCCCATGGTCCCTTTGGGGCCACCGCCGTGGCGCGAGCCGTAGAACGTCAGAGTCCCCCGCCTTCCCGTATACTTATGCCATGCGCGGCCTCTCGCAAAGGGTCAAGGCCATGAAGCCCTCGGCCACGGTGGCGGTGAACGCCCGCGCCTTAGAGCTCAGGCGCCAGGGCGTGGACCTGGTGGCCCTCACCGCCGGGGAGCCCGACTTTGACACCCCCGAGCACGTGAAGGAAGCGGCCCGGCGAGCCCTGGCCCAGGGGAAGACCAAGTATGCGCCTCCCGCGGGCATCCCCGAGCTCCGCGAGGCCCTGTCGGAGAAGTTCCGAAGGGAGAACGGCCTCGAGGTCACCCCGGACCAGACCCTCGTCACCGTGGGCGGGAAGCAGGCCCTTTTCAACCTCTTCCAGGCCATCCTGGACCCGGGCGACGAGGTCATCGTGCTGGCCCCCTATTGGGTGAGCTACCCCGAGATGGTGCGCTTCGCCGGGGGGGTTCCGGTGGAGGTGGCCACCCGTCCCGAAGACGGCTTCGTCCCCGATCCGGAGGCGGTGCGGCGGGCCATTACCGGGCGCACCAAGGCCCTGGTGGTGAACTCCCCCAACAACCCCACGGGGGCGGTCTACCCCCGGGAGGTCCTCGAGGCCCTGGCCCGCCTAGCCCAAGAGCACGACTTCTACCTGGTTTCCGACGAGATCTACGAGCACCTCATCTACGAGGGGGAGCACTTCTCCCCGGGGCGGATCGCTCCCGAGCACACCCTCACCGTGAACGGGGCGGCCAAGGCCTTCGCCATGACTGGCTGGCGCATCGGCTACGCCTGTGGCCCCAAGGAGGTCATCCGGGCCATGGCGGACGTGTCCAGCCAGTCCACCACCAGCCCCGACACCATCGCCCAGTGGGCCACCCTCGAGGCCCTCACCAATCTGGAGGCCAGCCAGGCCTTTATCCAAATGGCCCGGGAAGCCTACCGGAGGCGGCGGGACCTGCTCCTTGCGGGCCTGAGCCGGCTGGGCCTGAAGGCCGTGCGCCCCAGCGGGGCCTTTTACGTCCTCCTGGACACCTCCCCCTTCGCCCCGGACGAGGTTCGGGCCGCCGAGAGGCTTCTGGAGGCCGGGGTGGCGGTGGTCCCGGGCACCGACTTCGCCGCCTTCGGGCACGTGCGCCTCTCCTACGCCACCAGCGAGGAGAACCTGCAAAAAGCCCTGGAGCGCTTCGCCCGGGCCCTGGGGGTGCCGAGCTCCTAAACAGCCTTCCTGGAGCCTTCAGCCCGCGGTCAGACCTTTAAAGGCGGCGCCGCCTTCTGGGGCTCAGGAGGAGCAAGGCAGCCCCCACCGTCACGCAGGCGTCCGCCAGGTTGAAGACGGGGAAGTTGGCGATGAGGGGGATGGAGGTTCCCAGGTCCAGGTAGTCCACCACCCAGCCCCTTCCCAGGCGGTCGATGCCGTTACCCAAAGCCCCCACCGCAATGAGGGATAAGGCCAGGGCCTGCCCCAGGGGGTAGCGCCGCTTAGCCAGGAAGTAGAGGAGGACAGCCCCCACCCCAAGGCTCAGCCATCCCAGGAGGAAGGCCTTCCCCTCCAAGAGGCCAAAGCCCGCCCCCGTGTTCCGCACCAGGGTCAGGTAGAGAAGGCCGTCCAAAAGGGGCCTGGGCACCGGGGAGAGGTTTTCCAGGGCCCAGAGCTTCAGGATCTGGTCCAGGGCGAGGAGAAGGGGGATGAGCACCGTGGGCACGGAGGAGAGTCTACCGGATTTCCTCCTTTGTGCTATACTCCTAAGGGTTTGCCTTCGGGCACGGGAGGGCGCTATGTCCAAGGTGTGCGAGATTAGCGGAAAGCGGCCCATCGTGGCCAACACCATTGAGCGGCGGGGTAAGGCCAAGCGGGAAGGGGGTGTGGGTAAGAAGACCACTGGCATTTCCAAGCGGCGCCAGTACCCCAACCTGCAGAAGGTGCGGGTGAAGGTGGCAGGGCAGGAGATCACCTTCCGGGTGGCCACCAGCCACATCCCCAAGGTCTACGAGCTTCTGGAAAGGGCCAAGGGCCTGAAGCTGGAAGGGCTTTCCGCCAAAGAGATCAAGGAAAGGCTCCTGAAGCTCCTCTAGCCTCTGGGCCTGCCCTCGGGACCCCCGGCAGGGGGTCTTTTTTGTAGCATGGGCCCATGAGCTGGAAGCCGGGGCATTACCTCCTCCTGGCCCTGGCCCTCTACGCCCTGGTCCTCACCCTAGGCTTCGCCTCCCGGGGGCGGCAGCTGGCTGCCTTGCATCGGGAGGTGTGGGCGTTACGGGAAAAGGCCGCCCAGGTTCCCGAGGGGTACCTCCTTCCCCTCCCTGGGGCCTGTCTGCCCAGCCGTCCGGAACACCTCCCGGGCGCTCCCCGCCCCTACCGCAAGGGGGTAAGCGCGGGCTTCGTCTTCCAGGGTGGGGATGCCTGCGTGCCGGTGGTCCGGGGGATGGGGGTGGTGGCCGCCCAAGCCGGGGAGGTGGTGCGGGTGGACCTGGACCACAAAGAACCCTCCCTGGAGGAGTACCAGAAGCTGCTGGAGGCGGTGCGCAGCGGGGCTTCCCCCGAGCAGATGGACCTTCTTAGGGGCCTCGAGGTCTGGCTCCGCCACCCGGACGGGCGCACCACCGTCTACGCCCACCTGCAGGCCCCCTACCCGGGCCTGAGGGTGGGGAAGCGGGTCTTCCGCGGCGACCCCATCGGCTACGTGGGCAACACCGGCCTCAACGGAGGCGCCCCCAGGCTCCTCTTTGAAGTCTGGGAGGGGGAGCCCGACCAGGGCCGCTTCCTCTTCCAAGGCCTACCCCAGGAGGAGCTTCTCCGCCAGGCCAAGGCCTTCTTCGGCTTAGAATAGCCCCATGCGCGAAGCCTTCGCCCGGGTGTGGGAGAACCCCTACGTGCGGGTCCTCGTTTACCTTCTCCTCTTTTTCCTCCTCTACCGCTTCCTGGCCCGGACCTGGCCTGCCCTCTCGGTCCTCCTCACCGCCTTTACCTTCGCCTACCTGGCCCACCCCGTGGTGCGCTTCTTTGAAGGGCGAAGGCTTCCCCGCGCCTTGGGGGTGGTCTTGGTCTACCTCCTCCTCGGGCTCTTCTTGGGCCTGGCCTCCTTCCTGGCCGCCCAGACGGTTCTGGAGCTAACCCGCTTGGCGCAGGAGCTTCCCCGTCTGCTGGAGCCCCTCTTCTCCTGGCTTCTCTCCTTGCCCGACCGCGCGCGGGCGGTGCCCGTGCCCGAGGCCCTCAAGCCCATCCTGGCCGAAGCCAGCCGCGGCTTGCAGGGCCTTCTCCAGGGCTTCTTGGAAACCCTCGTTCGCTGGCTCCAGGGCCTCCTCGCCCAAGGGGGAAACCTCCTGGGCTTCTTGACCTCCCTCCTGGGCGGGGTTTTTCAGCTCCTCACCGCCCTGGCGCTTTCCATCTACTTCCTCTACGACCTTCCCCGCCTGGGCCGGGCGGCCCTCCTGGTCTTCCCCGAGCCCTACCAGCCCCTGGTGGCTGACCTGGCCCACAAGCTGGACCGCAGCGTGGGCGGGTACATACGGGGCCAGCTCCTGGTGGCCTTCCTGGTGGGCCTCTTGGTGGGGGTGGGGCTTTGGCTCGTTGGGGTGCCCCTGGCCGCCAGCCTAGGCTTCCTGGCCGGGGTCTTCAACCTCATCCCCTTCGTGGGGGTCATCGTCTCCGGGGTGCCCGCCTTGCTCCTGGCGGCCACTGGGGGCTGGGTTAAGGTGCTCATGGCCCTTTTGGTCCTCTGGCTGGCCAACCAGATCGAGGGCAACCTCCTGGGCCCCCTCATCGTGGGCCGGGCCACGCGCCTCCACCCCGTGACGGCCATCGCCGCCATCCTTCTGGGGGCTACCCTCTTCGGCCTCTGGGGAGCCCTTTTGGGGGTGCCCGCCGCCGCCTTCTTGAAGGTGCTCCTGGAAGACTACTATAAGACAAGCCGTTTTTACCGGGAGGGCTAACCGCCCCCACAGGGAAAACGGTTTCCGTTTGGAAGGGTTGTGCCCGCAACCCTTTGGGGTGCCTACGGCAGGCGCTCCTCCTCGGTGGCCAGCTCCTCGGGCTCCAGCTGCTTGGGCAAAAGGAGGTTCAGCACCACCCCCACCAGGGCGGCCAGGGCCATGCCGCTCACCTTGAGGGGCACGGCGGCCCCCGCCACCTGCACCTTGCCCAGCTCCGCCACCGCGCCGCCCAGGCCCAGGACCAGGATGGCGGACACCACGATCAGGTTGCGGCTGTGGGTGAAGTCGATCTCGGCCTCGGCCAGGGTGCGGATGCCGATGGAGGCGATCATGCCAAAAAGAAGCATGGAGATGCCCCCCAGCACCCCTTGGGGCAGGGTTTGCAGGAGGGCGGCGAGCTTGGGGGAAAAGGAGAGGAGGATGGCGAAGACCGCGGCGATGCGGAGCACCAAGGGGTCGTAGACCCGGGTCACCGCCAGCACCCCGGTGTTCTCCGAGTAGGTGGTGTTGGCTGGCCCCCCCAAAAGCCCCGCCAGGCTGGTGGCCAGGCCGTCCCCCAGGAGGGTACGGTGGAGGCCGGGTCGGGCGAAGAAGTCCTTGCCCACCACCCGCCCGTTGGTCAGGATGTCCCCGATGTGCTCCATCACCGTGACGAAGGCCACCGGGGCGATGAGGAGCACCGCGCCCCACTCCCAGGTGGCCAGGGTGAAGGAGGGAAGGCCGAACCAGGCAGCTTCCGTCAAGGGCGTCAGGTCCACCCGGCCCAAGGCCAGGGCCAGCAGGTAGCCTGCCCCCACCCCCAGGAGCACGGGGATCATCTGGAAGAGCCCCCGGAGGAACACCGCGCTCACCACGGCGCTCAGGAAGGTGAAGACCGCAAGAAGCCAGTCCTTGCTGGCCATCTGCACCGCCACCGGGGCCAGGGTGAGGCCGATGACCACGATCACCGGCCCCGTGACCACCGGGGGGAAGACCTGGCGCACCCGCTCCGAGCCGATGAGGAGGACGAGCAGGGCAAAAAGGGTGTACACCAGCCCCGCCGCTGCGATCCCGCCGCCCACCGCCGCCAGGGAAAAGCCCGCCTCCTTGGCGGCCAGGATGGGGGCGATGAAGGCAAAGCTGGAGCCCAGGAAGACCGGGACCATCCGCCCCGTGACCAGATGGAAGACCAGGGTGCCGAGCCCGGCGGTGAAGAGGGCCACCGCCGGGTTGAGCCCGGTGAGGAGGGGCACCAGCACCGTGGCCCCGAACATGGCCACCGCGTGCTGGAGGCCCAGGATAAGGTGCCTTGGCTTCATACCAGGTTCATTCTAAAGGCTTTTCCGGGCCCGCAACCCCCCGCGCGGAGGTCCATCGGCTCCTGGTCCCAGCCCGATCCGGTTTCTTCCCGTGGCTTCACCTGTGCCCCCCAGCGGCCAGGGCTTCCCGGAACCAGGAGGGTACCTCCTTGCCGAAGCGCCGTTCCGCAAAGGCTTGGGCGAAGGCCCCGTAGTTCCCCCGCCGGATGGCCTCCTTGGCTCCCTCGGTGAGGCGGTGGAGGTAGCGCAGGTTGTGCAGGGAAAGGAGGATGCCGCCCAGCATCTCCCCGGCGCGCACCAGGTGGGCTAGGTAGGCGCGGCTGTAGGTCTGGCAGGTGTAGCAGTCGCAGTCCTCTTCCAGGGGCTTCGGGTCTTCCAGGAAGCGGGCGTTTTTCAGGTTCAGGCGCCCTTCCGGCACCAGGGCGCTTCCGAAGCGGCCGGTGCGGGTGGGGTAGACGCAGTCGAAGAGGTCCACCCCCAGGCCCATGGCCGCCACCAGGTCCTCGGGGTGGCCCACCCCCATGAGGTAGCGGGGGCGGTCCTCCGGGAGGATTTCCGTGGAGAGGGCCACCATGGGGAACATGGCCTCCTTGGGTTCCCCCACGGCCAAGCCCCCGATGGCGTAGCCGGGAAGGTCAAAGCGGGCGGTTTCCCGGGTGGAAAGGGCCCTAAGTTCCGGGTCCGTCCCCCCTTGGGCGATGCCGAAGAGGGCCTGGTCGGGGCGGGTCTTGGCCTTCAGGCTCCGCTCCAGCCAGCGCAGGGTGCGCTCCAGGGAGGCTTTCAGGTACTCCCGTGGGGAAGGGTAAGGCGGGCACTCGTCAAAGGCCATGATGAAGTCCGCCCCCAAGGCCTCCTGCACCGCAATGCTCCTTTCCGGGGTGAGCCGCACCAGGCTCCCGTCCAGATGGCTCTGGAAGACCACGCCTTCCTCGTCGATGCGCCGGAGGTGCCCCAGGCTCATCACCTGGAAGCCCCCGGAGTCCGTGAGCCAGGGGCCCCGCCACCCGGCGAAGCCGTGGAGGCCCCCGAGGGCCTTGACCCTCTCGGGCCCGGGCCGCAGGAGGAGGTGGTAGGTGTTGGCCAGGAGCACCTGGCTGCCGATGGCCTTTAGGTCCTTGGGCAGGAGGCCCTTCACCGAACCCTGGGTGCCCACGGGCATGAAAAGGGGGGTTTCCACGGGGCCGTGGGGGGTTTGCAGGCGGCCTACCCGGGCCCGCCCTGCCTGGGCGAGGATCTGAAAGCGGAAGGGCTCCATTAGCTCCCGAAGCGCCGCTCTATGTAGTCTTCCACCAGGGCCAGGAAGTCCTCGGCGATCCTTTCCCCTTTAAGGATGGTGAGGAGCTTGCCGTCGGCATAGACCGGGGCCTTGGGCTCCTCCCCCGCCCCCGGCAGGGAGATGCCGATGTGGGCATGGCGGCTCTCCCCAGGGCCGTTGACCACGCACCCCATCACCGCCACCTTCAGGCCCTCCACCCCGGGGTACTTGGCCCGCCACTCGGGGAGCTTGGCCCTGAGGTGGGCGTTCACCTCCTCGGCCAGCTCCTGGAAGAAGGTGCTGGTGGTGCGGCCGCACCCCGGACAGCTGGTCACCTCGGGGGTGAAGGCGCGCAGGCCTAGGGCCTGGAGGATCTCCTGGGCCACCTCCACCTCCCGGGTGCGGGGCTCGCCCGGGGCGGGGGTCAGGGAGACCCGGATGGTGTCCCCGATGCCCTCCAGGAGCAAAGGGGCCAAGGCGGCGGCGCTGGCCGCGATCCCCTTCACCCCCATCCCCGCCTCGGTGAGGCCCAGGTGCAGGGGGGCCCGGGTGCGCCGGGCCAGCTCCCGGTAGACCCACACCAGGTCGGGGGCCTTGGACACCTTGGTGGAGAGGACGATCCGGTCCTCCCCTAGGCCCAGCTCCAGGGCGGCCTCATAGCCCCGCACGGCGCTTTCCACTAGGGCCTCCAGGAGGACCTCGTGGGCGCTTTTGGGCTCGGGCCTCCTGGCGTTTTGGTCCATGAGCTCGGTGAGGAGGGCGGGGTCCAGGCTTCCCCAGTTGGCCCCGATGCGCACGGGCTTGCCCAGGTCCTTGGCGATCTCCACCATCTCCCGAAAGTGCTCGTCCTTGTGCCGCCCCCGGCCCAGGGTGCCGGGGTTCAGGCGGAACTTGTCCAGGGCCTCGGCCATCTTGGGGTACTTCCGGAGGAGCAGGTGGCCGTTGAAGTGGAAGTCCCCCACCAGGGGCACCTCCGCTCCCTCCCCCAGGAGTCTTTCCTTGATCTTTGGCACCGCCTGGGCCGCCGCCTCGTCGTTCACCGTGAGGCGGACGAGCTCGCTTCCTGCACGAAAGAGGGCCAGGACCTGGGCCACCGTGGCCTCCACGTCCGCGGTGGGGGTGTTGGTCATGGACTGGACGGCGATGGGGTGGGCGCTTCCCAGGGGAACGCGTCCCACCCATACCGTGGGGGTAGGGCGTCTCATCCCACCCATGGTAGCGGAGAGGGGGCGTTCTCGTCTGGGTATTGGCCTGCTATTCCAGCTCCATCCCCATCACGTGGTACCCCGCGTCCACGTAGACCACCTCTCCCGTGATGCCGCTTGCGAGGGGGGAGAGGAGGAAGAGGCCCAGGTTCCCCACCTCCTCCTGGGTAATGTTGCGCTTCAGGGGGGCCACTTGGGCCACGCGGTCGTACATCTTCATGAAGCCGGGGATGCTCCTTGCGGCCACGGTGCGCACGGGCCCCGCGGAGATGGCGTTCACCCTGACCCCCTTGGGGCCGAGCTCGTAGGCCAGGTAGCGGACGCTTGTTTCCAGGGCCGCCTTGGCGATGGCCATCACGTTGTACTTGGGCACCACCTTCTCGCTGGCGTAGTAGGTGAGGGTCACGATGCCCCCGCCCTCCCTTAGGAGGGCTTCCGCCCTTTGGGCCGCGGCCACCAGGGAGTAGGCGGAGACCTCGAGGGCCAGAAGCCAGTCCTGCCGCCGGGTGTCCAGGTAGCGCCCCTCCATGGCCTCCCTTGGGGCGAAGGCGATGGCGTGGACCAGGTAGTCCAGATGCCCCCAGGCTTCCCCAATGCCCGCAAAGAGCCGGTCCAGCTCCTCATCCCGGGTTACGTCCGCTTGGAAGGTGAGGGCCCCTAGGGGGGCGGCAAGCCGCTCCACTTCCTCCTTGAGCCTCTCCCCCTGGTAGCTGAAGGCCAGCTCCACCCCTGCCTGGTGGAGCTTTTCTGCGATGGCGTAGCCCAGGCTCCTTTGGTTGGTAACCCCCATGACCAGGGCCTTTTTTCCAGAAAGGTCCAGGGTGAGCATGGGGGGATTATACTTGAGGCTCGCGGTTTCGGGATGGGGAGGCCGTCCGTAAAAAGGCCTTTGGGGCTGATGCCAGCCCCTTCCGCTTCCCCATGGCTAGGGTTTTTCTTACCCCACCCTCTCGGGGAAGGCCTCCTGGTACCGGACGAGCCAAGCGTTCAAGGAGGCCGGGGACACCCCGCGGATGGCTTCCACCCTTCCGTTCCACTCCAGGACCACGCCCGCGGTGGGGCTTCCCACCAGCTCGGCGATCTTCTGTGCCGCTTCCGGGTCCTGGCGGGCGTTCACGAACTCAAAGGGAATGCCCTTCTGGGCCAGGAACATCTTCACGATCTCGCAGGGGCCGCACCCGGGGATGCCGTAGAGCCGAACCATACCCCTCCATGGTAACAGAAGGCCCCCGGAGTGCCCTGGGAGTATAGGGCAGGTGGCGGAAAAAACCCACTATATCCTGCAGGTGGGCCCTAAAGGGCGGGTGGTCCTGCCCGCGGAGGTACGGCGGCCCTGGGCCTCCAGGAAGAGGACCGGCTGGTGGCCCGCCTCCGGGAGGACGGCACCCTGGAGCCTCTGAGCTTCCGCGAGGTGGCCCGGCGGGTCCGGAGCTTCTACAAGGACTTGGTCCCCCCAGGAGTAAGCCTGGTGGAGGAACTCATCCGGGAAAGGTGGAGGGAGATGGTGCGCTGATATCGCCCCACCCGACCTCGTCAGGGTAGGGGCCCCGGTGCAGGGGTGTGTGCGGCTTTTTGAGGGCACGAGAGGCACTTTAGAATGGGCCCCATGCGCCTAGTGGACCGCCACCCCGAGGTGGACCTGGAGAAGCTCCTTGCGCGTTTTGTTCCCCCGCCCCGCTTCCGGGGGGCCAGTTTCGCCGCCTACCGCCCCGATCCCCGCTACCCTTCCCAGGCCCTGGCCAAGGAGCGCCTGCGACGATGGGTTAAGGACCGCCCCCGGGGCCTCTTCCGTCCGAGGCTCCCCGGGCCCCAGGGGATTTACCTGGACGGGGGCTTCGGGGTGGGGAAGACCCACCTCCTGGTGGCCGCCTACCTGGAGGCCCCCGCGCCCAAGGCCTTCCTCACCTTTGAGGAGCTCACCTACGCCCTGGGCCTCATGGGCCTAAGGGAAGGGGCCAGGCGCTTTGCCGCTTTGCGCTACCTCTTCCTGGACGAGTTCGAGCTGGATGACCCAGGGAACGCCCAGATGATCAGCCACTTCCTGGCCCTCACCATGGAGCGGGGCCTTAGGGTGGCCACCACCTCCAATACCCCGCCTGGGGCCCTAGGGGAAGGGCGGTTCAACGCCGAGCAGTTTAGGCACCAGATCCAAAGCCTGGCCCGGCGCTTCGCCGTGGAGCGCATAGATGGGGAGGATTACCGCCACCGCGACCCCGGGCGCTACCCCGAACCCCTCTCCGAGGAGGCCCTCCTGGCCCGCTACCGGGAAGACCCTAGGCCCAAGACCCTGGACGCTTTCCCCGAGCTTCTGGCCCACCTGCGCACCCTCCATCCCATCCGCTACCGCTACCTCCTGGAGGGGGTGGAGGCGGTCTACCTCCTGGGCCTCGAGCCTATCCCCGACCAGAACGACGCCCTGCGCTTCGTGCACTTCGTGGACCAAGTGTACAACCTGGGGGTGGACCTCCGGGCCTCGGGGGCGCCCTTGAGGGAGATCTTCCCCGAGAGCTACCGCCACGGGGCCTTCGCCAAAAAGTACGGGCGGGCCCTTTCCCGGCTGGCGGAGCTTTTGGGGTAGCATGGGGGCATGGAGCTCTCAGAAAGGCTCTCGGAGCTGGCCCAGGCCCTTTCCCAGGCCAGCGCGGCGGTGGGGATCCTCGAGGCCATCGAGGAGGTGTTGGACGAGTACCAAGACGGGGAGCTCTCCCTGGAAGAGGCCATGGAGGAGATCCAGGGCCTGGTGGAGGAGTTCCAAGCGGTGCGGGCCCTTTCCGAGATGACCCCGGAGGAGCTTATGGCCCTGGCCGGGGAGGAAGAGGAGGAAGAAGAAGGGGGCTTGAGGTCTTAATGAAGCTCACGGCCATCGTCCTGGACTCGGTGGGCCTGGGGTATCTACCGGATGCCCCTCTTTTCGGGGACGAGGGGGCGGACACCCTGGACCACACCGTTTTGAAGACCGGGGTGGAGCTTCCCCACCTGGCGGCCTTGGGCCTGGGGTGGGTTCCTGGGGTCCACACCCTGCCCCGGCCCAAGCCCCACGGGGCCTTTGGCCGCATGCGGGAGGTGAACCCCGGCAAGGACACCACCACCGGGCACTGGGAGTTCGTGGGGGTGCACCTGGAAAGGCCTTTCCGCACCTACCCCGAGGGCTTTCCCGAGGAGCTCCTTAGGGCGTGGGCGGAGGCCATCGGGGTGGGGGGGTGGCTCCTGAACCGGCCCTACTCCGGCACCGAGGCCATCCGGGACTACGGGGAGGCCCACCTGAAGACGGGGTTTCCCATCGTCTACACCTCCGCGGACAGCGTCTTCCAGGTGGCGGCCCACCTGGAGGTGGTGCCCCTGGAGGCGCTTTACCGGTGGTGCCAGGTGGCCCGGGAAATGCTTTTGGGCGAGCACCAGGTGGCCCGGGTCATCGCCCGGCCCTTCGCCGGGGAGCCCGGGAACTTTTACCGGCGGGAGGATTTGCGGAAGGACTTCGCCTTGGAACCCCCCAGGAATGTTCTGGACCTTCTGAAGGAGGGGGGCCTCGAGGTGGTGGGGGTGGGGAAGATCCCCGACATCTACGCAGGGCGGGGCTTCACCCGGGAGGTGAAGACGGTGGACAACCGCGACGGCCTGGAGAAGACCCTTTCCCTCATGCAAGAGCCCTTCTCCGGCCTCGTCTTCACCAACCTGGTGGACTTTGACGCCAAGTACGGCCACCGCCGGGACCCAGAGGGGTACGCCCGGGCCCTCAAGGAGGTGGACGATTTCCTCCCCCGGCTCCTCGAGGCCCTGGGCCCCGAGGACCACCTCTTTTTGGTCTCCGACCACGGCAACGACCCCACCTTCTTCGGCACCGACCACACAAGGGAGTACGGCATGCTCCTCTGGGTGGGGCCGGGGGTGGAGGGGGATTTGGGTACCCGGGAGAGTTTTGCGGATCTGGGGGCCACCTGGGCCAAGCTTTTTGGGCTTCCCTGGGAGGGCCCTGGAAAAAGCCTCCTTTAGGCCATGCCCTTCACCTGGCGCGACCTCTTGGACATCCTCCTGGTGGCGGTCCTCTTTTACTCCCTCCACCGCCTCCTCTCCGGCACCCGGGCCCTGAACCTGGTGCGGGGGGTTCTGGTCTACCTGGCGGTCTGGTTTTTGGCGAGCCTCCTGGGGCTTTCCACCCTTTCCTGGCTCTTGGGCAACGCCGCCACCCTGGGGGCCTTCGCCCTGATCGTGGTCTTCCAGCCGGAGCTCAGGGGGCTTTTGGAGCGCATCGGTCGGGCGCAGGGGCCCAGGGCGCCTTCCCTGGCCCTGGAGGAGCTGCTTTTGGGCCTTTCCCGGCTTTCCGAACGGCGCTACGGGGCCATCCTGGCCCTGGAGAGGCGCACCCCCCTGGGGGAGTATGCGGCCACGGGGGAGATCCTCGAGGCCCGGCTTTCCGCCAGGCTTCTGCAGACGGTCTTCTACCCCGGCACCCCCCTGCACGACGGCGGGGCCATCCTGCGGGGGGACCGGCTCTTCGCCGCAGGGTGCGTCTTTCCCCTCTCCGAGGCCCGGATGGGCCTGGGCACCCGGCACCGGGCGGCCTTGGGGCTTTCCGAGGTTTCTGATGCCCTGGTGATCGTGGTGAGCGAGGAAACGGGGGCCATAAGGCTGGCGGAGGGGGGAAGGCTTTCCCCGCCCATGAGCCTCGAGGCCCTGAGGGAAAAGCTCAAGGAGGTGCTCCGTGCGTGACTGGGGGAGCTTTCTCCTGGCCCTTTTGGCGGCTGTGGCCGTCTGGTACTCCCTAAGGGAGAGGGCTCCGGTGGTGGAGCGGGCGGTGAGCGTGCCCCTGCAGGTGGTGGGCTTGGGGGAGGAGCGCACGGCGGAAGGGGTGCCCAAGGAGGTCATGTTGCGCTTAAGGGGGCCGGCCCCCCTGGTGGAGGGGGCCAGGCTCCCCGTTTCCGCCTACCTGGACCTCTCCGGGGCGGAGGGGGCCTTCGCCCGGGAGGTGCGGGTGGCCGTGCCCCAGGGGGTAGAGGTCCTGGAGATCCGCCCTGCCCGGGTGGAGGGCCGGGTGGAGGCCATCCTCACCCGCACCCTTCCGGTGGAGGTTCTTTCCCAAGGGGCATGGGTGGAAACCCAGCCCGCCTTTGTGGAGGCCAAGGGGCCGCGGAGCCAGGTGGAGGAGGCGGTGGCCGCGGTGGGCCTGGACCTGGGAGGGGAGGCGGTGGGCCTCACCGCCTTCGGTCCCCGGGGTCCCCTCCTGGGGGTGGAACTTGCCCCCCGGGAGGTGCGGGTGGTGCAGCGGGAGGCTCCCCTCTTCCGCAAGGAAGTGGCCGTGGTCCTCAGGCCCCCGGTGGGCCTCAAGGTGCTGGACTATGCCCCCAAGACCGTGGAGGTGGTAGGACCCAAAGAGGCCTTGGAAGGGCTAGACGAGGTAGAGGCCAGGCCCCAAGGGGGCTTCCGCCCAGGGGAAGTCGCCGGGCCCTGGCTTTTGCAGCTTCCCCCGGGGGTGTGGGTTTTGGGTCAGGTTTCGGGTAGGGTGCGGCTTGCGCTAGAATAGCAAGGATGATCTACCCCATCCGCCTCTACGGGGACCCGGTGCTGCGCCGGCGGGCGCGGCCGGTGCAGGATTTTTCCGGGATCAAAAAGCTCGCCGAGGACATGCTGGAGACGATGTTTGAAGCCCGGGGGGTGGGCCTGGCCGCGCCCCAGATTGGGCTTTCTGAGCGCCTTTTCGTGGCGGTGGAGTACGCCGATGAGCCCGAGGGAGAGGAAAGGCCCCTACGCGACCTGGTGCGCCAGGTCTACGTGGTGGCCAACCCGGTGATCACCCACCGGGAAGGGGAGGTGGAGGGGCTGGAAGGGTGCCTCTCCCTCCCTGGCCTCTATGCTGAGGAGGTACCCCGGGCGGAGCGGATCCGGGTGGAATACCAGGACGAGGAGGGGAGGCCCCGCGCCCTGGAGCTGGAGGGGTATATGGCCCGGGTCTTCCAGCACGAGATGGACCACCTGGACGGTATCCTCTTCTTCGAGCGCCTGCCCAAGGCCAAGCGGGAGGCCTTCCTGGAGGAAAACCGGGCGGAGCTGGCCCGGATGCAGAAGGAGGCCAGGGCCCTTTTAAAGGAGCTCTCCCGGGGATGAGGGTGGCCTTCTTCGGCACGCCCGCCTGGGCGGTGCCGGTATTGGATGCCCTGGGCCGCCACCACCAGGTGGTCCTGGTGGTCACCCAGCCGGATAGGCCCAAGGGCCGGGGCCTGAAGCCCGCTCCCAGTCCGGTGGCGGAGTACGCCTTGGCCCACGGGCTTCCCCTTCTGAAGCCCGAACGCCTTAAGGGAAACCGGGAGTTTCTGGAGGCCTTCAAGGCTGTGGCCCCGGAGGTGGCGGTCACCGCCGCTTACGGCAAGATCCTGCCCAAGGAGGTCCTCGAGGTGCCCCCTTGGGGTTTTCTCAACCTCCACCCCTCCCTCCTCCCCAAGTACCGCGGCCCCGCCCCCGTGCAGTGGGCCCTCATCCGGGGGGAGAAGGAAACGGGAGTGGCCATCATGCGGACCGAGGAGGGCCTGGATACCGGGCCCCTCTACGCGGTCTTCCGCACGGAGATCGGCCCCGACGAGGACGCGGTGGCCCTTTCCGAACGCCTTCGGGACAAGGGGATAGAGCTTCTCCTTTGGACCCTGGAAAACCTCCCCCACCTCACCCCCACCCCCCAGGAAGGGGAGGCTTCCTACGCCCCCCTCCTCACCAAGGAGGAGGGGCGCATCCGCTTCGCCGAAAGCGCCCAAGCCATCTACAACCGCCACCGGGGGGTGCAGCCCTGGCCGGGGAGCTACTTCTTCCACGGAGGGAAGCGGGTGAAGGTCCTCAGGATGCGCCCCGAGCCGGGTTCGGGGGAGCCTGGGGTGGTGCTGGGGGTGGACCGGGAGGGGGTCTTGGTGGGCACGGGGGAAGGGCTTATCCGGCTTCTGGAGGTCCAGCCTGAAGGGAAGCGGCCCATGCCCGCCGCCGACTGGGCCCGGGGGTATGGGGTGGGGCCGGGCACCCGGTTGGAATAGGTCTTCTCGGCGGGACCACTCCCCTTCCTGGGGTGGGGCCCCCGTCGGGACTTGCGCCCCGACGGGGTACCTAGAACTCCTCGTCCCACTCCACGATGGTTTCGCTGGTCAGGGTGGTGGCAGGCCGTTCCTCCGTGGGCACCACTTCCACCCCCCGCTCCCGGAGGAGGCCGAACTGGGCGGCGATACCCCTTAGGCCTGCCCCAGCGAAGGCCACCACCAGGAAGGCGGAAAGCCCCCAAGCCAGGTAGGGGGCCAGGGCTTGGGCCACGGAGAGGTTGGCCAGAACCCCTAAAGCGGGTAGCCCGCCATACTCGGCCAGGATAGAACCCAGATAGGAGAGCCCCTCGGCCACGATGGGGAGCACCAGGAAGAGGAAGGCTAGCCCCAGGAGGTTCCAGTAGACGTTGCGTCCGCCAAAGGTGAGGCGGATTAGGTACAAGGGAAAGAACGCCAAGGCTCCGGCCAGGAGGAAGAAGACCGCCCGGGGAATACCCAAGAGCAGGAATTGGGTTTGAACCTGAAGGGCGTGCCAGGGGCCGAGGGTACCCCCCAGCAGGCGCTCTTCAATCTCCTGAATTTCCCCCAGAAGCACGGTGAAGTCTACCGTCCGCAGACCCACGGCGTTCTGCGTGGTCAAGAAAAGGCGGTCGGCGCGTTCGGCCAGCTCTGGGGCGTAGGCCCCTACCACGGGGTAGATCTTGAGGCGGTAGCGGCTGTAGGCGTAGCTGAGCTGGGCTTTGGCGCGCTGATATTGTCCCGTTTCCGCATAGAGCTGGGCCTGCGCCAGGCTGCTGCGCACCTCGTCCAGAAGGTCCAGCCAGTTCACCAGGCTGGGAATGGCCAGCCGCAGGAGGGCCTCACCCACCCGCTGGCCCACCTCTGGGTTCAGGCGGAGCAGGCTGGTTTCCTCTCGGATCTCCTGGGGCAGGACCGTTTCCGCCAGGCGTACCTGGCTGGAGGATGGAGCGGGGGACGGGGCCGAGGGTGCTGGGGTGGGAGTGGGCGTAGGTGCGGCAACGGTGGGTGCTGGGGTGGGAGCTGGAGGTTGCGAGGGGGCAGGGGATGGCGAAGGTGGAGGTGAGGCTGGGGAAGCCGCAAGGCTCTTCCGCCAAGCGGCCACCTTTTCCCGGAGGGCCTGGACGTCTGGACGGAAGTTTTCCCCACCCGAAATCTTGGCCAAGGCCTGGACGAACTCCTGGGCTTTGAGGGTGCTTTGCGGGCTGTCTTGGATCACCAGGAAGCGGGCGTAGGCCCGGACCAGGGACAGGTAGGCCTCCGGGCGGGAGGGAGCGGCGAGGGCCCGGTTTAAATCCTCCGCCATGAGCTGGAGGTAAGACGATTCCAAGCGGCGGCGGGCCTCTTCCGGGGAGAGGTTCTGCACCCCCTGGACCCGCGCGGGATCCAGGCCTGTGGCCCGGGAAAGGCGGGCCAGGTAAGCGGTCTTCTCCCCGCTTGGAGCCTGGAAGAAACCATCGTAAAGGGCTTTACCCACCAGGTGGCGCACCAGGAGGAGGCGGGCCTCGAGGTCCGCCCGGCTCTTCCTTAGCACCGCCTGCCGCGCCTCCTGGAGGTTGGTGACCGCCGCATCCCGGAGAACCGGGGGAAGCCCTTGCCCCTCCTGGCGGAGGAGGCTTTGCGCCCGGTCCAGGGCGGCGGTGGCCTGGGCGGGCTCCTCCAGGCGCACCCGTGTGAGGGCCTCTTCCAGGCGGTCGTACACCTGGGGCAAGGGTGCGGCCAAAGCCGTGAGGCCGAAGAGAACCAGGGAAAGCCATCCTCTCATCCACCAACCTCCGCTACCGACACGAGCCGCCTCAGGGCGTGGAGCAGGCGGCCGATGTTGCTCTCCTTCCGGGCCACAAGGCCCACATACCCCTGGGCCAGGGGTCTGAGGACCACCACGCTCTTCTCCAACACCGCGTAGAAGACGCCGTACCCCTGGCGCAGGAGGAGGAGATGGGCCAGGTGGAGGGGCGCGGGTTCCCCGGCGAAGAGCTCCTCCTTGCCCCCTGATCCCACCACCATCACCCCCGTGACCCCCTCCAGGCGGGCTAGCCGCCGGGCGAGGGCCTGCCGGGCGGCGGGGTCCTCGAGGTCCACCGCTTCCTGAAGAGCCTCCTCCCCTTCTTCCTCCTGGGCCTCGGTGTCCACCTCGGGAACGCTTAGGCTCTTGAGCTCTCGCACCAAAGCCTTGAGCTCTGGGGGCATCTCCCGGAAGGGAAGAAGGCGGGTGAGCTCCGGCCAAACCGCCTCCTCTATGGCCTGGGCCCAGGCCTGGGGCGTCCGTGGGGACCTCTGGGCCACCGCCTTGGCCACCAGGCCCTCCGCGGCCCTGGGGGAGATATAGCGGCTAAGGATTTGCAAGAGGCTTTCCTCCATAAAGACACCCAGGGGCTTGCCAATCTGCCCCTCAGAGTGTACCATAACCTCTGCCCGAGGGATCGGGCGTCCGCCGCTGGGGTGTCGTCTAACGGCAGGACAGCGGACTCTGGATCCGCCGGTCGTGGTTCGAGTCCACGCACCCCAGCCAAACTTTGGCCCCATCGACTAGTGGTTAGGTCACCGCCCTTTCAAGGCGGCGGCGGGGGTTCGAATCCCCCTGGGGTCACCAAACGCAGTCCGAGCCGCACATGGCCCCATCGTCTAGAGGCCTAGGACACGGCCCTCTCAAGGCCGAGACGGGGGTTCGAATCCCCCTGGGGTCACCAAAAGCGGCTCGGATTGCCTTTTGGTCCCTTGACGATAGACCTGAGGTTCCGGCAGACTGGGTTCGCTTTATACCCCCTCCCGGTATGGAGGGGTGCTAGGCTAAAGACACAGGAGGCGAGCATGGAGTTCACCCTTACCGGGCTTGCGGGAAGCGGGGAAAAGGAGGAGCGGTACGACGTGGTCATCATCGGCGGGGGGCCTGCGGGCCTCACCGCGGGGATTTACGCCGGACGGGCCCAGCTTAAGACCGTCATCCTGGAAAAAGGCCTTCCCGGGGGGCAGATCGCCCAGACCGACGAGGTGGAAAACTACCCGGGCTTTCCCGAGGGCATCTCCGGGCCAGAGCTGGCGGGCCGCATGGTGCAACAGGCGGAGAAGTTCGGCGCCCGCATCGTTATGGATGAGGTGCTGGGCATCGAGCGGGAGGGGGAGGGCTTCTTGGTCCGGGGCTTTGAGCGCTCCTACCCCGCCCGGGCGGTGATCATCGCCACCGGGGCCAATCCCAGGAAGCTGGGGGTGCCCGGAGAGGAAAAGTTCTATGGCCGCGGGGTATCCACCTGCGCCACCTGTGACGGCTTCTTCTACCGGGACAAGGAGGTGGTGGTGGTGGGCGGGGGTGATGCCGCGGTGGAGGAGGGGCTTTTCCTCACCAAGTTCGCCCGCAAGGTCACCCTGGTCCACCGCCGGGACGAGCTGAGGGCCAACAAGGTGGCTCAGGCCCGGGCTTTCCAGAACCCTAAGATGCACTTCCTCTTCTCCCATATCGTCACCGAGGTCCTGGGGGAGGACCAGGTCACGGGGGTCAGGCTTAAGAACCTGAAGACGGGTGATGAGTACGTCTACCCCACGGATGGAGTCTTCGTCTTCATCGGCCACGAACCCAACACCGCCTTCCTCAAAGGGGTGGTGGAGCTTAGGCTGGACGGCTACGTGGCCGTGCAGGACGAGGTCTTCACCTCGGTGCCCGGCATCTTCGCCGCTGGAGATGTGGCCGACCCCATCTACCGCCAGCTCACCACCAGCGTGGGGGCGGGCACCCGGGCGGCCATGATGGCTGAGCGCTACCTGGCGGAGGCCCTCGAGGCGGTGAAGGGCTAGCCTCCTCGGGAGGGGGTTTCCTGGCGCCCTTGCGCCCCTTCCTCCTGGCCCTCGGGCTCCTCGCTTGGGCTCTGGGCCTGGCCCAGACCCTCTACCTGCCCCTGGACGACCGCCCCCCCAACTGGGCCCCCTGCGGGTGGGGCCTTGTCCTTTGCCCGCCTGAGGAAGCCTACCGGGGACCCGAGGGGGCGGATCTTCCCCGGCTCAGGACCTGGCTCCTGGCCACCTCAGGGGAGCGCCTGGTGGCCAGCCTGGACGCCCTGGCCTACGGGGGGCTCCTCCAGAGCCGCCACCTCCCCCTCCCTCCCGGGGATGCCCTGGCCCGCCTTGGCCCCCTCCTCTCTTGGAAGGTGCGCCATGGGGGCGAGCTCCTCCTCTTCGGGGTGGTGCCCCGCTGGGACGCCACCCAAAGGGGGCGTAACCTGGAGGTCCTACGGGCCTTGACCCCCTGGGCGGCCCTGCCAGGCATTCACTTGGAAGCGGTGTGGGACGACGCGGTGCGGGGCTCCCCCGCGCCCCGAGAGGCCCGGGGCCTCCCCTACCCTAGCCGCCCTGGGGCGGACGAGGCGGGGCAGGTCCTCCTCCTAAGGGCCCTGCGGCCGGGCCTAAGGGTGGCGGTGGCCTACGAGGAGGCAGTCCTGGCCGAGAGGGTTACCCCCTACGAAGGCCTTCCCCTGCGGGAAACGGTGGCGGGGCTTTTGCGGAGCGCTGGGGCGCGGGAGGTGGCCTTGGGGGAGGGACCGGACCTGGTCCTCTACGCCTACGGGGGAGGGAACCCCAGGGAGGCGGTCTTGGCCCTGATGGCCCTCATGCGCCGCTTTCCCGTGGCCCTGGCGGACCTCTCCCGGGTGAACCGGGGGGACCCCGGCCTTATGGCCTACCTTCAAGGCTTAGGGCTTTACGGGCGGCTTGCCGCCTATGCCGCCTGGGGTACCCCCGCCAACAACCTGGGGAGCGCCCTGGCCCAGGGGGGGCTTTTCCTGGAAGAACCTCAGGGACGCCTGGAGCGGCTCGCTGAAGCCTACTTCGCTTACTGGTGGGGAGAAGTGGGCCGACCTTGGGTGCGGGTTCGTTTTCCTGAGCCCTTGCCCGCGGAGGCCCAAGGGGTAACGGCCCTTTGGCCCTACCTGGAGCTGGAGGGGTACCGGGTGGGCCTCGAGGCCCTCTCCTTCCCCTGGCAGCGGTCGTTTGAGGCCTGGGGCTTCTTGCGCAAGCTCCCCCACTCCGGCGCTGTGGATCTGCTAAAATAGCCCCCATCATGACCCCCGAGGTGCTGGAGCTAAGGCGCCTCCAGGCCCTGACCGAGGCCTGGCGCCTCCTGGCCCCTTTAGAGCACCCGGAGGAGGTCTATCAGACGGTGGTGAAAGCGGCCAAAAGGGCCACTCGAGCGGTTTCCGTGCTCTTTTTTCTCTACCGCAAGGAGGAAGGCGTCTTAGAGTTGGTGGCCGCCGAGGGCCCTTCGCGCTGCTGGGTAGGGGTGCGGCTCCCCCCGGGTAAGGGTATTTCTTGGAAAGTGCTGAAGCAGGCGGAGCCCCTCTATGTCCCGGACGTGAGCCAGGAACCTCAGGCGGTCTTCCTTTCCGGCCCTCCCCAGCCAGGGCCCTACCTGGGGGTGGCCGTGCGGGATCCTGGGGGGGCTCCCATAGGGGTCCTTTCCATGGACACCGTGGGGGGTGTCGGGGAAATCCTGCCGGAGGAGCGCTTCTGGATCCAGGCCTTGGCGGAGGCAGCGGGGGTGGTGCTTTCCCGCATAGAAGCCTTGGAGCGCGCCCGGGCGGAAGCGGAGCGGGCCCAGGCCCTTTTGGACCTCTCCCTGGCCCTGGAGAGCGCCCGGGAGCCCTTTTCCATGGCTCAGGAGGCCCTGGATACCCTCCTCCGCCTCACCCCTTACCATGCGGGGGCGCTGTACCTTTTCCAGGAAGGAAGGGTGCGCCCAGCGGTCATCTCCGGGCGTTACCCTTCGGGCTTTCCACGGCTTTACGAGAAGCACCCCATCCGCTTCGGGGATGGGCTTCTGGGACATCCGAAGCTTTGGGAGGGTCCGGTGTACGTGGAGGACTACCCCCGCTTCCCTGGAGCCCTGAAGCCCTTTGCGGAAAGCGGCCTCAAGTCGGCCCTTCTGGTTCCCCTGAAGCCGGAGGGGCGGCGGTACGGGGTGCTGGCCCTGGGTTCCTTCGGCGAAGAGGTACCCTACCGGCCGGAGGACGAAGGGGTCTTGAAGCTGGTGGCCAAGCGGCTGGAGGAGGCCCTAGAACGGCTTTTTGCCCTCCACACGCTTCGGACTACGCGCGAGGCTGCCCTCAAGGCCCTCTCCCGGGTCCTAGAGTACCGGGACCTCGAGACCAAGGGACACACCGACCGGGTGGCGGAGCTTTCCGTGCGGCTGGGGCAGGCCTTGGGCTTTCCGGACCTCGAGGGCCTCCGCCTGGGCGCCTACTTCCACGACCTGGGCAAGCTGGCCTTGCCCGACGAGATCCTGCGCAAGCCCGCGGCCCTTTCCACCGGGGAGTGGCGGGTGGTGAAGACCCACCCGGAGGTGGGCCTGGAGATCCTGAAAAGCCTCCCCTTCCTCCCCCAGGCAGCCCTCCACGTGGTCCTCTACCACCACGAGCGCTGGGACGGCTCGGGCTACCCCCGGGGGCTTAAGGGGGAGGAGATCCCCCTCGAGGCCCGCATCTTCGCCGTGGTGGACGTATACGATGCCCTTCTCTCCGAGCGCCCCTACAAGCGGGCCTGGACCCCAGAGGAAGCGAAGAAGGAGCTCCGGGCCCAGGCGGGCAGGAGCCTGGACCCGGAGGTGGTGGAAGCCTTTTTGGGTTTGCTGGAGGATGGATAGCCCTCTTGGAAGGCCCGCTTCACTCCACGGTGACGCTCTTGGCCAGATTGCGGGGCTGGTCCACATCCCGCCCCAGAAGGACGGCGGCCTCGTAGGCCAAAAGCTGCAGGGGCACCACGCTCACGATGGGGGCGAGGAGGGGGTGGACCTCGGGGAGGTAGACCGCGTCCTGGGCCAGCTTGCCGATTTCCTCATCCCCTTCCGTGGCCAGGGCGATCACCTTCCCGCCCCGGGCCCGCACCTCCTGAATGTTGGAGAGGGTCTTCTCGTAAAGGGGGCCCTTCGTGGCCAGGACCACCACGGGCAGGTGCTCGTCGATGAGGGCGATGGGCCCGTGCTTCATTTCCCCTGCAGGGTAGGCTTCCGCATGGATGTAGCTGATCTCCTTCAGCTTCAAGGCCCCCTCGTAGGCGGTAGGGGCCTGCACGTGCCGCCCCAGGAAGAGGAAGTCCTGGGCCTGGTGGTACTTCTCGGCGATGTGGGCGATGAGGGGCCGCTTCTCCAGGACCTCTTCCACCAGGCGGGGAAGCCGGCGCATCTCCCGGATCAGGGCCTGCGCCGCTTCCCGGCCGAGGGTTCCCCGGGCCCGGCCGAAGCGCACGGCCAGCAGGGCCATGGCCGCCAGCATGGCGGTGTAGGCCTTGGTGGAGGCCACTCCGATCTCGGGTCCCGCGTGGATGTAGAGGACGTCCTCCACCTCCCGGGTGATGCTGGAACCCTTGGCGTTGATGACCCCGAGGGTTCGCGCCCCCTTGCGCTTGGCCTCGCGCACGCCCTCCAGGGTGTCGATGGTTTCCCCCGACTGGCTGATGGCGATGGCCAGGGTTTTAGAGTCCGCCACAGGGTCCCGGTAGCGGTACTCGCTGGCCACGTCCCACTCCGTGGGGATGCGGGCCAGGGCTTCCAAGAGGTACTTCCCGTACCAGCCCGCGTAGGCGGCGGTGCCGCAGGCGATCACGTGGATGCGGTCGATGGCGAGGGGGTCCAGGCCAAGGCCAAGCTCCACATCCCCTTCCTCCTCCCTGAGGCGCCCTCCCAGGGTGTTTTCCAGGACCCAGGGTTGCTCGTAGATTTCCTTGAGCATGTAGTGGGGGAAGCCCCCCTTCTCGGCGGCCTCGAGGGTCCAGTCGATCTCTACGGCTTCCCGCTCGAGGGGGTTGCCCTGAAGGTCACTGACCTCCACCCCCTCCCGGGTGATGCGGGCCAGGTCCCCGTCGTGCAGGAAGATGACCCGGCGGGTGTAGGGCAAGAGGGCGGGCACGTCCGAGGCCAGGAAGCTTTCCCCTTCTCCCAAACCGATCACCAGGGGGCTCACCGTGCGGGCGGCCACGATCTCCTGGTGGTCCTCGTGCGCCACCACCACCGCATAGGCTCCCCGCACCTCCTTTAGGGCCTCCCGCAGGGCTTGAAACAGGTCGCCCTGGTACTTTTCCTCCACCAGGTGGGCCAGGACCTCGCTGTCGGTTTCCGAAGCGAACCGGTGCCCCCGGGCCTTCAAGGCTTCTTTGAGCTCCAGGTAGTTCTCGATGATGCCGTTGTGGATCACGGCAATCCGGCCGTCCTCCGTGGTGTGGGGGTGGGCGTTGGGGTCGGTGGGGGCCCCGTGGGTGGCCCAGCGGGTGTGGCCGATGCCCAAAGGGCCCTCCAAGCGCTCCTCCTTAAGAGCGCTTTCCAGAGCGGAGAGCTTCCCCGAGCGCTTGACCACCTTAAGCCCCGCCGGGGTGCGCACCGCCACCCCGGCGGAGTCGTACCCCCGGTACTCCAGCCTCCTAAGCCCGTCGATCAGCACATCCGTGGCGTTGCGAAAGCCCACGTACCCAACGATTCCGCACATGTTCTCTCCCGAAAGAGCCCCTAGGGGGCTCCGACCGCACCTCATCTCGAACGCCCTGCCCTTCGGTTGTCCCCTTGGGGGCTTTCCCGTTGGGCTTTGCTCAGGCGGGCGGGGCGGGCACACCCCGGGCGGCATCCGCGGATTCCCTCGACCTTTCCCGGCCCTAGCCGGTTATCCCCTTGCGGGGTCCGCCACCTCGTCAGGCCTTTTCGGCCCCCTGCGCTTCCCGCCTTCCTGGAAACTTTTCGCTGCAGCCTCTCACCTCCCGCGGGCAAGTATAGCAAAGCTAAAGGCCAAGCTGAGCTCCCCCTTTGAGTTCAGACAAAATGGGGCTGTATGAGGAGCTTGCCGTTTGGACCGGAGG
>NZ_JAKEDT010000022.1 GCF_021462525.1 Thermus caliditerrae | reverse complement strand
GAGGGGTGCGGAATGTGGGTTGGATGTTCTTAAGCCAGGAAACCCGGCGCCTCACCTCCTCGGGGTCGGTGAGGCCCTCCTTGTAGAGCCAATGGGCGGCGATGCCGTACTCGGCAATGCGGTGCATCTCCCGGGTGCGGATCTGCACCTCCAAAGGAAGCCCCTCCAAGGCGATGACCGTGGTGTGGAGGCTTTGGTAGCCGTTGGGCTTGGGCACGGCGATGTAGTCCTTGACCCTCCCCGGGATGGGCTGCCAGAGGGCATGGACCAGGCCCAGGACGTGGTAGCAGACCTGCTTCTCCCTTAAGGCTTTGGCCTCTTCCGTGGGGGCCGGCTTGGGGTCCAGGATGACCCGCACCGCCAGGAGGTCGTAGATCTGCTCCAGGGCCTTTCCCTCCCGCTCCATCTTCTTCCAGATGGAGTAGAGGTGCTTGGGGCGGCCGGTGACCTCAAATCCGGCAAGCTGGGCCTGGAGGAGCTCGTCCTTTTTGAGAGCCCCCTCCAAGGCGGCCATGGCCTTTTGCACCACCTGTTCCCGGGCCTCCTGGGTTTCCTGGATGCGGGCGAGGAGGGCCTGGTAGGCCTCGGGGTGGAGGTAGCGGAAAGAGAGGTCCTCCAGCTCCCATTTGAGCTGCCCCATGCCCAGGCGGTGGGCCAAGGGGGCGTAGATCTCCAGGGTTTCCTGGGCGATGCGCCGCTGCTTGTGGGGGGGCATGTGCTCCAGGGTGCGGAGGTTGTGCAGGCGGTCCGCCAGCTTGACGATGATGATGCGCACGTCCTCCGCCATGGCGATGAACATCTGGCGGAGGTCCTCGGCCCTTTTTTCCTCCCCCTCGAGGTTGGCGAACTTGTAGAGCTTGCTGACCTTGGTCTCCCCCTCCACGATCTTTCGCACCGCGGGGCCGAAGCGCCGCTCCAGCTCCTCTCCCTGGACGCCGCAATCCTCCAGGGTGTCGTGGAGGAGACCGGCCATCACCGTGTCCGCATCCATGCGCAAGGAGGCCAGGATCTCCGCCACCGCCACCGGGTGGGTGATGTAGGGCTCCCCGCTTTTCCTGAGCTGGCCCCGGTGGGCCTCCTCGGCGAAGAGGTAGGCCTGCTTGACCTTCTCCCGCTCCTCGGGGGAAAGATAGAATAGAACCTTTTCAAGTTGTTCCCAAAGGGCAAGAGGAGCTACCACTATTTCTCAGTCTAGCACCCTGGGGCTTCGGGGGCTTTTGGGGAAGGCTGCTTTGGATACCCTGTTGGGATCCGTGCCTGACGGGGCACTTGAGCGACCCGTCGTGGTCCAAGCCACGACTGAGGCCTTGGCAAGACCTGGGGCACGTCCCCTCGGCTTTGGCCGATGAGCCACCTTCGTGCTCAGGGGGCAAGCTCCAGGAGGAAGGCGGAAAGGCTGGCCCTTTCCAAAAGGGCCACCAGGGTGTGGCCCCGCCGCTCGGAGAGGACCAGGGCTTTTTCCCCCAGGAGGACCACCGCGGGGCCCCGCCTTTGGCCCAAGCCCTCGTCCAGGCGGTCCAGGGACAGCTTCAGCGCCTCGAGGGGTTCCTGGAGCGAGGCCAGGGGGGCCTCCATACGCTCCGGTTGCTCCAGGTAGCCCAGCGCCTCCACCCCGGGCAGGCGCAGGCGGCCCAGGTCTTCCTGGCTTCCTTCCTTCGGGTTCGGGTCAAAGACGCCCAGGAGGGCCTCCAGGTCCGCCCCCCGGATCTCCTGGAGCACCGCCTTGGCCGCCTCCGCTTCCCGCTCCAGCTCCCGCAGGAGGGCCTCTGCCTCCCCCAGGGTCTTTTCCACCTGGGCTAGCCCCTTGGGACCCAAGCGGGAAAGCCTTTCCCGGGCGCTTTCCAAAACGGGCAGGAGGGGCTTCAGGCGGCGGCTGGTTTCGCTCTGGAACCCATGAAGCCGGGCCTCCGCCTGGAGGAAGGCGGTGAGGCGCGTCAAGAGCTCTTCCTGCTTGGCCTCCAGCCGCCTCCTAAGGGCCTGCAGGGCCCGGGCGATGGGGGCGGGGTCGGGGAGGGGTTTGCGCTTTTCCTCCTCGATGGCCCGCAAGACCCCTTCTCCGCCGAAGCCCCGGAAGCGCTCGGCCAAGGCCTGCAGGCGGGCAAGCTCCAGGAGGGCTTCCTGGCGGGCTTGGGCCTTGGCCTCCTCCAGCCGGGTGCGGAGGCCCTCGAGGTCCGGAAGCCTTCCCTCCCGCAAAAGGGCCTCCGCCTCCGCCACCATCCCTTCCAAGCCCAGGACCTCGGCCTCGGGCCGGAGGGCTTCCAGGGCCTTTTCCGCCTCCGCCAGCTTGGCCTTGAGGGCTGCCTCCTCCCCTTGGGCCTTGAGGAGCTCGGCGTAGCGGGCCCGCACCTGGGCCAGGCCCTGGGGCAGGGCCTCAGGAGGCAGGGCCGTTAGCTCCTGGAGGAGGGGCAAGAAGGCTTCTCCCCTGGCGGAAAGCTCCTGGATGAGGGCCTCCTTTTCCTCCAGAAGGCGCTTTTCCTCCAGGGCCCGGCGCCGGGCCTCTTCCTCCAGGCGCCTTAGCTCCTCTTCCAGGGGCAGGAGGTCGGGGTGGCCTCCCTCCTCCAGGGTTTCCTCCGCTAGGCGGAGGGCGCTTTCCAGGGAGGCCTTGGCCTCCTCGGGCAGGGGGAGGGTCCGCAAGGCCTCGCCCATCTGGATGAGCCGGGCCCGCCGTTCGGCCCGCAGGTTTTTTTCCGCTTCCTGCAGGGCTTCTTCCAGGAGCTTGAGCTTTTCCCCCACCGGGGTGCCCGCCTCCAGGAGGGCCTCTACCTCGGCCAGAAGGGGGCTCACCGTGGCCCGCTCCAAAAGGGGGGCGTGGCGGGCCAGGAGCTCCTCCAACTTCCGCCTTTCCTCCTCCACTTCCAGGGCCTGGATGCGCCGCGCGGCCTCCTCGGAGAGGGCCTCGAGGTCCACGATGAGCTCCCCCTCCAGCTCGGAGGCGTCCTCTACGGTGAGGAAGACGTCCGTGGGGTGCTTGTGGGCAGGGGCTTCTTCCTGGGTTTCAAAAACGATTTCTGGCAGCGTGGGGGCCTTGACGGCGCTGGACTCCAGAAACTTGCGGAGCTCTAGGGCCAGGTTCCTGGCCCGCTCCACCTCCGCCGGGGCGAAAAGACCCTCTGCGTGGGCCTGCCGGATGGTCTCCAAAAGGTTTTCCAGGCGCCGCACCTTGGGCCCGCCCAGGTGGCGCACCCGCTCCAGGGTTTCCTCCAGGTGGGCCAGGTCCTTGGCCTGTCGCAGGAGGGCTTCTTCCAGCTTCTCCTCCAAGGCGGCGAGGAGCTCTTTCCCCTCCCGTAGCAGGCGGGGGTCGGGTTCCTGGCGCAGGCGGTTCACCAGGGCCCGCAGGCGGGCCACCTCCGGCCAGTCCACATAGAGCCCGAAGCGCTTCAGGCCCTTTTCCAGCTCCTCCAGGCTGCCCCCAGCGGGGGAGATCCGCTCCAAAAGCCCCTCCACCAGCCGCTTGGCCTCCTGGGGGGAGAGGCGGGCCTGGAGCTCGCGGTACACCAGCCCCTTGAGGAGGAAGGCCCCGTCCTCGGGGGTGAGCTCGTGCGGGTGCTTGCCCAGGCGCTTCAGGCCTTCCTCCATGACCACCTCCGCCCTCGGGCCCAGGTGGGGGCGGAGCGCCTCCAGAATGACCCCGTACACGTCCGGCATCCCCATTAGCCTACACCCCTTTTTCCAGCCTTAGGGGCTCGCCGAAGTAGAGCTTCTGGTGGGGGTAGGGGATCTCAATCCCCTCCTGGTCCAGGCGGGTTTTGATGCGCTTCCTAAACTCCCGGGCCACCGGCCACTGCTGGGCCGGCTTGGTGCTGAAGAGGACGCGGATCACCACCCCGCTGTCTCCCAGGGCCTGCACCCCTAAGACCTCCGGGGCTGCGGTGAAGGTTTCCCGCCACGCTGGGTCCTGGTGGAAGCGGGCCACCTCGTCCCGGAAGACCTCGAGGACCCGGTCCAGGTCCTCCTTGTAGGCCACGCTCACGTCCACCACCGCCCGGCTCCACTCCTGGGTGAGGACCGTCACCTGGCGCACCTCGGAGTTGGGGAGGAAGTGCACCCGGCCTTCCAGGTCGCGGAGCACGGTCAGCCGCAAGGTGAAGCGCTCCACCTGGCCGCCTACGCTTCCGATCTGCACGATGTCCCCCACCCCGTACTGGTCCTCCAGGAGGATGAAGAAGCCGTTTAGGAAGTCGCGGATGAGGTTTTGGGCGGCGAAGCTCAGGGCCAGGCCCGCCACCCCCGCCCCGGCCAGGAGGGCAGAGATGTTGAGCCCCAGGTTGGAGAGGAAAAGGAGCCCCCCAAAGACCAGGAGGGTGGCCTTGAGGGCCGACTCGGAAACCGACCTGAGGGTGCGGCGGCGTACTGCCTCCCGGGTGAGCTCCCCCTCGGGTTCGGGCAGGCGGGCGAGGAAGAGGGGGATGAGGCGGTAACCCAACAAGGTGAGGCCCAGGACTGCCAAAAGGGCGAAGCCCCGGGCTCCCAGCCAGCCCGCCAGGGCCTTCCCCCAGGAGGCCAAGGGCTCAAAGGGGAGGGCGAAGAGGTGGGCCAGGTAGCTGAGGGTCCCTAAGAGCACAGCCCCCCACCAGGCGTAGCCCAACAGCTGGAAGAAGCGGTCGTCCTTGTCCGTGGGGGTGAGGCGCCCGAGGAGGCCCAACGCCCTGGCCCCGTACCTACCCATAAGCCAGGCGAGAAGCAAGGCCAAAAGCCCTTTTAGGACCACCATGGGGGCAGTATACCGGGGGTATAGTTGTGCCATGGAAGGGCGCGTTCCCGAACCCACCTTCACCCTCGAGGGCTGGCATCTGCTCCACGACTTCCGTCACCTGGACTTCCCCGCCTGGCTCTCCGCTCCCAAGGAGGAGCGGGAAGCCGCTTGGCGGGACCTCCAGGCCCTCCTTGCGGAGTGGGCCCAGGTCCAGGCCGAGGGGCGGGGCTCCTTCGGGGTTTACCAGGTGATCACCCACAAGGCGGACCTCCTTTTCCTGAACCTGCGGGAAAGCCTGGACGCCCTCCTCCAGGCGGAGGAGCGGCTCAACAAGAGCCTCATCGCCCCGTACCTGAGCCCGGCCTACGGCTTCTACTCCGTGGTGGAGCTGGGGAGCCAGACGGGGCCTTTGGACCCCGAAGCCCCCTACATCAAGCCCCGCCTCACCCCCCAGGTGCCCAAGGGGGGGTATGTCTGCTTCTACCCCATGAACAAGCGCCGCCAGGGGCAGGACAACTGGTACCTGCTTCCCGCCAAGGAGAGGGGCGAGCTCATGAAGGCCCACGGGGAGACGGGGAGGAAGTACCAGGGGAAGGTGCTGCAGGTGATCAGCGGGGCCCAGGGCCTGGACGACTGGGAGTGGGGGGTGGACCTCTTCAGCGAGGACCCCATCCAGTTCAAGAAGATCGTGTACGAGATGCGCTTTGACGAGGTCTCCGCCCGCTTTGGCGAGTTCGGGCCTTTCTACGTGGGCAAATACCTCACCGTGGAGGCCCTGGCCCGCTTCCTGGAGGTGGTATGAGGCTTTGGGCCTTTAGCCTCTTCCGGGTCTCGCCGGAGTTCCGCCGCCTCGAGGCCGAGCTCCAGGAGCACCTCAAGGAGGAGTTCGCTTTCCTTCTGGAGCGCTGGCAGGCCCGGGAGGGCTTCCTGGCGGTCTACAGCCTGGTGGGCCTTTCCGCGGAGGCCGACCTCCTCCTGTGGCAGGGGGCGGAGGAGCCCAAGGCCCTCCAGGCCTTCCGCCGGGAGCTCCACCGCACCCGGCTTGCGGGCTACCTGGAGCCCGTGGCCCTCCATCTGGACCGGGGGGAGCGGGAGCCGGGGGAGGGGGTTTTGGCCCTCTTCCCCTACGGACTGGAGGGCCTTCTGCCCGAGGGCCTCAGGGCCTTCCGGGGGGAGAACCTCCTGGCCTTGGAAGGCCCATGGGACGTCCTCTTTCCCCTCGCCCTGCGGGAGGGCGGCCACCTGGCGGTGCGCCGCCTCCCCCGGGAGGCCCTGGACGAGCTCTAACGCTTGGGCATCGGCCCTGGGCTAAAGGCTGGCCCAAAGGGCGAGGCCCCCGAAGAGGAGGAAGCCTAAGGCCAGGGTGAGAAGGGCCGCCCGCCTCGTCTTGCGCAGGAAAAGGCCCAGGAGGAGCCCGGTGAGGCTCACCAGGGCCAGGAAGAGGGCGGAGGCGTCCAGGGCCCACCGCCAGGCCCCAGGGGTGTCCCGGCCCTTGTGCAGGTCGTTTAAAGCGGCCACCAGGCCCGCCTCCGTCAGGGTCAGGGTGTAGGCCCCCCTCCTCGGGTCCACCTGGGCGTCGGCCCCGTAGCCGGGGGCGCGGAAGGAAAGCCACACCGCCCCCCCGCCCTCCCCGTGCTCCGTTACCCGGCCCCGCAGGCCCAAAGCCCGCAGGTCCTCTGCCAGTCGGAGCCAGTCCACGGCTTCCCCCTGTAGATAAGGGGCTCCGGGAAGGGTGCCCGACGCCTTCCGCACCCGCCCCTCCCCGAACCACTCCGGGTGGTTCAGGGTGAGGCCGGTGAGGGCGAAGAAGAGGAGGGAGAGGAGGGCCAGCATGGAGAGGTAGAGGTGCAGGGTCCGGGCCCAGGCATAGAGCCGGGCCCGCAGGGGGCCCACCCCGCCCCTAGCCCTTCCGGCCGTAATCAAGGACCACCTCCTTGAGCTCCCCCTGGAGGGGGTAGGTCTTCTGAAAGGGCTTTTCCCCGATCTCCACCTTTTCCCGGAAGAGCTCGTAGGGGCCGTGCTCCCGGGCGTACTCCACGCACACGTAGTAGGTGCCCTGGGCCACCCCCCTTCCCCGGTCGTCCCGCCCGTCCCAGGCCACGGCGTAGCGGCCGGGAGGGCGGGTGGGGCCGGAAAGGGTGCGCATCCTCTCCAGGTCCCCGAGGCCGAAGTAGCGCCTCAGCTCGTTCCACCAGCGCTCCCCCTTCCCCGGCATGAGGAAGAGGGCCAGGGTCCGGACCAGGTTGCCCCGCTCGTCTTCCACGTAGGCCGCCACGTAGGGCGCCCGGTAGCGGAACCCCCCGCCCTCGTAGGCGAAGCTCACCCGAAGCTCCATCCCCTGGGGCCAGGGCCGACCCTGCGCCCGGGCGAGGCCCAGGGCTAAGGCTCCCCCCAGCACCCGTCTAAAGAAGTTTCGCCGGCTGTAGTAGCGCTTGAGCATCTCTCCCTCCTTCTGGGCGCAGCACGGGGCCATCCCGGGTGAAGAGCACCCCAGAGGCCCCGAAGGCCGTAAGCAGGGGAAAACCCTCCCTCCCCAGGACAAAAAGCGCCTTGGCCAGGCCGTCCGCCAGGGCGGCGGAGGGGCCCAAGACCGTGGCCTGTAGGCCCTGGGCGGGCCGCCCGGTGCGGGGGTCCAGGAGGTGGGGGCCCCGGTGCCGCACGCCGCTGGTGGCCACCCCGCCTTCTCCCAGGGGGAGGGCCAGGGCAGGGGGGGCATTGTCGGGGCCCAAGGGGTCCTCCACCGCCACCTCCGCCCGCCCCGGGCCCCTTCGGGCCAGGTCGCCGCCCAGGTTCACCAAGGCGGCCCGGGCCCCCGCCCTCAGGGCGGCCTCCGCCGCCCGGTCGGCGATGTAGCCCTTGGCCAGGCCGTCCAGGTCCAGGGGGGCCAGGACCTCCACCTCTTCCCCAAGGAGGCGGAACGCCTCCCCCCCGTGCCGGGGGGCAGGGTGGAAGGCCCCGCCCGTGGCCTCCTGGAGCCTCAGGGCCAGGAGGAGCACCTCCCGCATCTCGGGGCTTGGTCGGCCACCTCCCTGGCGCACCAAGCGGGTGAGCTCGCTTTCCCGGTGGCGGCTGAAGACCGCTTCCAGGCGCCCCACCTCCGCCAAGGCCGCCCGGAAGGCCCTCCCCGCCTTCCAGGGGAAGGCCAGGAGCCGGACCTCGAGGAAGCTCCCCAAAACCCCTTCCCACCTGGCCCCGTACCGGCCCATGGCCTAAAGGGTAGGGGAGGGCGGTTAGGTGAGGGTTAGCCTGGCCCATAACCTCCGCCTAACCGCGGGGGGGCATACTGGAGGCGTGCAGGTTCTCCTCCTCGAGGACGAGCCCCGCCTGGGCCGGGCGGTGGAGGGGGCGCTTCTGGCCCAGGGCTACGGGGTGCGCTGGGCCAAGGGGCTGGAGGAGGCCCAAGAGGCCTTCTTGGAGCTGGAGCCCGACCTCATGGTTCTGGACGTGCGCCTGCCCGAGGATCCGGACGGGGGCTTCCGCTTCGCCAAGGAGGTGCGGGAGGCGGGCTACCGGGGGGCCATCCTCTTCCTCACCGCCAGGGACAGCCTGGAGGACCGGGTGGAGGGCCTGGACCTGGGCGGGGACGACTACCTGGTGAAGCCCTTCCACCTGGAGGAGCTTTTGGCCCGGGTGCGGGCCCTGTTGCGTCGGGAGGCGGAGGCCAAGGCCAGCTGGGTGCGCCTGGGGCCTTTGGAGGTGGACCTGGCGGGGCGGGCGGTCTTCCAGGGGGGGCGGCGGGTGGACCTCTCCTTGAAGGAGTTCGCCCTCCTGGAGGCTTTTATCCTCCACCCAGGCCGGGTCTTCGCCCCGGAGGAGCTGGCGGAGAAGGTCTTCGGCGATGGGGAGAAGGTGGGGGCGGTGAAGGTCTACGTGCACTACCTGAGGCAGAAGCTTCACCCGGAGGTAGTGCGCACCGTGCCCGGGGGGTATCGGCTTGGCCATGAGCCTTAGGGCGCGGCTGGCCCTTTTCCTGGCCCTTTCCATCGGGGCCGCCCTCCTCTTCCAGGGGGCCTTGAGCTACCTGGCCTTCCGGCGCCTCATCGAGGCCGATCTGGACCGCTCCCTGCTCTTTTATGTGGAGGCCCTTTCTGAGGGCAGGAGGCCCCCAAGGGGGGAGTTTGCCTTCCGGCTGGTGCAGGGCGAGGCGGTGCATCAAAGCGAGAACTTCCCCAAGGTGCCTGCCCTTCCCCCAGGGGCCTACTGGCAGGAGGGCTGGCGGCTGAGGGTCCTGGCGGTGCCGGGGGGCACCCTCACCGTGGCCCGCTACGACCCAGGGGCGGTGGCCGCTTTGCAAAGCTTCCGCCTGGCCCTTTTGGGGACCGGGGGAGCGCTTACCCTGCTTTTCGCCCTGTTGGCCTCGAGGCTGGCCCAAGTGGCCCTCCGCCCCCTTTCCCGCCTCACCGAGGTGGCGAGGCGGGTGGCGGACTCCGGGGACCTCTCCCACCGGGTGGAAGCTAAGGGAAGCGGAGAGCTTAAGGCCCTAGCGGAGAGCTTCAACCACATGCTGGAGCGGCTCCAGGCTTTTCTGGACCGGGAGCGCCGCTTCACCCGGGACGCGGCCCACGAGCTGAGAACCCCGGTGGCTGCCGCCTTGGCCCAGGTGGAGGGGGCGGAGGCCGGGTACCTGCCCAAGGAGGAAGCCCTCCAGGCGGCCAAGGAGGAGCTTTTGCGCATGAAGCGCCTGGTGGAGGCCCTTTTGGTCCTGGCCCGGGAGGGGCGGGTGGAGCGGGTGGGGCTGGACCTGGCGGCCCTAGCCCGGCAGGAAGCGGAAGCCTTCCGCGTGCCCTACCGGGGGCCGGAGGCCCTACCCTTCCTTGGGGACCCCCTCCTCCTGGCCCAGGCCCTCCGGAACCTCCTCCAGAACGCCCGCCTCCACGGGGAGGGGCGGGGGGTGGAGGTAGCCCTCCGGGAAGAGGGACAGGAGGCGGTCCTGGAGGTGCGGGACCAGGGCCCGGGGATGCCGGAGGAAGCCCTCAAGGAGGCGGGGAGGCCCTTCTTCCGGGCCTCAGGCAAGCCCGGGGAGGGGCTTGGCCTCTCCGTGGCCCAGAAGGTGGCCGAGGCCCATGGGGGGCGGATGGAGCTCGTCTCCAACCGCCCTTCCGGCCTGGTGGCCCGCCTGCGGCTACCCCTCCCTACCTCAGCCGCTTCAGGGCCTCCTTGAGGAGCTCCTGGGCCTTGGCCTCAGGGTTTTGGGCCAGGAGGTCCAGGACCACCGCCCGGGCCTGCCCTTCCTTGAAGCCTAGGGCGGCCAGGGCCAGGACCGCCTCCTCCGCCGCCTGGCTCGCCACCTTCTCCCCGCTCACGAGGTGGGCGGGCACCTTTCCCTTGAGCTCCAGGGCGATGCGCTCGGCGAGCCTCTTGCCCACGCCGCTCGCCGAGGTGAGGAGCCTCAGGTCCCCCTCCGCCAGGGCCCGGGCCAGGAGCTTGGGCCCTAGGGCGGAGAGGAGGGCAAGGGCTGCCTTGGGCCCCACCCCGCTCACCGAGAGGAGGAGCTCAAAGAGGGCGAGGCTTTGCTCGTCGGGGAAGCCGTAGAGGAAAAGCCCGTCCTCCCTGACCTGCAAGTGGGTATACGCCTCGGCTTCCTGCCCCTCGCGGAGGGTTTGCAGGAAGGGCAAGGGGGCCTGGAGGAGGAAGCCCACCCCGCCCACCAGGAGGAGGAAGCGGTCCTCCTCCTTGCGCAAGACGGTCCCCCTTAGGTAGCGGATCATCGGCCCTGGAACCGGGGGGGGCGCTTCTCCCGGAAGGCCCTGACCCCCTCCTCGTGGTCCTCCGTGCGGCCCGCCTCCCCCTGGAGGATGGCCTCCAAGGAAAGGGCCTCGGTGAGGGAGAGCCGGTAGGTCTCCAAAAGGAGCTTCCGGGTGAGGGCGTAGGCCTGGGTGGGGCCTTGGGCAAGCTCTTTGGCCACCGCCAGGGCCTCTTCCAAAAGCCTTTCCCCCGGCACCACCCGGTGCACCAGGCCCAGGGCCAGGGCTTCCTCCGCCGAGAGCCTGGGGGAGAGGAGGAGGAGCTCCTGGGCCTTGGCCAGGCCCACCAGGCGGGGAAGGAGGAAGCTCATCCCCGAGTCCGGCACCAGGCCGATGCGCACAAAGGCGGTGGCGAAGCTGGCCTCCTGGGCGGCCAGGCGCAGGTCCCCCCAAAGCGCCAGGCTCATCCCCGCCCCTGCCGCCGCCCCGTTCACCGCCACCACCAGGGGCTTTTCCAAGGCGGCCATGGCCTCCACCACCCGGTTGTAGCGGCGGAGGTGGGCCTCGTAGTCGGGCTTTTCCTCCCCAAACTCCCCTAGGTCCTGCCCCGCGGAAAAGGCCCGGCCCGCTCCCGTGAGGAGGAGGGCCCGGACCCCGGGGTCCTCCTGGGCCTCCTTGAGGGCCTGGTAGAGCTCGTCCAGCAGGGCACCGGTTAGGGCGTTTAGCTTTTCCGGCCGGTTGAGGGTGAGGAGGAGGACCCCCTCATGGTTCGCCTTCAGCACCATGGCCCCATTGTAAGGGGCTTGAGCACCTACACCGCCTTTTGGTGTAGCGTAGTTGCAGGGGGTATACCGCCCCCGTGGGAGGTTGGGATGGAGCTTACGTTGGAAAGCCAAGGCTACCTGGAGGCCCTCTACCGGGCCTACCTGGAGGATCCCTTCTCCTTGCCGGAGGAGTGGCGGCGCTACTTCTCTGCCCTGGCGCTTGGGGGGGAGGAGGACCGGCGACGAGAACCCGCGCCCGCGGCCCCGGCGGAGGCTTTGGACCTGGCCTTTCTCCTCAAGGTGGAGCGCCTGGTCCAGGCCTACCGGGAGCTCGGGCACCTGGCCGCCCGCATCGACCCCTTGGGGCGGGAGCGCCCGAGGCCCCGGGAGCTCTCCCTCGAGGCCCACGGCCTCACCCCCATGGACCTGGAGAGGCCCCTGCCCCCCCTCTTCGGGGCCCCCACCCTGGGGGCGCTTGTGCGGGGCCTGGAGGAGGTCTACCTGGGCCCCGTGGGCTTCGAGGTGGCCCACGTGGAGCCGGAGGAGCGCGCCTGGCTTCTTTCCCGCCTCGAGGCCCCTTGGGAACGGCCCCCTAAGGAGGTGCGCCGCCGCATGCTGGAGGGGCTCATGCAGGCGAGCCTCTTTGAAGCCTTCCTGCAGCGGAAGTACCTGGGGGCCAAGACTTTCAGCGTGGAGGGCCTGGAAAGCCTCATCCCCCTTCTCCTTTCCGCGGTGGAGGAGGCCGCCCGGCTGGGGGTACGGGAGGTGGTGATCGGCATGGCCCACCGGGGGCGGCTCAACGTCCTGGCCAACGTGGTGGGCAAGCCCTTTGAGCGCATCTTCCGCGAGTTTGAGGAAATCTTCCCCGAGGGCTACTCCGGGGATGTGAAGTACCACTTGGGCTTCTCCAACGACCTCGCCACCCCCCACGGGCCGGTGCACGTCTCCCTCAACTTCAACCCCAGCCACCTGGAGTTCGTGAACCCCGTGACCCTGGGGCGCCTTCGGGCCAAGCAGGACCGCTTCGGCGACTGGGAGCGGAAGAAGGGCCTGGCCGTCCTGGTCCACGGGGACTCGGCCTTCATCGGCGAGGGCATCGTCCAGGAGACCCTGAACCTCTCCCGGCTCCCCGGCTACCGGGTGGGAGGCACCCTCCACGTGGTGGCCAACAACCAGCTGGGCTTCACCACCAACCCCGAGGAGTACACCTCCTGCCGCTACCCCACGGATATCGCCAAGATGCTGGGGGCTCCCGTTTTCCACGTGAACGCCGAGGCCTTGGACGAGCTCTGGTTCGTCCTGCGCCTGGCCCTGGAGTACAGGAGCCGCTACGGCAAGGACGTGGTGATTGACCTGGTGGGCTACCGCCGCCGGGGCCACAACGAGACGGATGAGCCCACCTTCACCCAGGCCCCCATGTACGCCCTTATCGCCAAGAAGCCCGAGCCCTGGCGGGTCTATGGGGAAAGGCTTCTCAAGGAAGGGGTGGTGGGGGAGGAGGAGCTTAGGGCCTGGCAGGAGGCCTACCTGGAGCGCCTGGAAAGCGCCTTCGCCCAGGTGAAGGCCGAGCCCGGGCCGGTGGTGCCCCACGGCCTTTCCGGCATCTGGCAAGGGTACCTGGGAGGACCGGACCACGGGGTGCCCGAGGCGGAGACCGCGGTGCCCAAGGAGGTCCTGAAAGGGCTTCTGGTGCGCTTGGCTAGCGTCCCCGAGGGCTTCCAGGTGCACCCCAAGCTCAAGCGCTTCCTCGAGGCCCGCCTGGAGATGGCCGAGGAGCGGCGCCCCCTGGACTGGGCCGCGGCCGAGGCCCTGGCCTTCGCCTCCCTGGCCGCCGAGGGGCACCGGGTGCGCCTCACGGGCCAGGACGCCCTCAGGGGCACCTTCACCCAGCGCCACGCCGCCCTCTACGACTACCAGACGGGCAGGCCCTACATCCCCCTGCAGCACCTCGTCGAGGGGCAGGCGGAGGTGGAGATCCATAACTCCCCCCTCTCCGAGGCTGGGGTCTTGGGCTTTGAGTACGGCTACAGCCTGGACTACCCCGAGGGCCTCATCCTTTGGGAGGCCCAGTTCGGGGACTTCGTCAACGTGGCCCAGGTCTACATCGACCAGTTCCTGGCCAGCGCCGAGGCCAAGTGGAACCGGCTTTCCGGCCTGGTCCTCCTCCTGCCTCACGGCCTCGAGGGCCAGGGCCCCGAGCACTCCTCCGCCAGGCTGGAGCGCTTCCTGCAACTGGGGGCCCAGGACAACCTCCAGGTGGCCTACCCCACCACCCCCGCCCAGCTCTTCCACCTCCTGCGCCGCCAGGTGAAGCGCCCCCTGCGCAAGCCCCTGGTGGTCATGACCCCCAAAAGCCTCCTCCGCCACCCCGAGGTGGTCTCCCCCCTGGAGGAGCTCGCCCAAGGGCGCTTCCAGAAGGTGATCCCCGAGCGGGTGAAGGGGGCCAGGAAGGTCCTCCTCACCTCGGGCAAGGTCTACTACGACCTCCTGCAGAAGCGCCGGGAGCTGGGGGCGGAGGACGTGGCCATCCTAAGGCTGGAGCTCCTCTACCCCTTCCCCGAGGCCGAGCTTAAGGAGGCCCTGGGCTTTTACCCCAAGAAGACCCCGGTGGTCTACGTCCAGGAGGAGCCCGTGAACCAGGGGGCCTGGTGGTACCTCTCCGCCCGTTTCTGCGGGGAGATCTACGGCCACCCCTTCGGCGTGGTGGCCCGCCCCGAGTCCCCGAGCCCCGCGGTGGGCTCCTCCAAGGTGCATAAGCTGGAACAGGAAAGGCTTTTGGAAGAGGCCTTCAAGTGAGGAGGTAAGCGGTGCAAGAGCTGAAAGTGCCCTCCGTGGGCGAGTCCATTGTGGAAGTGGAAATCGGCGCTTGGCTGAAGCGGGAAGGGGAGAGCTTTGCCCAGGACGAGCCTCTGGTGGAGCTCATCACCGACAAGGCCACCCTCGAGCTCCCCGCCCCCTTTGCGGGAACCCTCACCAAGATCCTCAAGGGCACTGGGGAGACGGCCCGGGTGGGGGAGGCCATCGCCCTCCTGGAAGCGGGGGCACAGGCGGCCGCTCCGGCCCCCCAGGCCCCGGCGGAGGCGGCCAAGGCTCCCGAGCCCTTGGCCATGCCCGCCGCGGAGCGCCTCCTGCGGGAAGCCGGAGTGGCCCCCGAGGCGGTCCCGGGTACGGGCCTGGGGGGGCGCATCCTCAAGGAGGACGTGCTCCGCCACCTGGAGGCCCAGGCGGCTCCCGCCCCCGCGCCCACACCGCCTCCTGCCCCTGCCCCCGCACCCGCTCCGGCGGCCCAGCCCCCCGCCGACCGCCCCTGGCGGGTGAGCGAGGCGGTGCCCATGACCCCTTTGCGCCGTCGCATTGCGGAAAGGCTCCTTTTGGCCCGGCAGACCACGGCCATGCTCACCACCTTCAACGAGGCGGACATGTCCGCGGCCATCGCCCTCAGGAAGGAGCTGGGCGAAGCCTTCCAGAAGAAGCACGGGGTGAAGCTCGGCTTCATGAGCTTCTTCGTGAAGGCCGTGGTCCAGGCCCTGAAGGAGATCCCCGAGCTGAACGCCGAGATCCGCGATAACGCCATCCTCTACCACCGCTACTACGACATCGGCGTGGCTGTGGGGGGTGGGGAGGGCCTCGTGGTCCCAGTCCTGCGGGATGCCGACCGGCTTTCCTTCGCCGAAATCGAGCGCCAGATCGCGGACTTCGCTGAAAGGGCCCGCAGCAAAAAGCTCAAGCCCGAGGAGCTCATGGGGGGCACCTTCACCATCACCAACGGCGGGGTCTACGGCTCCCTGAACTCCACCCCCCTCCTCAACCCGCCCCAGGTGGGCATCCTGGGCATGCACGCCATCCAGGAGCGCCCCGTGGCCCAGGATGGCCAGGTGGTGATAAGGCCCATGATGTACCTGGCCCTCTCCTACGACCACCGCATCGTGGACGGGCGGGAGGCGGTCACCTTCCTGCGCCGGGTGAAGGAGCTGGTGGAAAACCCGGTGCGTCTCCTCTTGGAGGTCTAACGTGGAGGCTTACGACCTTTTGGTGATCGGGGCGGGCCCCGGGGGGTACGTGGCCGCCATCCGCGCGGCCCAGCTGGGGATGCGGGTGGGGGTGGTGGAGAAGGAAAAGGCCTTAGGGGGCACCTGCCTGCGGGTGGGGTGCATCCCCTCCAAGGCCCTTTTAGAGACCACCGAGCGCCTCTACGAGGTGAAAAAGGGCCTCATCGGGGCCAAGGTGGAGGGCCTAACCCTGGACCTCCCCGCCCTCATGGCCCACAAGGACAAGGTGGTCGGGGCCAACACCCAGGGCATCGACTTCCTCTTCCGGAAAAACGGCATTGCCCGCCACCAGGGGACGGCCCGCTTCCTCTCCGAGCGGAAGGTGCGGGTGGAGGAGACGGGGGAGGAGCTTTCCGCCCGCTTTATCCTCATCGCCACGGGGAGCGCCCCCCTCCTTCCCCCCTGGGCAGAGGTGGATTTCGAGCGGGTGGTGACCTCCACCGAGGCCCTAAGCTTCCCTGAGGTGCCGGAAAGGCTCATCGTGGTGGGGGGCGGGGTGATTGGCCTCGAGCTCGGGGTGGTCTGGCACCGCCTGGGGGCTAAGGTCACCGTGCTGGAGTACCTGGACCGCATCCTCCCCACCATGGACGCCGAGCTTTCCCGGGCGGCGGAGCGGGTCTTCCGCAAGGAGGGGCTGGAGATCCGCACCCGGGTGAGGGTACAGGCGGTGCGCCCGGAGGGGAAGGGGGCCCGGGTGGAGCTGGAGGGGGGCGAGGTCCTCGAGGCGGACCGGGTCCTCCTGGCCGTGGGCCGCAGGCCCTACACCGAGGGGCTTTCCCTGGAAAACGCTGGCCTGGCCACCGACGAGCGGGGCCGCATCCCCGTGGACGAGCACCTCCGCACCCGCGTGCCCCACATCTACGCCATCGGGGACGTGGTGCGGGGCCCCATGCTGGCCCACAAGGCCAGCGAGGAGGGCATCGCCGCGGTGGAGCACATGGTGCGGGGCTATGGCCACGTGGACTATTTGGCCATCCCCAGCGTGGTCTACACCCACCCCGAGGTGGCCGGGGTGGGGTACACCGAGGAGGAGCTAAAAGCGCAGGGCATCCCCTATAAGGTGGGCAAGTTCCCCTATTCCGCTTCGGGCCGCGCCCGGGCCATGGGGGAGACCGAGGGCTTTGTTAAGGTCTTGGCCCACGCCCAGACGGACCGCATCCTGGGGGTCCACGGGATCGGGGCCCGGGTGGGGGACGTCCTGGCCGAGGCCGCCCTGGCCCTCTTCTTTAAGGCCAGCGCCGAGGACGTAGGCCGGGCCCCCCACGCCCACCCCTCCCTCTCGGAGATCCTCAAGGAGGCCGCTTTGGCGGCCTGGGAGAAACCCATCCACCTTTAGGCAAAAGCGCGGCCCCGGCCAGGCGTGCCGGGCCGGGGCTCGGTTTTTGCTCAGTTGGTTTTGACCAGCTCCAGGCGGTACTTGTTGAAGGGGCTATCGTCGGAGGCGGTGGGGTTGCTGGCGATGGTGTAGCTGGTCACCACCAGGTAGTAGGTGCTGCTTGCAGGCAGGGTAAAGGCGATTTCCGAGTCGGTGATCTGGCCCGGTACCAGGTCGTCGTTTTCCGCCAAAAGGTTCCCCGCGGCGTCCAGGAGGAAGAGGTAGGAGTCCAGGGTGCCGCCGAGGCTGGACTTGGCGTAGACCCGGGCCCGGATCTGGTCGCCTGCGGTTCCGGTGAAGGTGAAGAAGTCAACGTCCCGGGGTTGGCCGAAGATGTAGGCGAGCTGGGTAAGGGTGCCGTAGGCGATGGGCGTGGCCTGGGATGGGTCGTCGTTGGGCTCGTAGGGGTCGGTGGGGTTGAGGTTGACCTCGGCGGCGTTCAGGCGTACCAGCTTGAAGTCGGGGTTGGCCGCGTGGGAGCCGGAGGTGGCCACCAAGGTGCCCACGAAGGTGCCCCGCTCCTCGGGGAGCCCGCCGGTGAGGGCGAGGTCGGCCCCGGCCACGTAGATGTCGTACTCCCCAGGAGCGATCTCGTAGAACCAGGCCTCGCCGTTCAGGTCGGTGCGGGCCCAGTAGACCGGGGTGGGGTCGGTGGCGTCCCCGGGCCGCAGGCCCTTGCCCCGCAGGATCACGTCCGCCAGGAGGCCAGGGAAGAGGCCGTTTTCGTTGAAGTACTCCACCTTCACCCGCACCACCGAGCCCTTGGGAGGTAAAGCGGCGCAGCCCTGGCGGAGCAGGTCGGCCAGGTTGCCGGCGTTCAGGTGGCCCCAGCCCTTTTCCCGGGAGAAGCTCTTTTCCCAGGTGGTGGCCTCCAGGGCCCGGCGCACCTGGTAGGGGGTAGCCTGCGGGCAGGCCGCCTTGACCAAGGCGGCGGCAGCGGCGGTGTAGGGGCCCGAGAAGGAGGTGCCGGAGATAAGGCCGTAGCCCCCTCCCAGCCAGGTGGGGTTGGCGAGGAGCACGTCCAAGCCAGGGGCAGCGCTGGACACGTGGCGCCCGTAGGTGGAGAAGTCGGTCTTGTTGCGGTTGCCGTCTGCGGCCACCGAGGCGATGAGGCCCGGGTAGCCCGCGGGGGTGCGCACCTCGTCCTTGGAGGAGTTGCCCGCGCTGGCCACCACCACCACGCCGTTGGCCAGGGCGTAGTCAAAGGCTTCCTTCACCAGGTTGCCGTAGCCCAGGCCGCCCCAGGAGTTGTTGAGCACCTGGGCGCCGTTGTTCACCGCCCAGACGATGCCCCGGGCCACGTAGAAGTCGCCCACGTAGCCAGGCTGGAAGATGGCCACCGGGAGGAACTTGGTCTTGGGGGCGAGGCCGGCGATGCCCTGGCCGTCGCGGGGAGCGCTCACGGTGGAGGCCACGAAGGTGCCGTGGTAGGTGTTGGCGGGGTCGTTGGCGGTGGCGAAGTCCACCCAGGCGGCAGGGTCCGTGAAGACGGTGTTGCTCACGGGGTCGTAGGCCTTGCCCGCCCAGTTGGCGGCCAGGTCGGGGTGGGTCACGTCGGCGGGGTCGTCGATGATGGCCACCGTGACCCCTTCCCCTTCAAAGCCCAGGTCCCAGGCCCGCTTGGCGTCCAGGTGGCGGGGGTCCAGGGCGTACTGGGGGAGGGCGTCCAGGATCTGGTCCGCTGGGTTGGCGAGGGGCGAAAGGCTATCCGAGCGCCCTCGATGGGCCTCCACCGGATCGTCCTTGGGAGGGGTGGCTTGGGCGAGATGGGGCTCGGCGTAGCGCACCCCCTTCGCGCCCCGAAGGGCACGGCTGGCCTTGAGGGCGTCCCCCGGGACCTGGAGCAGGGCCGCTTTCAGCTCGGGGATGCGGGCCAGCTCCTTGGCGCCGAGCTTCTTGATGGCTTCCTGAAGGGCGGCCTCGTCCTGGTAGCCCACCACCACCTGCCCCTGGAAGTGGCGGACGCCTTCGGAAGTGACCGTCACGCCGGGCGTGGTCGGGGAGCGGGTTTGGGCAGGCGGCTGGGAGCAGGCGCCCAGCAGGGCGGCGAGGCCGAGAGCAAGGGTCAAGCGTAGAGCCTTCATTTTCCCTCCTTACTGCCCCGTGGTGAAGTCAAAGACCTGGGTTTCCGTGCGGCTGATGCGGAAGGGGGCGGCGGTGTTGGGCCAGGTCTGGACGCTGTAGGCCGATATGCGGTAGCCCTCCTCGGGGTTGTACTTGTAGGCGTAGCTCACGTAGAGCTGCCAGGCGTAGGTGCGGAGGGCCTGCAGGGCGGGGAGCTGCGCCAGGCCGTCGAAGTTGTAGGGCAGGGTGACGGTGCCCTGGGTCACGTCCACAGGTATGAGGTTGGGCTTGCTGGGATCGTACACGCCCGCGGTGTCGGTGAAGATCGCCAAGTCCCCCAAGCCGGGGTGGTACCCGTAGACCACCGCTTCCCCGTCCGGGATGTCGTTGTCCGGGGTACCGAACTCCACCAGGAGGTTGTACCCGGCCAGGGTCTGCCAGGCCACGCTGTCCCCGGTGAGGGTGTCCCAGAGGACCAGGTTGTAGGCCGCCCCGTCCGCGCCGATGCTGAGCTGCGGATGGCCGAGGGTGAAGTCGGGCGTCAGGGAGACCCCCGTGCTTTCGTCCGCCGGGCTCACGAGGGGGGCGAAGAAGGGAGGCAGGGGGGTGGTGGCGCTGGGAGCGCTTTCCGCCCGGTTGGCCCCCCGGGCCACCACCCGGTAGTAGTAGGTCTGTCCAGGCGTAAGGTCGGGGGAGGCGTCGCGAAAGTAGAAGGGGCGGTTGAAGGGGTTAGAGGGGCAGCTGGCGCTTCGGCTTCCGCCTATGGTGCCCACCCTCTCCCAGTTCACGCCGTCGGTGGAGCGCTCGATGTCAAAGGCGAAGGGGGTGGGGTTGGCGCTGGAGTAGCACCAGCGCACCTCCACGTAGAGGTTGCTCCCCGCTGGTGCGGCTTCCGGATCCAGGGTAAGCTCGCCCACCTCTCCCTTGGCCACGGGCACGGTGAGCTTGGCCGGGGCCTTCACGTCGTAAAAGCCCACGGCGCGGGTCAGGGTGATGGCCGTGGCGGCCACGCCCGTGGGAGCGCTTACGGTGTTGCCTTGGTTGGGGTTGGTGTTCACGAAGGTGAGGGGGACGAGGTAGTGGCTCCGGTTCTGGTTGAAGTCGTAGGCCACCACCTCCAGGTAGACCGTCTCCCCGCTGGCGCTGCCGAACCCGGCCACGTTGCTTCCCGAAAGGGCTTGAGCGCCTGTGTCCTCCGTGTCCGTGAAGATGCGGCGGCTCCAGGTGGCGCTGTTGGTGACGAAGGCCGAGCCGGGGGTGCGGCCCAGGGCCACGTAGATGTAGCGCATGGGGCGGACGTAGTCCTTGGAGGTGTCCACCTGAACCCGGAAGGGGATGGTGTTGGTGAAGGTTTGGCCCTCGAGGGGCTGGGTGCCGTCTTGGGTGATGATCAGCGTGGGGGGTGTGGTGGTAGCAGTGGCGTCAAAGGCGGGCTTCTGGACCAGGGTCACCGAGGCCATTTCCGGCACCCGGATGCCCTCCATGACGCTACCTGCCATGCCGGGCTTCTGGGCCTCGAGGCGGTAGACGCCACGGGGAAGCCCCTGGAAGGTGAAGCTCCCATCGCTTCCGGAAAGGGCGGAGGCGATGAGGGTGCCGTCCTTATAAAGCCTCAATGTGCTTCCGTCAACCGCGCTACCGGCGTTCTCACTGACGACCTTGATCGAAAGCGTGTGTGTGGCCGCTGGGTCGTAGGTGATGGACAGGTTCACCGTACCCTTGTTCCATCCATTGTCGTAAGCGCTGAGAACAAGGTTGTTGGCCCCTTCTTGCAGCGTCACGGAGAAGGTGAAGGGTACGGATGCGGCTGGGGTAATGGAAACTTCCTGTTCCGGACCGCCGTTGAGCTGGTAGGTCAGGCGCACCACCCGGGTGTTGTCCTGGGCGGTGCCCTGGACGGTGACCTGGGAGGTGTTCACGATGGCCCCGTCCTGGGGAGAGGAGATGGTGACAGTTGGGGGGGTGGTGTCGGGCGAACAACCGGTCAAGGCTAGGAGGGTGGCGGCGAGTAGGGTACCCAAGAGACGCGTGAGCCTCATAAGACCTCCTTTGTCAGGAACGTTATCCGTAGGTCGGATGGCCGATGCCTTTCCATACAGCTCCTCACCTCCCCTTGGGGACAACCAGACTGCGTACACGAAAACTATATAGGGAACACTCCCAGAGGCGTCAACACCGATAGGGGTGTATACTTATGCATGCCCCTTCGGGGGTAGACTAGAGGTCGGCATGAAGATCGTCCTGGCATACTCCGGCGGGCTGGACACCAGCATCATCCTCAAGTGGCTCAAGGAAACCTACGGGGCCGAGGTCATTGCCTTCACCGCGGACATCGGCCAGGGGGAGGAGGTGGAGGAGGCCCGGGAAAAGGCCCTCAGGACCGGGGCCTCCAAAGCCATCGCCCTGGACCTGAGGGAGGAGTTCGTGCGGGACTTCGTCTTCCCCATGTTCCGCGCGGGAGCGGTGTACGAGGGCTACTACCTCCTGGGCACCGCCATCGCCCGGCCCCTCATCGCCAAGTACCTGGTGAAGATCGCGGAGGAGGAGGGAGCCGAGGCCATCTCCCACGGGGCCACGGGCAAGGGCAACGACCAGGTGCGCTTTGAGCTCACTGCCTATGCCCTGAAGCCGGACATCCGGGTCATCGCCCCCTGGCGGGAGTGGCAGTTCCAGGGGCGGCAGGAGATGATCGCCTATGCGGAGGCCCACGGCATCCCCGTGCCCGTGACCCAGGAGAAGCCCTATTCCATGGACGCCAACCTCCTGCATATTTCCTACGAAGGGGGTGTGCTGGAAGACCCCTGGGCCGAGCCCCCCAAGGGGATGTTCCGCATGACGGTAGACCCCGAGGAGGCCCCCGAGGCCCCCGAGTACGTGGAGGTGGAGTTTTTCCGGGGGGACCCGGTGGCGGTGAACGGGGAAGAGCTTTCCCCGGCGGCCCTTCTGCAGCGGCTCAACGAGATCGGGGGGCGGCACGGGGTGGGCCGGGTGGACCTGGTGGAGAACCGCTTCGTGGGCATGAAGTCCCGGGGGGTCTACGAAACCCCGGGGGGGACCCTCCTCTACCACGCCCGGCGGGCGGTGGAAAGCCTCACCCTGGACCGGGAGGTGCTCCACCAGCGGGACCAGCTCGCCCCCAAGTACGCAGAGCTCGTCTACTACGGCTTCTGGTATGCCCCCGAGCGGGAGGCCCTCCAGGCCTACTTTGACCACGTGGCCCAGGCGGTCACCGGGGTGGCAAGGCTCAAGCTCTACAAGGGGAACGTCTACGTGGTGGGGCGCAAAGCGCCCAAGAGCCTCTACCAGAAGGACCTGGTCTCCTTTGACGAGCTGGGTGGCTACGACCAGAAGGACGCCGAGGGCTTCATCCGGATCAACGCTCTGCGCCTCAGGGTGCGGGCCATGGCGGAGAAGGGGAAGGGGGAGCATGGCGCATAGGACCTGGGGGGGCCGCTTTGCCGAGGGGCCGGATGCGCTGGCGGCCCGCTTCAACGCCTCCTTGCCCTTCGACCGGGCCCTCTGGCGGGAGGACCTCTGGCAGAACCGGGTCCACGCCCGCATGCTCAAGGAGGTGGGCCTCCTCAGCGAGGAGGAGCTAAGGGCTATCCTTCAAGGCCTGGACCAGATCGAGCAGGAGATCCAGGCGGGCACCTTCCCCTGGCGGGAGGAGCTGGAGGACGTGCACATGAACCTGGAGGCCCGCCTCATGGAGCTCGTCGGCCCCCCTGGGGGCAAGCTCCACACCGCCCGTAGCCGCAACGACCAGGTGGCCACCGACCTGAGGCTTTTCCTCCGGGGCGCCCTGGATGAGCTCTTGGCCCTGCTTTTGGACCTGCGCCGGGTGCTGGTACAGGAGGCGGAAAAGCACCTGGAGCCCCTTTACGTCCTCCCCGGCTACACCCACCTGCAACGGGCCCAGCCCATCCTCCTTGCCCACTGGTTCCTGGCCTACCACGAGATGCTTTCCCGGGATGCGGGAAGGCTAAAGGACGCCCGGGAGCGCCTGAACGAAAGCCCCTTGGGGGCGGCGGCCCTGGCGGGGACGGGCTTTCCCATCGACCGCCACTACACCGCCAAGGAGCTTGGCTTCGCTAGGCCCATGCGCAACTCCCTGGACGCGGTAGGAAGCCGGGACTTCGCCCTCGAGGTCCTCTCCGCCCTCAACATCGGCATGCTCCACCTTTCCCGCCTGGCGGAGGAGCTTGTCCTTTACAGCACCGAGGAGTTCGCCTTCGTGGAGGTGCCGGACGCCTTTGCCACGGGAAGCTCCATCATGCCCCAGAAGAAGAACCCGGACATCCTGGAGCTCATCCGGGCCAAGGCGGGGCGGGTCCTGGGGGCCTTGGTGGCGCTCTCGGCGGTGGTGAAGGGCCTGCCCCTGGCTTACAACAAGGACCTGCAGGAGGACAAGGAGCCCCTTTTGGACGCCCTGGCCACCTACCGGGATAGCCTCAAGCTCCTCGCCGCCCTCCTCCCCGGCCTCAGGTGGCGGCGGGAGCGGATGTGGCAGGCGGCGGAGGGGGGGTATGCGTTGGCCACGGAGCTCGCCGACTACCTGGCGGAAAAGGGCCTGCCCTTCCGGGAGGCTCACCACGTGGTGGGCCGCCTGGTGCGCAGGCTCGCGGAGGAGGGAAGGCCCCTCAAGGACCTGACCCTGGAGGAGCTCAAGGCCCACCACCCCCTCTTCGCCGAAGACGCCCTGCCCCTCCTCCGCCTGGAGACCGCCATCCACCGCCGCAGGTCCTACGGGGGCACGGCCCCTGAGGCGGTGCGGGAAAGGCTTCTGGAGGCCAAGAAGGAGGTGGGCCTTGACTGAGGTGAAAGGACTCGAGCTCTCCACGGTGGCCCTGCCCGAGGTGCGCCCCAACGCGGGGGTGGAGCTCAGGAAGGCCAGGCTTTCCGATGTGGAGGCCATCTACTGGCTCATCCGCTACTGGGCGGAGAAGGGGCTGATGCTGGTGCGGAGCCACAGCCACCTCTACGAGAACATCCGCGACTTCCAGGTCCTGGAGGACGAGGACGGGCAGATCGTGGGCACCGTGGCCCTGCACGTCCTCTGGCGCGACCTGGCGGAGATTAGGGGCCTGGCGGTGCACCCCCAGAGGCAGGGCCAGGGCCTGGGGCGCTGGCTGGTCTTGGGAGCGGAGCGGGAGGCCCGGGACCTGGGGCTCCCCCGGGTCTTCGCCTGGACGCTTCAGGTGAACTTCTTCCGCTCCCTGGGCTACCAGGTGACCACCCGGGAGGCCTTGCCCCCCAAGGTGTGGAGCGAGTGCAACGCCTGCCCCTTCTACGAGAACTGCCGGGAGATCGCCGTCATCAAGGGGCTTTCCCCAGGGGCCTTTGGAAGCTAAGATGAGTGGGATGGGCACGCTGACCCGCTACCTGGCGGAGGCCATGGCCCGGGCCCGCTATGAGCTCATTGAGGACGAGGAGCCCTACTATGGGGAGGTCCCGGGTCTCTCAGGGGTCTGGGCCACGGGGAAGACCCTGCGGGAGTGCGAGGCCAACCTCCAGGCGGCCCTCGAGGACTGGCTCCTCTTCCTCCTCTCCCGGGGCGAGGCCCCGCCCCCCTTGGGGGAGGTGCGCATTGAGCTTCCCCATGGCGAAGCGGCTTAGGCCCCTTTCCCGTAGGGAGCTCATCGCCCGGCTTCGGGCCTTAGGGTTCGCGGGGCCCTTTGCCGGAGGCAGGCACGAGTTCATGGTGCGCGGGGAGGTGCGGTTGGTCCTTCCCAACCCCCACCGGGGCGAGATCGGGGTGGATCTCCTGAAGCGCCTCCTAAGGCAGGCGGGCATCAAGGAGGAGGAATGGCCGGAGTGAGGGAGCGCGCGGTTTTGGTCCTGGAGGACGGCACCGTCTACCACGGCTACGCCTTCGGGGCCCGGGGGAAGACGGTGGGGGAGGTGGTCTTCAACACCGCCCAGACCGGCTACCAAGAGATCATGACCGACCCCAGTTACCACGGGCAGATCGTGGTCATGACCTACCCCCACCAGGGCAACTACGGGGTGAACGTCTACGACATGCAGTCCAACCGCCCCTGGGTGAAGGGGTTCGTGGCCAAGGAGTTCAGCCGCATCGCCTCCAACCCCAGGGCCCAGCAGACCCTAGGGGAGTTCATGGAGTTCTACGGGGTGGTGGGCCTCGAGGGCATCGACACCCGGGCCCTGGTGCGCAAGATCCGCGAGGGGGGGGTGCTGAAGGGCGCCATCGCCCACGCCTCCCTCTACGGGGAGCCGGACCACGCCTTCACCCCCGAGGAGCTAGAGGCCCTGCGCCAGGAGGCCAAGGCCTGGACGGACATCGACGGCCGGGACATGACCCCCGAGGTCTCCACCCCTCTGCCCTACGCCTGGCCCACCCTAAAGTCGGGGCGGCGCATCGTGGTCATGGACTTCGGCATCAAGCACGCCATCGTGGAGAACCTGGCCCAGCAGGGGTTTGAGATCCTCGTGGTCCCGGGCAAGACCCCCGCCAGCCAGATCATGGCCCTGGAGCCCCACGGCCTTTTCATCAGCAACGGCCCCGGCGATCCCTCCATGCCCCGCTACGCCCACGAGACCATCTGGAAGCTCATGGGGCTTTTGCCCACCTTCGGCATCTGCCTGGGCCACCAGCTTTTGGCCCTGGCGGCGGGCGGGCGCACCTACAAGATGAAGTTCGGCCACCGGGGGGCCAACCACCCGGTGAAGAACCTCCTCACGGGGAAGATCGAGATCACCAGCCAGAACCACGGCTACGCGGTGGACATCGACTCCCTGAAGGAGTTCCGGCCCACCCACATCAACCTCAACGACGGCACCCTCGAGGGCATGGCCCATGCCCGCTACCCCGTCTTCTCCGTGCAGTACCACCCCGAGGCCGCCCCCGGCCCCCACGACGCCCTCTACCTCTTCCGCCGCTTCCTGGAGGAGGTGGAGGCCTTCCACGGGGTCACGGGGCTGCCCGTGGAGAAGCAAAGGGCAGACGGGCACGGGATCTAGACGCCCTCCGCGGCGCAAGCCACGGCGGCGGCCCTGAAGCCCTGGGTTGGCCGGGGCCCCCACCTTGGCGCAAGCCAAGGTGGGGTGGCCTCAGTAGTCCATTCCCCGGATGTTTCCCTCCTCGTCCACGTCGATGGAGAGGGCCTGGGGCACCTTGGGGAGGCCGGGCAGGGTTTCGATCCCGCCCATGTAGACCACCACGAACCCCGCCCCGAGGCGGCACTTGAGGTCCGTGACCCGGACCCTAAAGCCCTGGGGCCTTCCCCGGAGCTTGGGGTTGTCGGAGAGGGAGGTGGCCGCCTTGGCCATGACCACCGGCAGGGCCCCGCACCCTTCCTTTTGGGCGGCTTTCAGGGCCTTCTTAGCCTCCTCGCTCCACTCCACCCCCTCCGCCCCGTAGACCTTCTGGGCGATGGTGGCCACTTTCTCCTCCAGGGGGGCCTCGAGGGGGTAAAGGGGGCGGTAGGCGTGGGGAAGCTCCAGGGCGTGGAGCACCTGTTCCGCCAGCTCCAGGCCCCCTTCCCCGCCCCTGGCGTAGACCTCGCTCAGGGCGAAGGGGAGGCCCCGTTCCTCGGCGAAGGCCCGCAGGAGGGCGATCTCCTCGGGGGCGTCCGTGGGGAAGCGGTTGAGGGCGATCACGGGTTTAAAGCCGAAAAGCTCCACGTTCTCCACATGCTTTTCCAGGTTGGCCAGGCCCCGCTTCAGGGCCTCGAGGTCCGGCATCTCGTAGGCGTCCTGGCCCCCGTGGTAGCGGAGGGCCCGCACCGTGGCCACCAGCACCACCGCCTCCGGCACCAGGCCCCCTGTGCGGGCCACCACGTTCATGAACTTCTCCAGGCCGAGATCCGTGGCGAACCCCGCCTCCTGCACCACGTAGTCCGCGAGGCCTAAGGCGAAGAGGCTGGCCCTCAGGGAGTTGGTGCCGTGGGCGATGTTGCCAAAAGGCCCCATGTGGACGAAGGCGGGGTTGCCCTCCGCCGTCTGCACCAGGTTGGGGAGGAAGGCCTGCCTGAGGAGGGCGGCCATGGCGCCCACCGCCCCCAGGTCCTCGGCGTAGATGGGCTTGCCCTCGTAGGTGAAGCCCACGCGGATCTTGCCCAGGCGGCGCTTCAAGTCCTTGAAGTCCCGGGAGAGGGCCATGAGGGCCATGACCTCGCTGGCCACGGTGAGCTCAAAGCTTCCCTCCCGCGGCACCCCGTGGGCCTTCCCCCCCAGGCCCAGGACGATGTGCCTTAGGGCCCGGTCGTTCATGTCGATGGCCCGCTTGAGCTCGATGCGCCGGGGGTCGATTCCCAGGGTGTTCCCCTGGTAGAGGTGGTTGTCCAAAAGGGCGTTCAGGAGGTTCACCGCGCTGGTCACCGCGTGGAAGTCCCCGGTGAAGTGGAGGTTGATCTCGTGCCGGGGCTCCACCCGCGCCCTGCCGCCCCCCGTGGCCCCGCCCTTCACCCCGAAGACGGGGCCCAAGGAGGGTTCCCTTAGGGCCAAGGCCGCCTTCTTCCCCAGGCGCCAGAGGGCGTCCACTAGCCCGATGGCCGTGGTGGTTTTGCCCTCCCCCGCCGGGGTGGGGGTGATGGCCGTGACCAGGATGAGCCGGCCCTTGGCCTTAGGGGGCTCCCCCAGCACCTTGGCCATGTGGGGGCCGTAGGGGTAGAGCCGGTCCTTGCCCAATCCCAGCTTGGCCGCCACTTCCTCGATGGGTAGAAGCGCTTCCTTGACGATCACGCGGTAAGCTTACCCCGTCTCCCTAGGGAGAGAAGTCCCGGTTGCCACCGGAGAGGAGGAGGGCGAGGGTTTGGGGGAGCTTTTCCCCGTGCGCCAGCACCGCCGCCAGGGGCAGGGCCCCGGTGGGCTCCACCACCTGCTTGGTGCGGGTGAAGAGGAGGCGCTCGGCCTCGAGGATGGCCTCCTCGCTCACCGGGAGGATGGCGTCCACCCGCCTCTGGAGGATGGGGAAGGTGTGCCGTCCCAAGGCCAGGGTCCGCACCCCGTCCGCCCGGGTCCTGGGGGCTTCTTGAAGGCGCACGATCTCGCCCCGCTCCAGGCTCCTTCTGGCGTCGTCCGCCCCTTCGGGCTCCACCCCCAGGACCAGGGTGGTGGGGGCAAGGGCCTTCACCGCGGTGGCCACCCCAGCGATGAGCCCGCCCCCGCCCACGGGGACCAAGACCGCCTCGGGGAAGACCCCCAGCCCCGCGGCCTGGGCCATGAGCTCCAGCCCCGCCGTCCCCTGCCCGGCCATGACCAGAGGGTCGTCGAAGGGGTGGAGGAAGGCGTAGCCGGTTTCCTCCTGGAGGGCCCTAGCCACCTCCTCCCGGTTTTCCACCCGCACCCCCTGGTCCACCACCTCGGCCCCGTAGGCCCGGGTGGCCTGCTTCTTGAAGGGGCTCGCGTCCTCGGGCATGACGATGAGGGCCTTCACCCCCAGGACCTGGGCGGCGTAGGCCACCCCTTGGGCGTGGTTGCCGCTAGAGACGGCCAGGAGGCCTTTGGGGTTCTCCAGGGTGAGGGCCTTGGCCAGCGCCCCCCGGGCCTTGAAGCTCCCGGTCTTTTGCAGGTGCTCGGCCTTGAGGAAAAGGCGTTTGCCCAGGAGCTCATCCAGGAGCCTCGAGGTGAGGAGGGGTGTGCGGTGGATGTAGGGGCGGATGCGCCGGAGGGCGGCGTAGATGTCGGCCAGTTCCATGGCCCCATCTTGCCTCACCGCACGGGGTGGACACCCCACCCTCCCCGCGCTAAAGTGGTAGGGGTATGGACTTTCTTTACACCTTGGTCATCCTTCTCTACCTGGGCGTGGCGGGGCTTTTGGTCTACCTGGTCCTGGTGCAGGAGCCCAAGCAGGGGGCGGGGGACCTCATGGGGGCTTCCGCGGACCTCTTCTCCGCCCGCGGGGTTACGGGCGGCCTCTACCGCCTGACCATCCTCCTGGGGGTCATCTTCGTGGCCTTGGCTCTCCTCATCGGCCTCTGGCCCCGTTGACAAAAGCCTTCCCCCTCGGTACCATAGGCGTTGCCTGGGGCCGTGGCGCAGTTGGGAGCGCGCCTCAATGGCATTGAGGAGGTCAGGGGTTCGAATCCCCTCGGCTCCACCAGAAAAACCCCCTGGGGAAGCCCAGGGGGTCAGGCTTTTAACGGAGGGCCCGCAGGCCCAGGAGGAGGAAAAGGAGGTTCGCCCCCCAGGCCCCCACCTCCGGGGGCAAAGCCCCAATCCCCGCCAGGGAGCGGCCCAGGAAGAAAGCCCCGTAGTAACCCAGGGCCAGGACCACGCTGAGGCCCAGGGCGAGCCCCGTGCTCCGGCCGTACCTGAGGGCCATGGCCGCCGCCAGGAGGACCAGGACCAGGTTGGCCAGGGGCAGGGCCAGCTTGGAGTGGAACTCCAGCCGGGCCCGCCACTTCTCCAGGGGGGCCAGGAAGGGGTCGCGGATCTTGGCCCAAGCCTGGGAAAGGCTGTCCTGGCCGAAGCTGAAGGTGTCGGCGTAGTCAGCGATGGCCCGGGCCCGGGAGAGGTCCGACTCCACCTCCAAGACCTCCCCCTGGCTCACCACCCGGAACACCTTCCGGGTCTGGGCCAAAAGGTCCTGGGCGGTTTCCAGCCCCGGCACCTCCTGGAAGTCCACCCGGTAGAGGCGGTAGCCCTTCAGGGTGATCACCTTGTCCTCCCAGCTCCCCCTTTCAGCGAAGAGAAAGGTACCCTCCTCCCCCCGGAAGGAGGCGATGCGCACCCCTACCATCTCCTTGCGCTCCATGTCGAAGTCCTCAAAGTAGAGGCTTCGGCCCTGGCCGATGGGGATCTGCAGGCCCTTCAGGCGGAAAAGGCCCGCCCCCTGGGTGTGAATCTCGTCCCACCAGGCGGTGCGCACCCTTTCGTTGTAGTGGGGGACGAGCTTTTCCTGGAGGTAAAGGGCTAGGCCGCTTAGGAGGAGCCCCACCCAAAGGAGAGGTAGCGCCGCCCGCCACAGGGGGATTCCCCCGGAGAGGAGGGCGAACTGGGCCCCTTCCGCAGAGAGCCTCCCGAAGACCAGCACGGTGGTGGTGACCAGGGCGATGGGGAAGACCTGCACCAAAACCCCGGGCACGTGGTAGGCGAGCCAGCGGGCCACCTTGGGGAGGGGCACCCCTTCCAGCCACCGGGCCCCGGCGTAGAAGAAGCCGAAGAGGAAGACGGCGGTGAGGAAGAGGAGGGCGAGGAGGAGGACGGGGAGGCTCTCCCTGAGGAGGTGGCGGTAGAGGGTCATGGGAGGCGGCCCGCGTACTGCCCCAGGCGGGCGGCGCTATCGGGGATGCGGGTGCTGGCCTGGACCTTACCGCCTTGGAAGCGCAGGTAAAGGCGGGCGCTTGGCCCCTGGCCCCTGAGGGTGGCCCGGCCCTCCTGGTAGGTGAAGCTTCCCAGGGCCAGGGCTTCCCTGGCCTTTAGGTCCACCACCAGGGTCTCCGCCTGGAGTCTGGGGCTATCCGCCTGCACCCTGCCCTTCAGGACCACGATCTCCTCGGCGAAGAGGGCCAGGGCCCTTTCCGCCTTCAGGCCCTTGAAGTCGGGGTTGCTGAAGGTGAGGCCGGTGAAGCGGGCCTCCTGCTTGGGGATGTCGTGGTCCAGGGTCTGGGCCAGGAAGGTTTCCCGCTGGGAGAGGAGCTCCACCCCCCGGGCCCGCACGAAGCTACCCTCCTTGTACTCGATGTAGCTCCCCTTAAGGCGCAGGCCGTTTTCGTTGTCGGTGAGGATGCCCCCTTGGGGCAGGGTGGTGATGCCGGTGTCCAGGTTGACCCGCTGGGGGCCAAAGGGCTCCACGCTGAAGGCGGCAAAGCGGGCCCCCAGGGCCAGGGCCAGGATCAGGGGGGCCACGGGCAAGAGGCGGCCAAGCCGGTTCATGCTTAGCACTTTACACTAGGGTTCTGAGGAGTGCCTTAGGGCTCCCTTGGCGTATATTGTCCCACGTGCGCTTCCTGCCCTTGGCCCTGGCCTTAGCCCCCCTCTTTCCTCCCCTGGCCCTCCTGGCCCCCTTGTTCCTGGGCTACCTGCGGCGGCTTGCCCCTTGGGCGCTGGGCCTTTTGGCCTTTTATGCCTTTTCCCTCCTCCTTCCTGCCCTGTTGGCCCCCGAGCCCCTGGCCTTCCCCTTGGCCCTGGGCCGGGTCCTTTATGTCCTGGGGCTGGTGGGGGCGGGGGTGGCCCTTTCCCGCCAGGCCCCGGAGCCCGCCCGGGCCCTCGCGCCTTTGGGCTACGGGCTTTTCCTCCTCTACGGGAGCGCCCTTTTGGCCTCCTACCTGGTTTTTGGGGACAAGGTGGCCGAGATAAGGCTGATGCACCCCTTCCACAGCCCCGTGGGCCTGGGGTTCTTGGGGGCCTTGGGGGTGCTCCTTGCGGTTTACGTCCGCTACCCCTGGCCCTTCCGCCTCCTCCTGGGCCTCTTGGGGGGGGCGGTCCTCCTCCTCACCGCCAGCCGCGGGGGGATGCTGGCCCTCCTTTTAGGAAGTGCGGGGGGGCTTCTTTTCCGGGGGCGGGGGCTTTGGGCTTTGGGGCTGGCGGGCTTCCTCCTCTTCGCCGCCCTTTCCCTGGATACCCCCATCTCCCAGCGCTTCTTCCAGGCCCACCTCTCGGGGCGGGAGGGGCTTTGGCTTCGGGCCTACGAGGTCTTCCAGGCCCACCCTTGGACGGGGGTGGGGCCTTATGTGCTGGGGGATTACCTGAAGGGGACGCTTTTCGGGGACTGCTTCCTCTTTCCCCTCCTCGAGGCCAAAGGCCTCGCCTGCCCGGACGGGCTCAGGCCCCTTGGGGGCCTTTGGACCTTCGCCCACAACCACCTCCTCCAGGCCCTGGGGGAAAGCGGGCTTTTGGGGGCCGCGGGTCTCCTCCTCCTGGCAGGGGGGTTTTTGGCGGGGGCCTGGGGGGAGGGGCTCCTCTTCTCCCTCCTCCTGGCCTTTGCCGCCATGGGGATGACCGACAACCCCTTCAGCGTCCCCAGCCCTTTCCGGGGGGAGATCTTCTTCTTGGTGGGGGGGATGGCCCTGGCCCGGGGGGGGCGCCTTCCCGCCGCCTTGGGCTTCGCTGGGGCGGTGGCCCTCCTCTGGGCCCTGCCCTTCCTCTACCTGGCCACCCGGCCCTCCCTGCCCCCTCCTGCCCTCCTCTACGCCGCCATCCCGCCCGGGGAGGGGATGGGCTTCCTGCGCTTTTCGGGGGCTGAGGGGTACCGGGTGCAGGTGTGGCTCTGCAGGGAGCGGTCCTGCCAGCGCCTGGGGTGGGAGTGGCCGGGGGATCGGCGGGTGGCCTTTCCCTTCCCCAAGGATCTCCCTCCGGGAAAGTACCGGCTTCGGGTCCTCTTCTTCAGCCAGCACCGCCTGGCCCAGCGGCCTCTTTACCTTTGGGAAAAGGAGGTGGTGCGGTGAAGCCCTTAGCCCTGGTGGGCGGCGGATTCCACTTCGCCTTGGGGGTGGGCCTTGCCCTGTGGAGCCTTTCCCAAGCCTTTCCCCTAAGGCCTATAGAGGGCGAAGCTTGCGTGCCCGGTCCTCTGCCAGAAAGGGGGGAGCTTTGGTCCAACGGGGTGTTGGAGATTCCCCTTTGCCGCGAGGCGCAGGTGGGGTTTCTCCTCGAGGGCACCCTGGCCCAAGGGAAGGGGCCCCACGCCCTGGTGGTGGAAGGAGGCCGGGTGCTCTGGCAGGGGGAGGTGCGGGGGGTAGAGGAGGTCTGGGTGAGGGCCACGGGGAAGGGAACCCTGGCTTTGGCCTTCACCAACGACTTTTACCAGCCCCCCGAGGACCGGAACCTCTTCCTGCGGGCCTTGCGGGTGGAGCCTTAGCGGAAAAGGGTCAGCAGGGCTAAAACCACCCCGATGGCGGTGAAGACCAGGATGGCCTTGTTGAAGGCGGTGTTGATCTCCGTTCGGACTTCCATCCGGATGGCTTCCGCCTTTGCCGCCACCTGTGCGATCTGGGCTTGTAAGTTCTCCTCGGTTTTGGCGATGCGGGTTTCCAGGTCGGTGCGGACCTGGGCGATTTGGGCCTCCAGCCTCTCTTCGGTTTTGGCGATGCGGGTTTCCAGCTCGGCGCGGGTTTGCCCGATATGGGTTTCCAGCTCTCCCTTGATCCTCTCAAGGCGAGCCCCCAGCTCGTCCCTAGCCTGTTGGAGCTGGTTCTCCAAGTAAGCGTGCGCTTGCTGGATTAAGTCTAGCTTGTTTTCTGCGCGGGCCAGGCGCTCTTCCAGGAAGCCGATCCGGTTTTCCAGGTGGGCGCGGGTTTCCCTTAGCTCGGCCTTTACCTCTTCCCGTAGGGTGTCGATGCGCCGGGAGAGGTCCTGGACCAGGGGCGGGAGGACCTGGACCGTGGTCTCCACGATTCCCTCGAGCTTTTCCAGGCGCTCCAGGAGCCGGCCTTCCATCCTTAACCCCCAGTTTAGCGTAAGGACAGGCCAAAGGTCAGGCTCTGCCCCGTGGCCTCGCCGTACTGTCCCCGGAGGACGTTCTGCCAGCGGAGCTCATAGGCGAAGCAGCCGTCGTAGAGGCGGAAGGTAAGGCCCAGGCGGGTGAGGCCCTCCCCGTTTAGGCCCACCTCGGGGGCAAGCCACAGGGCCTGGCAGCAGGCCCGGTCCGGGAGGGGCATGGCGTAGGCGAGGCGCACCTCCTCGAGGCTCCCCCGCACGTAGGCCAGGCGGAAACTCCCCCAGGCCTCGTCCCGGTAGCCCCCCTCCAGGCGGTCCAGGCGGTTCCCCAAGGGGTTTTCCAGGGTGTAGCCCAGGCTCCAGGGACCCAAGGCCCCCTCCAGCCGCAGGCGCTGGAACTCGTCCCGGTTCTCGTAGGTGAAGGGGGGCGTGGGGGTCAGGGGCTCCAGCCTGCCCGCGTAGGCCGCCCGCAGGGCGAGGTCCCCTTCCCGGTAGGCCAGCTCCACGCCGCCGCCCACCGCCAGGTAGGGGTCGTACCCGGCGAAGGGGTAGAGGGCCAGGAGGGCCTCGGGCCTCAGGGTGAGGGCCAAGGGGCCCTCCTGGAAGGTGTGGCGGTAGGCCCCTTCCAGGCCCAGGGTGAGCCCCTGGCTCCTGCCCGTTTCCGCGTAGCGCAGGAAGGGCCTGAGGGTGAGGCCCTCCAGGCGGAAGGTGGGGGCGTAGCGGGCCTCGAGGCGGGGGGTGTCGGCATCTGGGGGGCTCGGGCTGTAGCCCAAGAAGAAGTCCTCGGCCCAGGCCCAGACCCCTGGGGCGTAGCCCAGCTGGAGCGCGGCCCCCACCCGGCCCTCGCGAAGGCCCAGGCGCAGGGCCTCTTGCGGGGTGCCGAGCCCCGTGGCCAGGAGGGTGAAGCGCCTCTCCCAGCGGCCGATCTCCTCCCCCGGCTGGGGCAGGGGGAAGTCCTGGAGGCCCACGGTCCAGCCTCCCGTGTCCGAGCTTGCCAGGACCAGGGGGCTTTGCAGGTCGGGCCTGCGGTTGGTGTTGGCGGTGGCCTCTCCCAAGGGGATTTCCAGGCCCCAAAGCCCCAAGGCGGCCTCCCCCCTAAGCTCCCCCGTGGCCACCAGGAAGGTGGCCTCCTCCATGCGCAGGCGCACGTCCTCCCCGCAGGGGCAGGGGGTGGCCAGGAAGCCCTTAAGCCTGGCCTCCTCCCGGGTGAAGGTGGCTTCTGCCGCCCGCACCCGGTAGGCGGGGCTTTCCAGGAGGACGCCCTCCCCCTGGAGGGGGGTTTCCAAGCGGAGCCTCGCCACCTGGGCCCTAAGCCGGCCCCGGCTCAGGCGCACCTCCTCCAGGGCCTTGCCCGAGAGGGCCTCGGCCTCCACCTGCCACCCCTCGGCCACCCCCCTCAGGCCCTCCGCCTGGAAGCTCCCTTCTGCCTCCAGGTAGCGGATGGCGGAGGCTTCCAGGTAGAGCCCCTCCCGTTCCAGGCAGGCTCGGCCCTCAAACACCAGGACCTCCCCGTCGTAGCTCATCTCCTCCCCGCCCAAAAGCCCCTCTTCCGTCTCCAGGGTGTAGGGCCGTTGCCCGCAGGGGCCCGCGAGGGCGAGGCTCACGCCTAAGGCGGTTGCCCAAAGCCACTTCACCTTCACGGGTAGAGTTTAATACCCTGCCCTTAGAGGGAGGTGTATCATGCCCTGGATGGAGAGCGGGATAAAGGCACAGACAAATCTAGACAACCTTAAGGAGAAGATTCGCACCCGGCAGGCGGTGGTGGGGGTGGTGGGCCTAGGGTACGTGGGGCTTCCCTTTGCGGTGGAGAAGGCAAAGGTGGGGTTTCGCGTTATTGGGGTGGACCAGAACCCTGCCCGGGCGGAAAAGGTGAACCGCGGCGAGAACTACATACCGGACGTCCGGGATGAAGAGCTCCGGGACCTGGTGGGAGCAGGCTTGATCCAGGCGGATACGGACTTCCGCCGGGTGCCGGAGATGGATGTCATTGTGATCGCGGTGCCCACCCCGCTTACCCGAAACCTCACCCCGGATCTCCGCTACGTGGTCCGCGTGACGGAGGCCATAGGCGAGCGGCTGCGTCCAGGCCAGCTCATCAGCCTGGAGTCCACCACTTATCCGGGCACCACGGAAGAGGTGATGCTCCCCATCCTCCAGTCCTCCGGCCTCGAGGTGGAGGAGGACTTTTTCCTGGTGCACTCCCCCGAGCGGGTGGACCCAGGGAACAAGCGGTACACCACCAAGAATACTACCAAGGTGGTGGGGGGGGTAGGTCCACGTTCTTTGGACGTGGGCGCTTTTTTCTATGCCCAGACCATCGAGAAGGTGGTCACGGTCTCCAGCGCCAAGGCAGCGGAGCTGGTCAAGGTCTTTGAGAACACCTTCCGGGCGGTGAACATCGCTTTGGTGAACGAGCTGGCCCTTCTTTGCGATCGGATGGGGCTCAACGTTTGGGAAGTTTTGGACGCTGCCTTCACGAAACCCTTCGGCATCATGCCCTTTTACCCCGGTCCTGGCGTGGGTGGGCACTGCATCCCCATAGATCCCCACTACCTGGAGTGGAAGGCCAAGGAGTATAACTTCAACACGCATTTCATCGCCTTGGCAGGGGAAATCAACCGGAAAATGCCGGAGTTTGTGGTGGAGAAAGCCCTCCGGCTTCTGGCCGAGGCGGGAATTCCCGTGAAGGGGGCTAAGGTCCTGCTTCTGGGGGTGGCGTACAAGAAAGACATCGGCGACTATAGGGAAAGCCCGGCCATCAAGGTGATCGAGGGGCTGAAGGGCTTGGGGATGAAGGTCCAATACCACGATCCCTGGGTGCCCCGGTTTGCGGAAGGGGGGGTGAGCATGGAAAGTGTTCCCCTGACCCCGGAGCTTTTGCAAAGCCAAGACCTCGTGCTCATCACCACCGATCATTCGGTTTTCGACTACCCTTGGATACTGGAGCACGCTCCGCGGGTGTTGGACACCCGGGGGGCTACCCGTGGGCTTAAGCATCCCAAGGTGACCCTGTTATGATGCGATTCGCCCTCATCGGTGCCGCTGGCTATATCGCGCCCCGCCACCTGAAGGCCATGAAGGAGGTGGGGGGACAGCTGGTGGCCGCCCTGGACCCCTTTGATGCCGTAGGCGTGCTGGATAGCTTTTTCCCCGAAGCCCGGTTCTTCACCCATCCAGAAGTGTTTGAGGCCTTTCTAGAGGATGACCCTGTGGATTGGGTTTCCGTGGTGAGCCCCAACTACCTCCACGAGGCCCACATCCGGATGGGGTTGCGCCACGGGGCTCATGTCCTGTGCGAGAAGCCTTTGGTGATCGATCCTGCTTCCCTGGATCGCTTGGTGGAGATGGAAAGGCGCACGGGGAAGAGGGTCTTCACCGTGCTCCAGCTGAGGGTGCATCCCTCCTTGTTGGCCCTTAGGGAGCGCCTCCTGGGCGAAGGCGGGAAGAAAGAGGTAGAGCTTACCTACATCACCAGCCGGGGGCCGTGGTACCAGGAGAGCTGGAAGGCGGACGAGAAGAAGAGCGGGGGCGTGGCCACCAACATCGGTATCCACTTCTTTGATCTCCTTAGCTGGTACTTTGGAGGGATGGAAGCCCTCGAGGTCCACCTCCGCACCCCCACCACGGTGGCGGGCTACCTGGAGTTGGAGAGGGCGCGGGTGCGCTGGTTCCTCTCCATCGATCCCTCGGCGCTCCCCCAGGAGGCAAAGGCCCAGGGAAAGCGCACGTACCGCTCCATCCGCATCGAGGGGGAGGAGGTGGAGTTTTCCGAGGGCTTCACGGACCTGCACACCGAGGTTTACCGCAAGACGCTGTCCGGTGAGGGCTTTGGCCTAAACGAGGCCCGGCCGGGTATTGAGCTGGCGGCAAAGGTGCGCACGGCTGAGGTAAGCGTGCCCAGCCCAAGGGCGCGTCATCCTTTCTTGGGGTGAGCATGGAGTACTTCGTGCACGAGAGCGCCTATGTGGACGAGGGGGCCAGCGTGGGCCGGGGAACCCGCATCTGGCACTTCAGCCATATCATGCCCGGCGCGGAAATCGGCGAGGAATGCACCCTCGGCCAGAACGTGTTTGTGGCTAAAGGGGTGAAGGTAGGGCGGGGTTGCAAAATCCAAAACAACGTTTCCCTGTACGAAGGCGTGGTTTTGGAGGACTTTGTGTTCGTAGGCCCAAGCGCCGTGTTTACCAACGTCCGCACGCCGAGGGCCGCCTTCCCGCGCAACCGCAGCGAGGATTACTTGAAGACGTGGGTGAAGCGGGGAGCCACCATTGGGGCCAACGCCACCATCGTTTGCGGCGTCACCATAGGGGAGTGGGCCTTTGTGGCGGCGGGGGCCGTGGTTACCAAGGACGTTCCCCCCTATGCCTTGGTGGCCGGGGTACCGGCCAGGGTGGTGGGCTACGCCTGCGAGTGCGGGGTGCCTCTTAAGTTTGCCTCAGAAGAGGAGGGTGTAGAGGCGGTTTGCCGGGAGTGCGGGCGGCGGTACCGCAAGGAGGGGGAAAGGGTATGGAGGGTGGCGTGAGGGCGCGCATCCCCATCCTGGACCTTACCCCGGAGGTGGAGGCCCTGTGGGACGAGCTTATGGCGGCCATCACCCGGGTGCTCCGTTCAGGGCAGTTCATCTTGGGCCCGGAGGTGGAGGCCTTTGAGCGGGAGGTGGCCGAGTACCTGGGCGTGAAGCACGCCATAGGGCTCAACTCTGGCACCGATGCCCTGGTGATAGGTCTGAGGGCCTTGGGGATAGGCCCGGGGGATGAGGTCATCACCACTCCTTTCACCTTTTTCGCCACCGCAGAGGCCATCAGTTTAGCGGGGGCTACCCCTGTTTTTGTGGATATCGACCCGAGGACGTTTAACATCAATCCCGAGCTGATCCCCCCCGCCATCACTCCCCGGACCAAGGCCATTCTGCCCGTCCACCTCTACGGCAGACCGGCAGAAATGGATGCCCTACTGGCCATAGCAGAGGAGCATGGGCTGAAAGTGTTAGAGGACTGCGCCCAGGCCTTCGGGGCCACCTATCGGGGCAAGAAGGTGGGTACCTGGGGCCATGCCGGGGCGTTTTCCTTCTTCCCCAGCAAGAACCTGGGGGCCTATGGTGACGGGGGGCTTCTGGCCACCAACGACGATGAGGTGGCGGAGCTGGCCCGGATGCTTAGGGCCCACGGCTCGAGGCGCAAGTACTACAACGAGACGGTAGGCTACAACTCCCGCTTAGATGCTCTTCAGGCGGCTATCCTGCGGGTCAAACTGCCCCACGTGGACCGGTGGAATGCCGAGAGGCGGAAGGTGGCAGAGCGCTACAACCAGCTTCTTGCGGGAACTCCTGGGCTTGTCCTTCCCGAGGTGTCCGAGGGACACGTGTTCCACCAGTACACCGTGCGCGTCCTCGAGGGTCAAAGGGATAGGGTAAAGCAAGCCCTGGCGGAAGCAGGCATTGGTACCATGGTCTACTACCCGGTTCCTCTACACCGGCTTCCTGTCTATGGCTACTCTGAAGGTGTTTTCCCGGAGGCTGAGCGGGCTGCTACCGAAGTCCTTTCCCTGCCAATGGGTCCTTTCGTGGGAGTCAAAGAGCAGGAGAGGGTGGCTCAGCACTTGGGTGTCGCGCAATGAAGTTTTTTCTGGCACGCCCTTTGCTCAAGGGTTCTTTTATCCGAGGGGTGTTGGCGATAGCCGGGAGCACAGCCCTGGCGCAAGGGGTTGCGATTATTTCCTCGCCCATATTGACCCGTCTTTATGAGCCCAGCGATCTAGGTGTCTGGGGATTGTTTGTAAGCTATATTGCGGTAGTTTCAGCATTGGGCTCGCTGCGCTACGAGGTTGCGGTCGTTGCGGCCAAAGAGGATCAAGATGCTCGTCAGCTTGCTTCCGGCAGCCTATTTTTGGTTGTCGTAACTTCCTTCCTGGGGGCGCTTGTCTTCGAATGGATGAGGCGGGCGGATATTTTCGGTTTCTCGGCATTCCCGAGCCCAACCGCGGCTCTGGTCTTTTTGACCTTGCTTTTTACCGGCTTTGCCTTGGTGTTTCGCTATTACGCCATGCGTAAGGAAGCATTCTCTTTGATTGGGCGCTTCACGGTTGTGCAAGGATGGGCCAAAGTGGTCTTGCAACTGCTTCTAGCTCCTTTGGGAACGTTGGGACTGCTTCTGGGAGAAACATTTAGTCGCTTGGCGGGCCTTAGGCTTCTTTGGGGAGACCGCTCGTGCTGCAGAATTGGCGTTGATATCCGCACCCTGATTCGCTATTGGAGATACCCCGTATTTCAGCTTTCTTCAAGCATCTTGAATACCCTTGCCTCCTTCGCCTTGGTGCCGGTATTTGTGATGCTGTATGGCTCGGCAGTAGGCGGTGCCTTGGCCCTTGCGCAAAGGGTAGTGGGGCTTCCGGTGACCCTAATCGGGGGTGCGGTGGGAGATGTGTTCTACGGGCGTGCTGCCTCCTTGCTGCGTGAGGACCCCAAGCGGATAGTGGGGTTGTTCCTAGGGGTTTCCTTGAGGCTAGGTGTGTTAGGCTTCTTTCTGGGGGCAGCTGTGTGGTTTCTAGCTCCGAAAGTGACCCCCTGGTTGTTTGGCCCAGGATGGAAGCTTGCCGGCGATATGATGGGTGTCATGGGGCCCTGGATGGCGGCCCAGCTGGCGGTTAGCCCGGTGAGCCGACTGGTGTTTCTTACCTCTCGGGCATGGTTGAAGTTGGTATACGATACCTTCTCCTTATTGGTGGTGACCAGCCCAATATGGCTGTGGAACCTCAGTAGACCCGAGGATGCCTTGAAAAAGGTATCGCTTCTAATGGTTAGCGCTTATATGGTGTATTTCTTCATACTACTTGCGATGGCTATTCGAATGGGATTGCTGAGATTAGAAGATGGAGATGGTTCTTAGACCCCACATTCCGCACTCCTCCCACCCCCTAGTAGGATTTTGGGGTGGCAGAGACTCCCGACCTGCAGGTGTACGACCTCGGCCACCTGGGCTTGGTGGTCGGCATCCTGGACCGCATCGGACCGGTATCCCTCCGGACCTCCTCAACGACGACCGCATGGAGCGGATGCTGGACAGCCTGTATGCGGTGGGGGTGACGGAGCTCTTCCTGGAGGTGGCCAAGGAGGCCCACCGGGCCTTTGCCTTCCCGGTGCGGGCCTTGCACGGGGACAGGGTTCCACGTGCACGGGAGGGGTGATGGGCCTGGTTTGCAGGGACACGGGGGGCATCCCCCTGCTCTTCCCTCCTGAGGACAGGAATGCCACGGACCGCAAGACCCTGGTGGACCTGGTGTCCCGGTACCGGCAAGCCTTGGATCCTGCGGGTGCCGGCCACATTGCCGGAGGCCAAGGCCTTGCTTGGGGAGGAGGTCCTGCAGGGGCTTTTGGCGCGGCGGTTTGCCTGCGAGAGGGATGCCCGGCGGGCTTTGGAGGAGGCGAGCCGG
>NZ_JAKEDT010000021.1 GCF_021462525.1 Thermus caliditerrae | reverse complement strand
TGGGACAAGGCCTCGCGTAGGGTCATGCCCCCTCTTTACCCCAAGGCCGCATATCGGTCAAGTCTGGCTGGAACCGGGTGGCCACCGCCTTGGCCTGGGTGGTCTTGTACCTGGTTCTCACCCCTCTCTTGGGCCTTTTGCAAGCTCTTTCCCAGCGCTACGGCTTTTACGACCCGGAAAGGCTCGCCTGGCACCTCCTGGCCGGCTTGGGCGGGGTTTTCCTTCTTGCCATCCTGGGGGTAGGGTACAAGCTCCTTTCCATGTTCACCCTCACCCACGGGGTGGACGAGCGGGTCCTGGGGCTTTTCCTCTGGGCGGCCAACCTGGGGCTTCTGGGTCTGGCCATGGGGGAAAGGCTGGGCTACGTCCTCCTTCTTGTGGCCTACGCCCTCGCCCTCTACGACACCGGGCGCATCCTCAAAAACCGCATGAAAAAAGCCCTGGATATCGGGGTGCGGCACTACCTCCTTGGCCTCTTCTTCTTGGGCCTTTCCCTCGTGGTCCTGCCCTTTAACCCGGTCTGGGCGGCCCTTTGGTTCGCCTTGGGCTTTGTGGGGCTGGTGGTGACGGGGATGCTCTACAAGATCCTGCCCTTTCTGGTCTGGACCCACCGGTACGCCCCGAGGGCGGGGAAGGAAAAGGTCCCCCTGCTCAAGGAGATGCTCCCGGAGGGAGCGGGGTATGGGTCGGGGGCTTTGCTGGCCACAGGGGCGCTTCTTCTTCCCTTCTTTCCCTGGGCGGGGTGGGTTTACCTCGCAGGGGCTTTGCCCCATGTGTATGCCCTTTGGGAGGTGATGCGGCGATGAACCCTTTGGAGGAGCAGGCATGGAACCTCTTGCGCACGGTCTACGACCCGGAGCTGGGCCTGGACGTGGTTAACCTGGGGCTCATCTGCGAGCTCAAGGTGGACCCCCCCAGGGCCTATGTGCGCATGACCCTCACCACCCCGGGCTGCCCCCTGCACGACAGTATGGGGGAGGCGGTGCGCCAGGCCTTAAGCCGCATCCCGGGCATAGAAGAGGTGGCGGTGGAGCTTACCTTTGACCCCCCCTGGACTCCGGCCTGCCTCTCCCCGGAGGCCCGGCGGCTCCTGGGCTGGGCCTAAGTGCCCCGTCTTGGCTTGGGCTACGACGGGGCCCCCAAAAAGGCCGGGCTCATGCCTCTTCGCCTTCTCCCGGGTAAGTTTCGCGCATCGGCCCTTAGGACAGGCGATGCTCTTCCCCGGCCATCAACCCCAGGAAGGCCGCCACCACCTCGGGGTCAAACTGCTGGCCTCCTTGCTCCTCTATGTAGGCCAGGGCCTTTTCCCTGGACCAAGCCTTCCGGTAAGGGCGGTTGGAGGTCAGGGCATCGTACACGTCCACCACGGCGAAGATGCGGGCGGCAAGGGGGATCTCCTGCCCCTTCAGCCCCCTGGGGTAGCCCGAGCCGTCCCAGCGCTCGTGGTGGGCGTAGGGGATCTCCAGGGCCTTTTTGAGGAAGGGGATGCCGGAAAGCCACTCGTAGGCGTAGACGGGGTGCTTCTTCATGATGGCCCACTCCTCCTCGGTGAGGGGGCCGGGCTTGAGGAGGATGGCGTCGGGGATGCCGATCTTGCCCACGTCGTGGAGGATGGCCCCGCGCCGGATGTCGTCCAGGTCCTCCTCGGGCACCCCCAGGGCGCGGGCGAGGCGCAGGGTGAGCTCCGTGACCCGCTCGGTGTGGCCGGCGGTTTCCTGGTCGCGGAGCTCCACCGCCTTGGCCCAGCCCCAGAGGGTGAGGTCGTAGGCGGCCTCCAGCTCCCGCTGGCTTTTGAGGAGTTCTTGGAAGGTCAAGGCGTTGTCCAAGGCGATGGCTCCCTGGGCCGCCAGGGCCTCCAGGAACTCCTCGTCCTCGGGGGGGAGGTTCCAGGGCCTGCGGGTGAACACGGCCAAGACCCCGAGGAGCTTCCCCTTGGCGAATAGGGGATAGGCCCTTTCCGCCGCCAACCCCTCTTGCAGCGTGAAATCGGGGTGAGTCCCAGGGTTTTGGGCTAGGTTATCGGCGGCGATCGTGCGCCCTTCCAGCGCCGCTACACCCACATACCCCTGGCCTAACGGGATGCGTTTGGGAAGGAGGGCGGCGGGGGAGAGGAACCCCCTATGCCCCCTTAGGAGCAGGACTCTTTCCTGGGGAGCGTACAGGAAAAGGGCCGCAGCATCCAGCGGCAGGCGCATCACCTGGTCCAGCAGCACCTCCAAGCTGGGCCCTAGGTCCAAGGAGGCGAGAATGGTTTGGTCCAAGAGGCGGAGGCTCTCCAGGTGGGCGAGGCGCTTGGCCAGCTTGTACCGCAGGCTTGCCCGACGCACTGCGTTGCCCATGGTTTCCGCCACCAGTACCGCTCGCTCCACCTCCGCCGGGGTAGGGGTATGGGGGTGAGGCCAGGCCAGGGTGAGGGCGCCCACGGGCTCTTTGCCCGCCAGCAGGGGGATCACCGCCCCGCTCCAGCCTTCGGGAATGAGGGGCTTGACACCCGGGCGCACCCGCGGGTCGCGCTTCAGGTCCTGGCTCGCCACCACCTGGCCCTGCAGAGCGAGGCTCACCAGGCTGGGCTCGCCCAGAGTGGGGGGTACCGGGAGGTCTTTGGCCCAGCCCCGGCTGGCCGCCTCTTCCAAGCGGCCCGTGTCCGTGTCGTAGAGGAGGATGCTTCCCACTGGGGCCTCCAGGACGGCTAGGGCGGCCTCCAGGGCGTGTTCCAGCATCTCTTTGACGTTTTCGCTTTGGCGCAGGGCCAGGCTTACCCGGGCGAAGGCTTCCAGGGAAAGCTCCCGCTCCTTGGCCTTGGTGATGTCCAGGCCCACCCCCAAGATGGCGGGCTGGCCCCCCACCTCCACGCGGGCAGCGGCGTAGTCCAGCCAGCGCACCTCCCCTCCCTTGGTGACGATGCGGAAGGGGTAGCGGCTTGGGGGGTTTTCTCCCCGCATGCGGGCCAGGCCCCTTTGCCGCACCATCTCCCGGTCGGCGGGGTGGACGAACTCCCAGATGGGGTGGCTTTGGAGCTCCTCCAGTGTGTAGCCGGTGAGGCGCAGGGCCTCTTGGTTGGCGAAGGTAAGGCGCTCCTCTTGCCACATCAGGATGAGGGCGGGGGCAGTTTCCGCCAGGGTGCGGAAGAGGGCTTCGGACTCGCGCAGGGCCCTTTCCCGGGCCTTTTCCTCGGTCACGTCCCGCTTGATGGCGATGAAGTGGCGTATTCCGCCGTTTTCCCGCACCGGGGTGATGGTCATCCGCTCGGTGTAGAGGGTGCCGTCCTTGCGGCGGTTGACCAGCTCCCCTTCCCAGACCTGGCCGGAGAGGATGGTGTCCCAGAGGCTTTTGTAGAAGGTTGGGTCGTGCATTCCCGACTTCAGGATGCGGGGGTTCTTGCCGATGGCCTCCTCTGGCGTGTAGCCGGTGAGCCGGGTGAAGGCGGGGTTCACCCACTCGATGCGGCCCATGCGGTCGGTGAGGACCACGGCCTCATGGGCGGCCTCGAGGGCTTCCTGCAAGAGCTTGCGGGTGGCCTCGGCTTTTAGCTTCTCCGTCACGTCCAGGGCCACCACCAAGACGGCGGGCCGGCCCCCGTAGTCCAGGGTGTGGGAGAAGATCTCCACCTGGATTTCCCTCCCGTCCTTGAGGCGGTGGGTCCAGGGTCCAGAGCGCTGTAGGGGGGGCCTTTCCTTCGCCAAGTCCTCCAGGAGGCGCAAGCGCTCCCTTTCCGGGCGGATCTCCAGGAGGGTCATGGAGAGGAACTCCTCCCGGGTGTACCCGTATTGCTCCATGGCCGCCTGGTTGACCTCCAGGAAGCGGTAGGTCTCCCGGTCGTAGACCCACATGGGCAGGGGATGGGCTTGGAAAAGAAGCCGGAAGCGTTCTTCCGCCTCCAAGGTTTCCGTGACGTCCATCCCGTAGCCGGTGAGGAGGCGGCTGTGGGGGTCGTACACCAGGGTGTCCCGCAGCCAGACCCAGCGCTCTTTTTGCCCATGCCAGAAGCGGTAGGTGACGCTGCACACCCTTCCGGGATGGGCCACGGCTTCCCGGCAGACCTCCTGGGCCTTTCCTCGGTCCTCCGGGTGCACCTTGGCGTAGAAGGCCTCTGGGTCCTGGGCCAGCTCCTGGGGAGCGTACCCCAGGAGGCGCTCCCCTTGGGGGGAAGCGTAAAGCAAGGGGAGCCAGGCGGGGTCGGCGCCTTCGGGCACCCGGGCTTGGAAGACCCTACCGGGAAGGGCTTCTAAAAGTCCTTGGAGCCGGGCCCGCTCCTCTTCCAGCTCGCTTTCGTCCCTGACGTTCAAGACGATGCCTTCCACCGCCGGGTCGCCGAGGAGGTTCCGCCCCCAAACCCGGACCTGTCGCACCTGGCCCCATGCGTCCAGCAGGCGGAAGCTGTACTCCCGCACCGCTTCCGGATGGCGCCGCAGATCCTCCAGCACCGCCTCGGCGTAGAGGCGATCCTCAGGATGGAGGAAGTCCAGGGCGAAGATGGGGGCTTGGGTGTAGCCCAAAGGGTTGTACCCCAGCACCTGGCCCACGTTGGGGGAGGCGTAGACGATGCGTCCTGCATTGTCCAGCACGAAGATCAGCTCACGGCTGTTTTCCACCAGGGCCCGGAAGCGCCGCTCCGAGGCGGCTAGAGCCTGAGAGGCCCGCCTTTGGCTGGCTTCCCAGCGCTGTGCCAAGAGGTAGATCAAGGTGGAGGAAAGGAGAACGAAGACCAAGCCTTTGCCCGTCTGCCAGCGGGTGAGCTCTTCGGCGACGGGGAAGAGGAGGAGGAAGAGCCGATCGCTGGCCAGGATCCAGGCCAGGGAAAAGGCGGCGTAAGCCAAGGCGATTTTCCAGGATGCGCTCGGGCCCACTCTCTTTTCCATTCTATGCGGCTTCTCTATGCGGCTTCAGAGACGTAGGGGTTCTGGTTTGCCCCAGAGGTAGCCCTGGCCCAAGGGGAAGCCCAGGTTCCGCAGGTAGGCCAGGGTGGCCTGGTCCTCTATCCCTTCCGCAATGGCCTCCAGCCCCAAGGCCTGGGCCAGGGCCAAGACGGCGGCCACCAGCCGGGCGGCGGGGCCCTGGGGGTTGGGCGGGGCCCCGAGGCGACGGGTGAAGGCCTGGCCCAGCTTGACCCCCTGCACGGGAAGCTCGGCTAGCCGCTCCAGGCTGGAGTAACCCGAGCCGAAGTCGTCCAGGTAGATGCCCACCCCCAGGTTCCGGAGGGCCTCGAGGGCCCGGGTGGCGTCGCGCCCCCGCTCGTCGGGGATCAGGGAGCTTTCGGTCACCTCCAGGACCAGGCGGTCTGGGGGGCAGCCGGTTTCCTCCAGGACCTCCGCTACCCGGAAGGCGTAGGTGGGGTCCAGAAGCTCCTGGGGGCTGACGTTCACGTGCACCCTGAGGCCGTGGCGGCGCTGCTCCTCGCAGGCGTGGCGGAGGACCCACTGCCCCAGCTGGCCCATGAGCCGGTGCCTTTCCGCCAGGGGGACGAGCTCGGAAGGGGGAGCCAGGCGCCAGCGGAGCAGGGCCTCCAGGGCCACGCTTCTGCCCGTGGCCAGGTCCACGATGGGCTGGTAGACCAGCCAGAGGCCTTCGCCCCCTTCCAAGTCCTCCCGCAAGGCTTCCAGGAGATGGATTTCCCGGCGTAGGGCCTCCTGGAGGTGGGGCTCAAAGAAGGCCAGGCGGTCCTTGCCTTCCCCCTTGGCCCGGTACAGGGCCAGGTCGGCCCGTTGCAGGAGCTCGCCGGGGGAAAGCCCCGGCTCCCCTAAGGCGATGCCCACCGAGGTGGAGAGGTGGTAGCCCCGTTCCCCCACGGGGCAGGGCAGGCGGGCCACCTCCAAAAGCCTTTCGGCCACGGCGACCGCCTCCTTGGCCTCCCTGAGGCCGGTGAGGAGCACCAGAAACTCGTCTCCCCCCTGCCGGGCCACCAGGTCCCGGGGGCGGAGGGCGGCCCGGAAGCGAGCGGCCATGACCCGGATCACCTCGTCCCCGGCGGCGTGCCCTTCCAGGTCGTTCACCAGCTTGAGCCCGTCCAGGTCCAGGTACAAGACCGCCAGGTTACGCCCCTCTTCCCGGAGGGCTTGGGCAAGCTTTTCCAGGAAGAAGAGGCGGTTGGGAAGGCCGGTGAGGGGGTCGTGGTAGGCCAGGTGCTGGAGCCTCCCCTCCAGCTCCAGCCTACGGAGGAGTAGGCCCAGTTGGCTGGCGAAGGCCTGGGCCAGCTCCAGGTCCAAGGGGGTAAAGGCGTCCTCCCGCTCAAAGTTGTCCAAGTATAAAAAGGCCTTCCGCTCCCCGGCCAGGTACACGGGCACCGAGAGGATGGCCTGGATCTCCTTCACCCTCCCCGCTTCCTCCATGACCCGCCGCCTCTTCTCGTCCAGCCGGGCGTTGAAGCGCTCCAGGTCCTTCCGGGTAAATACCTGGGCTTCGCTGTGCCCGGTGAGAGAAAGGGGCTCTTCGGGGTGTAGGCACACCTGGCGCAGGGCCTCGAGGTCGTACCCTTTGGCCGCCACAAAGTGGTAGCAACCGTCTTCCATCAGCACGGTGACGCTGCCCGCCTGGGCGGAGGGAAGGGTGTCCAGGGCGGCCTCGAGGATGAGCCCAAAGATGGAGTCGGAAAGCCCCTCGGCCATGAGGGTTTCGTAGACCCTCAGGAGGTTTTTGCGGAAGGTGCTCCAGCGGCTTTCCCGCGCCTGGGCTTCCTCCCTTTCCGTCACGTCCAGCCCCAGGGCCAGGACCTCCAGCACTTCCTGTCCGGGTCCAGGCACGGCCAGGAGGTGCCACTCCACCACCTCCTTTCCCCGGAGGATGTGGAGGCGGGGCCGGCCGGGTTGGGCTAGGGCTTCGGCCACGGGGAGGCTGAGCCCCTGGGGGAAAGCGGCCCGCAGGGCGGGGTTGGCATAGCGGAGGTGGCCTTCCTCGTCCAGCCGGGCCACATAAAGAGGGGAGGCTTCCAACAGGCCCTGGAGCCATCGGTTTCGTTCCCAAAGCTCCAGGGTGCGGGCTAAGGCCTCGGCCACGGCCCGGAGAAAGGCTTCCTCCTCCCCGCTGAAGCGCCTTTCCCGCTGGCAGTCGTCCACCCCCAGGAAGCCCCAAAGCTGGCCCTCCACTCCGATGGGCACCACCAAAAGGCTCTGGATCTCCTGGGCCTCCAGGAGGGGCCTTTCCTCCTCAGGGAAAGAGGCCACGGGGCCTGCCACCGCCTGGTCCTTCAGGAAGCGCTCCAGCCAGCGCCCGTAGCCCGCTTCCCGGAGGGGCAGGTTCTGCAGGGCCGGGTTCTGGATCTGGGGGCTGGTGCCGGGGCCCGCCCACTCGGCCAGCTGGTTGGCGTACCAGACGCCGTGGTGCACCTCGAGGCGGAAGAGGTAGGCGCGGTGCGTGGAAAGAGCCAGGGCCACCTGTTCCAGCGCATCCCCAAGCCCCTCGAGCCCCCGGCGGAGCAGGGGGAAAAGGGCTTGCGAGAGGGCTAGACCCCAGTTGCCCTTCATGGCTAGGCCCGCTCCAGTATACCCCTTTCTGGCAAGGGTTCAAGCGGCCACCACCTGTCCCCGCGCCTTGGCCTCGTACATGCGGGTATCGGCGGCGGAGAGGAGGGCGTCTGGGTCAGTTCCATCTTCTGGGTAGGTGGCCACCCCGATGTTCACCCCCAGGCAGAGCCCTTCAAAGCAGAGATCCTGGATGGCCTGGGCGTAGCGGAAGGCGGCGGCAATGGCCCCCTGTTTGGGGGTGTGGGGAAAAAGGGCGGCGAACTCGTCCCCGCCCCAGCGGAAAAGGCGGTCCCCATTGCGCCGTTCCCTTCCAAGGGCTTTGGCCACCTGGATCAAGGCTAGGTCGCCCACCGCGTGGCCCAGGCGGTCGTTCACCTGCTTAAAGCCCTTTAGGTCCAAGACCGCCAGGGAAAGCGGGTAGCCGTAGCGCTCGGCCCGCTTTAGCTCCTCTTGGAAAAAGCGGTCAAAGGCCCGGCGGTTGGCCAGCCCCGTTAGGGGGTCGGTGAGGGCGGCTTCCTCCAGGAGGTGGCGGGTGCGCGCCTCGTGGAGCAAGGTGGCGAGGGGGGCGGCGAAGAAGCGGGCGGCCTCCAGGGAGTCTTCCCCGAAGGCCCCTGGGTCGTGCAGGTTGTCCAGGTTGAGGTAGGCCAGGACCTCACCTTTGTAAGGGATGGGCAGGCACAGGTTGGCCTGGATCTCCCGGGCCCGGCCTGCTTGGTCAATGACCTCTTCCGGAGCTGTCTGATGGCTGATCTCTACGATAGGGCGTTCTTCCACGCTCATGGTACGGGGCTCTCCAAGGAGCGCCCTTTCCAGCGGGTGACCGTACCAAAGGAGCATGGCCTCGGGGGTGAAGCGAATGGCTTGTAGCCCTTCCAGATCATAGCCCACCGCGGCCTTGAAGCGGTAGGCGTCTTCCTCCAGCACCAAGAGGCTTCCCGCTTCCGCCCCGGGCACCTGGCGGATGGCTTCTTCCAAAAGGGGCTGGTAGAGGTCGTCAGGGGGCCTTTGCAGGAGGTTAAGGAAGAGCCCGTTCACCGCCTGGTGGCGGTGCTTTTCCGTAAGCCGCTCCAAGCCAAGGCCCAGGGTGCGGCTAAAAAGGAGGAGAAGCTCCACCTCCGCCTTGCGCCAAAGCCGCTCCTCTTTCTGCCCCAGGACCAGCACCCTTCGGCTCCGGGGCGCGCCTGGGGAGAGCACGGGCAAAGCGGCGAAGGTGCGCCAGCCCATGGCCTTAAGGGCGGGCACCACCCGGCGTTCCTCGGCGTAGCGGGCCGTGAATACCGGGCTTTGGGTCTCGTACACCTGCCAGGCCAGGCCCACGCCGTAGGGCAGGCCCTCCTTCAGCACCTGGAGGAGGGAGGGCTCCTCCACCCCCTGGTAGGCCAAGGCTTCCATCCGCCCACCCCGCGCCTCCCAAAGGGTGCCCGAGGGTAGCCCCAAGGAGCCGAGGAGAAGGGCCAAGGCCTTGGCCCCCGCCTCCTCCAGGGTAGCAGCGCTTTGCAGGCGTTCCGAGAGTTCAGCGATGAGCCTGCGCTCCTCCAGGTCGGCCAGGCGGGAGAGCTGCAGGCTCACCGCCTGGGCGAAGCGGAAAAGCCCCTCCACCTCCTCGGGGGGGAAGGGCCGGTTCCTCTCCAGGTTGAGCACGGCCACCACCTCGCCCCTTTCCTCGAGGGGCAGGGCCAGCTCTGCCAGGGTCTTCAGGCCCGGGGCCGGGATGTAGCCGGGCTCCTGGCCCACGTCGGGCACATACACGGGGCGCCCTTCCCGGAAGGCCCGGCCCATCACCCCGCTGGCGGGCACCTCCTTAAGGGAAAGGGGAGGGGTGCTTTCCAGGAGGCGGAAGCCTTGGGTGGTGGGCACCCAGACCCCCACGTGCCCCCCTTCCCCTAAGGCCGCTAGGCGTTCGGGAAGGGTTCGGAGGAGGGTTTCCCGGTCTGGGGCCTGCGGAAGGGCCTCGAGGGCCTCGGCCAGGAGCCTTTGGCTTCGGGCCAGCGCCTTGGCCCGGCGGTGAGCCCGCCGGAGGCTTTCCCCGATCCCGTGGGCCAGCCAGGCGGAAAGGAGGAGGAGGGCTAACGCCATGAGGCTAAAGCCGGGAAAGAGGAGGAGAAGCCCGGTGGAAAGGAAAGCCGCCAACAACCCCCAAGGGAACCCGTACATGCTGGCGGTGGCGGCGGTGAAGATCATGAACCAGGGGAGGATGTAGGGGTCGCTGTAACCCAGTCCCCCTGCCAAAAGGCCTAGAAGGATAGAACCCAGGGCAATCAGGGGATAGGGCAGGGGCATGTTTGGTTCATCCTAAGGGGTACTCCACCCCTTTGCCTAGGGGGTGGGGGCGAGGGCCAGGTAGCCCTGGGCCTTCTCCGCCGCCCTCTGCCCCGAGCGCACCACCTCGGGGAGGCCCACCCCTTGGAGGTAGTTCCCCGCCAGGAAGAGCCCAGGGGCCTTGAGGAGGGCCATCTCCAGCCGCTCGATGCGCTCCACATGCCCCACCCGGTAGGCGGGCATGCCCTCGGGGAAGCGGAAGACCCAGGTGCGCTCGGGCCGGACTTCCTTCCCCAGGAAGCGGCGAAGCTCCTCCAGGGCCACCCGGGCCAGCTCGGCCTCGGAAAGCCGGGCGGGCTCCCCGGAGAAGTACGCCCGCACCAGGGACCAGCCCTCTGGGGCCCTGCCTGGCCACTTCTGGTGGGTCCAGGTGAAGCCCCGGGCGCGGTACCCTTCCCCTTTGGCGATGAGGAGCCCATGCCCCGCCACGGGTAGCTCCTCGGCGAAGGCCAGGCTCACCGTGGCCGCGGGGGTGTGGGGGATGCCCTTGAGGAGGGCCGTGGCCTCGGGAAGGAAGGGCCTGAGGAGGGCCGCCGCCTGGGGGGCGGGGGTGGCCAGAACCACCGCCTCGGCCTCCAGGACGCCTCTTGGGGTGTGGAGGCGGTAACCGCCCTTCAGGGCCTCCAGGCCCAGGACCGGGGTGGCGAGAAGCGCCTTTTCCCTCACCTCCTCGGCCAGCTTGCGGGTGAGGGCGGAAAGGCCCTCTTGGAAGGAGAAGAAAAGGCTTCCCCCCTCGCGGCTCCCCCGGGCCCTTCTGGCCCGCATGGCCCCCAGGAGGAGGCTCCGGTGTTTCCGCTCCAGCTCCAGGAGCTGGGGAAAAGCCGCCCGCATAGAAAGCTCCTCGGGCTCCCCCCCGTAGATGCCCCCCGCCAAGGGGGCCACCAGGGCGTTGAAGACCTCGAGGCCAAGCCGCCTTTCCGCGAACTCCCTTAGGCTTTCGTCCTCCTTGCCGCCGCGGGGCAGGAGGAGGTCGTAGAGGGCGCGGAGCTTGCCGGAAAGGGAGAGGAGAGGGGTGCGGGCAAGGCCCTTAAGGTCGCCGGGCACGATCTGCAAAAGCCCTTCCGGAAGGGGGTGGGCCTTGCCCCGGCGCAGGATGTAGGCGGCGGGTTTGGCGGGAAGGGTGCCGATGGGCTCGAGGCCGAAGCGCTCCCCTAGCTCCAGCACCTCCTTCTTGTAGCGCACGCTGGCGTCGGGGCCTCCCTCCACCAAAAAGCCCTCCTGGCGGTGGGTGCGCACCTTCCCCCCGAGCCTGGGGCTCCCTTCCAGGAGGAGGAAATCCACCCCAGCGTCCTTCAGGGCAAGGGCGGCGGAGAGCCCCGCCCAGCCCCCGCCCACCACAACTACCTGAGCCACGCCGCCTCCACAAGGTCCTTCAGGACGTGGATGTAGTCCAAGTCGGCGTTGAGGCTCCGGGCTCGGATGAGCCTTAGTCCCACCTCCTGGGCGGTGGCCTGGGCCTCGAGGTCCAGATCGAAAAACACCTCCAGGTGGTCGGCGGGGAAGCCCACCGCCTGGACCACCACCTCCTCGTGGCCTTCCTCCTTCAAGGCCCGGAGGTGCTCGTTGATGTCGGGGCCCAGCCAGGGCTCAGGGGTCCTTCCCGCCGACTGGTAGGCCACGCTAAAGCGGGGGAGGGAGAGCCTCTTAGCGATGAGCTCCGCCGTCCTCTCCACTTGGCGTGGGTAGGGGTCGCCTCGTTCCACCGCCGAGACAGGGATGGAGTGGGCGGTGAAGACGTAGGCCGCCCGCTTGGGGTCCCGCAACCGCCAGATGGCCTCCTCCAGCCTGCGGGCGTAGGCGGCGATGAGGCCGGGATGGGCCTCGTAGCTTTCCACCCAGACCATCTCGATGGGCTCGGGTAGGGCCTTTAGGGCGGCTTCCACCTTTTCCTTGTACTCGGCCACGCTCCTTAAGGAGTAATGGGGGGCGGCCACAATGGCCACCGCCCGCCTCACCCCATCCTCGTGCATGGCCGCAATGGCCTCCCCAATGGAGGGGTGCCAGTGCTTGGTGCCCACGTAGACCCTGGCTGGGCCCTGGGGGGTGCGGGGGCCGAAGGGGCCCAGGAGGCGCTTGGGGTAGGCGGGGGCCTCGAGGTTCAAGAGCGCCTGGAGCCTGATGGCCTGGGCCAGGGTGATCTCGTTCAAGGGGCTTTTGCCGATGGCGGCGTAGCGCTCGGTGAGCTCGTGGAGGAGCTCTTCCGGGGGCCTTTTTCCCCGGCGGATGTCCGTGTAGTAGGGCTCGATCTCCTCCGGGGTGTAGGGGGTGCCGTAGGCCATGAGAAGCAAGTTCATGCCGCTTCCTCCTTCAGCAGTTCTACCACGTACCGCACGTTCTCCACCGGGGTCTTGGGCAGGATGCCGTGGCCTAGGTTGAAGATGTGCCCCGGCTTACCAGCGTTTTCCTCCAGGATCCGCCGCACCTCCCGCCGGATCACCTCCTTGGGGGCGAAGAGGAGGGCGGGGTCCAGGTTGCCCTGGACCGGGGTAGCCCCCAGCGCCTCCCGGGCCCAAGGGAGGGGGGTGTGGTGGTCCAGGCCGATCACATCCCCCCCGGCCTCCGCCATGTCCTTGAGGAGGCCCATGGTGCCCACGCCGAAGTGGATGACGGGTACCCCAAGGGGCTTGAGCTCCTGGAAGAGCCTGGCCATATGGGGCTTCACGTAGCGGCGGTAGTCGGCTGGGCTTAGGGCCCCCACCCAGGAGTCAAAGACCTGGAGGAGGTCGGCCCCCGCCTCCGCCTGGGCCCGCAGGTAGCGGGCCATGGCCAGGGTGAGCTTCTCCAAAAGCTGGTGCCAGAGGGCCTCCTCCCGGTACATGAAGGCCTTCACCTCCAGGAAGTGGCGGCTCGGCCCTCCTTCGATGAGGTAGCTGGCCAGGGTGAAGGGGGCCCCGGCGAAGCCGATGAGGGGCACCGCAAGCTCCCGCTTCAGGAGGCGGATGGCCTCCAGCACGAAGGGCACCGCCTCCTCCGGCACCAGGGGCCTTAGGGCCTCCACCCCCTTGGCGTCCCGGATGGGGTGGTGGGTGACGGGGCCCTTGCCCTCCACCAGGGAGAGGTCCACCCCCATGCCGTACAGGGGGGTGGTGATGTCGGCGAAGAGGATGGCCGCGTCCACCCCCAGCTGGCGCACGGGGAGGAGGGTCACCTGGGCGCAGACCTCGGGGTTCTGCACGATCTCGGGGAGGGTGTAGCGCTTCCTTATCTCCTGGTACTCCTTCTGGTAGCGGCCCGCCTGGCGCATGAACCAGACGGGAGGGCGGGGGGTGGGTTCGCCCCGGGCCGCCCGGAGGATGAGGTCGTTCACGTCCCCCATGCTAGCATGGGGCATGCGCGCCATCTTTTTCGCCCTAGCCTTGGCCTTGAGCCTGGCCCTGGCCCAGGAGGACCCGGTGGTGGCCCAGGTGGGCCCCGAGGCCCTCACCAAGAGCCAGTTCGATCTCCGCTTCGGCCTTTTCGCCAGGAGCGCCCTGCGCCAGCTGGGCCTCCCCGACACGGAGGACACCCGGGAGTTTCTGGAGCCTTACCGTGCCCCTTACCTCCAGGCCCTGGCGGAGGAAAAGGCCCTCCTCCGGGTGGCCCGGGCCCAAGGCTTCTGGCCCAAGGAGGAGGCGGTGGAGGCCAAGGTGTGGCAGCTCAAGGAAGCCTTCCCCTCGGAGGAGGCCCTGCTGGCCGCCTTGAAGGAGGCGGGGGTGGAGGACCTGGCCACCTACCGCACCCTGCTTGCCGAGGCCATGGCCCTGGAGGCCCTCGAGGCCCACTACCGCGCCAGGCTCAGCGTCTCCCCCGCGGCCCTGAAGGCCCTTTGGCTTCTTTCCCCCGAGTACCGCCACCCCACCCTCTACTGCGCCCGGCACATCCTTCTGCCCACCCTGGAGGCGGCCAAGGAGGCCCTGGCCCGCCTGGAGAAGGGGGAGGCCTTTGCCGAGGTGGCCAAGGCCCTTTCCCAGGACCCGGGCTCCAGGGAGGCGGGGGGAGACCTGGGGTGCGAGCCCCAGGGCACCTACATCCCCGCCTTTGAAAAGGCCCTCCTCTCCCTGAAGCCGGGGGAGGTGTCGCCCCCCGTGGGCACGGAGTTCGGCTTCCACCTCATCCTGCTGGAGGGGGTGAAGCCCGCGGGCCGCTACTCCCTGGAGGAGGTGCGGGAGGGCCTCGAGGGCCAGGTGAAGGACCTGGCCTGGGAGAAGCTAGCCAAGGCCCTCATCCGGCCCTACCCCATCCGCCTCTTCCCCGAGCGCCTTTAGCCCCATCGTGGCGCAAGCCGCCTCGGCTTCCATGGCTGGGGCAACCCTTAGGCGGGGGTCCTTTTAGGGCAGGGTGAGGAGCAGGGCCTCGTCCCCCACAGGGGTCTGCGCCAGGAGGAGGGCTTCCCCGGGCCCGTAGATCCCGCTTTGCCCCTCGAAGGCGAGGCCCAGGATGCGCCCGTTCAGCATGGGGTTGAGGAGTAGCCGGAGGTGTTCCCGCCCTTTGAGCCTTTCTTGGGCGGAGGCCAGCCAGACCTCCCCCTCCTTGAGCCTCCGGTCCCAGGGCCAGGGGCGGTCCCAGGCGGCGGGGTTGGCGGAGGGCTGCAGGAGGACCTCAGCCCCCAAGGCGTCCAGCCGGGCCAGGTGGCGCTCAAAGAACCCGTCCAGGCAGATGAGGATGCCCATCTTCCCCGCCTGGGTCGCCACCAGGTGGGGGCCGAAGATGCCCCGCCGCAGCCAGCTTTCGGGCGGGGTGAGCTCCATCTTGGGCACCTGGGCCAGGAGGCGGCCTTGGGGGTTGAAGAAGAGGGCCAGGTTCTGGAAAAAGGGGGTGCGGGCGAACCGCCCCCGGGCCAGCTCCTCCTCGTAAGGGGGGGAGAGGAGGGTGCCCGCCAGGAGGTAGGTGCCGAAGGCCCTGGCGGCTTCCGCCATGACCTCCCGGAAGACCCCGTAGGCCCGCCGGGCCCGCCGCCAGGGGGCGAGGGGGCTTCGCAGAAGCTCTCGGGGGTGGAAGTCCCCTTCCAGGTGGAGGAGGAGGGGAAGCCCGAAGAGCTCGGGGAAGGCGGCGAGGCGGGGAGAGGGGGTGCCCTCGAGGGGCCTAAGGAGGGCGAAGACCCGCTCCCGGAAAGCCTCCTCCGTGCGGTAAAACTCCGGCCTTACCTCCGCCTGGACGGCCAAGAAGGTGCGGAAGGGCACCTTTCCAGTCTAATGCCCCTGGGCGAGGTTCTGGGCCACGATGAAGACCCCCATGGCCACCAGGAAAAGGGCGAAGCTCCGCTTCAACCCCTCCTGGGGCAGGCGTACCGCAAGCCTCCCCCCCAGGAAGCTCCCCAGGGTCCCCACCCCCACGAAGAGGAGGGCCACCGTGTAGTTCACGGCCAAGCCCAGCTCTGGCAGGAGGTGCAGGTACTTGTAGAAGCCGGCGAAGGACTTGAGGGCGATGATGAGGAGGCTGGTCCCGATGGCCAGGTGCATGGGAAGCCCCCCGAGGAGGACCAGGGCGGGTACGATCAAAAACCCCCCACCCACCCCCACGAAGCCCGTGAGGGCACCCACGGCAACCCCGTCCAACACGATCTTCCAGGCCTTGCGCTTCCCCTGGCCTTCAGGGCGGAGGGGGGCGGGCCGGGCCATGAAGTAGGCCGCTAGGAGCATCACCGAGGCAAAGGCCAAAAGCTGCACCTCCCCGGAGACGAAGCGGGAAAGCCAGGCCCCCAGGTAGGTGCCCGCCATGCCCGGCAGGCCGAAGAAGAGGACGTTCCGCCAGTCCACCAGGCCCCGTAGGGCGTAGGGGAGGGCCCCAAAGAGGGCGATGCCCCCCACGATGAGGAGGCTTTCCGCGATGGCCTGCTTGGGGGCTTCCCCCAGCAGGTACACCAGCACGGGTACGGTGAGGATGGACCCCCCCGAGCCCAAAAGCCCCAGGGAAAGCCCGATGAGTAGGGCTCCGAGCAGGGCCAGACTCATCGCTCCACCGGGAACCCCGCCGCCATCCAGGCGTAAGTGCCCCCCTCCAGGTTGTACACCTTCTCCCCGGGGAAGCCCTGGTTCACCAGGAAGTCTGCGGCCACTCCCGAGCGGTTGCCGGAGTTGCAGACCAAAAGAAGGGGTCGGTCTTTGGGTAGTTCGGAGAGCCTATGGGGCAAGGAGGAGAGGGGGATGTTCACCGCTCCCGGCACATGCCCTTCCGCGTACTCCCAGGGCTCACGCACGTCCACCACCAAGGCTTCCTGCAGAAGCTTTTCCGCCTCGTGGGGGCCCACCTCCTGGTACGGGGTGGCGGTGTAGCCCACTTCCACTGGGCTGGTGTCCACGGGGAGGCCGGAGCGGTACCAGCGGACGATGCCCCCCTCGAGGTTGTACACGTTGGCGTAGCCCTGGGCGGTGAGCCAGGCGGCCGCCTGCCAGGAGCGGTTCCCCGTGCGGCAGTAGAGGACCACCGGGCGGTCCTTGGGGATTTCCCCGTAGCGGGCCACGAACTCGGAAAGGGGCACTAGGCCTGCCCCGGGGATCCGGGCCTGGGCGTACTCCTCCACCTCGCGCACATCGATGAACGCCACGCCCTGGTCGTAGAGCTTCTTGGCTTCCTCTGGGCTCAGGTCCTTGACCTCGGCTTCGTACATGTTTCCCTCCTTGGGGTGTTTGGGGAACTGGGGTTTTGCCCCAGTTCCCCCCGCACTACGCTCAGGCGTTTACCAGCTCCTCGCCCTTCTCCACCGGGAAGCCGGCCTCCTGCCAGGCCCTAATTCCCCCGGTGAGGTTCAGGGCGTTTCTGAAGCCGTGGGCCAAGAGGGCGCTGATGGCGGTGCTGGAGCGGTCCCCGCCCACGCAGTGGACGATGAGGGGCCTCTCCTTGGGGAGCTTATCCAGGTGGGCGAGGACGCGGCCGGCATGGATGTTCAGGGCCCCGGGGATGTGCCCGGCCAAGTACTCGTCCCGGCCCCGCACGTCCAGGATCACCGCCTCGCCCCTCTGCCAAAGGGCGTACGCCTCCCGGGCCGTGATCTGGGGTACGGTTTCCAGCTCCCCGTCGGCATATCCCTGCAGGCCTGGGATGTACCCCACCACCTCATCCAGGCCGATGCGGATCAAGGCCCGGGTCAGGGCCTCCACCTCGGAGGGGTGGGCCAGGAGGATGAGGGGGCGGTCATAGGGCAGAAGCCACCCGGCCCAGGTGGAGAAGTTCTTGCCCGCGGGGATGTTGATGGCCCCCCGGATGTGCCCACCGGCGAAGGCGAACTTGTCCCGGGTGTCCACCAGGATGGCCCCCTCCCGCAGGTACCGGTCAAACTGGGCCTTGGTGAGACGGCCCGGGTGGGGGATGCCTCCCAGGATGGGCATCCCGTCCCGGTTCAGCCGCTTCATCTCCTTGAAGTAGGTGGGGGCCTCGGGCTGGCCCTGGAGGAGGGCCCGCACGAACCCTTCTTCGTCGTCCCTTTCCAAGTATTCCGCCCACCAGGCGTGGCGGCGCTCGTAGCCTACGGTGGTGGCGGGGAGGGCTCCCAGAGCCTTACCGCAGGCGCTTCCCGCCCCGTGCCCCGGCCAGACCTGCACGTGGTCAGGAAGGGTGAGGAACTTCTCCTTGAGGCTTTGGAACATGCGCCTGGCCCCCGGCACCGCCGTGCCCTTGATGCCGGCAGCTTCCTCCAGGAGGTCGGGGCGGCCGATATCCCCCACGAAGACGAAGTCGCCCGTGAGGAAGAGGAGGGGCTCTTCGGTCACGGCCCCGTCGGCCACCAGGAAGGAGAGGTGTTCGGGGGTGTGGCCGGGGGTGTGGACCGCCTTCACCCGGATGTTCCCCACCCTAAACTCGTCCCCGTCCTTGAGGAGGACGTGGGTGAAGCCTTCCAGGCCCCTGTACTTCCAGTTCTCGTCCCCCTCGTCGGAGAGGTACAACGTGGCCCCGGTGGCCCGGGCCAGCTCCCGGGCGCCGGAAAGGTAGTCCGCATGGATGTGGGTTTCGGCGATAGCGGTGATCCTGAGGCCCAAGGACTCGGCCAGCTCCAGGTAGGTGTCCACGTCCCGCTTGGGGTCCACCACCAGGGCCTCCCCGGTGGCGGCGCAGCCCAGGAGGTAGCTCATCTGAGCCAGACCCTCTTCGTAAATTTGCCGGAAGACCATAGCTTCACCTCCTAAATGGGACGTTTGTCCCCTCGGTCCCCAAAATACCCCATGGGGGTAAACCTGTCAACGGGCGGCGATATCGTGAGATTAAGCTCTATGCTCTGTAGCAAGCTTCTGCTATAGTTGTTATAGGATGTACCCCTACGGGGGTATCCAGGAGGAAAACATGGCGTTACTGGGACCGAAGGAGCAAGAAATCGTGCGCGAGAGGCTTTCTAGCTTGGTGCGGGACGTGGAGCTGGTGCTCTTCACCGACACCTCCACGCTGGTGGCTCCGGGTAAGGAACCCTGCCTGTACTGCAAGGAAACCAAGCAGCTTCTGGAGGAGGTTTCTGCCCTTTCCGACAAGCTTCACCTGGTGGTTTACGACCTGGCCACCCCGGAGGGACAGGAGAAGGCCAAGGCGTACAAGGTGGAGGCCGCACCCACCCTCATCCTGCGGGAAAAGGGCTCTCAGGCCATCAACCTGCGGTACCGGGGTATCCCGGCGGGCTACGAGTTCGCGAGCCTCCTGGAGGACATCGAGATGCTGGGTCGGGACGGGCACGGGCTTCCGGAAAACGTGGTCCAGGAGCTCAACAACCTTCCCGAGGAGGTGGTGCTCCAGGTCTTCGTGACCCCCACCTGCCCTTACTGCCCGCAGGCGGTCCGCACCTCTCACCGCATGGCCTACGCCTCTCCCAAGGTCTGGGGCGAGATGATCGAGGCCAACGAGTTCCCCGAGCTTTCCAACCGCTACCACATCCACGGGGTGCCCGACACCATTGTGAACCACGGCAAGGAGCGAATCTTGGGGGCTCAGCCCCTCTCCCAGTTCCTCCAGGCCATCCGCAAGGCCGTGGGCGTCCAGGCCTAGCCATGACCCGGCGCGCCCTTCTCGCCCTCCTGCCCCTCGTCCTCCTCGCCGCCTGCGGGCCCAAGGGCAGCTACCAGAACGTGGGCCCAGAGGAGCTCTACCGGGCCCTGGAGTCCGGGGCGGTGGTGGTGGACGTGCGCACCCCGCAGGAGTTTGCTGCTGGGCACGTGCCCGGGGCCATCAACCTCCCGGTGGAGGCCATTACTTCTTGGGCGGATCAGGTGCCCAAGGACAAGCCGGTGTACCTCTACTGCCGGAGCGGCAACCGAAGCCGCCAGGCGGCGGAGTACCTGAAGAAAAAGGGCTACACCAACCTCTACAACGTGGAGGGCGGGGTGCTGGCCATTGAGCGGGCAGGGTATTCGTTGGTCCGCTGATGGACGCGGTGCAGGTAGGGCCCTTGGCTATCCCCTGGACGAGAGTCCAGGTGGCCTTGGTCCTTTTGGTCCTGGTGGGGGTGGCGGAGGTCTTGGCCCGTCGGGTGGACCGGAGGTTTTCCTCCTGGGCCTACAACGCCGTTTTCCTGGGCCTGGTGGGAGCCCGGCTGGGGTTTGTCCTGGAGAACCTGCCTGCCTTCGCGCGCGACCCCCTTTCCGTCTTCTACGTCTGGCAGGGAGGCTTCGATCCGGTCTGGGGTATCTTGGCAGGAGGAGGGTATACGCTGATGGCAGTGCCCAAGCAACTCTGGCGCTACGCCCTAGTGGTGGCTTTGGCGACGGGCTTGGTGGCGGGGGTGCTCTTCACCCGGGGTACCGGCGGGCAGGAGGTCCGGTTGCCCGAGCTGGGGCTTGCCTCCTTGGGGGGGACCGCCGTGAACCTTCAGGACTTCCGGGGCAAGCCTCTGGTACTCAACACCTGGGCCACCTGGTGCCCCCCCTGCCGCCGGGAGCTGCCCATGATGGTGCGCCTGAGCCAAGAGTATAAGCAGGTCCGCTTTGCCTTCGTGAGCCAGGGGGAGGGCCCTGCGGTGGTGAAGGCTTTTTTGGAGGAGCAACGGCTAACCCCCGAGTGGGTGCTGTTGGATCCGGAAACCCGGCTCTCGCAAGCCCTGGGGGTGCAGGGGCTGCCCACCACCTTTTTCTTCGACAGCGAGGGTCGTCTGGTGGCACGGCATCTGGGGGAGCTGTCCCAGGCGCTCCTCGAGGGCTACCTCAGGGCGTTGCGCTAACTTCCTGCGGAAAGAAGGGTTTCCTTTCCCCCCGCCGATGTCTTGAGGTGAACGGGTCGGCCCCAAAGGCGGTGCAGGTTTTCCAGCACCGCCTGGGTCTTTTTCAGGTCCAACTCCACGCCCTCGTAGGCGTGTTCCAGGAGGAGTTCGCCCCGGTTCCCGTAGTTAGCGTCCACCAGCTCCACGATGGGGTAGCCCCCGTTGGTGAGACGGAAGAGGAGGGCCTTCTTGGCCTCGGCGAAGCGGGGCAGGTCCTCGGGGTTGAGGAGCCTTTGCCGGAGGGCGAACTCGGGGGTCAGGAAGGTATCCAGGAAGCTCAGGTCCGTGTGGACGGTGCGCACCTGGAAAAGCTGCTTGAGCCCCAGGCCGGTGGGCCTCTCGTAGGTGAGCCGCTCCCCTATGGGCAGGGCCTCGTACTCCGGGCCGAACCGCCCCTTATCCCAGCGCTCCTCCACCTCCTTGAGGAGCAGGTAGCCCAGGCGGTAAGGGTTGAAGCCGTGCGGGGCGAGGAGACCGGCCTGGAGCTCGGCGAACTCCAGGGCTTCCTCTGGGGAGAGAAGGGGGAGGAGGAGGCGGGTGTGCCAGTAGGTGGCCCAGCCCTCGTTGAGGATCTTGGTGGCCGCTTGCGGCACATAGTACAGGCTTTCCTCTCGGATGATCTCCAGGATGCCCTTCTGCCAGGGGGCTAAAGGGGCATACCGGGCCAGGAAGCCCAGGATGTCCCGGGTGGGCCTAGGGGGGAGGGGTTCGGGGCGCCCCCCCTCCTCGGCTTCCTTGGGGGGCTCGGGCGGGGGGTTCACGTAGGGGTCCAGGTAGGGGCGCACCCGCAGGCGCTTGGGGGGTTCGGCCTCCTCCGGTCCCTCCTTCTCCGGCCGCCGGATGTAAGGGGCGTGGGGATCGATGAGGTTTTCTAGGGAGAGAGCCAGGTCCAAAAACTCCTCCACGCTCCTCGCCCCGTGCCGCTCCATGGCCTTTTCCACAAAGGCCGCATGGTGCGCCATTTCCTCGTGCATGTCCTTGGGGATGGGCTTAAAGGCCAGGTTGTTCTGGAAGGAGTCGGCGTGGGCAAAGACGTGGGCCATGACCAGCTTCTGGGCGAGGAGGGTGTTGCCCTTGAGGAGGTAGGCCCGGACGGGGTGGGTGTTCACCACCAGCTCGTAGATGCGCCCAAGACCATAGCGGTAGGTTTCCCGGTGGCGCAGGTACTCGCTCCCCCAGCGCCAATGGGGGTAGCGGCGGGGAAAGCCCCCGTAGGCGGCCAGCATGGCCATCTCCTCGGGGCCCACCTCCTCAAAGAGCACGGGGGGGAAGGAAAGCCCTGCCGCCAAGGCCCTTTCCCGCAGGATCTCGGCCCACTGCCTCAGCTCCTTGCGCATCCCTTAGCCTCCCAGAAGCCGCCTTAGGGCCAAGGGCAGGTCCTCCCTGTCCCGCACCTCCGTGGCGGCCAGCCCCTCTTCCTTTACCAGGGCCTCCTTCAGGTCCTCCAGAAACCGCCCCTGGCCGTAAGGCCCCTGCACCTGGGCGTAGCCGTAGAGGGCCAGGGTGGGGAGGAGGCGCCTTAGGGCCTCGAGGGCCAAGGGGGTGTCCCCCTGCCAGTTCTCCCCATCGGAGAAGTGGTAGAGGTAGCGGTTGTAGAAGGCCTCGGGGTAGCCCTTTAGGATCTCCTCCGCCAGGAGGAGGGCGCTGGAAAGCCTCGTCCCCCCGCCTTCCCGGGCCCGGAAGAACTCCTCCTCGCTCACCTCCCAGGCCTCGGCGTCGTGGAGGAGGTAGCGCCTTTCCAGCCGGGGGAAGTGGCGCTTAATCCAGAGGGTGATCCAGAAGGAGAGGGTCTTCACCAGCCTGAGCTCCTCCTCCCGCATGCTCCCGGAGACGTCCAGGGCGAAGAGGACCACCGCCTGGGCGTGGGGGCGGGGCTTGCTCCTCGGGGCCTTGTAGCGGAGGTCCTCCCGCTCAGGGACCAAAAGGGGCTCTTCTGGACGGTACTCCCCGGTGATGAGGGCCCGCTTCAGGCTTTCCTTGAGGGTGCGGCGCACGTGGCGCAGGCCCCTGGGGCCTTTCCGGGCGATGGTGGTGTAGCGGAAGGCCTCCTCCGTCACCTCCCCTTCTCCCTTGGGCCGGAGCCGGGGAAGCCTCAGGGCCTCCCCCATGAGGTCCAAGAACTCCTCCAGCTCCAGCTCGGCCAAGGGCACGTGGCCCGCGGGGCCCAGGCCCTCCGTCCCCGGGCCCCCAAGGCCCAGGCCTTCCCCCAGAGGCTCCCCGTAGACGATCTTGGGGAGTTCCAGCTGGGGCAAGGGGATGGAGACCAGGCGGCCTTCCACCTGGCCGAAGAGCTCCTCCCGGGTTAAAAACTCCTGGGCCTTTTTCTTCACCTCCCCGCGCACGATCTCCTTAAAGCGCAGGAGGTCGCGCTCGATGGGCCTCATCGCTCACCCCGGGCGAAGATGGAGGCGGCGAACTCCAAAACCCCGCTGGCGCAGTGCTCGCAGTAGCCGTGGTCGCGGATGAGGCGGGCCTTGACCACGTCGATCTTGGCCTGGGTCTCCGGGTCCACCACCCCCGAGACCAAGGCGGAAAGCCGGATGGTGTCCTTCTGGTCATCGAACAGCTTCAACTCCAGGGCCCGGCGGAGCCTTTCGTTGTCTTTGTAGGTGAACGGCCTTCCCTCCAAGGCTAAGGCGCCGATGTAGTTCATGATCTCCCGGCGGAAGTCGTCCTTGCGGGACTCGGGGATCTCGATGCGCTCCTCGATGGAGCGCATGAGGCGCTCGTTGGGGGGCTCGGGGGCACCGGTGTAGGGGTTTTTCACCTTCTCCCCCAGGACGTAGGCCTTCACGTGATCGATGTAGTTGTGGAAGAGGCGGTTTAGGGCCTCCTCGTCCGCGGCGATGGCCCTTTGCACCTCGTTCTTCACGATCTCCGCGTACTCGGCCTTCACCTCCTGCAGAAGGGCCTTGTAGCGCTCCCGGGTCTTCTCGTCGGAGATGAGGGAGTGGTGCTTCAGGCCCTCCTCCAGCTCGTTCATCACCATGAAGGGGTTGATGCAGGGCTCCTCCGAAGTGACCAGGACGTTGGAGATCTTGTCCTGGATGTAGCGGGGGCTGATTCCCTCCAGGCCCTCCCGCTTGGCCTCGGCCATGAGCTCCCGCACCGCCTCCTCCGTCCAGCCGGGAAGGAGCTTGCCGTCGTAGAGCTTGAGCTTCTGCATGAGGGTGAGCCCCGCCCGTTTGGGAGGCTCCAGCCGGGTGAGGACGGCCCAGGTGGCGGCCATCTCCAGGGTGTGGGGGGCGATGTGCTTGGCCCGCACCTTGCTGAAGTCCCGCTTATAGATCTTCACCTCGTCGGAGACCCGCAGGATGTAGGGGACGTCGATCTTGATGGTGCGGTCGCGAAGGGCCTCCATGTACTCGTTGGCTTGGAGCTTGCGGTACTCGGGCTCGTTGGTGTTGTGGCAGACAACGTTTCCGACGCCGCAGACAAAGTTGTGGAGGCCCTCGCATTCGATGTCGTAGACCCACTCCGCAAATGCCTTTCGGGAGTGCACTCGGGCCTGGAAGCGGCGGTGGCGGCCCCCTCGCTTTCCATCCCCTGAAACGAACCGGATCCGGTAGGCCGGAAGCCGACCGGGTCGCTCCTGTCGGTAGACACTATAGTCGTAACCAAGTAATGTCGCCAAGGTGCCGACCTGGGCGGCCAGCATGGGCGAGATGGTCTTGAACTCAAAGAAGCGGGAACGGTAATCGGCCGATGCGGTCCGGTCGAGCTCTGCGGAGAGCTTACGGGAACCGTCGGTGCGCATCAGTTCGTCAAAGGCGTGTTCGAGAAGCGGCCTTGGCAGCCGGAAGAGGAAGTCTGGGAGCTTTTTCGAGGCGGCGTGTTCGCCGCAGTGGTGGCGCGCAAGCACGGCGATAGCCTGCGAACCAAGGTAGAGTCGCCATGCCGAATCGGTTTTGGCGCCGGCATCGATGTAGCCATGTGCGGTGGTGATGCGAGCGTAAGCCCTGCGGACCCGTTCCAACTCGTTCCGGTCCGCATGGCTAATCACGACGCCGCCGTTTTTGCCGTTCAAGTGGCCCTCGGTGGCGTACCAGATGAGAACGGTGAGGAGGTCTTTGAGGGCGTTCTCGTCCCGAACTGGATGGTAAACCGCTCGGATTTCTGTTGCGTGCCGTGGAAGGGCAAGCCTTGCCCACCCGGGACGGGCAGGGCGTGTCAGGGGTCCGCTGCCTACCAGGGCGTGAATGTCTTCGCGGATGAAGCCATCAACACCTTCCACGACGTCCAAAAGCGCCTTTTCGTCCTGCAGGACGAGGTCCGCGTCGATTCGGCGCACCGCTGCGATCTCGCGCCGCTCCTCCGGGTAAAACGTCCGCCCGTTGCGGTCGTAGAGGGAGTGGTTGGGGGTCGTTTCCACCACGCCCCACTTTTGGGAAGTGGTGAGCATCTCACCTGTAAACCGGTGCCGGAAGATCGAGCGTACCGGGGTCCAGCGCGTCTGACCCGAGGAGAAGTCGTGCGCGAGCACTTCGAGTCCCCGGGGGTCGTGGCCGAACCTTTCCCAAAGGCCTTGGACGGTCGTCCAGCCGGGGATGCCCCGGTAGCGGTACAGGATTGGTGTGTTTCCGGAGACGCTATGCCCCAGGATGATCTCGTCGATGTCCGTCTGGGCGAACTTCTTGGACTTGATCTTGTGCTCCTGGCTGGCGGTGAGGAGGTCGTAGAGGAAGGCCACGTCCAGCTTGAGGATCTCGATGAACTCCACCAGGCCGCGGTTGGCCACGTTGAGCTCCCCATCGAAGTTGAAGGCCCGGGGGTCGGAATCGGAGCCGTAGATGGCCACCTTGCGGTAGTTGATGTCCCCGGTGAGCTCGGTGGAGTCCTGGTTCTTCTCGTCCTTGGGCTGGAAGGTGCCGATGCCGATCCGGTCCTTTTCCGAGAGGACCAGGCGCTTCACCACCACCTCGTTCTCCAAGACGGCCGCCAGGTCCCCCCCATGGCGGGCCAGGGCCTCCCGCATCTGGAAGCGGCACACCGGGCAGAGGTCCCCTTCCACCTCGAGGGGGTAGGGGTATTCCGGGTGGAGGGCCTTGAGCTCCGCCAGGAACTCCTCACGCAGCTCCTTGGGCAGGAGGAGGAGGGGTTCTTCGTGCATGGGGCAGGAGAGGGGGCCCTCCGGGGTTTTCCAGTAGAAGGTGAAAAGCTTCCCTTCCTCCGTGCGGCTGTAGGCCTCGAGGCCCTTCTTGAGGAGCCGGGCGATGGTGCTCTTGGCCGAGCCCACGGGGCCGTGGAGGAGGAGGATGCGCCGCTCCGGCCCCAGGCGGTGGGCGGCAGCTTTTAAGGTGGCCACCAGGCGCATGAGGGGCTTGTCCAGGCCGAAGATGGCGTCCTTGCCCCCCTCCAGGGGGTCCTCGAAGAAGCGGTAGTGCAGCAGCTTCTCCCGGAAGAGGGTGCGCTCCTCTATCCCGTGGGAGAGGATCATGTCGTGGACCCGCTGGAAGCTGGTCCTAAGGGGCCTAGGGTCCCGCTTGAGGAGGCTGAGGTATTCGGCGAAGGAGCCCTCCCAGCTTAAGGCCCGGTAGGCCTCGAGGTCTTGGCTGCGCCGGATGCGTTCCAGTTCGTTCATGGACGCCCTCCTTCATACCGGGCAGGGACGGGTTGTGATAGCTTTGCCTTTATTGTAGCAGGTTCTGGGCGGAGAATGTGGCCCCGGCTCTAGCCAGGGAAGGGGTTTTGCGCTAGCCTTGTCTAGGTTCTTGAGATCTCGTAGAACCCCCGGGCGTTGTGGATGAAGTGGGCCAGGACGCCTGGGAGGAGGCTTCCGCTGAGAAAGTAGGTGAGCCCGAAAAGGAGCCCGGCGATACCGGTGTAAACCGGGTAGGCGAAGGCCCGCCTGGGGGCGGGGTGAAGGAGGGCGAAGACCAGGGCCTGGAGGAAGAGCCCCGAGGGCCCCAGCCAGGCCACGAGGAGGCTTTGCAGAAGCCCGCGGAAGAAAACCTCCTCCGCCACCCCCGAAAGGAGGGCGAGGAAAAGGAGGGTTGCGGGTCCTACCCCCGCCCGGCGCAGGGCTTCTCCTAAGGCCCGATGGAGGCTTTCCGCCTCCCGAAAGGAGGCGGGGAAGAGATGCCGGAAGGCTTCCTCCAAAGCGGCCAAGGCCAGGATGAGACCCAGGGCATAAAGGAGTTCCCTGGGGCTCGCCTGGCCGAAGGGAAGGCCCAAGAGGAGCATGCCCGAGGTCCCAAGGAGGAGTAGCCCTCCTTGGAGGGCCAGGAGCCAGCCCAGGGGCGGGGGGACCAAGGCCTTCAGGCCTACTCCCCACCCAGGGCGAAGCCCTGGTCCAGGAGCTTCTTGGGGTAAGCGCGAAAGGCGAGGAGGGTTTCCGTGCGCTCCACCCCCTCCAGGGCCAGGATCCCCTGGGTGACGGCTTCGTCCAGCTCCTCGAGGTCCTTAAGGCGCAAAAGGGCCACCAGGTCGAAGGGCCCGGTGACGGAGTACACCTCGGCCACCTGGGGTAGCTCGGCGATGGCCTCGCCCAAGGCGGCGATGCGGTCCCCGCGGGCGCGGATCAGGACAAAGGCGGTGATCACCCCCCCATCATAAGGGGGCGGGGCTTTCCAGAAGGAGCTTGGGGCGGAAGCCCAGGGCGTCCGCGGCCACCAGGTGGAGGGGGATGCCCTGGTACTCCTTGGGGAGCCGCTCCGGATCTGCCCCGTGCAGGTGCCCGTAAACGATGGCCTCGGGGCCCGCTTCGGCGGCCAGCTCCAGGAGGGGCGTGGCCTCCCCGCTGGGGCCGAAGGGGGGAAAATGGAAGGCCACCACCAGGTGGCGGTAAGCCCTTCCCTTAAGGTCCTGTAAGGAGAGCTTGAACCGCTCCACCTCCCGGGCGAAAATCCGCTCGTCCTCGAGGGTGGGAGGCGGGTACTGCCACCCCCGGGTTCCGGCCACCGCCACCCCTTCCACCACCACGGCATCGTTCTGCAGGGCGTACATGCCCGAGGGGAGCACGGCCCTAAGGCGGCTGATGGAGGGCCACCAGTAGTCGTGGTTGCCCTTGAGTAGCACCTTCTTCCCCGGTAGGGCCGCCAGGTCTAAAAGGTCGGGCAGGGCCTCAGGGAGGCGCATGGCCCAGGAGATGTCCCCGGGGACCACCACCAGATCCTCCGGCCCCACCACCTGGCGCCAGCCGTGAAAGAAGGCCTCGGGGTGCCCCTTCCAGGTGGGCCCGAAAATGGTCATGGGCTTGGGGTGGACGCGGGAGAGGTGAGGGTCGGCGATGGCGAAGACCCGCATGGGCCATAGCGTACCCTAAAGGGGTGGAGAAGTCCCAGGCCCTGGCTTACGCCGTGCGGCTTCTGGCCCGAAGGGCCTTGTCCCGGGTGCGCCTTCGGGAAAAACTCCTCGCCCGCTTCTCCGAAGGGGAGGTGGAGGAGGTCTTGGACCGCCTGGAGGCGCTGGGCTACCTGGACGACCGGGCCTTTGCCGAGACCTTTGTGGCGGGAAGGAAGCGGTACGGTCCCCTCAAGCTCAGCCATCTGCTTCGGGCCCAGGGGGTGCCGGAGGCGGTGGTGGCGGAGGTCCTGAGGGAGGCGGAGGAGGGGGTTTTGGAGGCCGCCCTGCGGGTCTTGCGGCGCTACCCGCGCCGTGACGACAAGGCCAAGGCGGTGCGCTTTCTCCAGGGGCGGGGCTTTCCCCTTCCCGTGGCCCTCGAGGCCTACCGCCTTGTCAAGGAGGAGGAAAGCGGGTAAAAAGAGCCCATGCCTGAGGTGCGCGCCGAGCGCTTCATCCCTGCTTCACCGGAGAAGGTCTACGTCCTGGCCAAGGACCTGGAAGGGCTCAAGCCCTACCTCAAGGAGGTGGAAAGCCTCAAGGTCCTCTCCCAGGAGGGCAACCGCACCCGAAGCGAGTGGGTGGCGGTGGCCATGGGCAAGAAGGTGCGCTGGCTGGAGGAGGAAGAGTGGGACGACCAGGGCCTAAGGAACCGCTTCTTCTCCCCTGAAGGGGACTTTGACCGCTACGAGGGCACCTGGGTCTTCCTACCGGAAGGGGAAGGCACCCGGGTGATCCTCACCCTCACCTACGAGCTCACCATCCCTATCTTCGGCGGCCTTTTGCAGAAGCTGGTGCAAAAGCTCATGCAGGAGAACGTGGAAAGCCTCCTGAAGGGGCTGGAAGAACGGGTTTTGGCCGCCTAGTTGCAAGGGAAAACCTTTTGCTCTAGCATGGGCCTGAAGCCGCCCATCTTAGCCTAAGACGGGGTGGCCTAAGAGTTTTCAGGAGGTCAAAGTGGAAACGTTGCGCGTCTCTTCCAAGTCCCGCCCCAACTCCGTGGCCGGCGCCATCGCGGCGCTCTTGCGCACCAAGGGGGAGGTGGAGGTGCAGGCCATCGGTCCCCAGGCGGTGAACCAGGCGGTGAAGGCCATCGCCATCGCCCGGGGGTACATCGCCCCCGACAACCTGGACCTGGTGGTCAAGCCCGCCTTCGTGAAGCTGGACCTGGAGAACGAGGAGCGGACCGCCCTGAAGTTCAGCATCAAGGCCCATCCCCTGGAGTCTTGAGGCCGGAAACGCCCAGGGCCCTTGCCGTCCGGGTGCTCCTGGAGGTGGAGCGGGGCGGCAGGGCCCAGCTGCTCCTGGACCGGGTCCTGGACCGGCTTGCCTGGCCCGAGCGGGACAAGGCCTACGCCACCCACCTGGTCTACGGCACCCTGCGCCGCCTGAGGCTTTTGGACTTCCTTTTGGAGCCTCTTCTAGAGCGTCCGGAGAAGCTCCCTAGGGAGGTGCGCTGGGTCCTGCGCCTGGGAGCCCTGGAATGGCTCCTCGGTAAGCCGGATCACGCCCGGGTGAGCCCCTGGGTGGAGGAGGCCAAGCGCGCCCACCCGCGCTTGGCGGGTTTGGTGAACGCGGTGCTCCGGCGCCTCGAGCCCCGGGAGGCCCCGGAGTGCGTGCGCCTTTCCCTTCCCGACTGGCTCTGCGAAGCCTGGCGAGCCTTATTTGGCCAGGTAGCCTTCGCTGAGGGCTTCAACGAGCCTGCCCCCCTCTTCCTCACCGCCTACCGCTCCGTGGAGGGGCTGAGGCCGGGGCCCCTTCCGGATAGCTACATCTGGGAAGGCCCCAAGACCGATTTTTCCGCCTTGGGGCTGCAGCCGCAAAACCCAGCCTCCCTTTTCGCCGCAACGCTTTTGGAGCCCAAGGCGGGGGAAAGGGTGCTGGACCTCTGCGGGGGGGCGGGGCTCAAGGCCTTCTATTTGGTGGCCAAGGGGGCGGAGGTTGTCTCCTACGACCTGAACCCCAAGCGGCAGGAGGCGGGGCGGAAGACGGCGCAAAAGCTTGGCCTCGCGGTGGAGTACCGCACCCAAGACCTGCGGGAGCCTCTACCTGAGCGGGCCAGTAAGGTCCTTCTGGACGCTCTTTGCACGGGTACCGGCACCTTTCGCGCCCACCCGGAGCTCCGCTACCGCCTCACGCCCGAAGACCCCAAGGCCATGGCCCAGCTTCAGCTCCAGCTTCTGGAGACGGCGGCCCAGGCCACGGAGGTGGGGGGGCTTCTGGTCTATGCGGTCTGCACCCTTACCGAGGAGGAGGGGGAGGGGGTGGCCCGGGCCTTCTTGGAGCGGCACCCCGAGTTCCACCTCGAGCCCTTCGCCTGTCCTTTGCCGGTCCTTAGGGAGGGCCTAGGGGTTTACGTGGCCCCGGAAGGGGGCTTGGACGGGTTTTATTACCTGCGCCTGCGGAAGGTAGACTCTAAGGCATGAAGCTGGCGTTTCTGGGCTTGGGCAAGATGGGGAAGAGCATCCTCAAAGGGGCGTTGGAGCGGGGTTTCCTCCGGCCCGAGGAGGTGGGGGTGGTGGGGCGCATCCCCGAGCGTACCCGGGAGCTGGCGGAGGCCTTCGGCATCCGGCCCCTGAGCCCCAAGGACCTTCCCCAGGCGGAGCGGGTTCTCATCGCCGTGCAGCCCAGGGACTTCCCCCACCTGGCCCCGGAGGTGGCCTTCCCGGGACTGGGCTACCTCTCCATCATGGCGGGGGTGTCCACGGCGGTGCTGGCCCGCAGGCTGGACTCGAGGCGGGTGGTGCGGGCCATGCCCAACGTGGCCGCCAGCATCGGCGAGAGCTCCACCGCCCTCACCGCCCTGAGGGAGGCCAAGGAGGCGGGAGACCTGGAGTTCGCCCGGGCCCTTTTCGCCACCGTGGGGGACGTGTACGAGATCCCCGAGCACCTCTTTGACCCCTTTACCGCCATGTCTGCCTCTGCCCCTGCCTATTTGGCGGTGGTGGCCGAGGCCTTGGCGGACGCCGGGGTGAAGATGGGCATGTCCCGGGCTCTGGCCCTGCGCCTGGCGGCGGAGGCCCTGGCGGCCACGGGGGAGCTTCTAAAGGGTAAACACCCGGGGCAGCTCAAGGACGAGGTGGCGAGCCCAGGGGGCACCACCATCCACGGCCTCCACGCCCTCGAGGCCCGCGCCCTCCGGGCCGCCTTCTATGAGGCGGTGGAGGCGGCCACCCGGCGGGGGCACGAGCTAGGGGAGGTGGAGTGAAACCCGCTTGTCCCAAGCTTGCCCTGGGGAGAGGGTCCCGGCGCATCTTGCCCCTTGACCTACGCCTTTGGGCCTTCCTCCCCTTTCTCCTTCTCGCCCTGGGTCAGGTCTTTCCCCAGGCTGGGGCGCGCTACGCCTACTCCGATGGTACCCTGCAGGAGCTTAGGCCCACGGAGGAGGGCTTCCGCCTGCGCTACCTGAGGCAGGGCAAGGTGTTCCGGGAGGACCGGCTCAAAAAGACCCCTGAGGGGCTTTACCTTCTGGGGGTGGGCCTGCCTGAGGGGTATTTTGCCTTTGAGCCGCCCCTGCTCCTTTACCCAGAGCGGCTGGACCTGGGAACGGCCTGGGGGGGAAGCGCCCGCTTCCGGGGGCAACGGGTGGCCCTGTCCGCTCGGGTGGAGGGCCTGGAAGGGGTACGGGTCAAGGCGGGAGCCTTCAACGCCTTCCGGGTCCGGGTGGCCTACACCACCGAGAAGGGGGGTACGGACCTGAAGGAGCTCTTCCTGGTCCCCGGCCTGGGGGTGGTGGCCTACCGGGCGGGGGAGACCTGGGTGGAGCTTTTGCGCCTCCCTTGAATCAGACCAGGGCCCTTAGGTAGTAGCGGGCGATCTCCCAGTACATGCGCAGGCGGTGGAGGAAGCCGGGGAGAAAGCCCCGCTTCTCCTCCTTCATCACCTGGCTCACCCCCGGGAGGGGCAGGTAGCGCACCCGCCACCCCTGGCGCTTGGCGTGGCGGGTGAGGAGGAGCTCCAGGTCGTAGCGGGCTCCCTCCAGGCCCGGCACTTGCCGCAAGTCCTGGGTGCGCAGGGCCCGCTGCCCCGAGAGGAAGGGGGTGAGGCGCATGGCCAGGTCGGTGGAAAGCCGCCCTCCCTGGAAGACCCCCACGGTCATTTCTGCTTTTCCCTCTATCACGGGGGCGAGAAGGGAAAGCAAGTGTTCGGGGCGCAGCCCCAGCAGGTCGGCGTCCAGGAGGAGGACAAAGGGGGTTTCCACCCGGGTTAGCCCCTGGGCGATGGCCCCGCCCTTGCCCCGGTTTTCCGGAAGGCGCACCACCTCCGCCCCGGCCCTTGCCGCCTCTGCCGCCGTGCTATCCCGGGAGCCGTCGTCCGCCACCACCACGGGAAACCCCGCCCCCTTGGCCACCTGGACCACCTGGCGGATGGTGGCCTCCTCGTTGTAGGCGGGGATGAGGACCGTGGCCTCCATCTAGCCTCCGAGGAGCCTCCGTAGGTCTTGGAAGGTGACCAGGATGACCAGGAGGATGAGGAAGAGAAAGCCCAGGTAGTGGACGGCGGCTTCCTGCTCGGGCCGGATGCGGAAGAGGCGGGCGAGGAAGAGGAGGAGGATGCGTCCCCCGTCCAGGGCGGGGAGGGGCAGGAGGTTGAAGAGGGCCAGGGAGAGGTTGATGGCCGCGGCCAGCTCCAAGAGCCGGAATAGCCCCTCCTGGGCGGCGCGCCCTGTTTCCGCCACGATGCCCACGGGACCCATGACGCCGCTGTCCGGATTTCCGGCCAGAACCCCCAAAAGCCCCCCCACCAGGGCCTTCACCATCTGGGGCCCGAAGGCCAGGGTGCGGCTTGCCGCCAGGCCCAGGCCCTCGAGGAAGCCCACCCGGCGGAAGACCACGTCCGGCTGGTAGACCACTCCGAGGCGCTCCATGCCCTCTTGCCAGGTGAGGGACAGGGTGAGCTCCTGCCCCTGGCGCAGCACGGTGAGGGTGTGCTCCCCCGGGCTTTTCGCCCGCTCAATCCCTTGGGCCTGGGCGAGGGGCGTCCCGTCCACGGCCACCAGGATGTCCCCCGCCTTGAGCCCCGTTTCTTCTGCCACGCTTCCCGGGAGAACTTCCAGGATAACGGCTTTCCCCGTGGCTTCCGGAACCCCTTGAGCGCTGAAGAGGTAGGCGAGAAGCCCCCAGGCCAGGAGAACGTTCATGACCACGCCCGCCACGAGGACCAGGAGCTTACCGAAAGAGGGTAGGGCATCGTACCCCCGGCCCCGCTCCTCGGGGAGGAGGCCTTCAATGTCGGCGTAGCCCCCCAAGGGGATGGCGGAGAGCCGCCACTCCGTGCCCCAGGCTTGGCGGCGGAAGAGCACGGGACCGAAGCCCACGCTGAAGGCCTTGACCCGCACCCCTTGGACCCGTGCCGCCAGGTAGTGGCCCAGCTCGTGGACGAAAACGCTCACCCCGATGATGACCAAAAACCAAAGAAGGCTCATGCCCACCTCTTGGCCTCTTCCCGGGCCCAAGCGTCCACGGCGAAGAGGTTCTCCCATGTTAGGGGAAGGGAAGGGGTGTGCTCTAGGGTCCGGGCCAGGATTTCCGGGATGCGGGGAAAGGGGATGCGCCCCGCCAAGAAGGCCTCCACCGCCACCTCGTCTGCGGCGGAAACCGCCACCTGGGCCACCCCGCCCCGCCTGCCCGCCTCGTAGGCTACGGCCAAAGCAGGGAAGCGCTCCAAGTCTGGCTCCAGAAACTCCAGCACCCCGGGGAGGGGGAGGTCTTTCAGGGGGGTTTCCCCCCGCTCGGGGTAGGTGAGGGCGTACTGGATGGGGAGGCGCATGTCCGTGGGGCCGAGCTGGGCCTTGAGGCTTCCATCCACGAAGCGCACCAGGCCATGCACGTAGGCCTGGGGGTGGACCAGGACCTTGACCCTTTCCAGGGGAAAGCGGAAAAGCTCCTTGGCCTCCAAGACCTCGAGGCCCTTGTTGAAGAGGGTGGCGGAGTCCACCGTCACCTTGGGGCCCATCCGCCAGCGGGGGTGGTTGAGGGCCATCTCTGGGGTTACCTGGGAAAGGTCCGCGGGTTCCTTGAGGAAAGGCCCCCCGCTGGCGGTGAGGATGAGCTCGGCCACATCCTCCCGCCTCTCCCCCAAGAGGGCTTGGAAGAGGGCGGAGTGCTCGGAATCCACGGGGAGGATCTCTGCTCCGAAGGTCTCCGCCTCCTGCCAGAGGAGGGGCCCTGCCGCCACCATGGCCTCCTTGTTGGCCAGGGCGATGCGCTTTCCCGTCCGGACCGCGGCCCGGGTGGGGGGGAGCCCCGCCAGGCCGGGGATGGCCGCCACCGCCACCTCTGCCTCCAGGGCGGCCACCTCCTCCGCCCGGCCCAGGGCTAGCCAGGGGAAGCGGGCCTTCAGCTCCCCATGCAGGCTTTTGTCTGCGGCCACCAAGAGGGGGCGCCACTCGGCGATCTGCTGGGCAAGCGTTTCCAGGTTCCGTCCCGCCGCCAGGCCCACCACCCGGTAGCCCCGCCAGCGGCAGACCTCGAGGGCCTGCCGTCCGATGGAGCCCGTGGAACCCAGGATCACCACGCGTTTCATGTGAAGAGCACCACCAGGAAGTAGGTGAGGGGGAAGGCGAAGAGGAGGCTGTCGATCCGGTCCAGAAGACCCCCGTGCCCGGGCAGGAAGCGTCCCGAGTCCTTCACCCCACAGTAGCGCTTCAGCATGGACTCCGCCAGATCCCCAAGCTGCGCCGCCAGGGAGAGGAGGAGGCTGAAGAGCCAAAGCTCCAATAGGCCGAAGGGGAAGACCTCCCGCACCACCCCGGTGTAGACCACCAGGGCCAGGAAGCTCACCACAATGCCCCCCACCGAGCCCTCCACCGTCTTCCCCGGGGAGATCTCCGGGGCGAGCTTGCGCCGGCCAAAGGCCCGCCCCACGAAGTAGGCCCCGATGTCGGTGGCGAAGCTGGCCACGATGGGCAGGGAGAGGGTCCAAAGGCCAAGCCCGGCGTCTGGGGTTTCCCGCAGGAGGAGGACGTACCCCAGGCTCCAGGGCAGGTACAAGAAGGCCAGGAGGGTGAAGGCGAAGCGGGTGAGGTCCGCCCCCTTGAGGAGCTCGTAGCTGAAGCTTCCCATCAGGAAAAGCCCCAGGGCCACCTCTCGCCAGGGCACCTGGGGGAAGTGCCAGTAGAGCTGGGGCAGGGAGAAGAGGAAGAGGAGGAGCCCCCCGCCCATGAGGAAGGGCAGGTTGAGCCCGATGCCCCGCCGGGCCAGCATGTCCTTGAGCTCCAAGCTCCCCAGCCACAGGACGAAGGCTAGGGTGGGGAGGACCAGGGGCAGGCCGGCCCAGAGGACCAAGAGCAGGAGGGCCGCTCCCACCACGGCGGAGACGACGCGGGCGGGGAGATCCCCAGGGGTGTCCCCCTTCACCCCGCACCTCCGGCGCCGGAAGGGGGCGGCAGAGTGGGCTCAGGAGAGAAGCTCACGCTGGACCAAACCCGCTTTCTGCTCCCCTAGCCGAGGATTTCCTGCTCCTTTTTCTCCGCCAGGCTATCCGCCTTGGCGATGAACTCGTCGGTGATCTTCTGGATCTCCGCCTCGGCCCGCTTGGTGTCGTCCTCGGAGAGGTGGAGGTCTTTGGAGAGTTTCTTGAGCTTTTCCAGGGCCTCCCGGCGCACGTTGCGGATGGCGATGCGCCCCTCTTCTGCGTAGTGCCGGGCGGCTTTGACCAGCTCCTTGCGCCTCTCCTCGGTCAGCGGGGGGATGTTGATGTAGAGGGCGTCCCCCTTGTTGCTGGGGTTCAGGCCCAGGTCTGAGTCGCGGATGGCCTTTTCAATGGCCTTCAGGGCGTTCTGGTCCCAGGACTGCACTACCAGGGTTCTGGCGTCGGGGGCGGTGACGGTGGCGATTTGGGAGAGGGGCACGTGGGTGCCGTAGTACTCCACCTTGAGGTGGAGGAGCAAGGCGGGGTTGGCCCGCCCGGTGCGCAGGCCCGAGAGGTTGTGCTCCAGGGCCTCGAGGCTCTTCTGCATGTGTGCCCGGGTTTCCGCGTAGAGGTCTTTCAAGGTCATACGCACCTCCTTCAAGCGTGGATCAGGGTGCCCACCTTTTCCCCCTGGATAATACCCACCAAGGCGCCCGGCTTGAAGATGTCAAAGACCACGATGGGAAGCCCCGCCTCCATGCACAGGGTGATGGCGGTGGTGTCCATGACCCCTAGGCCCCGGTTCAAGACCTCCAGGTAGGTGAGCTCGTCAAAGCGCACCGCATTGGGGTTCTTGCGGGGGTCGTCGGAGTAGACCCCGTCAACCTTGTTCTTGGCCATGAGGACCACCTCGGCCCCCACCTCTAAGGCCCTTAGGGCAGCGGCGGTGTCCGTGGAGAAGAAGGGGTTCCCGGTGCCTCCGCCGAAGATGACGATGCGCTCCTTCTCCAGGTGGCGCAGGGCGCGCCTGCGGATATAGGGCTCGGCCACCTGGGTGATGGTGAGGGCGGTCTGGACCCGGGTGGGAATGCCCAGGGCTTCCAGGGCATCCTGCAGGGCCAGGGCGTTCATGATGGTGGCCAGCATGCCGATGTAGTCGGCGGTGGCCCGGTCCATGCCCACCCCCTGCCGCGCCCCCCGCCAGAGGTTACCCGCGCCGATGACGATGGCCAGTTGCACCCCGGTATCGTAGGCGGCCTTGATCTCGCGGGCCAGGGCCTTGGTGGCCTCGGGCTCTATGCCGAAGCCGTTAGAGGTGAGGAACTCACCGGAGAGTTTGAGGAGCACCCGTTTGTACTTCATGGCTTTAGCAAAACCGGGGCCCCCTTGGGAAAGGGCCCCGGGTCCGGACATGGCTTACGCCCCCAGCTCAAAGCGGCAGAAGCGCCGCACCACGATGTTCTCCCCCGTCTTGGCGATGGCCTGCTGGAGGAGTTCCTTCACCTTCACCTTGTCGTCCTTGACGAAGGGTTGCTCCAAAAGGGCCACCTCTTCCAGGTACTTCTTCAGGCGGCCTTCGGCGATCTTCTCGGCGATCTGCTGGGGCTTGCCTTCGTTCAGGGCGGCCTGGATGTAGATCTGCCGCTCCCGTTCCAGCTCCTCCGCGGGGATCTCCTCGGCAGAGACGTAGCGGGGGTTCATCATGGCGATGTGCATGGCCAGGTCCTTGGCCAGGTTTTGGAAGACCTCGTTGCGGGCCACGAAGTCGGTCTCGCAGTTAAGCTCCACCAGCACCCCTACCCGCTGGTTGTGGTGGATGTAGTGGCCGATGATGCCTTCCCGGGCCTCCCGCTCCGCCTTCTTGGCCGCCTTCATGGCTCCCCGCTCCCTTAGGAGCTGGACGGCCTTCTCCTCGTTCCAGCCGGCGTCTTCCAGGGCCTTCTTCACGTCCATCATCCCGGCCCCGGTGGCCTCGCGCAGCTTCTTGATGAGTTCCATCTGGCTCATGCTTCCACCTCGCCCTCGTCCAAGTCCGCGGGGGTTTCCTGGGCCTGCCGCTCTGCCTCCTCCACCAGGGCGTAGGAGGGGGAGGGCTCCACCACACCGCCCCGGGCCTGGATGATGAGGTCGGCGGCCCGGGAGAGGATGAGCTGGATGGAGCGGATGGCGTCGTCGTTGCCAGGGATGATGTAATCCACCAGCTCGGGATCGGAGTCGGTGTCCGCCAGGGCCACCACCGGGATGAAGAGCTTCCTGGCCTCCCGCACGGCGATGGCCTCCTTGGTGGGGTCCACCACGAAGACGGCGTCGGGGAGGCGCTTCAGGCGGCGGAAGCCGGAGAGGTACTTCTGCAAGCGCTCAAGCTCGTGCTTGAGCCGCACCTGCTCCTTCTTGGGGCGCTCCTGGATGGCCTCGGAGGCGAAGAGGTTCTCCAGCTCCTCCAAGCGGTTCACCCGCTGGGCGATGGTCTTGAAGTTGGTGAGCATCCCGCCCAGCCAGCGCTGGTTCACGTAGGGCATCCCCGCCCGGTCGGCCTCCATGCGCACAATGTCCTGGGCCTGCTTCTTGGTGCCCACGAAGAGCACCGTGCCCCCGCGCATGGCCAGATCCTCGAGGAAGCGGAAGGTGCGCTCCAGCTCCACCATGGTCTTCTGCAGGTCGATGATGTGGATGCCGTTGCGCTCCGCATAGATGAAGCGGCCAAACTTGGGGTTCCAGCGCTTGCGCTCGTGGCCGAAGTGGACCCCTGCCTCCAGAAGCTCCTTGACGCTGATGTTCACAGGCATATTCCTCCCGTTCGGGGAAGGTTGGGCTTGGCGTTCCGCTGGCGCACCGGCCTTCTTCCCGCGGGACCTTCCCCTGCCCGCGGGCTGGCTCGGCACGCCTTCCCGATTATAGGGGGGGAAGGCCCTTTGCGTAAGCCCCCCGTTTTGGGCTATACTCCCCTAGGCTTGGGGCGGTAGCTCAGAGGGAGAGCACCCGCCTTGCAAGCGGGAGGTCAGGGGTTCGAATCCCCTCCGCTCCACCAAGTCCAGGACACAAAGCTTCCCCCCTCGGTAGCGAGGGGGGAAAGCTTTTGACCCCCAAACTTGACCCCCAAAGGAAAGTGAAGGTCCTCCCCGAAACTCCCCTGACCCCCAAAGGGCCGGGCTGACCCCCAAAGTCTGACCCCCACCCTGGGAAGGGTGGGGGCTCCTCCTGAGGGGGCTATGCCTTGGGTCGGGGGCGGGAGAGGTCTTCAGGGTCCAGTACCCATGACCGGCGTTCGTGCCCGAGAAGATGGCGGTACACATTCAGCGTGATGCTGGGGTTTGCGTGCCCCATGCGCTCAGACACCAGTTCGAGGGGGGCCCCGTTCGCGAGGAGGAGGGAGCCGTAGCTATGGCGCAAGTCGTGTACCCGTAGGTGGGGAATGCCCAGCCGGGCGGTGATTTTGCGAAGGGCGTGATTGAGGGTATGGGGGTTCAGGGGCCGGGAGGGGTCCTTGCCCGTGAAGATAAAGGACTCCCGGAGTTCTTGGGGGCGTACCCCTTCCGCCAAATGTTGGGCGTACCGGGCCCGCAAACGCTCCAGGGTAGCCTGGGGGATGGGGAGGGTCCTCCGGGCGGCGGGGGTCTTGGGTTCCGTAAGAATGCCCTTGCCCTCAAGACGCGTCCATGCCCGGCGGATAGTGAGTTCCCCACGCTCCAAGTCGATGTCCCCCCACTTGAGCCCGAGGACTTCCCCTTCCCGCAAGCCCAGCGCCAAGCACAGCCGGAGGGCCATGCCCACTTCCCAGGTGGGCCACCCGTCAAACGCTCGGAGGAGGATTTCCACCTCCTCGGGTTCTAGGGCCCGGCCTACCTTGGACCGGGTAGGTGCTTCTACCCGGATGGCGGCGGTGGGGTCCCGGTGCACGAGCTCCAGGGCCAGGGCATCCTGGAAGATGGCCCGAAGGTGGGCAAGGGACTTCCTTAGCCCCCGGGGCCCTATCCCCCGGGCGGCGAGGGCGTCGAGGGTTTGGCGGATGTCCACGGGCCGGATGGACTGGAGTTTTTTGGGGCCCAGGTACGGGAGAAGATACCCCACTTCCCGGCGGTAGTTGTTTAGGGTCTTGGGGGCCAGGGTCTTTTCCTTGCGGGCTAGCCACGACTCAGCAAACGCCCCGAAGGTGCGGGGGTCTTTTTTGGGCACCAGCCCCCGCTCGTGCTGAATCTGGAGTTCACGCCCCTTGCGGATGGCTTGTTCGGCGGTTCTGCCATAAACCGAAACCCGGCGATAGCCCCCGTCTTCCTCGCGAAGGTAAACCCGATATTCCCAGCGCCCATCCTCCCGATAGCGGGGCTTACTCCCCTTCTTGGGCATGGTGCACCTCCTGCAGGGCCAATAGCCCCAGCCGCACCACTTCCCCCCGTACCCGCGGGGGGAGGGACTCGAGGGCCGCCAGGTCTTCCTCCCGAGCCCGGATGTAGACCCTCCGTCCCTCTTCTCCAGGGCGGAAGGGCTCGAGCCCCCAGCGGGCGGCCAGTTCCTCCCGCCTGGGGCGTACCCGCGCAAGGTTTTCTCCTCTTGGCATAACCCTACTTTACCAGAACTGAACACGGAGGGCAATCATGGTTTATTCGCGAAAGACTGGTTTCGCGCACGACAGACCCCCCGGGGGAAGCGGGACATAGCGTGACGAAATCCGCCCCGCGCTGGGGGGTGGATAACGCACCATAGCGTGCCAAATCCGAGTTTTTGCCCCGGCGCTTTCTACCTATGGTGCATCACCCTCAGGCGGGGCGTCCGGGGTTTCGTAGATGACCCGGATGCGGGGGCGTGGGCTTTCCCCGGCGCGGTAGCGGTGGGCCGCCAAGGCCAGGGCTACCACTCCCTGGAGGGCCAGGACCACGGCCTGCTCCTCAGGGGCCTGGGCGGGTACGGCGGCCAGATACGCACGCAAGCGGCCAAGCTCCTCCCTGCTCATGGGGGGAAGCGGGATGCGGGAGGGGGAAGTGAGGGCGGTTTCCCCAGGCCAGTAGGTCATGGCCCAGAAGCTCAGGGCCAGGTACTCCCGGCCAAGCTCCAGGCGGCGGGCTACCGCGTACTCATCCGCCCTCAGGGCCTTGGGGTGCTTCTCCCTCAAAGCCTGAAGGGCGTGGGCGGCGTCATCACCGCCCTCCTCAGCCGCGAGGGCGAACAGGCGGGCCCATTCCTCGCGGAAGCGGGCCTCGATGCTTTGGCGTAGTTTCTCCAGCTTGCGCTTCATGCGGTCCTCCTTTGCGGCTTAGCGAGGCCTTCCACGGCGGCCTCAAGTTCGGCCACCCTCTGCTCAAGCTCCCTGGCCTCATGGACCCGCGCCAAGGCGGTAGCGGCCTGGGCTACGGCGTGCACCGCCCTAAGCCGGGTTTGAGGGTCAGGGTCATCAAGGAGCCCTACGGCGGTCTTCAGCGCCCTACGCAGGGCGCTTGCCGCGCGGCCTAGGTCATTCACCTTCTTCGCGGGGAAGGGCATTCTTCACCTCCCTGTGGTCATGACCCCCCCGGGGGGTTGCCCCGGGGGAGGTTTCCTGGAAAAGCACAGGCATTACAAGGCTCATATGACCAGCTTCACCTTACGGATGGGCCCCACTACCTGGGCGAGCTCCTCCCAGGTTCCCCGGTAGGTCTGGCCGCGCCATTCCAGGGCGGCTTGCTGGGGTGCCCGGCCTCTAGCGGCGGCCCATAGGTATTCCCGCATGCGCCATTCGGGCCAGGCGAAGAGCTCCAGGGCTTCTCCTTCCGTTCGCAAGAACGCCTCCAAGGGGGCCTTGAGGTCCAGGATGAGGCGGCCATCCGTGGCGGCCAAGTGGACCCTCCTGGGCTCAGGCAGGTTCCGGCCCCTCCAGCGCAAATGAGGGAGGAGGCTTTCCTGAGGGGCCAGTACGCGCTCAGGCTCAGGCCGGGGCTCGTAGTAGAAGGTGGCCCAGGTCAGGGGCGGGATGCCCTCCTTGGCGGCCAGGATGGCGGCCAGAAGGTGGAGGTTGGCGAGGAGGTCGTCCCCTTGGAGGGGGTCCCCCTCCTCAAGGAGGGCGAGGAGGGGGCGCTTGAGGGAGGCCAGGGCCCTGGCCTCCTCGGGGGAGGGGGCGGGGCGTACCAGGAGCTTTTCCCCTTCCCGGGCCAGGGTGCGGCCCCGCAAGAGGGCAAGGGTGCTCAGGGTCATGCCCCCACCTCCTCGTCCGGGACCTCCCCCCACCCCTCAGCCCCGTGCAGAGTCCTAGGGGGGTATAGCTCAGGATTTCCGGGAACACCGGGAACAGAAGGGGTTTGTGCCGTCCTGGAGGGCGTTTGTGCTGTTCCCGGTAAGTTTGCTGTTCCCGGTTCTCCGGGAACAGCGTCCCCGTGCTGGAGGTCTGTTCCCGGTCTTCCGGGAACACCAAAGTTTCCGGGAACAAGATTTCTCCCTTCGTTATCGGCAAAATGACCCCTGTTCCCGGTGTTCCCGGTTTCTGCGAGATAGGACCCCCTAAGGTGCGCAACCCGGGTGAGCCGCCCCCCTACCCGCACCCGGACCAGGTAGCGGGTTTCCCCTCCCTCCTGGGCGGTGTGGAGTACCCCCCGCTCCCCTAGCCGCTTCCATAGGGTGCGGGGCGAGGGGAGCCCTTCCCCGTTTTCCGTGGCCAGCCGCGAGAGGACGGCGTAGGTGGCTTCCGGGTTCAGGTAAAGCCCACGCACCTCCGGGTTCTCGGGCACCCAGCCGATGGCGGGCCCACGGGGTACCCAGCGCCCCGATGCGGCTTCGGGGTGGCCGCTCAGGTTGGCTTGCCACTCCCAGCCCCAAAGGTGCGGGTCTTTCGGGGGCTCCCCTTCCTCTTGCCCCTGGAGGTCTTCCAGGTGGGCCCGCCCGGCGGCGAGGGCTGAGAGGAGGAGGGAGGGGAAGCGCTCCACGGGGTCAGCGTCCTTCTGGTACTCCTCCTGACGGGCGGCGGCCCCCTTGAGGGCGGCCAGCACGGCTTCCCGCCCCACCTCGAGGTCCAGGGTGGCCCAGTACCCCTCCAGGAGCTCCAGGGTGGCATGGAGCCGGGCGGCGGCGTCCGTGGTCCTCCCGTGGGGGAAGGGGTAGTGGGGGCGAAGCTCCTCCACCTGGCTCCTCAGCCGCTTGCGGTAGCCCTCCAGACCTTCGGCCAGGTAGCGCACCCAGGCGGCCAGGGCCCGGGCCAGCACGCCCTCCCGGGCCAGGGCTTGGGCTTCCGAGAGGGCTCCCAGGTCCACCGCCCCCCGGGGGAGCTCCAGCACGAAGGACCGGGCCCGGATGGAGTGCCCGGGGGGTAGGTCCTCCCCGGTGATGAGAAGACTCCCCCGCGGGGGGCGGTCCGGGGCCAGGGTACCATCGGCCCGCATGCGGGCCCGGCCCGTTTGGTTCCCCTGGTTGCGGATGAGCCGGGCCGCTTTGGCGGCCAGCTCCCGGCGTTTGTGCTCATCCCCGGAGGGGGCATAGTCGTCGACCAGAAGGACGCTATCCTTGGCGGCAAAGGCCGCCCCTTCCAGGGCGTTGGCGGTGGCTTCCCAACCCAGGGGCGGGGCGTCCAGCCCGGGGGCGAAGAGGTTTTGGGCCACCAGGGCAAGGGAGGTCTTTCGGGCCCCCGTGGGCCCCGCCAGGTAGAGGGCGAAGGGGGCGTGGCCCAGGGGAGCCCCCAGGGCGTAGAGGAGCAGGGGCCAGACCACTTCAGGGGGTGCCAGCCGGGGCCACACCTCCAGGAGGGCTTTCCACACCCGCACCTCCTCCATCCCCTCGGGGGGCTCGGGGAGGGCGAAGAGCTCCAGGATGCGCCCGGGCTCCACCTCCAGCCCCCCCACCGCCCCCTCGGGCCCGATGCCGCCCCCGGCGTGCAGGTAGACGGGCACCCCGTCCATCGTGGTCCATCCCAGATGGCGGTAGATCACGCCCCGCTTGAGCCCCCCCTGCGAGATGGATTGAATGGCGGCCCGGAGGATGTCTTTCACCCCCTGGCCCGGGGGGAGGATGACCCGGGCCCCCCATTCGCGGATGGGCCAGCCCATCGTGGCAAACTCCGTAGCCCGCACCCGGGCCAGAGGAAGCCGGGCCCCGTCTTCCAGGTAGCCCACTACTTCAAAGAGGGTTTCCCGTTCCACCCCATCATCGAGGACCACTTCACGCGCGATGCGGGCGGCGAAGTTCCCCAGGGGGTAGTAGGTGAAGGTGCGGTTTTCCCCGCGGCCCTCCACCCTCAGGGCTTCCAGCCGCCCCCCGTGCACCCGGTAGCGGGGGCGCCCTTCCACCCGCTCAGGGGACTCCAGCTCCTCCAGGGGGTGGGGTTTCCCCTCCAGGTGGGCCAGGGTTTCGGGGTCAACCTCTTGGGGCTCCAGGAGCCCGGCCAGGGGGTTCTCCCGCTCAGACATGGACCCCCACCCCCTTCCCGCTCAAGAGCATGTCTAGCCAGTCCCGCCCCCCTGGGGACTCGGCCAGGGACACCCGCACCCGACCCTTCCCAAGAAGCCGTTTTGCCAGGGTGCGGGCGGCCCGAAGACCGGGCGTGTCCCCGTCGGCGGCAATCAGGACACGCTTCACCTCCTTCGGGAGTTCCACCCGCTCCATACCAACAGCGCTCACGCAAGCCCAGGTGGGGAGCCCCGTGGCTTCACGCACGGCCAGGGCGGTTTCTATCCCCTCGGCCAGGGCAAGCTCCTTTCTTTCCCCGAGGGGGTAGAGCCGGACGGCGGCCCCCCGGGTGGCCCCCTCGAAGACGGGCCGGGTGAGCTTCTTGGGCGAGGGCACCGGGGCTTTGCCCCTCCCGTCCGGGGCCAGGTAGGTGCGGTGCAGGGCTACCAGGCCAAAGCGGGGGTGCTCCACCCGGGCCAGGAGGGCGGGGAAGGGGCCCAGCACCTCCTCCCCGTCCCGGTACTTCAGGGCAGGGTGTAGCCGGAGGTTTTGCAACTCGGGGAGGACCTTCCCGAGGTCTAAGCCCCGGGCTTCCAGGTAGCGGCGGCCCACTTCCCCCCTTGGGGAGTCAAGGGGCACCGCTTCCGCCCAAAGCCGCTCCAGGGCCCTCCTCCTTCCCTCGTCCGGGGTAGGGGGAGGGGCTTCCCAGCGCACGGGGCGCACCCGGGAGGGGTCAAACTCCCCGTCGGGGAAGAGGTCCTTCCATTCCAGCCCCAGGGCGTCCAGGACGGCTTCCGGCGGGCACCCGCTGAAGCAATGCAGGAGGACGCGGCCATCCTGGCCCAGGGCGATGGAAAGGGAGGGGGTCCGGTCCTTGTGGGCCGGGCAATGCCCCGTCCAGCGCCCCCGCCCCGCGGGCCGGGCCCGGGTGGCCTCGAGGATGGCGTTGAGGGCAGGGGGCTCACGCATGGCGGCCCTCCTCACCCCTCATCACGGGGATAGCGAATAGCGGCCCCAGGAGCTCCAAGAGGGCCCCCGCGAGGGCTAGAATCAGGTGTAGCCAGCGCATGGTGCTCCCCTACTCTCGCCCCCCGGGGTGGGGGTCGGTGTCCTCCAGCTTCACTCCCACCAGCCGCTCCACCTCCACGCGGGGGATGAGGAGCCGGGAACCGACCTTGACGCTCCGGATTTCCTTCCGCCAAGCCAGCCGATAAATCGTGTTCGGATGGACGCCGAGGAGGTTTGCGGCTTCCTTTACGCTCAAGCCGAGTTTCTTACCCAACTCTGGCATTTTTTTGCCCCTAACGCGTCCGACCATGCCGGGGCGGGCCGTGGCCGGGTCTGAAACCTTGGGCCGAAGACCCTCCGGTTTCAGATGGCGTTAGGGGCGGTAGGCATTACATTCTTTGTTAGAAAAGGTTCTGGCGGTTTGGGAGGAGGGCGCTCTTCCTCCGTTTCGGGCAAAATCCCCAGCGTAGGGGTTGGGGTTGGGAGGGAGTCTACCCGCACCAAACGCAACAAGCCGAGGAGCCGGTATAGGACCACGGCAAGGTGATAGAGGATTGTGTGGGGGGTGTATTTGACTCTTGCGGTGGCCCAGAGCCCTTCTAGGGCCCTAATGATGTGGGAGGGGGATGAAGGAGGAATGGGAATATCGCATGCGGGCACAAGGAGCCCGCTCAAGTTCACCAAACGCTGGAAGTCCCGGTCTGTACCTATGTAAACCCCCCTACGCACGGCTTGGGCGAGAGGGGAGGGGAATAAGCCCATCCCTGAGCTCCCTGGAAAGAGCTCGCGGGAGGGGATGGGCATCCACCGCATCACCTTTATCTTAGCATACCCTCCTATAACCTTCAACCCTGGAGTGTATTCCTTTCCTGGAATATTCTGACCCCCATAGCTGACCCCCATTGACCCCCAAAACTGACCCCTAATAGGAAGTTATCCAGGGTTATGGCACCCCCGAGAAAGTCCCTTAGGAAAGGGGTTTTCGGTTCATGCGGGGTCATGCAGGGTGCCCTACTTGCTCTTCCTTGCAAGCGGGAGGTCAGGGGTTCGAATCCCCTCCGCTCCACCAGCTCCAGGCTGCAAAGCTTCCCCCCTCGCTACCGAGGGGGGAAAGCTTTTGACCCCCATGCCCCCTGTTCGCAGGAAGGAGGGGCTTAAACTGGAAGCATGCCGGTTTCCCTCCTGGTGCTGGGGGCGGGCAACCGCGGTTTGGCCTACGCTCGCCACGCCCACGCCCTGGGCGCCCGCATCCTGGGGGTGGCGGACCCCCGCCCCGAGCGGCTTGAGGCCTTCCGGCAGGCCTTCCACGTGGAGCACGCCTTCCGGGACTGGCGGGAGGCGCTGGAGAAGCCCCAGCTGGCCCAGGCCGCGGTGGTGGCCCTGCCCGACCGCCTGCACAAGGAGGCGGCGGTGGCCCTGATGGAAAAGGGCTACCACCTCCTCCTGGAAAAGCCCATCGCCCCCACCTGGCAGGAGGTGTGGGAGGTGGCAGAGGCCAAGGCCCGCACCGGGAGGATGGTGGCCGTGGCCCACGTGCTGCGCTACACCCCCTACGCCCAGGCCCTGAAGCGCCTGCTGCGGGAGGGGGCCATCGGGGAGCCCGTTTCCGTGCAGCACCTGGAGCCCGTGGGCCACTGGCACTACGCCCACAGCTTCGTGCGGGGGAACTGGCGGAAGGAGGCGGAGTCCAGTCCCTTCCTCTTGGCCAAGAGCGTCCACGACCTGGACTGGCTGCTTTTCGTCCTGCCCGGGTCGGTGCGGCGGGTGGCCTCCTTCGGGGGGCTCTACCACTTCCGCCCCGAGGGGAAGCCCAAGGGGGCGGCCGACCGCTGCTTCCTCTGCCCGGAGGTGGTGGAGCGGGCCTGCCCCTTTTCCGCCCGGCGCATCTACCTGGAGGCCTACCAAAGGGGGGAACGGGGCTGGCCCCTGGACGTGGTGGCCTACCCGGTGACCTGGGAGAACCTAAATAGGGCTTTGGCGGAGGGTCCCTACGGGGAGTGCGTGTACCTGGGGCAAAACGACGTGGCGGACCACCAGGTGGTGGCGCTGGAGTACGAGGACGGGAAGACGGCGAGCCTGCACGTGGAGGGTCTAAGCCAGATGCGGTTTCGGGAGACGCGCATTTTTGGCACGGAGGGAGAACTTTTTGGGGACGGGCGGTACCTGCGGGTCTACCACTTTGTGCGAGGGGAGCGGGTGATGGACCTGGAGACGGAGCGGGAGGGTTCCATCCGCACGGGGCATGGGGGCGGGGACCTGGGGCTGACCCGGGCTTTTTTGGAGGCGGTGGCCAGGGGGGACGAGGGCCTTCTGGAGCCCTTTGCCGAGGCGGTGCTGGCCCACCGCCTCACCTTCTTGGCGGAGGAGGCCAGGCGGGAGGGGAGGGTGGTGGAGGTAGAAAGCCCCCGGCCGTGAGGCCGGGGTGGTTGGCGGAGAGGGCGGGATTCGAACCCGCGAGGCAGGTTTAAGCCCGCCTACACGATTTCCAGTCGTGTCCCTTCAGCCACTCGGGCACCTCTCCAAGTGCCAAGCCTGAGTTTAACAAGGCGCCTTTTTATCGTCAAGTAAGCTAAACAGGACTTTACCCACATCTCCGTTTCGTGGTAAATCTCCCCTTGCGGGCGCAGCCCGTATCTGGTA
>NZ_JAKEDT010000020.1 GCF_021462525.1 Thermus caliditerrae | reverse complement strand
CTTCTCCTTCCATCCCCTCTCCGCCCTCAGGTTCCTGGGGCTCTATGCGGTATAACGGTCAAGTCTGATCCGTCCCTAATTGATTTGCCCAAGGATTACCCCAGGTGTACACCGCTCCGTCCACATCCAGCGCAGCTGCAACAGTCTCAGCTATGACGCTGATTGCTTGCACCCTAGCAGGAAGCTTAACTTGTGTAGGAATTAACCTATCCTCAAAATCGCCTGTACCTAACATTCCCCACCGCCCCCAACCCCAAGCCCAAACAGAACCATCTCTTTTCAACGCATAACTCGTCTGCGTAGCTGCAGCAATTTTCACCACATCTGTCAATCCCCTAACCTGGGTAGGTACAAGGGGATTCGCTGTCGGACCTACTTGTCCTCTGTCATTCTGACCCCACGCCCACACTGTCCCATCTTTCCTAAGGGCAAGGGAATGTCCATGCCCTGCTACAACCGCAACCACATCCGTAAGACCCTGAACTCTCACAGGCTTCAATTCCACTTCTGATTTTTTACCGATACCCAGCTCACCATCCTGGTTCCGTCCCCAAGCCCACACGGTCCCATCTTTGGCAACATAGAGGGCATGCCAAGGTCCCAAGCTGATCCGCCCCTCCCAGGCTTCCCAGGTGTTGCCCGAAGGCCGGGAAAGCGGCGCCGAAGCAGCGCTGGCCGTGCTCTGCTTGGCCTGTCCGCTTGGCTCCGCCTGGGCAGGGGCCGCCCCGGCCACGGGAAGGCCACGAAACTCCAGCCCGCCCAACTGCATCAAGGGGAACACCCCAACCTCCTGAGGTACCCCCGGGAATACCAAGCGCCCGTTGGCCCGGCCCCCAGCGGGCAGGGAAAAGGTTGTCTTGGTGCCGTCGGTGGTACCTCCCTCCACCACCAGGTACCCAGGGTAGCTAAAACCATCCGGCGCCACCGCCCGCACAGAGCTATGGAGCACCACCACGCTTTGGTTGGTCTGGGCTTGGCTTTCAAAGGTGACGGCGCACACCACCTGCCCGTTTGCATCCCGCGTGCATCCCGGCACCTTGACCTTGGCGTTGATGGTGCTGGCCACCACCTCCACCCTGGGACCCTCGGGCTTGGGCAAGCTCACCTGCTGACCCAGCACCCCGGCCAACCCTAAGGCCACGGCCACCGCTACAATCCAACGCTTTTTCATAGCTCTTCTCCCTTCCGGGAGAAGTCTAAACGCGCTTGATGAGCGTTTTATGAGCCTTCCTTGAGGCGGGCGTTAACCCTTGGCGGAAAGCCAGTCCTCCCCGATGCCCACCTCCACCTCCAGGGGCACGGCCAGGGGCCAGACCTCTTCCATCACCTCCTTGGCCAGGGCGGCCACGGCCTCCGCCCGGTCCTTAGGCGCCTCGAGGACCAGCTCGTCGTGCACCTGCAAAAGCATTCTGGCTCCCAGCTCCCCAAGCCTGGGAAAGAGCCGCACCATGGCCAGCTTCATCAGGTCGGCGGCGGTGCCCTGCACCGGCATGTTGAAGGCCATGCGCTCGGCGGCCTCCCGCACGCTCTTCACCCGGGAAGCCAGGTCCGGCACGTAGCGCCTGCGGCCGAAGAGGGTTTCCACATAACCCCGCTCCCGCCCCTCCTTTAGGGTTCTCTCAATCCAGGCCCGCACCTTGGGGTAGCTCTGGAAGTAGCGCTCGATGAAGGCCACCGCCTCCTCGTAGGGGATGGCAAGCTCCGAGGAAAGCCGGTGGGCGGACATGCCGTAGAGGACCCCGAAGTTGATGGTCTTGGCCGCCCGGCGCATGAGGGGGTCCACGGCTTCCGGGGGCACGGAAAACATCCAGCTTGCGGTCTGGGTGTGGATGTCCTGCCCTTCCTGGAAGACCCGGATGAGGTTCTCGTCCCCGGAGAGGTGGGCCAGGACCCGGAGCTCGATTTGGCTATAGTCCAAGGCCACCAGGACCCAGCCCTCCTCGGCCACGAAGGCCCGGCGGATTCGCTGGCCCAAGGGGGTGCGCACGGGGATGTTTTGCAGGTTGGGGTCGGAGCTACTAAGCCTCCCCGTGGCCGTGGCCGTCTGGTTGAAGCGGGTGTGGAGCCGGCCCGTCTTGGGGTGGACCAGGGCGGGCAGAGGGTCGATGTAGGTGCCCTTGAGCTTGGAAAGCTCCCGGTACTGCAGGATGCGGTCCACGATGGGGTGGACCTCCCGCAGGGCCTCCAACACCGCAGCGCTGGTGGAGCGCTTGCCCGTCTTCTCCGTCTTGCCGATGGCGGGAAGCCCCAGCTCGTCAAAGAGCACCCGCTCCAGCTGGTCGCGGGAGTTCAGGTTGAAAGGGTGCCCTGCCAGGCGGAAGACCTCCTCCTCGAGGCGCTTCATCTCCGCCTCCACCTCGAGGGAAAGGGCCTTCAAGTAGGCCACGTCCAGGCGCACCCCGGTGGCCTCCATCCGGGCCAGCACCCGGGAGAGGGGCCGTTCCACCTCCTCGTAGAGCCAAAGAAGCCGCTCCTCCCCTTTAAGCCGCTCCAGGAGGACGGCGTAAAGCCTTTCGGAAAGCAACGCCCTTTCCCCCGCCTCCTCGGTCCACTCCCCCCCGTAGCGCCGGGCCACCCCCTCGGGGGCGGTGTTAGAAGGGTCCAGGAGGTAGGCGAGGAGCATGGGGTCGTCCCCCGGGAGGAGGTCCAGCCCCTCCCGCTGGGCCAAGACGGCAAGGTCCTTGGCCAGAAGCCCCCGCACCTCCTTGAGGTCCCTTAGGCCCGCCAAGGGGTCCCCCGCCCGGAAGACCCGGCTCCCCTGGGCCCCCGCCAGGGCCAGGAGGTCGGCCCACATGGGCTCGGGACGGGAGAGGACAAAGCCCACGAAGGCCCCTTCTGGGGGCGGCCAAGGGGCCTCCTCGGCCGCCACCGGGCTTCCCAGGAGGCCGAACTCGTGGAGGAGGCTTCCGAACTCCAGGCGCTCCAAAAAGGCCCGAAGCCCTTCCCGGTCGGGCTCCCGCTTCCGGGCGAAGTCCACCTCCAGGGAGAGATCCGTGCGCACCCGGGAAAGCTCCCGGGATAGCTGGAGGTCTTCCATGTGGCTGAGGATTTTCTCCCGAACGGAGGCGGGCTTTACCTCCTCCAGATGCTTCAGCAAGTTCTCCAGGCTTCCCCACTCCCGGATGAGCTTGGCCGCCGTCTTCTCCCCAATGCCCTTCACGCCGGGGATGTTGTCGGAAGGATCCCCGGCCAAGGCCCGGTAGTCCACCCACTGGGAAGGCTTAAGCCCATACTTCTCCCAAAGCCACTCCGGGGTGATCAGGTAACCCTCCGGGTGAAGGATGGAGATTCGGTCCGAAAGAAGCTGGTAGAGGTCCCGGTCCGCGGTGAGGATGCGCACCTCGTACCCTTCCCGCTCTGCCTTCTTGGCCAGGGTGGCCAGGACGTCGTCCGCCTCAAAGCCCGGTACCTCCAACCGGGTGAGGCCCAAAAGGTCCACCAGTTCCTTGATAAGGGCCAGCTGCCGGGGAAAGTCCTCCGGGGTGGGGGCCCGGCCCGCCTTGTACCCCTCGTAGGCCTCGTGGCGGAAGGAAGGGGCCTTGGCGTCAAAGACCACGATCACCGCATCCCCGTCCTCCTTCAGGGCCTTGAGGAGGCTCTTGGCGAAGCCGTATACCGCCTGCACGGGCTCACCGCGGCTGGTGGTGAGGCCCTTCAGGGCGAAGAAGGTGCGGTAGGCCAGGTGGTGGCCATCCACCAGAAGGAGGCGGCCTTTGGGTTCGAAGAGGGGCAGCATCGCCTCCATGGTAAGGGCTCACCCCTCCACCTGGGCCTGGCCCCGGGTCTGGTCCCCAAGGGCCCTAAGAAAAGCCTCCTTCTCCTCTTCTGGAAGACGTAGGGCGAAAGCCACCCCCTCGGGCAGGTAGGTTTCCTCCGCCGCAAGGCCGCGGGCGCGCAAGAGGCCGTGGACCCGGCCCACTTCGGCGAAGGGCACCCGGAAGCGCACCTCCACAAGGTCCACCAAGGGCACCTTGGGAGCCCGCCGCAACGCCTCCGCCGCCACCCCCCCGTAGGCCCGCACCAGGCCCCCGGCCCCCAGCTTCACCCCCCCGAAGTAGCGCACCACCAGGACCACCACCCGGTCCAGTCCCCCCGCCTCGATGGCGTGCAGGATGGGCTTGCCCGCGGTGCCCGTGGGTTCGCCGTCGTCGGAAAAGCGATAAAGAGAACCGATCTTGTAGGCGTAGCAGTTGTGGGTGGCCTCCGGCTCCCGCTGGGCCGCCAAAAAGGCCAAGGCTTCCTCCTCCGAGGCCACCGGGGCCGCCTTGGCGAGGAAGCGGCTTTTCTGAATGATCTCCTCGTGAACCACCGGGGCTGCCAGGGTGTAGGCCATTCACTCTCCCTCCAAGGCCTGGCGAGCCGCCTCCTCCATGCCCCTAGGGTCGGGGAGAAGGCCCGTCCAGATGCGGAAGGCCAAGGCCCCCTGCCAGGCCAGCATGGGAAGCCCGGTCTGCACCTTGAGCCCCCGCGCCTGGGCCTCCCGCAGGAACCGAGTCCAGAGGGGGCGGTAGACCAGGTCCACCGCTGCCCCCTCCGCCGGAAGGAACTCCGGGGGCAAAGGCGTGGCCCCTGGATCCTTCAACCCCACACTGGTGGCGTTCACCAGGAGCCGGGCCTCCTTCGCTCGCTCCAGGGACACGGCCTTCAGGCCAAACGCCTCCGCCAGGGCCTCCGCCCGAGCGGGGGTGCGGTTCCACACCCAGACCTCCAGCCCCGCCTCCTTCAGGGCCCAGGCCACCGCCCGGCCCGCTCCCCCCGCCCCCAGGACCAAGGCGGGGCCTTCCAGGGGGATGCCGCCTGCTTTGAGGGCCTCGAGGAACCCGGGGGCGTCGGTGTTGAAGCCGAAAAGCCTCCCCTCCACGGAAAGCACCGTGTTCACCGCCCCGATGGCCTGGGCTTTCGGGGAGATCCAATCCAAAAACGGCAGGGCCGCTTCCTTAAGGGGGATGGTCAGGTTCACGCCCCGGTACCCCTGGCGCACCTCCTCCAGGCGGTCCTTCAGGGCCTCGAGGGGGGTTTCCCAGGCCTCGTAGCTCCCCTTGAGGCCCAGGGAGCCCAGGGCGTACCGGTGCATAGCCGGGGAGAGGGAGTGGGCTATGGGGTGGCCCAACACCGCTAGGCGTAGCACGGACTTTAGGATAACCCCACCACACTCCCCCGCCAAAGCCCTATAGAATGAGGACGGTGAAAAGGCTCCTTGCCCTATGCTTCCTGCTCTCCCTGGCCCTGGGGAAAACCTACCTCGTCCCCATCCAGGGGGAGATCGACCCCGCCTTGGCCGTCTTTGTGGAGCAGGCCCTGACCCGCGCCGAACGGGAAGGGGCGAGCGGTGTGGTCTTCCTCATCGACACCCCAGGGGGCCGGGTGGACGCCGCCATCCGCATCTCCGACCGCATCCTGCAAACCCCCCTCCCCACCCTGGCCGTGGTGCAAAACGCCTTCTCTGCAGGGGCTTTGATCGCCCTTTCCTGCCGCCAGATCGCCATGCTGCCGGGCTCGGAAATCGGGGCCGCCCTGCCGGTGGTGGCCCTGCCCCTACAACAGCCCCAGGCGGCGGACCAGAAGATCATCTCCGCCCTTAAGGGCAAGTTCCGCGCCGTGGCGGAAGCCCGGGGCAGGCCGGTGGAGCTGGCCGAGGCCATGGTGGACCCCAACCTGGAAATCCCCGGCCTCTCCGCCAAGGGGGAGCCCCTTACCCTTTCCGCCGACAAGGCGGTGGAGCTGAAGGTGGCCGACTTCCGGGCGGCCAGCCTCCCCGAGGCCCTCCGGCAGGCCGGGTTCAGCCTGGAGACGGAAAGGCTGGAGCCCGGCCCCCGGGTGCAGGTGGCCCGCTTCCTCACCAGCTCCACCGTGGCGGGGCTTCTCCTGGCCCTTGGGCTTCTTCTTCTCCTTCTCGAGCTCTTCACCCCGGGCTTTGGGGTGATGGGGGCCTTGGGCCTGGCCTTTTTGGCCCTTTACTTTGCCGGGGGGTGGCTTGCCGGGCTTTCCGGGGCCTTCGAGCTCGTCCTCTTCTTCCTGGGGGTGGCCCTCCTCCTGGCCGAGGCCTTCCTCTTCCCTGGGTTTGGCATCGCTGGGGCCTTGGGCGTGGGATCCATATTGGCCTCCGTGTACTTCACCTTCGGGGAGAACGCCCTGATGGTCATCGCCATCGCGGTGATCGCCCTGGGCCTTGGCCTTTTCATGGTCTTTCGCTTCCTACCCAGGACCCGGCCAGCAAGGGCCTTGGTGCTGGAAAGCACCATCGCGGAACACGCCACCGGGGACGAGGTGGAGGTGGGCGCCATCGGCGTGGCCCTGACCGACCTGAGACCCGGGGGGGTGGCCCGCTTCGGCAACAAGCGCATCGATGTGGTGGCCAACCGGGGTTTCCTGCCCAAGGGCACCACCTTAAGGGTGGTGGAGGTCAGGGGACCCACGGTGGTGGTGGAAGCCTTGGAGGAATGATATGGAAGGACTTGGCGTGCTCTTTCTGGCTTTTGTTGTTCTTGTCCTCGTTTTTCTCTTCTTCAGCTTCATCCCCGTAGGCCTCTGGATCTCCGCCTGGGCCGCAGGGGTCAGGGTGCCCCTCATCACCCTGGTGGCCATGCGCCTAAGGCGGGTTCCCCCCGCCAAGATCATCTACCCCCTCATCAAGGCCACCAAGGCGGGGCTGGACGTGCGCCTGGACCGCCTCGAGGCCCACTACCTGGCGGGGGGCAATGTGGACCGGGTGGTGGACGCCTTGATCGCCGCCGACAAGGCGGGCATCAAGCTCACCTTTGATCGGGCCGCGGCCATCGACCTGGCGGGGCGGGATGTGCTGGAGGCGGTACGGGTCTCCGTGAACCCCAAGGTGATCCAGACCCCCATGGTGGCCGCGGTCGCCAAGGACGGAATCCAGCTTCTCGCCACCGCCCGGGTAACGGTGAGGGCCAACATCGACCGCCTGGTGGGTGGGGCCGGGGAGGAGACCATCATCGCCCGGGTGGGGGAAGGCATCGTGACCACCATCGGCTCCGCCCTCTCCCACAAGGAGGTCCTGGAAAACCCCGACCGCATCAGCAAGACCGTGCTGGAAAAGGGCCTGGACGCGGGCACGGCTTTTGAGATCCTTTCGGTGGACATTGCGGACGTGGACGTGGGCAAGAACATCGGGGCCCAGCTCCAGATCGACCAGGCGGAGGCCGACAAGAAGATCGCCCAGGCCAAGGCGGAGGAGCGCCGGGCCATGGCGGTGGCCGCGGAGCAGGAGAACCGGGCCCTGGTGGAGGCCATGCGGGCCAAGCTGGTGGAAGCCCAGGCCCAGGTGCCCCTGGCCCTGGCGGAAGCCTTGCGCGCGGGAAAGCTTGGGGTCATGGACTACTACCGCCTGAAGAACATCGAGGCCGACACCGAGATGCGGGAGTCCATCAGTCGGGCGGCCAAGCCCGAGGGTGAGGAATGAGCCTAGACGACCTCCTGGGCCTCCTTTTCCTACTCTTCTTCATCGTCATCCCCGCCCTGCAGGGCCTAAGCCGCCGGGGCCAGCCTCCCCCCACCCCCCCGGGATTTCCCGAGGACCTGCCCTTACCGGAGCCCCTACCCCGCCCCAAGCCCAAGGCCCGACCCAAGCCGAAACCCCGGCCTACCCCCCCTCCCTCCCAACCCACCGAGGCGGCCTCCTTGGAGCGCTACCCCAGCCCGGAGCGAACCCCCTTGGAGGTCAGCTTCCGCGCCACCCCAAGCCCGGAAGAGGAGCCCCAAAGGGCTCCCAAAAGAAAGCTGTTGGCCACAGACGGTGAGAGCATCCTGAAAGGGGTGATATGGCACGAAATCCTGAAGAGGCCCAAAGGCTGGTAATCCCGCTAAAACCCGAGGAAACCCTGGCCTTCTTGGGCCAGGCGGACCGCAACCTGAAGAAGCTCCGCTCCCTTTTCCGGGAGGCCTTCGGCGATCGGCTCAAGCTCATCACGCGGGGTAACCAGGTGGAACTGGAGGGTGACCAGGAAGCGGTAGAAGTGGCCGAGCGGGCCGTGCGGGACCTTTTGGCCCTCCTCAGGCAAGGAGCGGAGCTGGACCCGCCCACCCTGGAACAGTCCGTGGCCCTGGCCTTACAAGGGGAGGGCCTGTACCAGGCCACCACCCCGGAAACCGAGCTGGCGCTACCGGGCCGCCTTAGGCCCAAAACCCCGGGGCAGAGGCGGTACGTGGAGGCCATCGCCCACCATGACGTTACCTTCGGGGTGGGCCCTGCGGGAACCGGCAAGACCTATTTGGCGGTGGCCATGGCGGTGAGCCACCTTCGGGCCAAGAGGGTTAAGCGCATCGTCCTCACCCGGCCGGCGGTGGAGGCGGGGGAAAAGCTGGGGTTTCTGCCCGGGGACATCCAGGCCAAGGTGGACCCCTACCTCCGGCCCCTCTACGATGCCCTCTTTGACATGATCGACGCCGAGCGCTTTGAGCAGTACCTCCAGTCCGGGATCATTGAGGTGGCCCCCCTGGCCTTCATGCGGGGCCGCACTCTGAACGATGCCTTTATCATCTTGGACGAGGCGCAAAACACCACCCCGGAGCAGATGAAGATGTTCCTCACCCGCATGGGCTTCTCCTCCAAGATGGTCATCACCGGGGATATCACCCAGATCGACCTGCCCAAGCACCAGAAGTCGGGGCTGGTGGAGGCCATCCGCATCCTCAAGGGCATTGAGGGCATCGCCTTCATCTACTTCAAGGAGTCCGACGTGGTGCGCCACCCCCTGGTGGCCCGCATCATCAAGGCCTACGAGGAAGCGGAACGTGGTGGCGATCGTAGCCAATAAGCGTCCGCCCCGCGGCCTCATCCCTAGGCTCCGCCGGGCTCTTTCCACCCTGATGGAGGAACTGGGCGTGGGGGACAAGGCGGTCACGGTCATCCTCACCGGGGACCGCAGGATCCGGGCGCTCAAGCGGGCGTGGTGGGGGGAGAACGAGGCCACGGATGTCCTCTCCTTTCCCCACTATGAACCCGGGGATCCCTTCGTACCCCCCCACCTGGGGGACATCTGGATCAGCCTGGACACGGCCAAGCGCCAAGCCGAGGCGCGGGGGATGGGCCTCGAGGAGGAGGTCCTGGTCCTGGCGGCCCATGGGCTTTGGCACCTCTTAGGCCACGACCACCAGCAGGAGGAGGATTGGGAAGGGTTCCGCCGCGTCCAAGAGAGGATCCTCAGCCTCTAAAAGGGGTTCTGCGCTCCTTCGGCTACGCCTGGGAAGGGGTGCGGTACGCCTGGCGGGTGCAGCGCAACTTCCGGGTGGAGGTGTGCCTGGCGGCCTTGGCCTTGGGCCTTGCCCTATGGCTCGGGGTGAGCCTGGTGCCGGTCCTCCTCCTCACAGCCTTGGTCCTCTCCCTGGAGCTTCTGAACACGGCCCTCGAGGCCCTCACCGACCTGGCGAGCCCCGTCTACCACCCCCTGGCTAAGCGGGCCAAGGACACGGCGGCAGGCGCCGTACTCCTGGCCAGCCTCACCGCTTTCCTCCTGGGCCTCTACCTCTTCCTCCCCCCCCTCCTGGCCCGCCTTGGGCTAAGCTAGAGGCATGGACTACGAGGAAAGGGAGCTGATCCTGGAGCTCTTCCCAGGCACCTCCCCTGACCTTCTCCCCATCGGGGAGATTCTTTATTACCGAGACGAGGAGGGCCGGGTGGTCATCCTGGAAAAAGGCCCTCCGGAGCTTCGGCTGGTGCTGGAACCCCTGCCCGGAACCGCCACCACCCCCCAGGTGTGCGAGGCGTGCCGCCGTCACCTCTCAGGGAACGCCCTCGGCTTCTTCCGCCACCCCGTAGGGGGAAGGCCCACCCACCTCCGCTACCTGGTTCTCTGCCAGGACACGGGCTCTTGCGCCAGCCATGCGGAGCCCGAGCGTTTGAGGGAAATCCTCCTTCGGGGTATACTCACCTGAGAAGGAGGCCCTTGGGCCGTGGAGGTCGGCTTTGGCCGGCCTCTCAATCTTCCCAGCGGGGACCGAACCCTGACGCACGAGGTGAGCTATGGCGCGCGAGGTGAAGCTAACCAAGGCCGGCTACGAACGGCTCATGAAGCAGCTGGAGCAGGAGCGGGAGCGCCTGCAGCAGGCCACCCAGATCCTGCAAGAGCTCATGGAGTCCTCCGACGACTACGACGACTCCGGGCTGGAGGCGGCCAAGCAGGAAAAGGCCCGCATTGAGGCGCGCATCGACAGCCTGGAGGACGTCCTCTCCCGGGCGGTGATCCTGGAAGAGGCGGCCACGGAGGTCATCGGCCTGGGCTCCGTGGTGGAGCTGGAAGACCCCATGACCGGGGAGCGCCTCTCCGTGCAGGTGGTTTCCCCCGCAGAAGCCAGCGTCCTGGAAACCCCCATGAAGATCTCCGATGCCTCCCCCATGGGCAAGGCCCTCCTGGGCCACCGGGTGGGGGACGTGCTGGCCTTGGAAACCCCCCGGGGCAAGAAGGAGTTCCGGGTGGTGGCGGTAAGCGGCTAAACCACACCTTCCATGAACGAGCAAACCCGGCAACGCCTGCTGAACCTGGAAGCCTTGGTGGAGGCGGGCTTCGAGCCCTACCCCTACCGCTACCCCAAGACCCAAAGCGCCCAAGAGATCCTGGCCGCCAAAGCGGGAGCTCCCCCGGAGACGGAATGGAGCGAGGAAGTGGCCCTGGCCGGGCGGCTCCTGGCCCTAAGGCGCATGGGCAAGGTCACCTTCGCCCACCTCCTGGACGAGAGCGGCAAGATCCAGCTCTACTTCCAGAAGGACCTCACCCCCCATTACGAGCTCCTGAAAAAGCTGGATGTGGGGGACATCTTGGGCGTGAAGGGCACCCTCTTCACCACCAAGACCGGGGAGGTCACGGTCAAGGTCCTCTCCTGGACGCCCCTGGTGAAAAGCCTTCACCCCCTGCCCGACAAGTGGCACGGCCTCAAGGAAAAGGAGGTCCGCTACCGCCAGCGGTACCTGGACCTCATCGTGAACCCGGAGGTGCGGGAGGTCTTCCGCCGGCGCACCGCCATGGTGCGCTACATCCGCCGCTTCTTTGAGGAGCGGGGGTTTTTGGAGGTGGAAACCCCCATCCTCCAGCCCACCACCGGTGGGGCGGAGGCCCGGCCCTTCAAGACCTACCACAACGCCCTGGACCACGAGTTTTACCTGCGCATCTCCCTGGAGCTTTACCTGAAGCGCCTCCTGGTGGGCGGCTTTGAGAAGGTCTTTGAGATCGGGCGCAACTTCCGCAACGAGGGCATCGACCACAACCACAACCCCGAGTTCACCATGCTGGAGGCCTACTGGGCCTACGCCGATTACCAGGACATGGCCCTCTTAGTGGAAGAGCTCCTTTCGGGGTTAGCCCTCCACCTCTTCGGCAGCTACCAGGTGCCCTACCAGGGCCGGGTGCTGAACTTCGCCCCACCCTTCAGGCGCATCTCCTTCGTGGAGGCCCTCAAGGAGAAAGCTGGCCTGCCCTTCGACCCCTTGGACCTGGAGCGCTTGCGCCTCTGGGCCGACGCCCACCACCCCGAGCTGGCCCAAGTGCCCAGCTACAAGCTCCTGGACAAGCTTTTCGGCATCTACGTGGAGCCCGATCTGCAAGACCCCACCTTCGTCTTTGACTTCCCCCTGGCCATCAGCCCCTTGGCCAAGCGGCACCGGGAGAAGCCCGGCCTCACGGAGCGCTGGGACCTCTACGCCGCCGGGATGGAACTGGCCCCTGCCTACTCCGAGCTCAACGACGCCCTGGACCAGCGGGAGCGCTTTCTGGAGCAGGCCCGGCGCCGGCAAGAGGGGGATGAAGAGGCCCCTGAGCCCGACGAGGACTTCCTCCTGGCCCTGGAGTACGGCATGCCCCCGGCGGCGGGGCTTGGCCTCGGCCTAGACCGCCTGGCCATGATCCTCACCGACCAGCCCTCCTTGAGGGACGTCCTCCTCTTCCCCTTGCTCAAACCCAAGCGGGAGCCCGTGGAGGAAAAGGCCTAGATGGCGGAGAAGGCCGCCCGCCTCAGCCTCCTGGTGGCCCTGTGGGTCCTGGGGTTAAAGGCCTTGGCCTACCTCCTCACCGGTTCGGTGGCCCTGCTCTCCGACGCCCTCGAGTCCACGGTGAACGTGGCCGCAGCCCTCATGGCCCTCTTCACCATCCGCTTCGCCCAGAGGCCCCCCGACGAAACCCACCCCTTCGGCCACACCAAGGCTGAGTACTTCTCCGCGGTGCTGGAAGGGGTCTTGGTGGTGGTAGCCGCTCTCCTCATCGCCCAAGAGGCCCTTCCCCGGCTTCTAAACCCCAAGGCCCTCCAGGGTTTGGGCCCTGGGCTTCTGGTGAGCCTTTTCGCCTCCTCACTAAACGGCCTTTTGGCCCTGCACCTGATCCGGCAGGGCCAGGCCCTGCGCTCCCCCGCCCTCACCGCCGACGGCTACCACGTGCTGTCGGACGTCCTCACCTCGGTGGGCGTTCTGGTGGGGGTGGGCCTAGCCTGGCTCACGGGCTTCTGGGTGCTGGACCCCCTTCTCGCCCTGGTGGTGGCGGGCAACATCCTCCTCATGGGCCTGCGCCTGGTGCGCCAGTCCGTAGGCGGGCTCATGGACGAGGGGCTTTCGGGCGCGGAGGTGGAGGGGATCCGCAGGGCCATTGCCCGCGTGCTCCAAGGAAGGGCCCTCGAGGTCCACGACCTCAAGACCCGCCGGGCGGGCCCCCGGGCGTTCCTGGAGTTCCACCTGGTCGTCCCGGGAAGCATGAGCGTGGAGGAAGCCCACCGCCTCTGCGACGAGCTGGAACGGGCCCTGGAAGGGGAGTTCCCTGGGCTTTCCGTCACCATCCACGTGGAGCCGGAAAGCGAACGTCAAAGCCAAGGAGAGCGGGCCCCCTAGAGGTTCGCCTCATGGAGGACATGACGCCCTTTTCCAGGGGCGCATAAAAGCGTAAACTACAGGGCAAAGGGAGGGCCCATGCGCAAGAAGCACGACTGGCTCAGGGAAACCTACCGGAAGAGCCTGGAGAAGATGCCCGAGAGGCCCGTGGCCCACCGCACCCTTTCGGACATCGCCCCAGAGCCCCTCTACACCCCCGAGGACATCGGGGTCCTGGACCCGGAGTACGAGGAAAAGCGGGGCTACCCGGGGGAGTACCCCTACACCCGCGGGGTCTACGGCTCCATGTACCGGTCCAAGCTCTGGACCATGCGCATGTTCGCGGGCTTCGGCACCGCCGAACAGACCAACGAGCGCTTTAAGAAGCTCCTAAAGGCCGGTCAGACCGGGCTCTCCGTGGCTTTCGACCTCCCCACCCTCATGGGCTACGACTCCGACCACCCCCTTTCCAAGGGAGAGGTGGGCAAGTGCGGGGTGGCGGTCTCCAGCCTGGCGGACATGGAGGTCCTCTTCGAGGGCATCAACCTGGAAGAGGTCACCACCTCCATGACCATTAACAGCCCGGCCAACGCCATCTGGGCCATGTACCTGGCGGTGGCCAAGAAGCGGGGCTACGACTGGAAGAAGCTGGGGGGCACCATCCAGAACGACATCCTCAAGGAGTTCATCGCCCAGAAGGAGTTCATCTTCCCCCCCGAGCCCAGCGTGAAGCTGGTCATCGACACCTTCGAGTGGGGGCCCAAGAACGTCCCCAAGTGGAACTTCATCTCCGTCTCCGGCTACCACATCCGGGAAGCCGGCTCCACCGCGGTCCAAGAGCTGGCCTGGACCCTGGCCGACGGCTTCGAGTACGTGGAGGCCGCCCTCAAGCGGGGCCTGGACATCGACGAGTTCGCCCCCCGCATCAGCTTCTTCTTCGACGTCCACAACGACTTCTTTGAGGAGATCGCCAAGTTCCGGGCGGCGAGGCGCATCTGGGCCAAGGAGATGCGCCACCGCTACGGGGCCAAGAACCCGCAAAGCTGGATGCTCCGCACCCACGCCCAGACCGCCGGGGTCTCCCTCACCGCCCAACAACCCCTGAACAACATCGCCCGGGTGGCCATCCAAGCCCTGGCCGCCGTTTTGGGGGGTACCAACAGCCTGCACACCGATGCCTACGACGAGGCCCTGGCCCTGCCCACGGAGGAGTCGGCCACCATCGCCCTCCGCACCCAGCAGATCATCGCCTACGAAACGGGCGTCACCCACACCATCGACCCCCTGGCGGGCAGCTACTACGTGGAGTGGCTCACCGACGAGATGGAGCGCCAGGCCATGGCCATCATCGAGGAGATCCGGCGCATGGGGGGCGTGGTGCGGGCCATCGAGGAGGGCTACTTCCTGCGGGAGCTGGCCGAGGCCAGCTACCGCTACCAGCAGGAGGTGGAGCGCAAGGAGCGCATCATCGTGGGGGTAAACGCCTTGACCGATGAGATCCCCTTGAAGGTTCCCATCCAGCTGGTGGACCCCGAGGTGGAGCGGGTGCAGGCCGAGCGCCTGGCCCGGGTGCGCCGAGAGCGGGACCCCAGGCGGGTGGAGGAGGCCCTTTCGGGCCTGCGGCGGGCGGCGGTGGAGGGGGGGAACACCATGCCCCACTTCGTGGAGTGCGCCCTGGCCTACTGCACCCTGGGGGAGATGATGGACGTCTTGCGGGAGGTCTACGGCACCTACCAGGAGCCAGCTTACGTTTAGGATGGGGCTATGGACAGGCGCATACGGGTGCTCATCGCTAAGCCGGGCCTGGACGGCCACGACCGCGGGGCCAAGGTGGTGGCCCGGGCCTTAAGGGACGCCGGCATGGAAGTGATCTACACGGGCCTGCGCCAGACCCCGGAGATGATCGTCAGCGCGGCGGTCCAAGAGGACGTGGACGCCATCGGGCTATCCATCCTCTCCGGGGCCCACATGCACTACTTCCGCGAGGTGAAAAGGCTCCTGGAGGAACAGGGGGCCTCGGACATCCTCCTCTTCGGCGGCGGCATCATCCCCGACGAGGACGTGCCCAAGCTGCTGGAGCTTGGGGTGGCGGCGGTCTTCGGCCCTGGGACCAGCACCCAGGAGATCGTGGACTTCCTCCGCCAGGCGGTGCCCGAGCGCTGGCGGGCCCAGGGTTTGGCATGAAGGCCATCCAGCTCTACTACCCCCCGGAGTGGGCCCACTGCTACGGGTGCGGCTACCTGAACCCCATGGGCCTCCACCTCAAGACCTATTGGGACAAGGAGCGCAAGGAGAGCCGCACCGCCTTCGCCCCGAGCCCACACCACACGGCCATCCCCGGGTTTGTCTACGGGGGGCTTCTCGCCTCCCTGGTGGACTGCCACGCCACCGCCACCGCCGCCGCCGCCAAGGCGGACGCCGAGGGGCTGGACCTGGAAAAGACCCCCCTCCGCTTTGTGACCGCCAGCCTCAAGGTGGACTACCTGAAGCCCACCCCCCTGGGCCCGGAGCTCGTCCTGGTGGGGCGGGCCCGGGAGGTCAAGGGCAAAAAGGTGGTGGTGGACACCGAGCTCTTCGCCGACGGCCTGCTCACGGTGCGCGGGGAAGCCGTTTTGGTTCAGATCACCGAGGGCTTTCCTCCAGCAAGCGCTCCAACCTCCGGATGAGCTGGGACAAGGCACCAGCCCGGGGCGAAGCGAGGAGGGCTAGCTCCAGCCAGGCTTCCTCCAGGAGGTCGCGCATCTGGCGGAGTTCCTGGGCGGGGAAGATCTGGCCCAAGGCCAGGATTTGGCAGCGGTCCTCCAGCACCTGCTTCTCCCGCTTGAGGCTTTCCACCAACACGCCCATCTGGTAGACCTGCATTTCCTTTTCTTGGAGGAGCTTTTCCAGGTGGCTCTCCTCCCTGCGCTTTCGCGCAAGGTACTGGTTCACCTGGCGCTCCAGCTCGTCATCCCAGTGGAACATGTTTTCAGCTTAGAGGGGATATGAATAGCGGCGTGTGATTTTTGCACACACCCTAAGGGCCGGAAGCCTCTGGGGGCCCACCGCGAGCCAAAGCCCCTGCGCGAGCCTCCTGGTACCGCTCCAGCAGGAAGAGGAAGAGGGCCAGGGCCAAGAGGTAGGGCCTAAGCGCCACCCATGCCGGTGGGGCTAGACCCAGATCTTGAAGGCGCAACACCCGTCCCCCGCTGGCCTCGGCCATTTCCTGGAGGACCTTTTCCCCCGGGTACGGGGTCCACTCCCCTGGCAGGGGCAGGGCCAGGGGTATCTGGCGCTTGCCCTCCCGAAGCACCCCAGGTTCCGAAACCCAAGCCTCGTGGCGCACAGGTCCCGTGGGCACCAGGGGCACCTCCTTTCCCCCGCTCAGGAGGATGGGGTTCTCCAGCTGGCCAAGGACCACCATCTGGACGCCCCCTGCCTGGGGGTAGGCGTAGAGGGCTAAGGAGCGCCGGCCCCCCACGAGGTAGCGGGCGAGGCCGCCCAAAAAGGGAGCCGCCCCTTCCCATCCCCGCCAGGAGCGGGAGAGGTCCGTGGCCAAGGCCGCCACCCGGCCCTCCCCCCGCTCCCCCAAGGCCAAGACCGCCCGGTTGCCGCTCTCCAAAAGCACTTCCGCCCAGGGCTCGGCCCGGGCCGGGAGGAGGACCGCCAAGGGAGGTGGGGCAAACCCCTGGGTCAGGGCATGGGGTTTCACCGCCACCGGGAAACGACCCTCCAAACCCTCCCCCTGGAAGACCTCCTGTCCCTCCTTCAAGAAAAGCCGGGGAAGCTCCCTTGGGGCCGTTGCCTGGTAGTACCGCCCCCCACCCCTCTCGGCCAGGGCCTGGAGAAAAGACCGGTCGGCGTCGGGCCCCAGGGCCATGGCGCTCACCTCGAGGCCCGAGCCCTCGGCTAAGGCCAAGAGGGGCTCTTGCGCATCGGCGATGAGGCCGTCGCTGAGCACCAGGAGGCCCTTGCGCTCCACCGGCACCCCCTGCAAAAGCCGCACCGCTTCCCGGAAGGCGGGCCCCAGGGCCGTCCCGCCCCCTGCCCGCACGGAGAGGAGGAGGCTTTCCGCCTCCTTTTTCCCCTGGGCCGTCATGGGCCTGGGAGGGAAAAGAACCCGCGGGGTGGAGGAAAAGAGGACCACGCCCACATAGTCCTCCTCCGCCGCCGACCGCAAAAGCTCCAAGGCCCCGGCCACGGCCATGGAGAGCTTATCCCCTTCCATGCTCCCGGAAACGTCCAGGACCAGCACCAACGCGGCCCCCTTGCGGCCTAGGGGCTTCAGGGGAAGGTCCTCGGGCAGGGCGCGGTCCCACCCGCCGAAGAAGAGCCCTTTGGCGGTGGCGGTAAAGAGGAGGCCCCCGCCCCGGCGAAGGTAGTCCCGAAGGGCCTCAGGAGCCCCCTCGGGGAGGTCCAAGACCCCAAGCCCCACCGCCACCAGGTCGGCCTCGAGGGGCACCCGGAACGGACCCTCCTCCACCCGGAAGCCTTGGACCTCCAGGTAGCGGGCCAGGGCCGGATCCCCCAGGACCAGGGCCTTGGGGCGGTCGGCGGGGGCGAGCCGCACCTGGGCCTCGCTCCGCCCCCAAGGGCCTTCGGCCACCGCCCGCACCTCGGCCTCCTCCGTGAGGGGGAAGGTGTAGGTGAGGCTCTTTAAGCCCTCCACCCGCAAGGAGCGCTCCAGGACCCCCCCGGGCCCCTCCACCCTCAGGCGGGCCTCGGTGGGGAGGGGGGCCTCGAGGACCACCCCCACGCCCACGGTCTCCCCGAAAAGGGGATAAGGGGGGGGCACCAAACGCACCTCCACGTGAACCTTGGGAAGCACGTGGATGACGTCCAGGGGGAAAGGGGGAGGCAGGGGCTCCAAGAGCCCGTCGGACACCAGCGCCACCCGGCTGGGCCTGAGCTTGGCTGCCTCCTGAAAGGCCGCCTTCAGGTCCGTTCTCTCCCCCAGGTCCAGCCTCCGGGCCGTGGGAGCGGGAAGCCGCACCGCCCGCTCCGCGAAGGCCACGTAGACCCCCTCCTTGGGCAGGCGCTCCGCCAGGGCAAAGACGCCCTCCCGCGCCGAGGGGGAGAAGTCCAAGAGGTAGACCACCCGGCCCGGCAGGGGCGCCTTCAGGTCCAAAAAGGCCAGCAGGAGCAGGAGGAGCACCGCTCCCCGCAGCAGGCGGGGCATAGCCCTATCCTAAAGGCCCCTCAGTCCATCCAGTGCCCCAGCTTCTCCTTCTTGGCCTGGAGGTAGCGCTCGTTAAAGGGGTTGTCCCCCGCCCGCAGGGGCACGCGCTCCACGATCTCGATGCCGAAGCCGGAAAGGGCCTTCACCTTGCGGGGGTTGTTGGTGAGGAGGCGCATCTTGCGCACCCCCAGGTCGTAGAGGATCTGCGCCCCCACCCCGTAGTCCCGGAGGTCTGGGGGGAAGCCCAGGGCCAGGTTGGCCTCCACCGTGTCCAGGCCCTGGTCCTGCAGGTGGTACGCCCGGATCTTGTTGATAAGGCCGATCCCCCGCCCCTCCTGGCGGAGGTAGACCAGGATCCCCTTGCCCTCCTCGGCGATCTTTTGCAAAGCCAGGTCCCGCTGGAAGCCGCAGTCGCACCGCAGGGAGTGGAGGGCGTCCCCGGTGAGGCACTCGGAGTGCATGCGCACCAGCACGGGCTCCTCCGGCCCCCACTCCCCCATCACCAAGGCGGCGTGCTCCTGCCCGCTGAGGGTGTCCCGGTAGCCCAGGATGCGGAACTCCCCGTACTGCGTGGGCAAAAGCGCCTCCGCCTCCCGCCGCACGTAAAGGTCCCCCTTTTCCAGGCGGTAGCGGATCAGGTCGGCGATGGTGCCCACCTTGAGCCCGTGCTTCTTTGCGAACTCCAGAAGGTCGGGCAGGCGGGCCATGGTGCCGTCCTCCTTGAGAATCTCGATGAGGCTCCCCACCGGGGTAAGCCCGGCCAGGCGCAAGAGGTCCACCGTGGCCTCCGTGTGCCCGGCCCGCCGCAGAACCCCGCCCGGCCGGGCCACCAGGGGAAAGATGTGCCCGGGACGGCGGAAGTCCTGGGAGCCCGCCTCCTTGTCCGCCAAGAGCCTAATGGTGGCCGCCCGCTCAAAGGCGGAGATCCCCGTGGTGGTGCCCCTAGCGTCCACGCTCACCGTGAAGCGGGTGCCCTGGGGGTCTTGGTTGCGCTCCACCATGGGAGGAAGGTCCAGGGCCTTGGCCCGCTCCTCGGACAGGGCCACGCAGAGGAGGCCTCGGCACTCCTTGAGCATGAAGTTCACCCACTCCGGGGTGACGTGCTCTGCCGCCATGATCAGGTCGCCCTCGTTCTCCCGGTCCTCATCGTCCACCAGGATCACAGGGCGTCCTTGGCGGAGCTCCTCCAAGAGTTCCTTCACGCTAGCCAGCCCTTCCATGCACGCCTCCTTCCAGGAGTCTTTCCAGATAGCGGGCGATGAGGTCCACCTCCAGGTTCACCCCGTCCCCGGGCGAGAGGCGCCCCAGGTTGGTGACCTCGAGGGTGTGGGGGATAAGGGTGACGAAGAAAACCTCCCCCTCAAGGCCGGCCACGGTGAGGGAAACCCCGTTCAAGGCCACGCTTCCCTTCTCGGCGATGTAGCGGGCATAGCCCTTGGGGGGGCGGAAGAAGTAGTTCCTGGCCCCCGGAGCCTCCTCGATGGCCACAAGCTCCGCCACCCCATCCACGTGCCCGGTGACGAAGTGCCCCCCAAGCCGGTCCCCCACCCGCAGGGCCCGCTCCAAGTTGGGGCAGTGCCCAGGGCGCCAGGTGGGAGCGGTGCGGGCCAGGGTTTCCTTGGCCAGTTCCACCCAAAACCCCTCCCCGTCCACCTCCACGGCGGTGAGGCAGGCGCCGTCCACCGCCACCGAGTCCCCCACCTTCAGGTCCGCAAGCACCCTTTTTGCGGCGATCCTGACCCTGAGGAAGGGGCCTTCCTCCACCCTGACGATCTCACCCGTTTCCTCCACGAGTCCCGTGAACATCACTCCTCCGGATAAGCCTCCAGCCAGAGATCCTTGCCGATCCACTCCTTGCGCACCAGCCTAAGCCCCTTGGCCTCGGCCATGTGTTCGGGGACAAACCCCTCCAGGAGGCCCCTTCCCTCTCCCAAAAGCTTGGGGGCCAGGAACAGGGCCAGCTTGTCCACCAGGCCCCTCTGCCAGAAGGCCCCGGCCAGGCGAGGCCCGCCTTCCAGCAACACCCCGTCCAAACCCTCCTCCAGGAGGAAGGCCAAGGCGGCCTCGAGGCTCACCCTTCCCCCGTCCCGGGGAAGCTCCACCACCCAGGCCCCTGCCCGCTCCAGGGCGGCAAGCCGCCCCCTGGGCACCCCTTCCCCCACCAGCACGTACACCCGGGCGGGCTCCCCCCGGGGACCCGGCTGGAAGAGGCGGGCCTGGGGAGGGGTGCGGGCTTCGGTGTCCAGGACCACCTTGGCCGGATCCCGCAAGGGAGGAGGCTCCAGCATGAGGGGGAAGGGCCTGAAGTCGGGATGGCGCACCGTGAGGGCGGGGTCGTCCTGGAGTACGGTCCCCACGCCCACCATCACCGCGGGAAGCCACTGGCGGTACGCCTGGGCCACCCTTCGGCTCGCCTCCGAGGAAACCCAGCGGGCGTCGCCGGAGCGGGCCGCCACCTGACCGTCCAAGGTGAGGGCCGCCTTCAAAAGAACAAAGGGCCGCCCCTTTTTCTGGACGCTGAAGAACACCTCGTTCTGCTCCCGGGCTTCCTCCTCCAAAAGCCCGGCCTCCACCGCCACCCCCGCCGCCTGGAGGCGCTCAAGCCCCCCCTTGGCCAGGGGGTTCTCGTCCCGGGCGGCCACCACCACCCGGGCCACCCCCGCCTGCAAGAGGGCCAAGGTGCAGGGGGGGGTGCGGCCATGGTGGTTGCAAGGCTCCAGGGAAACGTAGGCGGTGGCCCCCCGGGCCAAGGCCCCCGCCTGCCTCAAAGCGAAGACCTCTGCGTGGGGCTCCCCCGCCCTGGGGTGGTACCCTTCCCCCACGATGCGGCCCTCGTGCACCAAGACCGCCCCCACCATGGGGTTGGGGTGGGTATGGCCTCTGGCCCTTTCGGCCAGCTGTAGGGCTCTACGCAGGAAACGCTCGTCCAGCTCTCGCAAAGGCCCTCCTTCTCCCATCCGGACTTTCACCGTCGGCCCCGGAGTTCCACCGGGTCGGGCCCCAAAGGGGCTTCGCGGGCTTTCACCGCCGGTGGGGACTTCCACCCCGCCCCGAAGGAGGTGCCAGGTGGCACCAAGCCCACTTTAGCAGGTCGGGGAGGAAGAATGTCCGCTGGTCCCTAAAGACCCTGGACCTAAAAAGGCAAAAGGGCGCCCACAGGCGCCCTTCCTGGTGGAGGTGGGGGGAGTTGAACCCCCGTCCGAGAGTCCCTACAGCGGCCTTCTACGCGCGTAGTCCGCGTTTTGGGTGTCCCCCTGGCTTGGCCCGCGGACGGGCGGCCAGGGGCAAGCCCCGTTAAGGTTCGCTGCGGACTACGGGGCGTCGCCCACAGCTAGCCGGGTTTGGTGTCCCCGCGCCGACGAGCCCCCGGCAGGGCTTCCGGGCGAGGTCGCGGGTCTAAGCCGCGAGAGCGTAAGCAGGCTTGTTGGCCTTTATTCTTTTGCGGGTTTTTACGAGGCCACCCGCACCTCGGCGCGCCAGCCTGCCTTCGGCGACCCCCGTCGAGACCGTTCACCCCCATGTGGTTGGGCCGGGATGGGACCGGCAACCTTGAGTGTACTAGGCTAAAGGGGTTGTAGTCAAGGGGGCCTTGGGTGTAGACTACGAGCAGTGCTCCCAAGGGAGGGGGGTGGGTGTAAGCCCACCCTTCCTTTGTGAAGGGAGGTGAGGAGGTGCCCGTGGAGCTTTGGCGGTTGGTGGAGGAAGCGGTGGAGCCCTTGGACCTCGAGGTCCTGGAGGTCAGGGAGGCTCCGGGGGAGGTGCTGGTGCGCCTGGAGCGCAAAGACGAACAGCCCATTAGCGTGGCCGACCTGGAGCGGGCGAGCCGCGCCATTGAGGCCGTCTTGGACCGGGAAGACCCCATCCCCGGCTCCTACCGCCTCCTGGTGGAGTCCCCCGGGCCCAAGCGCCCCCTCTTCACCCGCCGCCACTTTGAGCGCTTCCAGGGCCTCAAGGCCAAAGTGCCGGGGCCCGAGGGGTTCACCGGGCGCATCCTGCGCCTGGAGGGGGACGAGGTGGTGTTCCAGGTGGGCACCGAGGAGAAGCGCCTGACCCTGGGCACCTTCCGCGCCAACCTCGCCGAGTGGCCCGAGGAGCCGAGGTAAAAAGGGGGAAGCATGAACCGGGAATTCATAGACGCCATGCAACAGCTGGCCCTGGAGCGCGGGGTCACCACCGAGGAGGTCCTCGAGGCCTTCAAGGAGGCCCTGCGCAAGGCCTACATCAAAAGACAAAAAGGGTACAAAAAAGAAGAGGTGGACGCGGGCAAGGGCCCAGAGGTGGACGTCTACATCGACCCGCAAACAGGCCGCATCGAGATGGTGGAAGTCCGCCGCGTGGTGGAGAAGGTGGAGGACCCCGACAAGGAGATCGCCCTGTCCGAGGCCCTCCAGTACGACCCCGAGGTCCAGGTGGGGGACGAGATGGAGTTCCCCATCGACCCCGAGGGCCTTTCCCGCATGGCCATCCAGGACCTGCGCCAAATCCTCACCCAGCGCCTCAAGGAGTCCGAGCGCAACCGCATCTACAACGAGTACAAGGACAAGGAGGGCCAGGTCCTCACCGGGGTGGTGACCCGGGTAGACAACCGGGGCAACGTCTTCGTGGAGCTGGGCCGCGGCGAGGCCTACCTGCCCCGGAGCGAGCAAATCCCCACGGAGCGCTACTACCCTGGCCAGCGCCTCAAGGTCTACCTGAAGAAGGTGGACCGCTCCGCCAAGGGTCCCTCCCTCATCGTCAGCCGGGCCCACGAGGAACTCCTGAGGCATCTCCTGAGGCAGGAGGTGCCGGAGATCGCCGAGGGAATCGTGGAGATCAAGGCTGTCGCCCGGGAGCCGGGGAAGCGGAGCAAGGTGGCGGTGATGAGCCACAACCCCAATGTGGACCCCATCGGGGCCTGCATCGGGCACAAGGGGCAGCGCATCCAGGCGGTTTCCGCCGAGCTGGGCCGGGAAAAGGTGGACATCATCCAGTGGGCCAAGGACCCCAAGGAGTTCATCCGAAACGCCCTCTCCCCCGCCCAGGTGGGCTCCATAGAGCTGGACCCCGACGGCAAGAAAGCCCGGGTCAAGGTCACCAAGGACCAACACTCCCTGGCCATCGGCACCGGGGGACAAAACGTGCGCCTGGCCTCCAAGCTCACCGGCTACGACATCCACTTCGAGGAGGCGGAGATCTCCGACCTGGACGAAGCCATCCGCCGGGCGGCTCAGGAGGAAACGGAGTCCTCCTCCCGGGCCAAGGAAGAGTTCGAGAAGCTCTTCAAGGACCTTGGGTCATGAAGCACGTGCCCATCCGCATGTGCGTGGCCTGCCGCAGAAGGCGGCCCAAAGGGGAGCTTTTGCGCATCCTCCTCACCGCGGATGGGTTCCAGCTGGACCCCTCAGGGAAACTTCCGGGCAGGGGGGCCTACGTCTGCCCCGACAGCCCGGAGTGCTGGCAGGAGAAGAAGCTCCGGCGCTTTGCCGGTAGCCGCGCCAGGGCCCTTTCCGAAGCCCTGGCCTCCCTTTTAGGAGGTAGGGATGGCCAAAATACGCATTTACCAGCTGGCTAAAGAGCTGGGCATGGAAAACGACGAGCTCCTAGAGCTCCTGGACCAGATGGGGGTGGCCTACAAATCCCACGCCTCCACCCTCTCCGAGGAGGACGCGGAGGCGGTGCGGGAACTGGTCAAGGAGCAGCGAGGTCTCCAGGAGAAGATGGCCGAGGAGGAGCGCCGCAAGGCCCTCCCCCGCCGCCCCCCCGTGGTGGTCATCATGGGCCACGTGGACCACGGGAAAACCACCCTCCTGGACTACCTGCGCAAGAGCCGCATCGCCGAGAAGGAAGCCGGGGGCATCACCCAGCACGTGGGCGCTTTTGAGGTGAAGACTCCCCAGGGCACGGTGGTCTTCATCGACACCCCGGGGCACGAGGCCTTCACCGCCATAAGGCAGCGGGGGGCCAAGGTGGCGGACATCGCCATCATCGTCATCGCCGCCGACGACGGCATCATGCCCCAGACGGACGAGGCCATCGCCCACGCCAAGGCCGCCGGGGCCAAGATCGTCTTCGCTCTGAACAAGATGGACCTCCCGCAGGCGGACCCCGAGCGGGTAAAGCGCCAGCTCATGGAGCGGGGCTTTGTGCCCGAGGAGTACGGCGGGGACGCCATCGTGGTGCCCATCAGCGCCAAAACCGGCCAGGGGGTCCAGGACCTCCTGGAGATGATCCTCCTCATCGCCGAGCTGGAGGACTACCGGGCGGACCCCAACGCCGAGCCCAAGGGCATCATCCTGGAGTCCAGGCTGGACAAGCAGGCGGGCATCATCGCCAATATGTTGGTCCAGGAGGGCACCTTCCGCGTGGGGGACTACGTGGTGGCCGGCGAAGTGTACGGCCGCATCCGGGCCATGATGGACGCGGAGGGCCACCAGCGCAAGGAGGCGGGCCCGGGAAGCGCCGTGCAGGTGCTGGGCTTCCAGGAGCTTCCCCACGCTGGGGATGTGGTGGAGTGGGTGCCGGACCTCGAGGCCGCCAAGGAGATCGCCGAGGAGCGCAAGGAGGAACGCAAAGCCAAGGAGGAATCGGAGCGGGAGCGCCGCCCCAAGACCATGGCCGACCTCCTCCGCGCCCTGCAGGAGGAGGGGAAGAAGGAGGTCAACCTCATCCTGCGGGCCGATACCCAGGGTTCATTGGAAGCGATCCAGCACATCCTGGCCAAGGAGAGCACGGAAGAGGTGCAGATCAACGTCCTCCTGGCCCAGGTAGGGGCTCCCACCGAGTCCGACGTCCTTCTGGCCCAGACGGCGGGCGCCGCCATCCTGGCCTTCGGGGTGAACCCCTCGGGTTCGGTGAAGAAAGCGGCGGAGCAGAAAGGGGTGCTCCTCAAGACCTTCCGCATCATCTACGACCTCGTCGACGAGGTGCGGGCCATGGTCAAGGGGCAGAAGGAGCCCCAGTACAAGGAAGAGGTCCTGGGTCGGGCCGAGGTGCGGGCCGTCTTCCGCCTGCCCATGGGCAAGCAGGTGGCCGGCTGCATGGTGACCCAGGGGAAGATCGCCCGCAACGCCGAGGTGCGCGTCCTGCGCAAGGGCCAGGAGATCTGGAAGGGCCGCATGGCCAGCCTCAAGCGCTTCAAGGAGGACGTGCGCGAGGTGGCCCAGGGCTACGAGTGCGGCATCGGCCTCGAGGGCTTTGACGACTTCCAGGAGGGGGACGTCATCGAGGCCTACCAGATGGTGGAAATCCCCGCCTAAGGGAACCATGGGGCGCCTCCTTCCCATCTGGGCCGCGGTGGCCCTGGTCCTCCAGGGGGTGGCCCTACCCGCCCCCAAGGGGGAGGACCGGGCAGGACTCCTGACCAAGGGCCCGGCGTTGGTCCAGAAGGAAGACCGAGGGGGCGGGAGCCCCGCTCCCCTCCTCCCAGCCCTACCCAAACCTCCCCGGGCGCTGCCCGAGCCTCCTCGGGAAGGGGCGCTTCCCAGCCCCGCTCCTGCACCCCTAGGCCCCGACCTTTACCTCCTCTACCTGCGCCTGCAGCTGGACGGGGGCTAGCCCAATCCCCCGGAGGCCCGCGCTGAGGCGGGAAGGCGGCGCGGGCTAGGGTATAGCAGGCTTCCCCGGCCAAAGGACCTCAACACCTGTGATCTAAGGACGCATTATGAACCGAAAGCTGTTGCACGGACTTTTCCTCCTGGGCCTTTTTCTCCTGGCCATCCTCCTCGTTTGGAAACCCTGGGCGCCCCAAGAGCCCAAGGTGAAGCTGGGCCTGGACCTCAAGGGGGGCCTCCGCATCGTGCTGGAGGCCGCGGTGGAAAACCCCACCCCCGACGACCTGGAAAAGGCCCGCACCGTGCTGGAAAACCGCATCAACGCCCTGGGTGTGGCCGAGCCCCTGATCCAAATCCAAGGGCAGAAGCGCATCGTGGTGGAGCTTCCCGGCCTCTCCCAGGCCGACCAGGACCGAGCCCTCAAGCTCATCGGCCAGCGGGCGGTGCTGGAGTTCCGCATCCTCAAGGAGGGGGCCACGGGCACCACCGTGGCCCAGATCAACCAGGCCCTCAGGGAAAACCCCAGGCTCAAGCGGGAAGACCTGGAGAAGAACCTCATCAAGCCCGAGGACCTGGGCCCAGCCCTTCTTACGGGCGCGGATCTGGCCGATGCCCGGGCGGTCTTCGACCAGTTCGGCCGCCCCCAGGTGGCCCTCACCTTCACCCCGGAAGGGGCCAAGAAGTTTGAGGAGGTCACCCGGGCCAACGTGGGCAAGCAGCTGGCCATCGTTTTGGACGGCAAGGTCTACACCGCCCCCGTGATCCGCCAGGCCATCACCGGGGGGCAGGCGGTGATCGAGGGGCTATCGGGCCTCGAGGAGGCCAGCGAGATCGCCCTGGTCCTACGCTCCGGTGCCCTTCCGGTTGCTTTGGAAGTGGCGGAGATCCGCTCAATAGGCCCCACCTTGGGCCAGGACGCCATCCAGGCGGGCATCCGCTCGGCCCTCATCGGCACCCTGGCCATCTTCCTCCTCATCTTCGCCTACTACGGCTTTAGCCTTGGCCTGGTGGCCTCCTTGGGCCTCATCTACACCTCGGTCTTGATCCTGGGCCTCCTCTCGGGCTTGGGGGCCACCCTGACCCTTCCCGGCATCGCCGGCCTGGTCCTCACCCTGGGGGCGGCGGTGGACGGGAACGTCCTCTCCTTTGAGCGCGTCAAGGAGGAGCTAAGGGCAGGAAAGAAGTTCCGCCAGGCCATCCCCGAGGGCTTCAAGCACTCCACCCTCACCATCCTGGACGTGAACATCGCCCACCTCCTGGCGGCAGCGGCCCTTTACCAGTACGCCACCGGGCCGGTGCGGGGCTTCGCGGTCATCCTGGCCATCGGCGTGGTGGCCAGCGTCTTCTCCAACCTGGTCTTCAGCCGCTACCTCCTGGAGCGCCTGGCGGACCGGGGGGAGATCCGCCCCCCCATGTGGCTGGTGGACCCCAGGTTCAACTTCATGGGCCCAGCCCGCTTCATCACCGCGGCCACGCTCCTCCTGGCGGTGCTAGCGGCGGGCGTGGTCTTCACCAAGGGCTTCAACTATTCCATCGACTTCACCGGGGGCACCGCCTATACCGTGCGCACAGGAACCGAGGTAGGCGTGGACACCCTGAGGCGCTTCCTGGAGGAGAAGGGCTTCCCTGCCAAGGAGGCGGTGATCACCCAGGTGCAAGCCCCCACCGCCGACTACCGGGAGTTTTCCCTGAAGCTCCCCCCCCTGCCCGACACCAAACGGCTGGAGCTGGAGGGGCTTTTCGCCTCGGAGCTCAAGGCCACGGTCCTCACCTCGGAAACCGTGGGCCCTGCCATCGGCTCGGAGCTTCGCCGCAATGCGGTGATGGCGGTGCTGGTGGGCCTGGGCCTCATCCTCATCTACGTGGCCTTCCGCTTTGACTGGACCTTCGGGGTGGCCAGCGTGCTGGCGGTGGCCCACGACGTGGCCATCGTGGCGGGGATGTATAGCCTTTTGGGCCTGGAGTTCTCCATCCCCACCATCGCCGCCCTGCTCACCATCGTGGGCTACTCCATCAACGACTCCATCGTGGTCTCCGACCGCATCCGGGAAAACCAGAAGCTCCTGCGGGGGGTGCCCTACCGGGAGATGGTGAACCGCTCCATCAACCAGACCCTCTCCCGCACGGTGATGACCAGCCTCACCACCCTCCTGCCCATCATCGCCCTTCTCTTCCTGGGGGGAAGCGTCTTGAGGGACTTCTCCTTGGCCATCTTCGTGGGCATCTTCGTGGGCACCTACAGCTCCATCTACGTGGTGAGCGCCCTGGTGGTGTTCTGGAAGGAGCTACGGCAAGCGCGGGCCAAGAAGGCAGCCTAGGTAGAAGCGGGAGAACCCACCCCCGGGGGCCGCATCCCCTGGGGGTTTAACCTTCCCAACCCAGCTCCCGCAAGGCCCTTCGGTGCAGGAGAAGGCCCTCCTCCTGGGCCGAAGTACCCTGGAGGCGGCGCAGAGCCTCTTCGTCCAAGGGATCTAAGCGCAGGGCCAGGAGCCAGTCCTCGAGCCGGGGGCTTCGCAAAAGCCCTTGCCGCCGCTCCTCCAGATAAGCCCTGGCCCAGTCCTCTAGAAAGGGATGCCCCAGCCCCCGAAAGGGCAAGGCCAAGGGAGCCTCGGGGTCTTGCAGATCCAGGTACAGCTCCGGAGCTTCCCGGTTAAGCCCATAAGGCCTCTGGCGGAGGAAATAGGGCTTGGCCCCTTTAGGGCGGCCGGGCTCCAAAGCACTCACCACCTCCCACCACAGCACCCGAAACTCCCCAGCGGACACCGACAGGACCTCCTCCAGATCCTCCTTCGCCCAGTCCCCGGTGGCCAAGAGGGCCAGGAGGAGGCGAGCCTTATCCCGGCGGAACCGTACAGGCCGTCCCTCCACCCGCACCTCAAATCCCCCGAGAACCCGTATCTCCACCCGCACCCCGGGATGGTAGGGAACGGGAAGGCGGCCAAGTCGCCAAAGGGCCCGGCGTACCCGGGAAACCGGGGGTGAGAAAAGCGTCCGGTGGGCCAGGAAGGGGTATACCCGCAAAAGGCCTTCCCATCCATCCCCAAAGGGGTAAGCCTCGGCCATAGCCCGAAGGAAGGGGTCCAAAAGGGGCAGAGCGGGCAAGGAAAAAACCTCACCCCGCCGAAGCCAAGCCACCGCCACCATAAGGGTGAGGAAGCCTTCCACCCAAAGATCCCCGGCGGTCCGGGCCAGGCGGACCATTTCCCTGTAGGCCTCTTCATCCCCCAGAGCAGCCAGCCCCCCCAGGGCTTCCACCTTAAGCCGGGCTGGGCCTCCTTCCGCCATGGCCAAAGCGGACTGGTAAGCGGTTTTGGCCTCCTCCAAGCGATGCAAGGCCAGAAGAGCATGGCCCCTTCTGGCCTGGGCCAGGCTCATGCCAAAGGGGCTTCCCAGCACCTCGGCCTCCCTCAACCCCCGCTCCGCCCAGCGAAGGCCTTCTTCCGCATCCCCGGCCACGCACTCCAGAAGCGCCCGAAGAAGGGCGCCTTCACGATGGTTCTGCGGCGGCCGGTGCAAGCCGGGTTCCGCGCTTTCCCTAAGCCAGGCCAGGGCCTCTGCAGATTTTCCCTGCCGAAGGAGAAGCCGCGGCCCCGAAAACCCCAGGGCCTCCGCCTGCTCCACCCGGCCCTCGTTGAGGAGGTTCTCGGCAAGAAGTGTCCGCGCTTCTTCCGGAAAGAGCCGACAGGCCTCCTCCACATAGGGGCGCCCCCGCGCGGGCTCCACCGTGTCCAGGAAAAGGCGGGCCAACCCCAGATAGGCCCGGGTCTCCCCTGCCCTAAGGACCTTCTGGTAAGCAGCCTCCGCCTCTTGGTAACGCCCAGCCTGGCGCAAGGCCTCCGCCTCCAAGAGGCCGAGCTTATGCCGCCCTCGCCGCAGGGCTTCCGGCAGGTGGGCCAGAAGGCGCAAGACGGTATAGGTGAGGCCCCGGGCCAACCAGGAAAGCCCTTCCTGCGCCAAAAGATCCGCCACGTGGCCAAGCCTTCCCGCCTCCAGGAGAAACTCGGCCGCCCGAACCCCTTCCCCGCGGGCTAGGGCCTCTTCCGCCGCCTTGGTGAGGAGCCCCCGGGCCTCCGCCTCGGAGAGGAGCGTTTTCAAGGCGCTGCGCACCAAGGGATGGAAGCAGAGCTTCCCCTCCCTCCTTTCCAGGAGCAGGTCCTCGGCGAAGGGCAGAAGGACCTGCCCCTCCGCCTCCGGAACCTCCCCCAAAAGGGCCAGCCTCGAGGCCTCCCGCAGAACCTCTTCGGGAAGGCCATAGGCCAAGTAGGCCAAGAGCCCCTCAGCGCTCTCCAGCGCCAGCTCCGGCTTAAGCCCTCGGCGCATGGCCAACAGAACTACCCTCAGGCCCAAGGGCCATCCCTTCACCAGGGAAAGAGCCCGTTCCACCTCAAAAGCCGGAAGCTCAGGGGCCAAGGCCCTGGCGAGCTGGCAGGCCTCCTCAGGATCGAAGGCCAACTCTCCCTCGGAAAGCACCGTGAGGAAAGCAAAAGGTGTGGCCCTGCGCGAAAGGAGCAAGAGCCTTAGTCCGGGAAGCCGGACCAGGCCCTGCACCACCTTGAGCACCCCGGGGCTTTCCGCCCGATGCACCTCATCCAACACCAAAAGGTGGAAGCCCAAGGGCTCCAGAGCACCTAACAAAGCCTCCAAGGCCCTAGGCCAAGCCCCCGCCTCCAAGAGCTCCGCCACCTGCTGAAGCTCGGCCCGACCTTGGTAGGCAGCCAGAAGGTGCCACAGGAAAACCGCCGGGTCCTTGGCCTCCTCAGCCAGGGCCACGTAGACCCCGGAAAACTCCGAGGCCAGGCTGGTCTTCCCGTACCCCGCCCCTGCAGCCAGGACCACCCCGGGGCTTTGGCGGAAGGCTTCCTCCACCAAGCGTCTTGGGCGGTCTCGCCGCACCTCCTTGGCCGTGCGCGGAGGGAGGAGCCTCAAGGTAGGTACCGGGTAGGGCACGGCTTCATTCTCGCCGGGGTTCGGCCCGGGGGCAAGCCCCAAGGCTTGCGCCAACGCAGGGACTTTGGAAAAGATGTGCACGCAAGTGTTCGCTTCATGCCGGCAAAGTGGAGTGCTTGAGCCGGCCCCCGCCGGACCCCGATCCCCCTTCGCCTGCGTGTAACGCAGGTGTAACGGCCCCGTCCTAACCTAGGGGCAGATGGTCGTGCACAGCCTGGGGGTTTACCTGCCGGAAAGACGCATAACCGCCGAGGAGCTCGCAGCCTGGGCCAACCTACCCGCCGAGGTGGTGCGGGAGAAGCTGGGCATCCTGGAAAAAACTGCGCCAGGTTCCGAAGACCACCCCGCGGACATGGCCCTCTGGGCCGCCCAGACCGCCCTGGAAAAAGCAGGCCTCAGTGGGAAAGCGGTGGACTGGGTGATCTCCATCGTGGAGGAGCACAAGGACTATCCGGTCTGGGCCACGGCCCCCTATCTGGCCCTGGGCCTGGGGGCCTCGAGGGCCAAGGGGCTGGACCTCAATCAGAAGTGCGCCTCCTTCATGGGAGCCTTGGAGGTGGCCCGGGGGCTCTTCGCCACCCGGAAGGAGGTGGAAACGGTCCTGGTGGCCGGCGGCTACCGCAACGGGGACCTGGTGGACTACCAGGACCCCCACACCCGCTTCCTCTACGACCTGGCCGCAGGCGGTGCCGCTGCGCTCCTCACCCGGAAGGGGCCAGGGCTTAGGCTTTTGGGCCTTGCCCACCGCATGGACCCCACCTTGGCTCTTGCGGTCAAGGTGCCCGTGGGCGGCACCCGCAACCCGTTAGCCCCAGGCAACCTGCCGGCATTCCGCCTACGGGTGGAGAATCCTCGGGCCATGAAGGAACGCCTAGACCGCACCTCCATCCCCACCTTCTTGGCAGTGATACGGGAGGCTCTAGCGGAGGCAGGGTACACCGAGGCCGACCTGGACTACCTGGCCCTGCTCCACATGAAGCGCTCCGCCCACCGGGCGGTTCTGGAGGGCCTAGGCCTCAGGGACGAACAATCCATCTACCTGGAGAGCTTTGGCCACCTGGGCCAGCTGGACCCCATCCTCTCCCTGAAGCTGGCCTGGGAGAAGGGGCTGTTGCGGGAAGGAAGCCTGGTGGCCCTGGCGGCGGCGGGGGTGGGGTACTTCTACGGGGTTGCGGTCCTCCGGCTGGAAGGAGGGCTTTATGCTTGAGCCCAACTGGCTGGAGCGCCTGGCCGGCTACCATCCCAGGCGCCAGGCGGTCTGGTTCCGCGGGGAATGGCTGACCTACGCTGAGCTTTACCAAAGGGCGCAAAGGGCCGCCGCAGCCCTCCGGGACCTGGGGGTGGGCAAAGGCGACCGGGTGGGCCTTCTCGCCTGGAACCACCCCGCCTACCTGGACCTCCTCTTCGCAGGCCCCCTCCTCGGCCATATCCTCACTCCCTTCAACCACCGCCTAAGCCTAGCCGAGCTGCGAACCCTTTACGACTACGCCGAACCCCGGGTGCTTTTCTATGGGGAGGGCTTTCAGGAACTGGCCCAGGCCCTGGATCCCAGGGCGTTTCCCCTCGAGGTCCTTCAGGAAGGAAAGGCAACCCCGGAGGCCACGCAGGTGAACCTGGAGGACCCTGCCCTCCTCCTCTTCACCGGGGGCACCACCGGCCTGCCCAAGGGGGCGCTGATCCCCTACCGCCAGCTCCTGGTGAACGCGATCCAGACCGCCTTCGCCTGGGGGCTTTCCCGGGAAGACCGGTACATCGTGGCTACCCCCATGTTCCACGCCGCCTTGAATGCCCTGGCCATCCCCCTCCTCTACCTGGGCGGGAGCGTGGTGATCCAGGAGCGCTTCCGCCCCGAGGAGTACCTGGAGCTGGTGGTGACGTACCGGCCCACGATCCTCTTCCTGGTGCCCACCATGTTCCAGATGCTCCTGGAAACCCCCGGCTTCGCCGAGGCCGACCTCTCCTTCGTGCGCTTCGCCATCTCCGGCGGAGCCCCCTGCCCGGCCCCGGTGAGGGAGGCGTTCCAAAGGAAGGGCGTGCGCTTCAAGCAAGGCTACGGCCTCACGGAGTGCGGGGTCAACTGCTTCACCCTGGAGCTGGAGGAAGCGGAGGTCTACCCGGAGAGCGTGGGCCGGCCCATGCCCCACCTGAGGGCCCGCCTGGTGCGGGAGGACGGCGAGGAGGCCCCCGTGGGCGAGGCAGGGGAGCTTTGGCTTTCGGGGAGCGTGGTCATGAAGGGGTATTTCCAGCGCCCGGAGGAGAACGCCAAGGCCTTCGTCTACGACGGGGAGAGGCTTTGGCTTAGGACCGGGGACCTGGCCTACCAGGATGCGGAAGGGCGCTTCTACATCGTGGGGAGGAGAAAGGAAATGTTCATCTCCGGGGGGGAAAACATCTACCCCGTGGAGGTGGAGCGGGCCCTATACGACCACCCGGCGGTGCGGGAGGCGGCAGTGGTGGGCGTGCCGGACCCCAAGTGGGGCGAGGTGGGGGTGGCCTTCGTGGCCCTCAAGGAGCCCCTGGAAGCAGACGTCCTTCGCGCCTTCCTCCGGGAGCGCCTGGCGGGGTACAAGGTACCCAAACACATCGTCCTCCTGCCGGAACTGCCCAAGTCCGGGCCCGGGAAGGTGCAAAAGGAGGCCCTGAAAAGGATGTGGGAGGCAGAGCATGGCCAGGCTTAGGTTCCGCGTGGAGGGAGAAGGACCCAAAGTGGTGCTTCTCAACGGGATCTTCCAACGACTGGAAAGCTGGGACCCCGTGGTACCCTTACTTAAGGGCTATACCCTTCTTCGCTACGACATGCGGGGCCAAGGGGAGAGCGAAACCCCTGAGGGCCCCTACACCCCAGAGGTCCACGCCCAGGACCTCCTCACCCTCCTTGGGGAGCTGGGCTGGGAGGAAACCACCTTGGTGGGCCTTTCCAACGGGGGTATTGTGGCCGTGCAGGCCGCCCTCCTGGCCCCGAAGCGCTTCCGGAGCCTGGTCCTCTGCTGCACCACCCCTTACCTGGACGCCGCCCTTAGGGCCAAGGTGGAGGGCTGGCTTCACGCCCTAAGGGCCGGGGGCACCCCCTTGCGCCTAAGGGTAGCCCTGCCCTGGGTTTTCGGAGCCCGCTTCCTGAACCAGCACCCCGAGCTCCTCACCGAGGAAGGCCTGGCCCTCCTGGTGGCCCAAGCGCCGGAGGAAAAGGCCCAGGAAAGGCTCCTTCTCGGGTTTCTCGCCCTCGAGGACCTCAGGCCTCGGCTCCCACACCTCCATCTCCCAGCCTTGGTCCTCTATGGGGAGGAGGACCTCCTCTTCCCCCGGCCCTACGCCGAGGCCCTCGCCAAGGGCCTGGGGGCTAGGTTAAAGGCCCTGCCCACGGGGCACGCGGCACCCTTGGAAGACCCTGCGGCCTTCGCCCAGGCCGTGAGGACGTTTTTGGAGGAAACCTATGCTCCGTTACCTTGAAAGCGGAAGCGGCACCCCGGTGGTCCTGATCCACGGCAACTTCGCCTGTAAGGAGTGGTGGCGGGAGGTTTTGCAAGACCCCCCCGAGGGGGCCCGGCTCCTGGCCCCCGACCTGCCGGGCTTTGGGGAAAGCCCAGCCCCCGAGGACTTCGTCCCCTCCATCCCCACCTACGCCCAAGCCCTGCGGGACTTCCTCCGGGAAAAGGGGATAGACGATGCCATCCTGGTGGGCCACTCCCTAGGGGGTGCGGTGGCGATGGAAGCGGCGGGCCCGACGACCCTGGGACTCGTCCTCCTCAACTCCGCCCCCCCCTCGGGGCTACAGACCCCGGAAGCTTACTACCCCATCCTGGAAAGCTACCGCCACAACCTTGAGGGCTTGGCCCAGGCTCTGGCGGCCATGGCCCCTACCCGCAGACCCCCTTGGTTTCTCGAGCTGGTGGAAAGGGCGCAGAGGATGCATCCTGCCCACTTCCAGGGCAACGCCCGGGCCCTGGCGGCCTGGCGGCTGGAGCAGCCTTACAGGGGACCGGTCCTCGTGGTCTACGGGGCCCTGGACCCCCTGGTGACCCGGGTTATGGCCGAGGCTACGGCGGCCTTCTTCTCCAGGGGGAGGCTTCTCGTCCTCGAGGGGGTAGGCCACTCGGCGAACCTGGAAAACCCAGGCATGCTCAAAGACGTCCTGGAAACATTCCTTAAGGAGGTGCAAGGTGAGGTTCAAGGTGGGGGATAAAGCCAGCTACACCCAGACCATTTCCGAGGCCCACGTGGCCCTCTTCGTGGGGGCGGTGGGGGATACCAATCCCCTACACGTGGACGAAGCTTACGCCCAAGGAAGCCGCTTCGGCCGGCGCGTTGCCCAGGGAATCCTGGTGGCCGGACTTATATCCACGGTCATCGGGACCAAGCTGCCGGGCACCGGGGCCATCTACCTCTCCCAAACCCTGCGCTTCCTCAAGCCCACCTACCTGGGCGATACCGTCACCGCCACGGCCGTGGTGAAGTCGATACGCGAACGGGAAAAGGGGGGCTTGGTTCTCACCCTGGAAACCATCTGCGAAAACCAGCGTGGGGAAAGGGTCATTGAGGGTGAGGCTGTGGTGCTTTACGAGGAGCCTACGGGCGCAAGGCCCTAGGGAAAAGGAGGCAACCATGCGAAAGGCGTTGGGGTTTTTGGTTCTCCTAGCAGGTCTGGCATGGGCCCAGACCGCCCTAAAGGTGGGGGTCATCCTCCCCCTCTCCGGAGCTTCGGCGGTTTCGGGTAAGGCGGCGCTCAACGGCATCCAGCTGGCTGCCGACGAGGTGAACGCTACTGGCAAGGCCAAGCTGGAGCTGGTAGTGGTGGACGACGGCACCGATGCGGCCAAGGCCGTTCCCGCCTTCACCAAGCTCATGACCGTGGACAAGGTGGACATCGTGATCGGAGGCCTGGTCAGCGGGGTCACCTTCGCCCTCTCTGGTCCCGTGAAGCAGTACGGACCCCTCTTCCTGGTCATCGGGGCCGCCAGCTCGGTGGTGGAACAAGCCTTTGAAGGTTATCCCCTGTTTTTCCACTACCACCCTTGGGACTACCACAACGTGGCCGCCGCTTTGCAGTTCTTCCAGTACCTGAACCGGGAACACGGGGCCAAGAAGGTGGCCATCCTTTACGAGGATGGACCCTTCGGCTCCGCAGGCATTGGGGTTTACAAACAGCAACTGGAAAAACTGGGCTACCAGGTCCAGGCGGAACCCTACAAGACTGGGAGCGGCCAGTTCACCGCCATACTCACCCGTTTCCGGGCCTTCGCCCCCGACATCCTCTACTGGATTGGCTACGACGTGGATGCTCTGCCCATCGCCACCCAGGCCCGGCAGGTGGGGCTCAGGCCCAAGCTCATCTACGGTGCGCCCCCCTCCTGGCCTATCGGTTTTGAAAGGAACCCGCTCTCTAACGACGTCGCGGGCATGACCGCCTGGCTGCCCACGCTAAGCAACGCCGAGTCCCGCCGCTTCGTGGAAGCTTACCGCAAAAAGTACGGGGAGGTCACCGAGGAATACATGGCCCCCATGGGCTATACCATCGTCAAGAGCCTGGCTTTGGCGGTGGAAAAGGCTGGGAGCAACGACAAGAACCGTATCGCGGAAGCCCTTGCAACCCTACGCATGAACACCCCATTCGGTCCCTTGGCCTTCAAGCCCTCGGACACAGGGAAGACCCGGTACCAGGGGTTTGGAGCGGACATATGGTTCCAGTTCCAGTACCTGGAAGGCAGCCGCCGCCCCGTCTTCCCCAAGGACAAGGCCTCGAGGCCCCTGCGCTACCCTGGGGAATACTACTTGCGGTAAAGGGCCGAGGAGAAGGCTGTGGAGCTCCTCCTCCAGACCCTCCTCAACGGCCTCCTCATGAGCGGGGTCTACGCCCTGGTGGCCACGGGGCTGGCCCTCTCCCTGGGGGTGGTGGGCATCGTCAACTTCGCCCACGGGGAGTTCCTCATGATGGGGGCCTTCCTCTCCTACCTCTTCTTTGCCCTCCAGGGGCTAGACCCCCTCTTCTCCCTAGGCCTAGCCTTCCTGGCCGCCTTCCTGGTAGGGGGCTTGGTCTACCAGGGCCTCATCCGACCGGTACTCCCGGCCCCCGAGCTCAACCAGATGCTCCTCACCTTTGGCTTATCTATCCTCCTGCAAAACCTGGCCCTTCTCCTCTTTGGGGCGGACACCCGGGTGGTGGCCCCGTCCTACCAGGCGGCCACCCTCACCCTGGGGCCCTTCTTCCTGGGAGCAGTACCCCTCGGGGCCTTTATGCTTTCCCTCGGCCTCCTCTTCCTGCTCCAAGTCTTCCTCACCCGAAGCCGGCTAGGCCTAGCCATGCGCGCGGTGGCCCAGAACCGCTTAGCTCCAGGCCTTCTGGGGATTGAAGCGGACCAGGTCTATCTCCTGGCCTTCGGCTTGGCCGCAGCCCTGGCCGGAGTAGCCGGGGTGATGCTCTCGGTGATCCTCTACGCCAGCCCCACCGTGGGCTTCATCTTCACGCTCAAGTCCTTCGCCATCGTGGCCCTGGCCGGGCTTGGCAACCTCAAAGGGGTGGTACCCGCCGCCCTGGTCTTGGCCCTAGCGGAGGCGCTGGTAAGCACCTACCTGCCTGGGGGCGGGGGGCTAGTGGAGGCGGTTTTCTTCCTGGTCCTCTTCCTGGCCCTGGTGGGCCGGGCCTGGAGGAGCCCATGAGGGAGCTCAGCCACCTCCCCTTCCTCTCCTTCTTCCTCCTCCTTTTTGCGCTTCTGCCCTTCCTTCCGCTGGGGATCTGGGGGGCTTTCCTCCTGGACGTGGGCTTTTTCATCCAGCTTTTCACCGCCATGGCCCTCTCCTGGGATCTGGTGGCCCGCACCGGCCAGCTCTCCTTGGCCCACGGCGCCTTCTTTGGCCTGGGGGCCTACGGGGCTGGGCTCCTGGCCCCACACGTGGGCACCCTCCCCGCCTTGGTTTTCGGGGCCTTCGTGGCGGGGGCCGGGGCTTTGCTCCTCGGGTCGGTGACCCTACGCCTGCACGGCCTGTACTTCGCCATCGCCAGCCTGGCCTTCAGCGAGGTGCTGCGCACCCTGGCCCTGAAGCTCGCCTTCACGGGTGGGCCCATTGGCCTTCCCGTGCCACCGCCCTTTGGGGGTGTATGGCCTCTGGCCGCCTACTACCTGAGCTTTGGCGTTCTTCTCCTGGCCACCGCCCTCAGCCACTGGGCGGAGTGGAGCCCCTTCCGCCTAGCCCAGGCGGCCACCCGGCAGTCGGAGGCGGTGGCCCGGGTCCTGGGGGTGCGGGTGGTCAGGGTGAAGCTCTGGTCCCTTCTCTTGGGCAGCCTGGTGGCCGGCCTGTCCGGAGGGGTCTACGGGATGAAGACCCTGTTTCTCTCCCCCTACGACGCCTTCAGCTTGGGAAGGGCGGTGGAAGCGCTGGTCATCCCTATCTTCGGTGGTCTTTACTCCACTTTAGGACCCCTAGTGGGGGGCGTGGTGTTGGTAGGCCTCGAGCAGGCCCTCAGGCTTTGGATCAAGGAGGGCTACCTGGTGGTCTACGGGGCCATCCTCATCCTGGTCATCCTCTTCCTGCCCCGCGGCCTGGTGGGCCTCCTGGGGAGGCGTCGTGGGTAAGGCCCTGGAAGTTATAGGGTTGAGTAAACGCTTCCTGGGGCTACAGGCCCTTAAGGAGGTGAGTCTCCACCTGGAGGAAGGGGAGATCCTGGCGGTGATCGGTCCCAACGGGGCTGGCAAAAGCACCCTCTTGAACCTTCTTTCAGGTCTAATAAAGCCCGACCAGGGCCGGATCCTCCTTCTGGGACGGGATATCAGCCACCTCCCTCCGGAAACCCGCACCCACCTGGGCCTAGGCCGGGCCTTCCAGATCGTCCAGCCCTTCCCCGAGCTCAGCGTGCGGGAGAACCTGCTGGTGGGGGCCCTCTTCGGCAAGCCGGGCCTAAAGAGGAAGGAGGCGGAAGCCTGGGTGGCGGAGGTGCTGGACCTCACCGGCCTCGCCCCCAGGGCCGAAGCCCTGGCTGGGGAGCTCACCCTTTTGGAGGACAAACGCCTAGAGCTAGCTCGGGCCCTGGCCACGCGCCCCAAGGTACTCCTCCTGGACGAGGTCATGGCAGGTCTCCGCCCCAAGGAAGCCGAGGAAGCGGTGGCCCTGGTGCGGCGCATCCGGGATAGCGGGGTTTCTGTGCTTTTCATCGAGCACCTGATGCCCGTGGTCCGGGCCCTAGCGGACCGGGTGGTGGTCCTGGACCACGGGGAGGTGATCGCGGAAGGCACCTACGAGAAAGTGGCTCAGGAAGAACGTGTAAGGGAGGCCTATTTGGGGAGGCGGGCATGAAGCTCCAGGTAGAGGCCCTGGAAACCGGCTACGGCAAGGCCCAGGTGCTCTTCGGGGTGGACCTCGAGGTAGCTGAGGGCGAGCTCGTGGCCCTCCTGGGGGCCAACGGGGCGGGCAAGACCACGCTTTTGCACACCCTCTCCGGGCTCCTGCGGCCCTGGCGGGGCAGGGCGCTTTGGGACGGGCAGGACCTCTCAGGCCTCTCCCCAGCCCAGAGGGCCCGCCTGGGCATAGGCCACGTCCCTGAGGGCCGCCAGCTTTTCCCCCTCATGACCGTGGAGGAAAACCTGCGCCTAGGAGCCGCCTTCCTGGCGCCGGGGAGGGACGGCGAGGGGTTTGCCCGGGTCTATGCCCTCTTCCCCAGGCTGGCGGAACGGAGGCGGCAGCTCGCTGGAACCCTCTCGGGCGGGGAGCAGCAGATGCTGGCCATCGGCCGAGCCCTCATGGGCTTCCCCAAGATCCTTTTGGTGGACGAGCCCTCCTTGGGCCTCGCCCCCCGGCTGGCCGAAGAAGTGCTCCTGGCCCTAAAGCGGGTGGCGGAAGAGGGAGTCGGGGTATTGCTCGTGGAGCAAAACGCCGCCTTGAGCCTCGAGGTGGCCAGCAGGGCCTACGTGATGGAGCACGGTCGCCTGGTGCTGCAAGGTCCTGCCCACGCCCTTTTAGAGGACCCCAGCATACGGGAAGCCTACCTGAGCTTGTAAGATACCCAAGAGGTACCCATGAACCCTGTTCATCCCAGAACCGTGCTGATCACCGGCGCCGGAAGCGGCATCGGCCTGGCCATCGCCCGGGCCTTCGCCCAGGAGGGGGCCAGGGTGCTGGTCCACGACGTGAAGGACGCCTCCGCCCTAGCGGCGGAACTGGGCGGGGTGTTTCTCCAGGCGGACCTAGGAGACCCTAAGGCCGTGGAGGAACTGGGAGAGCAAGCGGCCCGGTACGGCGTGGACATCCTGGTGAACAACGCCGGCTTCCAACACATCGACCCCGTGGAGGACTTTCCCTTGGAAACCTGGCAAAGGATGCTCCAGGTGATGCTCACCGCCCCCTTCCAGCTCACCAAGGCGCTCCTTCCCGGGATGAAGGCCAAGGGCTGGGGGCGGATCCTCAACATCGCCAGCGTCCACGGCCTGGTGGCCAGCCCCTTCAAGAGCGCCTACATCGCCGCCAAGCACGGCCTCATCGGCCTCACACGGACGGTGGCCCTGGAAGCGGGGCCCTTCGGGGTCACGGTGAACGCCATCGCCCCCGCCTACGTGCGCACCCCCCTGGTGGAGAACCAGATCGCCGACCAGGCCCGCACCCTGGGCATACCGGAAAGCGAGGTGGTGGAGAAGGTCTTCCTGGCCCAGGCGGCGGTGAAGCGGCTCATCGAGCCCGAGGAGGTGGCCGAGCTCGCCCTCTTCCTAGCCTCGGAGAAGGCGGGGGCCATCACCGGCGCCGTCTTCCCCATCGACCTAGGCTGGACCGCCCGCTAGCCCCGCACGGCCCGGAGGGGCACCCCCTTCCCCTTGGCCCAGGCCTCCCACTCTTGGGCGGTCCTCCCTTGAAAGAAGGCCCGTAGCCGCTCATAAGGCACAAGGCCGGGCTTGGCCGGGCTGAAGGCCGCCGCAAGCAACTCCGGTAGACCTGCCTCCTCACAAAACCGGGCCCAGAAATGGGGCTCCAAGGCGGCCAAGGCCACCTGCCCCTGCCGGGCAGGGTAAACCCCATAGCAAAGGACCGAGCCATCCAGAAAGGGAATCGGGGGATAGGCCACGGCCTTGACCGCCTCGGAGAGGGCCACCTCGTAAACCCCGCCCCCCAGGAGAAGCCCCTTTAAGGCCACCAGGGCTAGGGCATAGGCGCCTGCCAGATCAGCAAACTGGAAGGATCTCCAGGGAAAGCGCCCGAGAAGCCCCGCCTCCGCCAAATAGGTGAGGTCATGGCCAGGGTCGGGAACATCCGGGTAACCCCGAAGCCGGGCGTAGACCAGGCGGGGGTTGACCCCAAGGAGCACCTCAGGCCCGAGGCCCAGCCGCTCCATGACCCCGGGGCGGTTGGACTCCAGGAGAACGGCGGCTTCCCTTACCAGGACCAACAACCTCTCCCGATCCTTCCCCCTCTTTAGGTCAAGGGTCAGGATCTCCTTTTCCCCGTTCAAAAAGCGATAGGCCTCCGGGGCCCAGTCCCTGAGGGGATCCCCTTGCGGAGGCTCCACCTTGACCACGGGAAAACCCAAATCCCCAAGAAGCTTTCCCGCCAAGGGCCCGGGAAGCAGCCGGGTCAGGTCCAGAACCTTACCTGGGGGCCATGCGCAGGGCGCCATCCAGGCGGATCACCTCCCCGTTCAGCATGGGGTTTTCCAGGATGTGGAGGACCAACAGGGCGTACTCTTCTGGCCGGCCCAGGCGCTTAGGGAAGGGCACCTGTTCCGCCAACGAGGCCTTGGCCTTTTCAGGAAGCCCTTGAAGGAGGGGGGTATCGAAGAGGCCTGGGGCCACGGTCACCACCCGGATGCCCCAGTCCGCCAGCTCCCGGGCGGCGGGAAGGGTGAGGCCCACCACGCCCCCCTTACTGGCGGCGTAGGCCGCCTGGCCCACCTGGCCCTCAAAAGCCGCCACGCTGGCGGTGTTCACGATGACTCCCCGCTGCCCCTCGGCGTCGGGAGGGCTCTCCCGCATGGCCCAAGCCGCCAGACGCAACACGTTGAAGGTGCCCAAGAGGTTCACCTCCACCACCCGGCGGAAGCCCTCCAGGTCGTGGGGGCCTTCTCGGCCCAAAATCTTGCGGGCCAGGCCGATCCCCGCCGCGTTCACCACGGCGAAGAGAGGAGCCTGGGAGGCCGCGAGCTCCACCGCCCGCTTAGCATCCTCCTCCCGGGCCACATCCCCCTCCAGGTACTGGAGGCCGGGAGCCTCCCCCCGCCTGAGGTCCAAGACCACCACCCTGTAGCCCCTATCCCTTAGGGCCAGGGCTGCGGCCCGTCCAAGCCCCGAGGCCCCACCCGTTACCAAGGCGCTTCGTTCCATGGTCCACCCCTAGATCCGTTGGATGATGGTGGCCGTGGCTTGACCGTGGCCGATGCACATCACCTGCAGGCCGAACTCCCCCCCGGTGCGTTCCAGCTCGTGGAGGAGCTTGGTCATGAGGACCGCCCCCGTGGCCCCCAAGGGGTGGCCGTGGGCGATGGCCCCGCCGTTGGGGTTCACCCTCTCCGGGTCGGGGCCAAGCTCCCGCAGGAAGGCCAGGACCACGCTGGCGAAGGCCTCGTTGATCTCGATGACGTCGATGTCCTTGAGGGAAAGCCCGGCCCGCTCCAGGGCCTTCCTCGTGGCGGGGATCACCTCCAGAAGCTGCAGGGTGGGGTCCCCCGCCACCACCACCCGGGCGAGGAAGCGGGCCCGGGGGCGAAGGCCCAAGGCCTGGGCCTTCTCCCGGTCCCCCAGGAGGAGGGCCGCCGCCCCGTCGGAGATCTGGCTGGAGTTGCCGGCGGTCACCACCCCGTCCTCCCGGAAGACGGGCTTCAAGGCCAGCATCCGCTCGTAGTCCACGTCGAAACGCACCCCTTCGTCGCGGTCCAGCAGGAAAGGCCTTCCCTCCCCATCCACCCCCTCCAGGAGAAGGATCTGGTCCCGGAAGCGCCCCTCCTGGATGGCCCGGGCCGCCCGCCTGTGGGAGAGGTAGCCCCACTCGTCCAGCTCCTCCCGGCAGAGGCCATACTTCTCTGCGATGCGTTCCGCGCTTTCCCCTTGGTGGACGAGCTCATAACGCCGGAAAAGGGCAGGGTTCAAGGTGTGGAAGCCGCCCCCGATGTCGGAGAACATGGGGCATCGGGTCATGCTCTCCACCCCTCCGGCGATGGCGAAGTCCAGGTCCCCGGCGGCGATGGCCTGGGCGGCGAAGTGAATGGCCTGCTGGCTGGAGCCGCACATGCGGTTTAGGCTTACCGCAGGGACCTCCTGGGGCAGGCGGGAGAGGAGGACGGCCAGCCGGCCCACGTTGGCCCCCTGCTCCCCGGTTTGGGTCACACACCCCGTGACCACGTCCCCGATGAGGTGGGGGTCGATCCCCGTCCGCTCTAGGAGGGCATCCAAGACCCGGGCGTAAAGGGCATCGGGCCGCCACGCCCTTAAAGCCCCGTTCCGCTTGCCGATGGGGGTGCGCACCGCCTCGAGGATCACCGGCTCTCCCATACCTTCCTCCGCACCAGTTCCCGCAGGACGATGAGCCTCTGGATCTCCGAGGTGCCCTCGTAGATCTGGAGCACCTTGGCGTCGCGGTAGAGCTTGGCCAGGGGGTACTCCTCGCTGTAGCCGTTGCCCCCGAAGACCTGGAGGGCCTCGGAAACCCCCCGCACCGCGGCGTCGGCGGCAAAGGCCTTGGCTGCGGCTGCCTCCAAGGCGTTCTCCTCGCCTCGTTCCGCCAGTTCGGCAGCCTTCAGGGTGAGGAGGCGGGCGGCCTCGAGGTCCATGAAGATCTCCGAAAGCTTAAACCCCACCCCCTCATGCTCCCAAAGGGGCTTGCCGAAGGCTTCCCGCATGGCGGCGTAGGCCAGGGCTTCGTCCAAAGCCCTCTGCAAAAGCCCCACCGCCAAGGCGGCCACCATGGGCCGGGAGCGGTCGAAGACCCGCATGGCGAGCCGGAAACCCTCCCGGGCGATGAGGCCCTCCTCGGGCACAAAAACCCCTTCCAGAGCCACCTCCGCCGCCGGGGAGGCCTTCTGCCCCAGCTTGGGCAAGGGAGGCCCCACCTCCACCCCTTCCCCCCGCTCCACCAGAAAGGCGGCGATCCCCTCCCTCCCCTCCGCCACCTTGGCGAAGACCACGAAGAAGGCCGCCTCGGGGGCGTGGCTGATCCAGGTCTTCCGCCCGTAGAGGCGGTAGCCTCCCGGCACCCTTTCCGCTCGGGTGCGGATGGCGGCCACGTCCGAACCCGCCTGGGGCTCGGTGAGGGCGTAGGCGGCCACCTCCCCCTTGAGCCGGGGAAGGAAACCCTGGGCGTAGTGGCTTTGCGAAAGGAGGAGGGCGTCCGCCACCAGGTTGTTGAGGAGCAAGGCCGCCGCCGCCCCGGTGCAGGCATAAGCCAGCTCCTCGGCCACCAAGACCAAAGCCGTGGGGCCCAGGCCCGCCCCGCCCCAGACCTCCGGCACCACAAGGGTGGGGAAGCCAAGCGCCGCCGCCTCCTGGAAGAGGGCACGAGGGAAGCGGGCCTCCCGGTCCAGGCGGGAGGCCTCGGGCAGCACCCGCTCCCGGGCGAAGCGCCGGGCCAGCTCCCGCAGGGAATGCTCCAGGTTCAAGGGAACCTCCTGGCCCAAGCATACCCGGCGGTCGGGGGCCGCACAAGGCCACTTGACTCAAGCTCCCCTCCTCCCGCCAACGCCTCCAGGAACAGGGCGTGGACAGGGCAGCTTGACTTTGCCCTTCCTTCCCCGGACGATGGAAAGGATGGATAGCCGCCGCATCCGCAACTTCTCCATCATCGCCCACGTGGACCACGGGAAGTCCACCCTGGCCGACCGCATCCTGCAGATGACCCACGCGGTGAGCGAGCGGGAGATGCGGGAGCAGTTCCTGGACTCCCTGGAGCTGGAGCGTGAGCGGGGCATCACCATCAAGGCCAGCGCCGTGCGGGTGAACTACCGGGCCAAGGACGGCGAGACCTACGTCTTCAACCTCATCGACACCCCCGGGCACGTGGACTTCACCTACGAGGTCTCCCGGGCCCTGGCGGCGGTGGAGGGGGTCCTGCTGGTGGTGGACGCCAGCCAAGGGGTGGAGGCTCAGACCATCGCCAACTTTTACCTGGCCATGGAGCACGAGCACACCATCATCCCCGTCATCAACAAAATCGACCTGCCCAACGCCCGCCCCCTGGAGGTGGCCCTCGAGGTGGAGGAGGTCCTGGGCCTGCCTGCGGACGAGGCCATCTTCGCCTCGGGGAAGACCGGGGAGGGGGTGGAGGAGATCCTGGAGGCCATCGTCCGGCGCATCCCCCCGCCCCAAGGCGACCCCGAGGCCCCCTTGAAGGCCCTCATCTTCGATTCCCTCTTCGACGCCTACCAGGGGGTCATCCCCTATCTGCGCCTCTTCGAGGGCCGGGTGCGCCCGGAAGACCGCATCCGCGTCTGGTCCACGGGGAAGGAGTTCGTGGTGAACAAGGTGGGGGTCTTCACCCCGCAGGGGCTTGTCCCGGTGGAGGAACTCACCGCGGGGGAAGTGGGTTGGCTCGTGGCCGCCATCCGCGACATCCACGACGTGCAGGTGGGGGACACCATTACCCTGGCCGACCGCCCCACCGACGCCCCCTACCCCGGCTTCCGCCCCGCCAAGCCCGTGGTCTTCGCCGGCCTCTACCCGGTGGACTCCGGGGACTACGGCAAGCTCCGGGACGCCCTGGAAAAGCTCAAGCTGAACGACGCCGCCCTCACCTTCGAGCCGGAGACCTCCACCGCCTTGGGCTTCGGCTTCCGCTGCGGCTTCCTGGGGCTTCTCCATGCGGAGATCGTGCAAGAGCGCTTGGAGCGGGAGTTCGGCCTGGAGCTCATCGCCACCGCCCCCAGCGTGGTCTACCGGGTGCGCCTGAAAAGCGGGGAAGAGGTGGAGATCCACAACCCCGCCGACCTCCCCGACCCCACCAAGGTGGAGGAGGTGCTGGAGCCCTACGTCAAGCTCACCCTCTTCACCCCCGAGGAGTACGTGGGAGCCATCATGCAGCTGGTCCAGGAAAAGCGGGGCCGCCTGGTAAACATGACCTACCTCCCCGGCTCGCAGAAGCGGGTAGAGCTCATCTACGAGGCCCCCTTCGCCGAGATCCTCTACGACTTCCACGACCGCCTGAAGAGCCTTTCCCGGGGCTACGCCTCCATGGACTACGAGCAGATCGGCTACCAACCTGGGGATTTGGTCAAGGTGAGCGTCCTGGTGCACGGGGAGCCCGTGGACGCCCTCACCTTCATCGCCCACCGGGAGAAGGCCTACCCCATGGCCCGGGCCATCGTGGATAAGCTGGCCGAGGTCATCCCCCGTCAGCTTTTTGAAGTGCCCATCCAGGCGGCCATCGGGGGCAAGATCATCGCCCGGGCCACGGTGAAGGCCCTCAGGAAGGACGTCTTGGCCAAGTGCTACGGCGGGGACGTGACCCGAAAGAAGAAGCTTTTGGAAAAGCAAAAGGAGGGAAAGAAGCGGCTCAAGGCCATCGGCAAGGTGGAGGTGCCCCAGGAGGCCTTCCTGGCGGTGCTCTCGGCGGGGCGGGATGAGCCTTAGGGCAAGGCTGGCCCTGGTCATCGCCCTTCTGGCCTTTCTGCCCAACCTGGTCCTGGCCCTCACCCTGGGGCTTATGGGGGAGGGACCCTGGCTTCCCCTCCTCCTTTGGCTCCTCCTCCTGGCCCTGGTTTCCGCCCTGGTGGGCTTTTTCCTGGCCAGGAGCCTCCTCAGGCCCCTAGAAGAGCTCACCCGGGCCCTCACCTACCTCTCCCTCAAGGAAGGGCCGGTGCAGGCCCTCCAGCTCCCGCCCCCCAAGGAACCCCCACCCGCGGAGGTGGCCCTCCTGCGGCGCCGCTTCCAGGAGCTCCTAGCCAGGCTGCAGAACCTCCTCGAGGCCCGGGAAGCCTTCTACGGGGCCTTGGCCCACGACCTCAAGACGCCCCTCCTCTCTGCCATCCGCGCCCTGGAGTACCTGGAGAAGGAGGACCACCTGGGCAGGGCGCGGAGGGTAGAGCTTCTCGGCCAGCTCAAGGAAGAGCTCTCCCGAGCCTACCGGCTTGTGGAAAACCTCCTGGCCCTTTCCCGCCTCGAGGCCCGCACCCCCCAGCGGGAAACCCTGAACCTGAGGGCCCTAGTAGAAGACCTCCTCCTGCGCTACCGGGAGGAGGCCAGCAGGCGGGGCGTGGGCCTCTTGGTGGAGGGGGCGGGGCTGGCCCGGGGGGAGCGGCTTTTGGTGGAGCGCGCCCTGGCCAACCTCCTGGACAACGCCCTGCGCCACGCCAGAAACCGCGTGCGGGTAAGGGTGGAGGAAGGGGCTTTGGCAGTGGAGGACGACGGCCCCGGACTTCCCCTGCCCCTGGAGGCCCTGGCCCAGCCCTTCCGCCAAGGGGGGACAAACCGGGGAAGCGCCGGGCTCGGCCTCTACACCGCCGGGCGGGTAGCGGAGGCCCACGGGGGAAGGCTATTAACGTGCCAAAGCTCCCTGGGAGGGGCGTGCTTGCGCCTGGAACTCCCCTCCGCCAGGGAGCTCTAATGCCACCCCACGCGGACAAAGTCCGCGTGGGGACCCCGGCGAAAGGGTACCCAGGGCCTCCGCCAAGGGGAGGGAGCGAAGGGTTCAGGGGAAAAGGGTATAAGAGGCTGTCGTAAAAGTCCCCCACCTCACCTTACGCGGCCCTCGCCAGCCGCTTCACCAGCAAGCGTAGCATGCCCAAGTACAACCACGCCTCACTGACGGAAGGATGCTGCTCGTAACAAAACTTTTCTCCCTACGTCCCACCCTCCTTCCGAGCGAGCCTCCTAGGGGGTGAGGTGGCCTGAGGCCCGGTCAACAAGGCTTCTCTGAACCTCCTCCCCGCCTCCCGCTGCGCATGCCGCCACATCAGCCCCGGCCTCTCCTCCCGCACCCGCCGCACCTCGTGAAACGCCTGCACCACCAACTCGCTGTGGGCCAGCTGCACCGCATACCCCCGCGCCTGGCTCCTCCCTTGCCCCAGGTTCCCCTTGAACAGCCGGTGCACCACCTCCACCTTCCACCGCAACGTCCAAGCCTCCAGCACCTCCTGTACCCCACCCCCCAGCGTGGACACCAAAACCCACCGCCGCCACCCCGCCCCCTGGGCCTTGTGCACTAGCACCATGTCCACCCGCCCCACCCCAGGCCACACCACCCGCACCCGCTTGGCGTACAGCCCAAACCGCCGGTAGTACCGGGCCCTCCCCGGCGGATAGCGCTGCAAAACCTCCCCCACCGGGACCACCTCCCCTTCCTCCTCCTCCCCCTCTGCCCCCTCTTCCAGCAGCACCACCTTCACCCGGCTCCGCATCCTGCCCACAAAGGGAATGCCCGCCCGCAGGAGGGACCTCAAGGTCAGCCCTGAGCTGAACTGGGCGTCGGCCACCACTCCCTTGAGGTCCACCTGGGGATGGACCGCCAGAAGGTCAAAGACCTCATCCAACAGGGCTTCGGAGGGGGTCTTGAGGGGGTAGTCTGGGGTTTCCATCCCGGGGACGGGGTGGGGCTTGAGGGCCAGGGGGTAGGGGTCCTTTCCCGGGAAGACCAGGACGGAGGAGAGGAAGAGGTGGCCGAGGCGGGTAGCCTTGGCGGCGGGGTTGTAGACCTGGCCCAAGCCTTGGATGGCGGGGCCAGTGTGGGGGGTGGGCATGAGGTCTATGGCCAGGTAGGCGCCTTTGGGGGCGGCGAGGAGCCTTTGGTGCCAGCCGGGGGCGTAGGGATGGGGGTTAAGGGCCAGGAGGGTGGAGGCGTAGCTTGGGGAGGAGGGGAGGTAGCCTTCTTCCCACATGGCGTGGACGGTTTTGCGGTGGGATAGGAGCAAGCCTGCCAGGTAGCCGAGCCGGAAGGGTGATAGACTTTCAGGTACCGGTTGGAGCACCCGGTAGGGATACCGTAGTGACCGGCTCCTGTGCAAGGAGGGGGGCTACGGTGTCCCTTGGGAGGCCTAAGGAAACGGGGGGTGAAAACTTTTGCTCGTAATCCTTGCTCAACCTCCGGTTCCTCCCCAACCACGCAAACGTCCGCTCCACCACCCACCGCTTGGGCAACGGCTTAAAGCCCTCTACCCGGGGAAGCTCCGGCACCTCCTCCCCCTCCCGCACCCACACCCCCCGCACCCCGGCGTAAGGATGGGCCACCACCTCCAGCTCTAACCCAAGAGCCTCCAAAAAGCCCCTTAGGCCCCGGTAGCCCCAGTCCCCATACACCTTCCTCACCCTCGGCCACAGACCAAGGTCCATCCCCTCCAAAACCGCTTTCCCGCCCCACTTGTCGTGTTCGTTGGCCGGGTGAACGTACGCCCGGAGCATCCTCCCCCCGGTATCC